>NZ_JBVILA010000022.1:39185-173009 GCF_055580625.1 Amycolatopsis sp. NPDC031561 | reverse complement strand
TCAGAAGCCGAACTCCATGAACGTCTCCCGATCACACGAGATCCGGCTCCAAGCACACGTGATCCGTCTCTGATCACGCGTGATCACCGCCCGAACACGCCACTTTTGACCTTCCCCTCAATAGAACCGCCCTTACCACTCACGAGGCTCGCCTCAGATCGAGCCGGTGCGCAGCGCGAAGGCGACGGCGTGCGTGCGGTTGTGGAGCCCATACCGCGCCATCACCCGGTGGAGGACGTTCTTCACCGTGCTCTCCGAATAGGCGAGTTTGGCCGCGATCTCTTCCGTGCCATGGCCGTCGGCCAGCAGCCGGAGGACTTCACGCTCCCGATCGGACAGTCCGGACAGCGCGAGACCGTTGGGCACCAGCAGGTCTTCCTGTATTCGTTCGAGCTGGGAGAGCAGGCTTCCCTGCAATCGGGGCGGCAGGGCGGCGGCGCCCTGGCTGACCGCCAGGATCGTCCGCACCAGATGCTCGCTGTCGAGGTCGCGCCGCGGCAGCAGCGCGGCCATCCCGCATTCGATCGCCGTCATCAGGACCTGGACCGGGAAATGGTCCGTGACGATCACGCACCTCGGCGGCGACACGAGTGACGACGCGGCACGGACCTGGCGCAGGAACGTGAAAACCCCGTCGCCGATCGAATCCCCGACCGTCACGATCACCTCGGCCCGGCCGAGGTCGGTGTCGGGCAGTACGTTCAGTCGCTCGTCGGCGCCGAGAATGCTCGTCGTGCCGAGCCCGGCCAGGAGATCCGGGGCGTGCACGGCGACTCTGACGCGATCGGTCCCCCTGGTGCTCTTCCCTCCGCGATTCATGATCGAAGTCCCCATCCGAAGCGTCGGAAACCCGGAAACGGGCAGGCGGAACGGCTGTCGGCCGTCGGGTGGCGAAAGGCGGCCGATCCGCTGGTTATTAGTTCTTGCTTTACTTAGAAGCTATAACGTTACAACGTTGCATGTCAACCGCGGAAGCCACGCTTCCCACGGATGGCAGCAGCGTCACAGGGCAAGACGCCCGAAGGCCGTGAAAGGTTCAGTGCGAACGTGATCGGTCTCGGCGAAAGCCGGTCACCGCGTCGTGAGGTCGTCCAGTTCGTCCGCGATCAGCAGGTCGGGATCGAACTTCATGCCGGTGAAGTGGCCGGCGAGTTCGAGCGAGAGCACGCCGTGCAGGCGGGTCCAGAAGGCGAGCGCGCGGTGCAGGGTCGCGGACGTGGCCGGGTCGTCGCCCGCCCAGTCGCGGTGCCCTTCCAGGTGCTTGTCGAACGGGGTTTCCGGCTTGTCCACGGTGATCGCGCGGCACGCTTCGAGCAGGACCGCCATGACTTCCCGGGTGATGGCGGTGGTGTCGTCGGGCGCGTGGTAGCCAGGGACGGGCGTGCCGTAGATGAGGAAGTAGCGCTGCGGGTCGCTCCGGGCCCAGTCCCGGATGGTGACGGCGAGCCCGGCCAGGTCGGCACCGGCGTCGAACGCCGCCCGGACGGTGTCGGCGAGGCTCCGGTAGGCGTCGCGGATGAGCGCGGTGATGAGGTCGTCGCGGCTGGCGAAGTACCGGTAGAGTGCCGGGCCGCTCATGCCCACCTGTTTGGCGATCGCGTTGAGCGACAGCGCGGGGACCCCGGCGGCGGCGATCTGCTCCCACGCGCGCTGCTTGATCTCCGCGCGCACCTGGTCGCGGTAGCGCTCCCGCGGGCTCTGCCCGTCCGCGTCCGTCATCGGCCCTCCCGCTCCGTCGAGCCCGCAGCTTAGTTGCAGCCACGGCCGATGAGGAATCGAAGGGGCATGATCGGTTGCACGAACCGCTCTGATCCGCCGGAATCACCGGGTGCCCGGTCGCCGCTGATCGACAATGGACTCCTTGATCTCATGTGCGGAGGAGGACGTGCCGGATGGCTGGCGATGACTTCACCTGGCTGGACGCGACGGCTCAGGCGGAACTGGTCCGCACAGGACAGGTGTCACCGCTGGAACTGCTCGACGCGGCGATCGCGCGGATCGAAAAGCTCGACGGCGAACTCAACGCCGTGGTCAGTACGCGCTTCGAGCAGGCGCGGCGTGAGGCGGTGACGGCGCGAGGGCCGGGACCGTTCCGCGGCGTGCCGATGCTGCTGAAGGATTTCCTCTGCCACACCGCGGGCGATCCGGTGCACGGCGGCATGCGCGCCCTGTGGGAGCGGGATTGGCGCGCGCAGGCGGACTCGTACCTCGCCGCGCGCCTGCGGGCCGCGGGTTTCCTGTTCTGCGGCCGCACGAACACGCCGGAACTGGCGACGAGCATCACCACCGAACCGCTTCTCCATGGCGCGACAAGGAATCCGTGGGACCCGGCGCGGTCGCCGGGCGGGTCGAGCGGTGGTTCGGCCGCCGCGGTGGCCGCGGGCATGGTCCCCGTCGCCCACGGCAACGACATGGCGGGTTCGCTCCGGATCCCCGCGGCCGCCTGCGGGCTGGTCGGGCTGAAGCCGAGCCGCGCACGGACCAGCCTCGGGCCGGACTTCGGCGAGTACTGGGGCCAGGTCACCCACGAACACGTCCTGACCCGGTCGGTCCGGGACACGGCGGCGGTCCTCGACGTCACGGCGGGGGCCGCGCCGGGCGACCCTTACTCCGCTCCGCCGCCTGACCGTCCTTATCGGACGGAGGTCGGCGCGGATCCCGGACGGCTGCGGATCGGGTACCGGATCACCGCGCCGGGTACCTGCGAAACCGCGCACGCCGACTGCGTCGGCGCGGTCGAACGGACCGCCCGCCTGCTCGAATCCCTCGGCCACCAGGTCACTCCCAGCGCGGCGGCCGCCTTGGACGCGCCCGGGATGTTCGACACCATGCCCGCCCTGCTCGCGGCCGTGGTCACCTGGGAACTCGAGGCCTGGTCCGAGCGGCTCGGTGAGCGGCTGTCTTCGTCCGACCTGGAGCCGATGAACGCGATGCTCGCCGAAGCGGGCCGGTCGGTCACCGCCGTGCAGTGGCTCGCCGCGTCGCTTTCGTCGCAGCGGTGGGCTCGGGGAGTGGCGGCGCTCTGGGAGGACGAGCTGGACGTCCTCCTCACTCCGACGTCGCCCGCGCCGCCCGCCGCGCTCGGCGAACTGGCCCCGGACGCGAAGTCACCCGAGGAACTGGCCGCCGGTATCGCCACGGGCGCGGCGTTCACGGCGCCGTTCAACATCACCGGCCAGCCCGCGATCTCCTTGCCCCTGCACTGGAACGCCGACGGCCTGCCGATCGGCGTCCAGCTCGTCGCCGCCCAGGACCGCGAGGACGTCCTCATCCGGCTGGCCTCGCAACTGGAGGAAGCCGCGCCGTGGCCTAGGCGTCCGGCAGAAGCGCCAGCTCGGCCAGCGCCTGTTCCCTCCGGGCATTGAACGATGGCCCGGGGGAGAGCTCGACGGCCAGGGTGAGGCACTCCCTGGCCTCCTCGAAGGCACCCGCCTCCCGCCAGGCGTGCCCCTCGCGGAGCGCGCAGATCGCCTCCATCGCGGCGAATCCGCCTTCCCACGAGAGCCACCGGCTGGTGCGGTAGTAGCCCGCCGCTTCCCGCCATTCGGCGAGATCCCCGAGCACGTCGCCGATGGCGCGCAGGCACAGTGCCTTCAACATCCGGTGGAGTCCGGGGTAGGTGTCGGCCGCCAGCCGTTCGGCGTCGGCGAGGATGGCGCGGTAGACGGCGAGCGCTTCGGGGTGCCGCCCGGCCGCGCGCAGCGAATGCCCGTAGACGTTCCGGGCCGAGCTCTGCCCGTCCCAGAACGGCAGTTCGTCCGCCGATTCGTACCCGCGTTTCGCGTACTCGAACGCTTCGGCGTCTTCTCCGACGTATCGCAACACCTGGCCGAGATAGATGGACGCCCAGGCCTGCTCGGTGCGGTCGCCGACCCGGGTGGCGATCTCCAGCGCGCGGCGATGTGCCGCCACGGCTCCTTCTTCGTCGTCGAGACAGACACTGCTGGCCCAGCCGACGAAGTTGAGCAGTTTCGCCTCGTTCCGGGCGTTGCCCAGTTCGCTCGCCGCGGCCGCGCCGAGCGAGAAGATCTCCAGCCACGGCCGCTGGGCACTCCGTCCGTCGGAGTACCAGTGCAGCGCGACGGCGAGATCGCTGACCTCCCGGTGCCAGCCCTTCCGCGCCGCCACCCGCTGCGCGGCGACCCAGTTCTCGCCTTCGACGTCCAGCCAGCGGGCGCTCTCGTCCCGTGAGCCGAACCGTCCGGTCTCCGGTGCCTTCGGGTAGAACAACCGGGCCGCTTCGGCCGCCTTGTCGAGCAGGTGGGCGAGCACGGTGTCCCGCGCGGACGGGTCTTCCTCCGCCTCGAACCGTTCCTCGGCGAACAGGCGGATCAGATCGTGGAACTGGTGGCGTTCCGGCTCGGCCGTGGTCTGCAGGAGGCTGGCGTCGACGAGTTCGTCGAGGTGGTCGCGGACGTCGGCGTCGGTCGCGCCGGACACGACGGCCGCGAGTTCGAGACCGAAGTCCGCGCCGGGAACGGTCGCCAGCCTCCGGAACAGCTGTCGCGCCCCGGTCGAAACCGCGCGATAGGACAGGTCGAACGCCGATCGCAGCTGCAGATCGCCCGCCGCGAGCGCGCGCAGGCGGGTGCTTTCGTCGCGCAGCCGGTCGGCCAGCTGGGCGAGCGACCACTGCGGCCGGGTGGCGAGCCGGTTGCCCGCGATCCGGACCGCGAGCGGCAGATGCCCGCACAGCTCGACGAGCTCCCGTGCCGCGGCGGGCTCCGCGCGCACGCGGTCCTCGCCGATGATCTTGGTGAGCAGACCGGTCGCGCCGCCGTCCGAAAGCGGCTCGAGCCCCAGCCAGCGCGCGCCTTCGAGCCCGGCGAGCGTGCGGCGGCAGGTGATCAGGGTGAGACAGCCGGCCCCGGTGACCAGCAGCGGCCGGACCTGCGCCTCGTCGGCGGCGTTGTCGAGCAGCAGCAGGACCTTCCGGCCGTCGAGCAGCATCCGCAGCAACGCCGACCGTTCGGCTTCGGAGGCGGGCACGTGCCCCGGCGCGACGTCCAGCGCGCGCAGCAGCCGGTCGAGCGCGGCCCGGGCACTCAATGGTTCTTCGTCCATCCCGCGCAGGTCGACGGCGTAGCTCCCGTCCGGGAAGTCCCCGCGCCACCGGTCCGCCGCCGTCACCGCGAGCGCGGTCTTCCCGACCCCGGCCTGCCCGACGATCGCGACCACGCCGCCACCCTCGGCGACCTTCGCGGACAGCTGGGCCAGTTCGCTTTCCCGGCCGGAGAGGTCCGCGAGGGGAGCGGGCAGTGAGCAGGTCGCCGCGACCTGGGCGGCCAGTGCCGGGTTGCGACGCCTGCCCTGTTTCGCGACGGTCAGGAAGAACTCCCGGTCACCGCCGGTCAGGCCGAGCGCGTCCGCGAGCACCTCCGACGAGCGCTGCTGGGCGGCTCGCGCGCGGCCGTGTTCCAGCTCGCGCAGGGCGCGGACACTCAGCCCCGAGGCCTCGGCCAGCCGCTCCTGTGTCCAGCCCGCGGCCCGCCGGTGTTCGAGCAGGAGCTTTCCGAACACCGACCGCTTCTCACTCGCTTCCACCGGTTTCACCGCGGTCCATTCAACCGGCAGGCTTGCGGTAGCGAAAAGCTGCCCCCTTCTTCTGCTTGTCCGGGCTTCCGGGCGGCCGGTTACCTGGAAGCATGTCCACGATCATGACGACGCCCGTGCGGCCGGTCGTCCGGGCCGAGGAGCGCCGGGAGATCCGGGTCGCGGTGCACGCCGGAGACCCACTCGTCCTGGCAGGCCTGCGCAGCGCGCTCGGCGCGGGCCCCGGCATCACCCTGCGGGACGATCCGGCAACGGCCGACGTCCTCGTCGCGGTCACGGGGAACGAGCCGCACCGGATCCCGGCCGGGCCCGCGCGGCTGGTGCTCGTCGCCGACAAACCCAATCAGGCCGAACTGTGGGCCGCGGTGGAACGCGGGCTCGCCGTCGTCGTCGCGCGCTCCGAGGCGACGCCCGGGCGACTGCTGCGCGCGGTCGCCGATGCCCACGCCGGCCGGGGCGATCTGCCCGCAGACCAGCTCGGCAGCCTGCTCCGGGGGATTTCGCGGCTGCACAAGGAAGTCCTCGAGCCGCGCGAGCTCACACTCAGCGGGCTTTCGCCCCGCGAGACCGAGGTGCTCCGGCTGCTCGCGGAAGGATTCGACACCGGCGAGATCGCCCGGCGGGTGGCCTACTCCGACCGGACCGTGAAGAACATCCTCCACGGCCTGTTGAGCCGGTTCGGTTTACGGAACCGCACGCACGTCGTGGCCTACGCGCTCCGCGAAGGCCTTATCTGACAAGCGTCCTCAGATGACGCCTTCCCGGATCGCGTACGCCACCGCGTGCGACCGGTTCCGCAGCCGCAGCCGGTCGGTGACGGCGTAGATGATGTTCTTCACCGTCCGCTCCGAATAGGACAGTTCGGTGGCGATCTCCTGGGTGTCGAGCCCGTCGGCCATCAGGCGCAGGACGTCGATCTCACGCGACGAAAGCGCCGACCCGGCGGGCTCGCCCGGCGTGAGCGTCTCCCGGTGCAGCCGCTCGGCGTGTTCGGTCAGCCTGCCGAGCAGAATGGACGGCGGGCTCGCGGTACCCGAAGCGGCGCGCCGGACACTGTCGGCCACCCGGGAGTCGGTCGCCGCCGACCTCGGCAGGATGGCGGCCACCCGGCACTCCACCGCGACCGCGAGACCGCCTTCCTCGATCCGGTCGGTCACCAGCACGATCGGCTTGCCGAGTTCGAGGGCGACTTCACGCAACGCGGTGACCGCGTCGGCCGAAAGCCGCTCGAAAGCGGCGACGACGACCTCGATCCCGTCCCGCGCCGGGTCGTCGACCACCCTCACGGAAGCCCGTGTCCCGAGGAGGTCGGCCATCCCGGCCGTCGTGATGGGGTCCAGGGCGCAGACGCTCACCCGAACTGCTCGCATGCGTTCCTCTTCTGCCGTGGACGCCCGTGTCCACTGTGGATCCTGATTGTCAAGAGCCGCCGGTACAGAAAGCCTTGCCCCTCTGAGCGAGCGAAGTTCTTGTACCGTGGAGTTCGGGAAGCGACCCGCCTCGGTGACCCCCACACTTGACGGTGGGTCGCTCCCTTTTCTTGTGGCTCAAGGCAATCCTCGCCTTGGCCCGGGGCCGCGGCAACGTATTCGGCCGGGTCCTGGTTGCCCCGCCAGCGGAACCTGGCCGAATGGGCACGTGCGTATCCGCCGCTGTCCGGGAGCACCGGCTTCGCCGCCTGACCCGGTGCAGCGCGTCGGCCACAGAGCAGAGCCAGAGTGTCTCTCCAGCAATTTTAGGCTCCTGACCTGCATAGACGCCATTGTGGCGCCACTTAGCGCCAAGTTGTTCTTGTAATGGCGCCATCGCGGTGCCATGATGGTGTCATGGATCTGACGCCCTTTGTGGACACCGTTCGCCGGGAACTCGCCGTCGCCGCCGAGGCAGGCGGAGCGGAGGCGAGCGCTCTCGCCGAACGCCTGACCGCGCCGCTCGCGTCGGCCATCCGTCTCGCGCTGCTGGACGCGTTGTCCGCCGCGTCGGACGAGATCACCCGGGATCTGGCACCCGGCTCGGTCGAGGTCCGGCTGCGCGCCGGTGAAGCCAGCTTCGCCGTCACGCTTCCGGTCGCCGAACCGGCCGGCCCTGTCGCGCCGTCGGTGCCGGAGCCGCCGATGCCCCCGCTCCCGCCGCTGCCGGAGGAGGAAGGGGCCACGGCGCGGATCAACTTCCGGCTGCCGGAACAGCTCAAGGCGCGCGTCGAAGAAGCGGCTGCCGCACAAGGCCGTTCGGTCAACGCGTGGCTCGTGCGGGCCGCGTCCGCCGCGCTGCGGCCGTCGGAACCGGCCGCCCCGCCCACCTCGGCGACCAGCGGCCACCGCGCCGCGCAGCGCTACACCGGCTGGGTCAGCTAGACCCCGTCCGACCAGCACGAACACCGATCACGACACCTTTGAGGGGACAACCATGCCTTCTTTCGCCACCCCGGAACCCATTCTCGCGGACCTCGAGCCGGTCGTCGGCTACGTCCGCATCGTCGCCGGCGACCGCCCGGAAACGGTCGTCGAAGTCACCCCGGCGGACGAGAACAACGACTCCGACGTCGACGCCGCGAAGCGGACCGTCGTCGAATTCTCCGGCGGCACCCTGACCGTCCGCGCACCGAAAATGCGTCTGCTCGACTTCTCCAACAAGACGCGGTCGATCGACGTGACCATCGAACTGCCCGCCGGTTCCCGGGTGCAGGGGAGCACCGGTCTCGGCGATCTCACCGTGACCGGGCGGCTCGGCTCCTGCCGCTACAGGTCCGGGACCGGGCACATCCGGCTCGACCGGACCGGTGAGCTGAAGGTGCATTCCGCGTCCGGGAACATCGTCGTCGAGCACGTCGACGGCAACGCCGACATCAGCACGAGCTCCGGCAGGGTGCACGTCGGCGAGATCGCGGGCACCGCGGTGGTGAAGAACTCCAACGGGACCACCACGATCGGGGCGGCGGGCGACTCGATCCGCCTCCGCTCGGCCAACGGCGACATCACCGTCGAGCGGGCCGAGGGCGACGTCGAAGCCAAGACCGCCAACGGTTCGGTCCGCGTACTCGACGCCGCCAGGGGCAAGCTCGACCTCGACACGTCGATGGGGGACATCGAGGTCGGCATCCGCGAGGGCAGCGCGGCCTGGCTCGACGTGAACACCCGCTTCGGCCGCGTCGTCAACGACATGGCCGCCGCCGGCGCACCCGACGCCACGACCGACAAGCTCGAAGTCCACGCCGGAACGTCCGTCGGCGACATCCTCGTTCACCGTTCCTGACCCTCCGGGTCCTTTACACACCAAGGGAATCCACATGAGACACCCGGCCATCTCCGCGACCGGACTGCGCAAGTCCTACGGTGACAAGGTCGTACTGGACGGCGTCGACCTGCACGTCCCGACCGGCACCGTCTTCTCGTTGCTCGGCCCCAACGGCGCGGGCAAGACCACCACGGTCAACATCCTGTCCACTTTGGTCAGCCCGGACGCCGGGGGCGCCACCATCGCCGGAGCCGACCTGGCCACCGATCCGGACGGCGTCCGCGCCTCCATCGGCCTCACCGGCCAGTTCTCCGCGGTCGACAGTCTGCTCACCGGCGAGGAAAACCTGTTCCTCATGGCGGATCTGCACCACCTGCCGCGCCGTGCGGGGCGCAAGCGCGCCGCCGAACTCCTGGAACGGTTCGAGCTGACCGACGCCGCGAAGAAGACTCCGGCCACCTTCTCGGGCGGCATGCGCCGCAAACTCGACCTGGCGATGACCCTGATCGGTGACCCCAAGGTCATCTTCCTCGACGAGCCGACCACAGGCCTCGACCCGCGCAGCCGCCGCACGATGTGGCAGATCATCCGCGACCTCGTCGCCGACGGCGTGACCATCTTCCTCACCACGCAATACCTGGAGGAGGCCGACCAGCTCGCCGATCGCGTCGCCGTCCTCGACGGTGGCCGCGTCGTCGCACTGGGCACGCCCGACGAGCTGAAGCGGCGCGTGCCCGGCGGGCACATGCAACTGAAGTTCCCCGACGCGGGCTCGCTGCGCGACGCGACCCGCGCGCTGCAAGTGTCCACTTCGGACGATGAGGGCCTGGCGCTGCGCGTGCCGACCGACGGCACCGTCGCCGCTCTCCGCGCGGTGCTGGACCGGCTCGACGCCGAAGCCGTCGCTGTCGACAGCCTCACCGTGCACACCCCGGATCTCGACGACGTGTTCCTCAGCCTCACCGGTCACCGGACCGAAGCGACCAAGGAGTTGGCCCGATGACCAGCCTGACCCTCTCGATGCGCGACTCGTCGACGATGCTGCGCCGCAACATCAGACATATGCAACGGTATCCGTCACTCACCATCATGCTGGTCGGCCAGCCGATCGTGTTCCTGCTGCTGTTCGTCTACGTCTTCGGCGGCACCCTCGGGAACGGCCTCGGCGGCGGGGGCGGCCGCGCCGAATACGTCGGCTACGTCACGCCCGCCATCCTGCTCATCACCGTGTGCAGCGCCGCCCTCGGCACCGCCATCTCGGTGGCGACGGACATGACCGAGGGCATCATCGCCCGGTTCCGCACCATGGCGATCAGCAAGGCGTCGGTGCTGACCGGTCACGTCGTCGGCGCGTTCATCCAGACGGCGTTCGCGCTCGCCGTGGTGTTCGGGGTCGCGCTGCTCGTCGGTTTCTCGCCGACGGCGGGCGTCGGCGAATGGTTCGCGGCCGTCGGGGTGCTGTTGCTGCTGACCATCGCGCTCACCTGGTTGTCGGTGGCGCTGGGGCTGGCCGCCAAGAGTGTCGAGACGGCGAGCAACACCCCGATGGTGTTCATGCTGCTTCCCTTCCTCGGCAGCGGTTTCGTGCCCACCGACTCCATGCCCGCCTGGCTGCGCTGGTTCGCCGAGTACCAGCCGTTCACGCCGGTCATCGAGACGCTCCGGGGACTGCTGCTCGGCACCCCGATCGGTGGCAGCGCCTGGCTCGCGGTCGGCTGGTGCGCGGTGTTGTCGATCGTCGGCTACCTGTGGTCGAAGTCCTTGTTCGCCAAGGAACGCGACCGCTGAGCCGGAACCCGAACCGGGGGTCGTCCCGGGCCGGAGCACCTCGCTCCGGTCCGGGACGTTGGTTTCGGCCGTGCTTGGCCGGGTTGGTCGTGAGTGGCGATTCGGGGTCTGGTGGACCCGTATTTGCCTACCCACTGGATCCTGGGTGAGTGGGGAGGATTTGGGACGGTGAGCGTCTCAAATCTTCCCCGCTCGGCTGCCGTCTGCGGGGTTGTGGGGGTGGCACGGTTTTGATCAACGGAGGATCGGGGACGTTGAGTGTCCCCGATCCTCCGTTGATCAAGCACCGAGACCGGAACACTCCCATCGACGATGAAGGAATCAGGACACCCAACGTCCCCGTTCCTACATCGTCAACACCCGGCACCCGCTGAGCCGCCAGCTCGTGGTGGCCGCGTGAACCGAGTCGACCCTCGACTCCCGCACGCCACCTTCACCCTGGTCACACGTAGGTAGGCAAATACCGGTCCGTTCTCACCCGAATCGCCACTCACGACTTCGCCACCCAGACGTCGATGCCGTCCAGGAACCGGTCCACACCGAAGCCGATCTCGGCGGGCAGCGCCCCCTCACCGGTCTGCTCGGGTCCTGCCGCGACACTGGCCTCGGCCGCGTGGACGGCCGCCAGCGCGGGGTAGCCTTCCGGGTCGATGAGCTCGGACAACGCCCGCGCCAGCTCGGTTTCCGTGCGCGGCCGCCCGCCGTCGGTCTTGTGCGCGCTGTTCATGTCCAGGCCGATCTGCGCGGTGCCGCGGACGACGGCGGTCAGGTGCAGGGCCGCGGCCCGCGCCTCGCAGGGAGCGAGTCCGGCTTCGAGCAGGGGCCGGAGCAGGCGGTCCAGCCAGGCGAGCTGGTTGGGGCCGATCGGCGAGTGGTCGAGCGGGACGCGCAGCAGCCAGGGATGGGTTTGGAAAGCGGCCCAGAGCGCGCCGGCCCACTGCCGGACAGCGTCGCGGTAGTCCTTCGCGCCGTCGAGTTCGGGCGGTTTCGCGGCCGCGACGTCGGCCATCACTTCCAGCAGCAGGTCCTTGCCGGGGATGTGGTTGTAGATCGACATCGTCGAGTAGCCGAGCTCGGTGGCGACCCGCTGCATGGAGAGCGCGTCCAGGCCGTCGGCGTCCGCGACCTGGATCGCGGCTCGTGCGATCCGCTCCACGGTGAGCTGGGCCCGTGGCCCGCGCCTGCCGGGCGTCCGTCCCGCCCACAGCAGCGCGAGGCTGCGCTGGAGATCCGGGCCCTTGTTGTCACGTGTCGCCATCAGCCATCCCGTCGGTGTCGTCGATGACCATCCTAAAACTCTGTATGACGTACGTTCATGTGTATGGTGTACATAGTTTCTGATCGTCCCCTCCCGAACGGATCACCATGACCTCGTCGAACGCGCCCCGCTGGTGGCGGCGCCCCTGGATCGTGCCGCTGATGCTGGTGGCGGCGGCTTTCCTGGCCTTTTCGGTACCGCCGTACCTGAGCTTCGACCCGGCCGAGTCGCGGCTGGAAGCGCCACCGGGGAACGGCCTCTACTACCCGATGCTCGTCGCGCACGTCCTCTTCGGCACGGTCGCGATGGTGACCGCCTGTTTCCAGATCTGGCCCGCGTTCCGCGCCCGCTACCGGCGCGGGCACCGGATCACCGGCCGGATCTACGTCTTCGCCGGTGCGCTCCCCGCCGGGTTCGTCGGCCTGTACATCGGCTGGCACACCAGCGTCGGCCCTTCCGTGCGGGTGGCCAACCTGGTGGGCTCGGTGCTGTGGATCGCGGTCACGATCATCGGGATCCGGATGGCGAGGCAGCGCCGCTTCGGCGAGCATCGCCGGTGGATGTCCCGCAGTTTCGCGCTCGCGATGTCGATCGTGCTGAGCCGCGTGATCAACGTCGTGGCCACGATCGTGCTGACGCCGCAGATCGGCTCGACCTTCGGCGGCAGCGAAGTGCTCATGCGGTACAGCGCGATGAGCATCGGGGCCTGGCTCAGCCCGTTGCTCCTGCTGGTACTCACCGACTGGGTGCTGGAGCGCCGCAAAACCCCGAAAAAGCCCCCCAGCGGGCTAGACGTCTCGTCCCCGGGACGGACGCCTTCGCGGGTGTAGCGCTTCTAGCCTGATATCGGGAATTTCGTTGGATATCAGGGAGTTCGGGTTGCTCAGGAAAACAGCCATCGTGGTGGCACTGCTCGTCGCCGGGGCGTTGCTGCCGTCGGTGCCCGCCGTCGCGGTCCCTTCGATCACCTGGCACGGCTGCACGACCGGCCCCGGCGACGTCCTCGGCGCGGAGCTGGACAAGGCGGGCGCGCAGTGCGGGGACATCGCCGTGCCGGTCGACCATCGCCGTCCGCGGGGGCGCAAGCTCACCGTCGCGCTGGCCCGGGTGAAGGCTACCGATCCCGCGCACCGGCTCGGCACGCTGATGCTCAATCCGGGTGGGCCGGGAGGCCCGGCCATGGAACTGGTCCTGGCCGGACCGCTCATGCCGGAGATCGCTGCCCGCTACGACCTCGTCGGTATGGACCCCCGGTTCGTCGGGCGCAGTTCGCCGCTTCGGTGCGCCTGGAACACCGACACGTTCACACGTTCGGCAGGGCCGGATCTCAGGACGTTCCGTGAGAGCGTGGCCCTCGCGAAGGACCTGGCGCGCGGCTGCTCGGGCAACGACCACGAGTTGTTGCGGGCCGCCTCGACCCGCAACACCGCCAAGGACATGGACGTCGTGCGCGCCGCGCTCGGCGAGCGGAAGATCTCGTACCTCGGCGCGTCGTACGGGACCTATCTCGGCGCGGTCTACCTCCAGATGTTCGGCTCCCGGGCCGACCGGTTCGTCCTCGATTCGTCGGTGGATCCCGAGGCGTACGGGCCGGGCCTGCTCCGCCCGACCGCCCCGGCGCTCGACGCCGCGCTGCGGAACTGGGCGAGGAGCGCCGTGGGGCAAGGCATGGGGGAGACCGCGGACGAGGTGGTGGCGACCGTGCGGGACGTCGCCCGGTCGGCGGAGCGGCGGCCGTTCCGGGTCGGGAAGTACACAGTGGACGGTCACCTGGTGCCGTACCTTTTCTTCGCGAACCTCTACGACGACCGGCCCGCTTCACAGGCCGAGTTCGCCGCGACCGTACGGACACTCCGCGATGCCGCGGCAGGCCGTCCCGTCACTCCTCCGGAAGGACTCGCCGCGCTCCTCGACGGCCTGACGACCGGCTCCGGCTCCGCGACCGACCGGGCGGGGACGCCGGTCATCTGCGCGGATCGAGCGGCCTCCCGCGAACCGGCGACGTACTACCGGGACATCCAGGAGCACCGGGTGGCCGAGCCGCTGTTCGGGCCGCTGGCGCGCAACATCACGCCGTGCGCGTTCTGGCCCGTGGCCCCCGCCGAACCCGCCACCCGGATCCACAACACTTCGCCGGCTCTGCTCCTCGGCTCGACCGGCGACCCCGCGACGCCGTACGCCGGGCAACTCGCGCTGCACCGGGCGCTCGGCGGTTCGCGGCTGGTGACGGTGGAAGGAGCGTTCCGGCACGCCGTGTTCTTGAAGGGTGACCGGTGCGTCGACGTGGCGGCGCGGGACTACCTGCTGAGCGGAGAGCTGCCTGCGGACCAGGTCTGCCGCTCCTGAGAGGCGGATCAGCAGGCGGGCGTGGGTCGGGTTGGTCGTGGGTGGCAAAGGTTCGAGTGTGGAGGATTCGGGACGTTGAGTGTCCTGATTCCTTCATCGTCGAAGGGGGTCGGTCCGGTCTCGGAGCTTGATCAACGGAGGATCGGGGACACTCAACGTCCCCGATCCTCCGTCGATCAAGACCGTGCCACCCCACAACCCCGCGGACGGCAGCCGAGCGGGGAAGATTCCGGACGTTCAACGTCCAAATCCTCCCCACTCGCCCACATCAGCATCCAGAACAAGCTCTACGACCTCACCAAGATGACATCAGGATCCAGTGGGTAGACAAATATGGGTCCGATAGAACCCGAATCGCCACTCACGACCCACCGGACCACCACGGATCAGCAGGCGAGATCGTGCCGCGGTCGCGCACCGGTGACCAGGAACCCCGTCGCGAGGTCGTTGGCGCACTTGTTGTCCTTGAACAGGTACGCCAGGTGCCCGCCCTGGTCGACGGTGACCATCCTGGCGCGGTCGCCGAAGGCTTCACGCAGCTTCCGCGCGCCCGCCAGCGGCGTGGCCGGGTCGCGGAGGTTCTGCACGATCAGCAGGTTCGACGGGCCGCGGCCGGTGATCTTCACCGGCGGTTCGACCGGCTCGGACGGCCAGAACGCGCACGGCGTGATGTCCGCGGCCGCCGCGCCGAACAGCGGATGCCGGAACCGGTCGATCGCGACGTTGCGCCGGTATGTCCTGACGTTCTCCGGCCAGTCCGAGTCGTTGCAGATCACGTGCAGCTGGCTCGCGATGTAGTTGTCGGCCGGGTACGCCGTGCCGGCGGTCGATCCGGTGATGGCGGGCGCCGGCGCGGGTTTCCCGCTGTCGAGCGCGTGCCAGGTCTCGGCCAGCAGCGGCAGCTGCTTGTCGTAGTAGAGATAGGCGAACGTGATGTGGCGGAACACCTGGCCGTTGTAGCCGTCCGGACTCGGGGTCTTGTCCAGCCGCGCGGCGAGCTCGAAGTACTTCGCCGTCACCTCCGCCGGCGTCCGGCCCAAGCCGTACTCGGGTTTCGAAGCGGCGAACTTCGCGAAGTCCGGGAAGCGGTCTTCGACACCTTGTCCGAACAGTCGCGAGAAGGACGCGTCCCAGCCGCCGGGCCCGGTCGCGCTGTCGATCAGGAACCGGTCGCTGCGCTCGGGGAACAACGAGGTGTACACCGAACCGAGGTAGGTGCCGTAGGAGATGCCGAAGTAGTTCACCTTCCGCTCGCCGAGCGCCTCGCGGACGCGGTCCATGTCGCGGGCGGTGTTGGCGGTGGTCATGTACGGAAGGAGCGGCGCGGTGGGCGAGGAACCGCATTTCGCGGCGACGGCGGCGACCCGTTGTGCCTCGGATGTGACGTCGGCCGAGTCCCGGGCGTACCTCGGGATGTTGGACGGATGCTCCGCGACGGTCAGCCCGCAGGTCACCGGCGTGCTGTTGTGGACGCCACGCGGGTCCATCCCGATCACGTCGTAGCTGTCCAGCACGTCCTGCGGGATGTTCAGCTGCTTCTTGAGGGTGTCCGGGTAGGCCAGTCCTTCACCGCCGGGGCCGCCCGTGTTCGTCAGCAGCACGCCGCGGCGCTTTTCCGGTTTGGTGCTCGCCAGCCGCGAGATCGCGATCTCGATGGTCTTCCCGCCGGGGTCACGGTAGTCCAGCGGGACGTCGAGGGTGCCGCACTCCAGGCCGAGGCCCGCCGCCTCAGCCGGGCAAGGCCCCCACTTCGGCGGGGGCGCCGCCGAAGCGACCGCCGGGGTCGCCGCGGTCAGCAAGGCGGCCGCGAGAACGGGGATCATGGCTTTGCGCATGGGTTTTCCTCCTCGGATGGACCGGGTCATCGGCGCGGTTCCCAGCGGAAGAGCCGCGAGGCCAGGACCACCGCGACGACGACCCACGCCAGGGTCGGGGCGAGCAGGAGCAGCGATTCGGAGACCGCGACGCCGCCGTTCCAGGCGTTGACCGCGAGTTCGGTGGCCGAACCGCCCGGCAGCAGGCGCTTGACCAGGGTCAGGTCGTCGGTGCCGCTGATACCGACCCAGGAAGCGACGGCGATGACCCCGAGGCTCACCGGCAGCGTGGTGACCTGGGCGTGCTCGGGGGAGTTGGTCAGGCCCGCGGTGGCCAGGCCGAGGCCGATCATCATGGCGACGGTGGCGAGGACGGCCAGCACCAGCAAGCCGATGTTCGCGGGTTTGCCGGTCACGAAGCCCAGCACGGTCATGATCACGGCCACCTGGACGAGCGCGATGACGGTGACCGGAAGCACCAGCCCGATCAGGATGGAGGCGTCACCGGCCGCTGTCGAGCGCAACCGCTTGAGGAACAGGTTCTGCCGCCGGGAGGCGAGCGTGGTCACCGAGCTGGCGTAGAGACCGAACGCGCACACGGTGAACATCACGATCGCCGCGATGTAACCGAGGCTGCCGATCTTGGCGAAGATTTCGTGCTGGTAGACGAAGAACGCGCAGATCGCGATGGGCATCACGAAACTGGTGATGAGGACCGAGCGGTTCCGGAAGATCTGGATCAGCTCGCTGCGGGCGATCGAAAGCATGACTGGAGTCCTTTGTGGAGTGAGTGGCTAGTCGTTGTCGATGGCGCGGAACACGTCGTCGAGCCTGGTCGGGCCCGCTTCGAGGTCCTGCAGCTCGATCGCGTGGTCCTGCGCCCACCGCAACAGGGTGTGCAGGTCCTTCTGCAGACCGAAGGTTTCGATGACGAACTTCCCGTCGTGCTCCCGCCTGCCCTGCAACGGCAGCGCCGGAGCCGGGGCGGGGAGGACGAAGCGGATCACGGCGGGCAGCGTCCGCGTCAGTTCGGAGACCGTGCCCTCCTGGTGGAACTTCCCCCGGTGCATCAGGCCGATGCGGTCGGCGCGCTGCTGGGCCTCTTCGAGGTAATGCGTGGTGAGCACGATCGTGGAGCCGTCCTCGCGCAGTTTGTCGACCGCGTCCCACAGCGCGTCCCGCGACTGGATGTCCAGACCGGTCGTCGGCTCGTCCAGGAACACCAGTTCCGGCGAGCCGTACACCGCGGTCGCGAAGTCGAGCCGCCGCTTCTCGCCACCGGAAAGCTGGGACACCTTCGTGTTCGCCTTGCGTGAGAGGTCCACGATGCCGAGCACCCGTTCGAGCCGGTCCGTGCGGTGGGTCAGCGTCCCGATCAGGCGGATCGATTCCTTCACCGTCAGGTCCGGTGAGAAACCGCTCTCCTGCAACATGATGCCCATCTTGGGCCGCACGGCGGCGCGGTCACGCGGGCTCTTTCCCAGGACGCGGACCGTGCCCGACGTCGGGGTCCGGTGTCCTTCGAGGGTTTCCAGGGTCGAGGTCTTCCCCGCCCCGTTGGTGCCCAGCAGGGCGTAGAACTCGCCTCGCCCGACTTGGAAGGACAGATCCTTCACGGCGTGGAAGTCGCCGTACTTCAGGTTCAGGCGGTCTACGTCGATCACTGGTGTCGAAGTCATACCCAGATCTCAACCGCTCCGGCCCGGAACGGCCAGTGCGGCCACGTCATGACCGGCCCATGACATTCTTCGGGGTGAACCATGACGTGGTGTCACTGGTGCCCTCCGTCGCGGAGGGCCGATACTGGGCCCATGTCTGATGTGGACACCGAGCCGGCGCGGGGAAAGCTGCGCAAGCTCAACCTCACCATGTTCTTCCCGCTGTTCACCGTCGGCGGGGTGATCGTGGTGGTGTCGGACGCGCGGACCTGGTGGCATGTGGTCGTCCTGAGCTTGAGCGTGCTGGCGGCCATGGTCGCCTTCGTGCGGTGGACCTCGGGCGAGCTCATGCGGGTCGCGATCCCGTGCCTGGTCGTCACGGCCGCCGTGTGGCCGTTCTCCGTGCTGCTGGTCGGCGGCGGTTCGGCGTTCTTCGGGATCCTTCTCGTGGGTTCCTTCGTCGTTCCCCAGCTTCCCCGTCACCGGGTCGCGGCCGCGATCGCGCTCGTCGCGTACATCGCGGCGGTGGGCGCGTCGAGGCTGCTGGTCTCCCACGACGACGTGTCCGAAGAGCTGATCAGGTTCGTCTTCGTCCCCGCCGCGGTCACCGCCATCGTGCTCGGGCTCATGTTCCCCAACAAGCGGTTCTACGACGTCGTCCACGAACTCGAAGAGTCACGAGAGCGGGAGGCGGAACTGGCCGTCATCCGCGAACGGGTCCGCTTCGCCAGCGATCTGCACGACATCCAGGGCCACACGCTCCACGTGGTGAAGCTGAAGACCGCGCTCGCCACGAAGCTGGTGGACATCGACGCCGAACGGGCCAAACAGGAGCTGAGGGAGATCCACGCGCTCGTCAGCGACACGATCACCCAGACGAAGGAACTCGCCTATGCTCAGCGGAGGCTCAACCTTTCCGCCGAACTGGAGAACGCGAGGAACCTTTTCGAGGCCGCGGGGATCCGCGTGCGGATCAACCGGGAGGGTGACGTCGATCCGGAGGCGGGCAGGCTGCTAGGCCAGGTCCTCCGCGAGACCACGACCAACATCCTGCGGCACGCCCAGGCGACGCGGGTGCGGATCACCCTGACGGAGTGGAGTATCGGCATCGTCAACGACGGCGCCCAGCGCACACCACTGCCCGAACTCCGGGGGCTGGCCGCGCTCGGGCAACGCGTCGTCGCGGAGGGCGGCGAGCTGACGGTGGAACAGGAAGACGGGCAGTTCGTCACGGCCGCGTCCTTCCCGGGCAAGCGATCCGAAGCAACGGAGAAACGATGACCACGGTGGTACTCGCCGACGACGAAGCCCTGCTCCGCAAGGCGATGGCCGCGCTGCTCCCGCTCGAGGGCGAGATCACCGTCCTCGCCGAAGCGGAGAACGGGGAGGAGGCCGTCGAGGCCACCCTGCGGCACGAACCCGACGTCCTCGTCATCGACCTCGAAATGCCCGGCGTGGACGGGCTCGGCGCTGTCGCGGAGATCCGCCGCACCCGGCCGGACCAGGTCATCCTCATGCTGACCAGGCACGCGAAACCCGGTGTGCTCCGCAAAGCCCTCAAACTCGGGGTGCAGGGTTTCGTCAGCAAGGCGGCCGAACCCTCGCACATCACCTTCGTCATCGCCGCCCTGCACCAGGGCAAACGCTGGATCGACCCGGACGTCTCCGCGCTCGCCGTCGTCGACGACTGCCCCCTCACCGAACGGGAGCTCGAGGTGCTGCGGGTGACCGGCGAGGGGTATTCCGTGGCCGAGATCGCCGCTCAGCTCCACCTCGCGCAGGGCACGGTGCGCAACTATCTCTCGAACGCCATGCAGAAGACCCAGACGCAGACCCGGCACGAAGCCGCCAGGTACGCGCGTGAGCACGACTGGCTCTAGTTCGCCCTGATGTGGGCGCGTTCGCCCTGCGGTCCGAAAAGGACAAGGGTCTCGACGGCGTGACCGTCGGCCGAGCCGAGCCAATGCGGCAGCGCGGTGTCGAACTCGGCGGCCTCGCCGGGCGGCAGGACCATGTCGCGATCGCCGACCACCAGCCGGAGCCGTCCATTGAGGACATACACCCATTCGTAGCCGCCGTGGGTCTGCGGCGTGGGTTCCGCCGGTTCGGGGCGGCTGGGAATGAACATCTTGAAGGCCTGCACGCCGCCGGCGCGGCGGGTGAGCGGCAGGAAGGTCATGCCGTGACGGTGGATCGGCTGTAAATGGATCCGCGGATCGCCGGTCCGGGGTGCGCCGACGAGGTCGTCGAGCGGGACGCCGTGCACGCGCGCGAGTGGTAGCAGCAGTTCCAGTGTGGGCCGCCGCCCGCCGCTTTCCAGCCGCGACAAGGTGCTTTCCGAGATCCCGGTCGTCGCCGACACCTCGGCCAGGGTCAGGCCACGGCGTTTGCGCAGCGCGCGCAACCGGGGGCCGACCGCGTCCAGTACCTCGTCCGTCTCGTCAGCCATGCCGTCGATCTTGCCAGGTCGGCAAGTTTTCGTGCCAGTTCACGTCACCCGAGGCGACAGTGGCGACCATGAACGCGACGAAATTCTGGGACGGGCTCTACGAACGCCGTTCCGCCGGAACGCCGAAGGTGAACGCGGCCCTCGATCCGGTGGAGTGGTCGGTCGAGCGCGCGGAGGCCCGGACGACACGACGGCGTCACTTCTCGCCGCTTACCGGGAAGTCATCGCCGGAGCGAACAGCGAGATCGAGTCCTGGACCGACCTCTCCGAAGCGGGTCCCCGCCGGGGATCACGGCGCTGGACGCTGACCCATCTGATCGAGGAAACCGCACGCCACGCGGGACACGCCGACATCCTGCGCGAACTGATCGACGGCGCCACCGGGCGCTGAAACGGAGACTTCCATGCTTCACCGAGCCGCCGCGTTCGTCGCGGCCCTCGTCCTGATGACGGCCTGCGGTTCGCCACCGGCCGCCCCGCCCTACGAAGAAATCACCCGCGGCGACGCGAGTTTCGCGAAGCGGTTCCGCCACGAGTTCGCCGACGTCGACGGGGTGAAAATGCACTACGTCACCGGCGGCAAGGGCGCCCCGCTCGTGCTGCTGCACGGCTGGCCGCAGACCTGGTACGGCTGGCACCGCGTCATGCCCGCGCTGGCCGAGCATTTCACCGTGTACGCGCTCGACCTCCCCGGCCTCGGGGACAGCACCGGCGCGCCGCCCGGCTACGACAAGGCCACCCTCGCCCGCTACGTGCACGGCCTCGTCGCCGGACGGCTGGGCCTGCGCGACGCCCGGATCGCCGGCCACGACCTCGGTGCCGCCGTCGCCTTCCAGTACGCCGCGCAATTCCCCGGCGATCTCACCAAGCTCGCCTATCTCGACCTCCCGCTGCCGGGCCCCGCGCTCGACGCGACGGCGTACCGGAACCTGAGCTGGCATATCGCTTTCCACTCGCAGAAAACGGTTCCGGAAGCCGTCGTCGGCGACGACGTCCGCGAATACCTTTCCCTTTTCTATCCCCAGGTCGCCTATTCGGGAACGGCCTTCGGCGGGCCCGGGGCGCCGTCGCCGTTCGACGAGGCCGAGATCGGCGAATACGCCCGTACCTACAGTAGGCCGGAGGTCCTGCACGGCGGTTTCGAGCTCTACCGCACGCTCGGTCAGGACGCGGCCGCCAACACCGGTGCGAAGCCCATCACCACTCCGACCCTGCTGATGACCGCCGAGGGACTGCTCGAACCGCAGAAGGCCACCCTGGCGCCCCGCGTCACCGACCTCGCCCGCGCCGTCGAGGTGCCCAGGGCCGGGCACTGGCTCGCGGAGGAGAACCCGGAGTTCGTGAGCGCCGAACTGGTCAAGTTCCTGAAGTAGCCGGTGTCGGTGGTCGTAAGTGCGCTGTCGGCGGCCACCAGGCTCAGCGAGGGAACAGCCGCCCGGCCGCCTTGAGCAGATCGTCCAGTTCCGAGGAGAGGGAGCCGGCCTTCTGTGCGAAGGTCGAGAGTCTCAGTTCGGGCAACTGTTCGCGGGCTGCGGTGGCGGTCTGGTCGATCACGGTCATCGTCGACCATTGGCTCTGGAGCACGGAATCTATCGCCAGGCCGACCTCCGCCGGGCGCAGCGCGACGGTGACGGCTGTGCCCGGTTCCAGCGTCGTGCCGCCGAGGACGCCCGGCGATCGGCTCGCGCGGAAGATCTGCACCATCGTCGGCACGCCGCCGTGTTGCCGGACCGTCGCCGGACGGCCGGGCTGAACCAGCCAGACGTCCTTGGTGTCGTTGCCGATGAAGACCGACGTGCCGGTTTCGTCGGTGCACATGGCCAGCCGGGAAATGTCCCGCGGGGCCCCGCCGGTCATCACGAGGGGTACGCGTTTCCCGGTCGTGGCATCGGGACAGCCGGGGTCGCCGGTTCGCCGCCCCCTTCATCGGGAAAACGTGTCTGCAGGTCGTCGGCGAACCGGGAACCGTTACACGACGGGATCCGCTATCTTCGGCTCATGGGGGAGAATGCGAGCGCCCGTGACGTGGCGCAGCGGCTGGTGGATTCGGTGAACAAGGTCTCGGTCGGCCGCGTGTACGACTATCTGCTCGGCGGGGTGCACAACTACGCCGTGGATCAGCAATTCGCCGAGGAACAGCTGCGGCTCGTCCCGTCGATGCGCGATTTCGCCCGTGCCAACCGGGCTTTCCTCGGCCGCGCCGTTCGCTACATGGTCGATCAGGGCATCCGGCAGTTCGTGGACATCGGTTCCGGGCTGCCGACCCAGGGCAACGTGCACGAGGTCGCCGAGGAGGTCGCGCCGGGCGAATGCCGGGTCGTCTACATCGACAACGAGCCGATCGCGCAGGCGCACGCGGAGATCCTGCTGGAGCAGACGGCCGACCCGGCCCGGCACACCGCGCTGGACGGCGACTTCCACGACGGTCTCCGGCTGTGGAAGAAGGTGCTCGGCACCGGGCTGATCGATCCTGGACAGCCGATCGGCCTGCTGGCGGTGGCGTTGCTGCATTTCATGCCCGACGAAACCGCCCCGCACGTCACCCTCGGCCGCTATCTGGAGCAGTTGCCTTCCGGCAGTCTCATGGCACTTTCGCATATCCACGTTCCGGTCGAGGACACCGTGCTGCACGCACAATCGGCGAACGTCGTCGATTCCTATCGCCGCCGGACCAACAGTGCCATCACGCTTCGCGGGCGGGAGGAGATCGCCGCATTCTTCACCGGACTGCGGCCGGTCGAGCCCGGTCTGGTGTGGTTGCCGGAATGGCGCCCCGAAAGCGAACCGCTGCACGAGGACGATTTGGTGGGGTCTCGCGGATTGGCGGGCGTGGCCCGTAAGCCCTGAGCCTCGTGAGTGGTAAGGACGGTTAGAACCGTCCTTACCGCTCACGAGGCTTTGTCGGTCAGGAACGGGTCAGCGTGACCCCGTAGGTGTTCGCCGCGTCCACGACGGGCTGGTAGTAGGAGTACGAGCCGGTGGCGTTGGAGCCCTGGTTGTACCCGCAGTCGTGCCCGTCGTCGGGGCCGCCGGAGGTCATGCCCTGCGCGGTGTTGCCCGCGATGTAGGCGCCGCCGCTGTCGCCGCCTTCGGTGCAGACCGTGGACTTCGCCAGGCCCTTGGTGGCGACGCTTTCCCCGTTGTAGCGGACGGTCTGGTTGTAAGCGCTGATCTTGCCGCAGGTCCAGCCGGTGGTGTTGCCCGCCTTGCACAGCGTGGTGCCGACCGGCGCCTTCGAGCTGCCGGTGATCCGCACCGTGGTGCCCTTGCGGGTGTCTACGTAGCCGCGGCCGGTGTCCTCGTCGTCGATGTCCATCAGGCCCATGTCGGCCGACGGGAACTCGGTGGCGACGCCCTGTCCGATGTGGACGCCGTTGCGGTCGAGGATGTCCGGGTTCCCTTCGACGCAGTGCCCGGCGGTGAGCAGCACGTTGTCGCCGTCACTGGTGGTGCCGGGGAAGCCGAGGGAGCAGTTGGTGCCGGGGTCGAGGTCCATGATCTGGCCGGGGATGACGTCGGCCTGGGTCGTGTTGCCGTTGGCGACCCCGGTCCGGACGGTCACGCCGGGCAGCGCCGAAAGCCTGCGGACGAGGGCACGGTCCGCGCCCTGCTGCACGGTGACGACGACCTGGTCGGCCGCGAGTTCCGGACCCCAGGACTGCACCTGGGCGACGTCCTTGCCGATCACGCTGCCGACGGTGGCGGTCAGGGCGTCCAGCGCTTTCTCGCCGCGGGCGCCGGTGCGCGCGGTCAGGCCCGCCGCGCGGAGCGTCTGGGCGGATCCGGCGTCGGAGTTCACCACGAGGGCGCCGGCGTCGTCGAAGTACGCGCCGTCGGTGTGCAGGCCACGTGTTCTGATGCTCTCCAGCGACGAGATCAGGTTCTTCTCGTGGTCGAGTTTCTGCGCCGCCTGAAGCGGGCTGACCTGGAGCTGGGCCGCGAGGGTCTCGAGCATCGTCTGGTCGTAAGCGGTGACCGGAGCGGCGGTCGCCGGGACGGCGAACGCGCCTATTCCGGCGCAGACGCTCAAGAGAGTGAGCATGACGGGTCCGCGAATTCGCATGCGAATTTCCTTCGATAAGGAGGGAACGACGAACCGCCGGAATAGGTGGAAAAGGCAGGGACCGGGCGGCTCATCTCGACGTCACGCAGATTACGAGCGGGTGACTATCGTGTCGTAGCGCCGAAAGTAGGTTCCGCTGAACCGGTCCTACTTTCGTATGCGGAAAACGTGAATTGCCTGCGTATTCTATTGCGCGGAAGTGTCAATGGCGCAAAAGTGTCAGCGATTCGGGTTCTCGCCGAGATAGGCGTCCAGCGCGGCGGCGCCGGAGAGCAAGGCACGGCCCCTCGCCGAGAGCCGGGTGTGCCAGTCGTGCAGTGTCGACTCGAGGGGCACGACACCTCCGGCCGAACGGACCTGCTCGATCAGCGGCGCGATCCGCTCCAGGAGATAGCCGCCCCGCCTGAGCTGATGGGTCAGCTTGGCGTCGCGCACATCGGCCGGGCCGTACACGCGGTAACCCGTCCGCGGGTCACGCTCGGGCCGGAGAAGGCCGGCGCGTTCCCATTTCCGGAGGGTGGCGGGCCGGACGCCCAGTTTCCGCGCCAGCGGGCCGACGAACAGGTCGCCCCGCTCCTGCGGCACGGGCTCGAGCTCGCGGAGCGCGGCCGCGACGGCCTGGAGGGTGCGGCGGTCGTCGAGCAGCTGGGCGTGACTCTCGTCGACGAGCCGGAGCGCCTCCTCGACCGCTCCCCGGTTGACCGCGGTCATGATCGACGTCGCCGTCGCGTGGCCGTGTCCCGGCACGAGCGCGAGGAACGCGCGCAGGGCTTGCGCGTGCAGCGGGGTGTAGGTGCGATAGCCCTGCGGACCGCGTTCGGCCGCGGGGAGGATGCCGTCCGCTTCGTAGTTGCGGACGGCCTGCGTCGACAGACCGTGCTCACGCGCGAGGTCGACCGGCCTGAGCCGTTCGCGGGTTTGAGGGTTTCGGCCCACTGTCCTGCCATCGTCGCTGCGAAGTGCCAACCGGCGATTCAACGATACAGTCGAGTGAATGACAGCGGCGGAACAGAACCTCACGATCGACCTCGACCTGGCGGAACTGCGTGCCGTCACGGCCTTCTCCGTGGCCTGCGCGGAGCCTGCCCTGGCGATCTTCGAGCGCGAGTGCCCGGAGGATCCGCGTCCGCGGGCCGTGCTCGACGAGGCACGCCGGTTCGCGGCCGGGGGCAGGCGGACGAAGGCGTTGCGGGTGACCTCGCTGGACGCGCACCGGGCGGCTCGGGCCGCCAGGGAAAGCGGTCGTGAAGCCGCGTTCGAAGCGGCCCGGGCCGCCGGCCACGCGGGAGCGTCCGCATATCTACATCCGCTGGCGAAAGCGACCCAGGTCCCGCACATCCTGGGAGCCGCCGCGAACGCGGCGCGCGCCTGGGAACTTGAAGCCGGTGATGATCCCTCCGTCGGCGCCGGGTACGTCGAGAAGTTTGCCGCTCTCGCCGATTCTGTCGTCGTGGACGTCCTGAAGCGCTACCCGGACGCCCCGGGCGGCGGCCGCCGGGCAGGGGAGTTGCTGCGGACGCTGGACGCGTCGTTGCGGTCGCGTTCAGTCCTCTAAACGCGGGGGGAGTCCGCTCGCCGCTCGTACCGCGCCCGCGCTCGCTGATAGGCGGTGCCGAGCAGTTCGCGAGTGACCTCCTCGGTCCGGGACGCCGGGTTCACCACCGCCAGCCAGCCCGCGGTTCCGTACACGGGATGGGCGATCACGGTGTCGGTGACGGCGGGGTCGACGTCGGTTCCGGCCGCATCCCGGGGGGCGCGGCCGAGCAGCCGGGCGAACTCCTCCTTCCCGGCGTGGATGTTCACGCGGAAGGTGTCCGGCCGGTCCAGGCGCGAGGTCTCGTCGCCGGGGTAGTTCTTGGTCACGACCGTCGCGAAGGGCTGGACGTTCGTGGGGACGACGCCGTCGGGTGAGTAGTAGAAGAACGCGTCGCCCCAGCTGAGCTCCGGCCAGTCGTCGCCGGGCACCGGCGTGAGGGCCAGGACGCCGTCGAGGTCCGACACGAGGCTGATGATCTCTTCGATGGTCATGTGCTCAAGCGTCACATTAAAGTGCTTATGGAGGGTTCGACGACGTTTTCGACGGAGTGAAGGTGTCAAGTCTCAAATCGCCGGGGATGCGCACCGCGGAGGTCGCGCGGCGGGCGGGGTACTCCGTCCAGCAGGTGCGCAACCTCGAACGCGACGGCGTGCTCCCGGCGGCGACGCGGACGGCCGCGGGATACCGGAGCTACGGGGAGGTCCATCTCCGGTCCGCGCTGGCCTATCGCGCGCTCGCCGCCGGGGTGGGGCCGGTCGAGGCCAAGAAGATCGTCCTCGCGCTGCACCGCGACCCACTCGCCGAGGTGCTCGCGCTCCTCGACGCGGCCCATGCCCGGCTCGACGCCGAACGCGCGGATCTGAGGGAGGCCGCGGAAGCCGTCCGGGTGATCTCCCGCGAACCGATCGAAGACGTGCGCGGGTCGGACTCGATGGGTGTCTCCGAACTCGCGTCGGCGCTCGGCCTGCGTCCGTCGACGCTGCGGCACTGGGACGCGGAGCGACTCGTCGTCCCCGGCCGCGATCAGCGGGGGACGCGGCGGTACACGCCGTCCCAGGTGCGGGACGCGCGGATCGTGCACCAGTTGCGGCTCGCCGGATACCGCGTCGCACCCCTTCGCGCGCTGATGCCGGAGCTGCGGCGATCCCGGCGACTGGAGGACGTCGCCTCCGCGCTCGCCGTCCGGGATGCCGCGATCACGGCCCGCTCGCGAGCGCTTTTCGACGGCACCGCCGCGCTTTCGCTCATCGCCGCGCGGGGCTAGGCGGCGGTCTTCCGTTCGCGCAGGGCCGCGAGCGCCTTGTCGGCGTGGACGTCGAACTTCAGCTCGCTCTTGATCACCGCGAGGACCTTGCGGTCGGTGTCGATCACGAAGGTGCGCCGTTTGGCGTGCAGCGGGCTGAACCTGCGCCAGACGCCGAACTGCTTGGCGACGGCACCCTCCACATCGGACAGAAGCGGGTAGTCGAAACCGTGCAGGGTGGAGAATTCGCGCTGTTTGGTGACGCCGTCCGGGCTGATCCCGACGCGGTGGGCGCCGACGTCGGCGAATTCCGCGGCGAGGTCGCGGAAGTGGCAGCTCTCGGCGGTGCAGCCACCGGTCATCGCGGCGGGGTAGAAGAACAGCACGACCGGGCCGGTGGACAGGAAGTCCGACAGTGTGCGGTCCTGGCCGGTGTCGTCGGGCAGGGTGAAGTCCGGGGCGAGGTCTCCTTGGTCCATGTCCGGCTTTCGGAGCCGGGTGCGCGCCGGATTGGTCCCGGATCTCAGCGGGTGCAGCGCCAGAAGACCGTCGCGTTGTAGGGGAAGAGGATCTTGTCGTACTCCACGCAGTCGGTGAAACCGGCCCAAGTCGCCTGGTTCCTGGCGTCTTGTCGGGCGTAGATGAGTTCGAGGCCGAAGTCGCTCGACCCGTGCCCGACGAACTCCCTGGTCTCCTGCGTGCTCGCGGAAGCGGGGGTGGCGATCGTGACCAGGACGGCGGCCGCGCCGAGCAGCGCGAGCAGTGTTTTCCTCATCCGACCACGGTAGGGCGGGAGCGGTCCGCGGTTCGCCCGCTGGATGGGCGTTCTCGCGGCCTCCGTCCGTCGTAGGTAACGAGACCCGGAGGGTGCGAAAACGGATATCGTCGCGGCATGTCCACTCGCAAGGTCGGCACGCAGCGTGCCTTCGACGAAGCGGCGGCCGACTTCGCCGCGTTGGGGCGCTATCTCTGGGAGCCGATCGGCGCGGCCACGGTGGCGGCCGCCGGACTCGGCCCCGGAGCCCGTGTCCTCGACGCCTGTTGCGGGACAGGCGCGTCCGCGATCCCGGCGGCGCGGGTGGTCGGCGCCGGGGGAGTGGTGGACGCGCTCGACCTCTCCGGTCCGATGATCGGCGAGTTGCGCCGGTTGTCGGCGGACCTGCCGCAGCTTCGCGCGCACCAAGCCGACGCGACGGCGTGGGAAACCGGCGGCTACGACGCGGTGCTGACCGCGCTCGGCATTTTCTTCTTTCCCGACATGACGGACGGCACCGAGCGGCTGATCGGCCGGGTCCGGCCCGGCGGGCGGGCCGTGTTCACCATCTGGCGCGGCGGATCCATGGTGACGGCGGGCCGGTACGTCGGCCGGGCGATGGCCGCGGTGACCGATTCCGCGCCGCCGCCGGAGCGCGAGCCCGGGTTGATCGACCGGATCAACCAGGCCGGGAGCTACGCCGAGTGGCTTTCCGCGCGTGGTCTGTCCGATGTGGACGTCGTGGTCAACGAACTGCGGCTGACCATGACGCCGGAAGTGGCGTGGCTGGTCATCATCGGCTCCGGCTTCCGGGGCCTTCTCTCCGATCTCGAACCCGGTGTCGTCGAGCAGGTGCGCGAGCGGTATCTCGACTCCCTGCGCGACGAGGGCGTGACCGAGCTCGACGTCACCACGCTGATCGGCTCCGGCACCGTCCGCTGACCTCGCGTTTAGTCCTCTTGATGCGGTAGTTGCCGGCGCAACCACCGCATCAAGAGGACTAAACGCGAGGGGTGGCGGGTTTCGGTGTACAGTCGTTCACTCAAACCGGGTGAACGGCGGGTACGGGGTGCGACCAGTCAAGGACTCCTCTGTTCGGGACCGCGGGCAAGGGCCGTTCGGCTCCTGGCTGCTCGGTCCGCTCGATCAGGACGCGGCCGTGTTGCGCCGTCGCGTCCAGGGACTGCTCACCGGGACGCTGATCGCGACCAACGTCATCGGCGCGCTGGTCGTGGTCGGCCTGGCGGCGCTGCTGATGCCCTCACCCGGCATGTCCGGCGAACTCGTCCGGGTCACCGCGATCGCTGTCCCCGTCTATGTGGTCTCCGCCGTCGTCGTGGGGGCGATGTGGGGCACCCGCGGCGCGCTGCGGACGTTGCGCTGGGCGGCGGACGGCCGGACGCCGACCGACGCGGAGCGCGCCGCCTGCCTCCGCGTCCCGTTGCGCCTGACCTTGGTCCAAGCGGTGTTGTGGGGCATCGCGACCGTGGTGTTCGGCGTGCTGGCCGCGCTGGTGCAGCCGCGGGTCGCGCTGACCGAACTGCTCGTCGTCGCGTTCGCGGGCGTGGTCGTCTGCGCGATCGCTTATCTGGCAGGGGAGTTCATCCTCCGGCCGTACGTGGCCCTTGCCTTGGCGGGCACCTCGCCCGAGCGGCCTCTCAGCGGTGGGGTCAACCTGCGGATGCTGCTGTTCTGGTGCCTCGGCACCGGCGTGCCGGTCGCCGGGCTGGTGGTCACGGCGGTGCTGGCGTGGGTGCGCGGCGACGTGTCGACCACGAAGCTCGCGGTCTCGGTCGTCGCCCTCGGCCTGGTGGTGCTGTGCTTCGGCCTGCTGGTGACGGTGTTCACCGCCCGCGCCGTGGTGAACCCGATCCGGTCGGTGCAGCACGCGCTGGGCCGCGTGCGGGCCGGGGACTTCGCCGTGGAGATCCCGGTCTACGACGGCACCGAACTCGGTCTGCTGCAGGCGGGTTTCAACGGGATGGCCGTCGGTCTCGCCGAACGCGAACGTTTGCGGGACCTGTTCGGCAGGCACGTCGGCGAGGACGTCGCGATCGAGGCGATGCGCACGTCCGCCGAACTCGGCGGCACGGTGCGGACGGTGTCGGTGCTGTTCGTCGACCTGATCGGCTCGACCGCGCTGGCCGCGAGCCGTCCGCCCGAGGAGGTCGTGGGCCTGCTCAACCGGTTCTTCGCGGTGGTGGTCGACGAGGTCGACCGCAACCACGGGCTGGTCAACAAGTTCGTCGGTGACGCCGCGCTCGCGATCTTCGGCGCACCGGTGCGGCTGGACGACCACGCGACCCTCGCGCTGTCCGCGGCCCGCGCGATCGGGCGCAGGCTGGCGGCGGAGGTGCCGGAATGCCCGGCCGGGATCGGCGTGGCGACGGGCGAGGTGGTCGCCGGGAACGTCGGCGACCCGCGGCGGTTCGAGTACACGGTGATCGGCGATCCGGTCAACGAAGCCGCCCGGCTCACGGAACTGGCGAAGAACGTCGAAGCCCGGTTGCTCGCTTCGTGGGCGGCGATCGAGTCGGCGGCCGAGGCCGAGGCCGCACAGTGGAAGGCGACGGAGGACGTCACCTTGCGAGGTCGGACCCGCCCCACGACGCTCGCGACCCCGCGTCCCTGAACCTTTGGTGGCGGATTCACAGCTCTTGTGAACGGACAGTGAATCTTGCGCGTGTCCGCGCGTCGTGAGGCCGTGGACCCGCGCTTTCCTGCCGTCCCGACGTCGCGCTTCCTGTGAACGATCACAGCGTTTCCTCGCCGTCGTGCGAGGGCGTTGTCCCCGGGGGCGCCGCGGCGCACGGTGATCTCGGCCGGGAGCACCTCATCCGGCCGGCGGCCACCTTTGGTGCGCCTCTCCCCATCCCCATGTCAAAGGAGACATCTGTGAAGAGCTTATCGAGTCGGCGGGTGACCCGGGCCGTGCTGGCGACCGGTGCCGCGGTCTTCGCGTTGAGCATGGTGCCCGCCGCCGCCCTCGCACAGCCCGGCGGGGACGGTGACCGGCCCAGCGGCCTGATCAAGACCGAGACCCACACCCAGGTGCGCGAGATCGCCCCGGTCGCGGGCACGGCGATGACGGTCGCCTCGACCGCGGCCTCCAAGCAGTTGAACTACACCCAACAGGTGCAGCAGTACAACCAGTGGTGCTGGGCCGCGGACGGTTCGAGCATCGAACGCTCGATGGGCGGAAGCGCCACGCAGGCCCAGTTCTGCGCGGCGGGCAAGGGAACGCAGGCGGGGTACTGCCCGAACCAGGCGGCACAGATCTCCGAGATCATCCGCGGGTTCCGCGGTACCGGCTTCTCCGCGCAGGACGCCGGTGGCCCCATCGGTTTCACCTCGGTCGTCAGCCAGGTCGACTCCGGGATCCTGAACCTGACGGGGATCTACTGGACTTCGGGCGGCGGCCACGCCCAGGTGATCTACGGCTACGACACCACGAGCCAGTCCATCATGGTCGGTGACCCGTGGGCGTCTTCCCCGCGGTACAAGACCTGGAACTACAACCAGTACCGCAGCAACGGCCAGTTCCGCTGGAACGACACCATCGTCAACATCCGGAAGGGCTGAGACGCGGTCATGAACAGGATCTGCCGGAAGTTCTCCGGTTGTCTCGTGTTGGCCGTCGCGGCACTCTTGCCGGTCACGTCGCCCGCCGCGGCGAGCGAAGGAGTCGTCCCGCCCTCGGCCGACGATCTCGCCGCCGCTGTGCGCGTCGCCGGTGAGCCGGGCGCGATCGGTCTCGCGAAATCGAACTTCCGGCAGGTCGACCACATCGAGCCGCAGCGGATCACGGTCAGCGAGCGCGGCGTGGCGGTCTACACGCTCAATCCCGATTTCGTCCGCGGCACCGCCGGAGCCCCGGCCGGTGCTTTGAGTTCCGTCGCCGTGACGGCCACCGCCGACTCCGGCCAGAAGGCGACTCTGCAGGCGATGCCGGACGGCCCGGGAAAGTGGGTCGCGGCCGGCGCGTTCTCCGGGAACGACGAAGAGACCTTCAGCGCCCGGCTTCGGCCCGGTTCGGTCCTGCTCAACGAGCCTCAGATCGACGGCTGGTACGACCTCGGCGCGGACGACGTCGTACTCCTGCGGGCGAGCCTTCCCCAGTCTGAGGTGGGAAAGCCCCTCTCGCTTCCCGACTACCAGCGGAAGGTGCACGACCGTTACGGCGACAAGATGCCGGGCTCGGACTATCAGCGCAATCAAGGAATCGGCTTCGCCCCGGCCGGCCCGCAGCCCGTCGACGACGGTGTGCCCGTCGCGATTCTGGCCGGATCGATCGCCGGGGGAGTGGCCGTGCTCGCCCTCGCGGTGTTCTTGGTGTGGCGCAAGCGCCGGCTCACTCCCAGATGAGGTCGATTCCGGCGATCCCGACGCCGAGGTCTTCGAAATACGCGCTGACCGTGGCTCCCGGACCGCAGAACAACGGTTCGCTGACCACGGGAGGAAGTTCTTCGCGCTCGCGGACGGTTTTGACGCAGCGGGCCGGGATCGCTCCGGCGTCGAACCGCATCCGGAGAAGGTAGGCGGACATGCGAGAGCGCACTGTCCGGTGAAAACAGGTCGAACGGACGGACTCGGCCAGGTGCAACGTGAAGGCGAAGGTGTGCGTTTCCCCTTCGGCCAAGCCCCGGTCGAAGAGGAGCTCAAAGACCATTCCCGGTGATGAGGTGCTTCTTCGCACTCTGCCTCGTCGACAACCGTCGACGGCGACGACGGACGTGGCCTCCATGTCGGTGCCGGGTTCGTCCTGGTGGGTCACCACGAAGCCGTCCGCTCCGGTTTCCCGCGCCCGGACGACCATCGTCGAGGTGATCTCCACGATCCGGCCTTCCACCGTCATGGTCAGCACGTCGACGACGGTCACGACGTCGACCTTCGCGTTTCCCGCCGCACCGGGTGACTCGCTCAGTTCGTCCAGCAGCGAGCAGGTTTCGGCCCAGCTCTGCCGTAGTTCCGGCAACGACGGCCTGCGGTCGCCTTCGCCGGGAGACCGCCGCTGCGGGCCGATCAGGACGACCAGGCTGTCCGCGGGCAGGCCCAGCACCGCTTCGAGCGCGCGGACGATGTCGAGCGACCGCGGCGTCGACGGATGCCGGAGTCCGCGCTGCCAGTAGCTCAAGGTCGATTCGGCCACGGAAACCCCGCGTGCCGCCAGATGCGCCCGGATCCGGGACAGGGAAAGGCCGCGGTGATCCACCGCCTCGGAAAGCGCGCGGTGGAAGGGGCCGGACCTGACCGCGTCCGGCACCGCTCGCCGTGCGCTGGGCTCCTTGGTTTCCTGGTACATAGGGCACCCCCACCGGGACCGGGTCGGGCGCACAGCATGTTGCAGTCCGGTGGCGGACGGCAACCGTCGAAGGTCGAGAACCGGACTTTCCGCCCCCTCAGGCGAACTCGAGCCGCAGGCCGGAGAGGCCGCGCAACGTCACCTGCTTCACCCAGGCAGGCTCGGAGGTCCGGTGGAAGGCGCGGCCCGCGCCGAGCAGCGCTTCGAACACCGTCCGCCCTTCCAGCCGTGCCAACGGGGCGCCGAGGCAGAAGTGGATGCCCTGTCCCAGCGCGAGATGCCTCGGCGAGGGCCTGTCGACGTCGAAGCGGTCCGGGTCCTCGTGCGCGCGAGGGTCACGGTTGGCCGCTCCCAGCAGAACGACCGTCTGGGCGCCTTCGCCGACGAACCGGTCGCCGACGGTCGCGTCCCGCAAGGCGATGCGGGTGGTCAGCTGGACGGGGGAGTCGTACCGGAGCATCTCCTCGACCGCGTTCGGGATCTTCGACCGGTCCTCGGCCAGCTTCCGGAGCTGCTCCGGGTGGTTCAGCAGCGCGAGGATCCCGTTGCCGATCAGGTTGGTCGTCGTTTCGTGCCCGGCGACCAGCAGGAGCATCGCGGTGATCACCAGCTCGCCCTCGCTGAGCCTGTCGCCCTCGTCGGACACCGACACCAGGTCGGAGAACAGGTCGCCGGTCGGCCGCTTCCGCCGGTCCTTCGCCAGTTCGCGGAAATAGGCGACGAACTCGCGGCGGGCGGCGACGGCCGCGGCGACGGTCTCCTTCGCGATCAGGAAGGACGGGTCGAGCGCGCGCCCCATCGCGTGCGACCAGCCCTCGAACCGGTCGCGATCGGCGAGGGGCACGCCGAGCATCTCGCTGATGACGACGACCGGCAGCGGCTTCGCGATCTCGGTCATCAGGTCGAATTCGCCCATTTCGAGCGCTTTCGAGACCAGTTCTTTCGCCAGTTCTTCGACTCGCGGGGCGAGTTGCTCGACCATCCTCGGCGTGAAGGCCTTGGAGACCAGCCGGCGCAGCCGCGTGTGATCGGGCGGATCGAGCCCGAGGAACGACCGGATCACGCGGCCCTCGTCGTCCACCGGCTCGTTTTCGTGCGGATCCGGCAGCACCTCCGGCTCCGAATGCCCGAACGCGGGGTTCTTCAGCAGCGCGGAGGCCTCCTCGAACCCGCTCACCACGAAGAACCGGTCGGCGGCCTCGAACACCGGTCCGCGGCCGAAGACCTGACGGTAGAACGGGTACGGATCGGTCCTGGTCTCCGGCGTGAGCAGGTTCTCGAGCATGGCCCGATCCTATGCTCAGCCGTCGAGGATCTCCGTCAAGTAGCGAAGGCCTCCTTCGCGAGCTTTGCCAGCCTGGGGCCGGTGTCATGAAAGGGGCTTTCAGGACGAAATTCGTCTTGAAAGCCCCTTTCATGACACACGGGGGAGCCCAGGTGCGGCCATCGTGAGGTAGCGAAGGCCTCCTTCGCTACCTTCAGGGTAGGCAAGGAGGCCTTCACGGCCAGGAAACGTGCGTCAGGGTGACCCGCTCAGCCGTCGAGGATCTCCGCCGGTGTGACGAAGCGGTACCCCAGCGCCCGCAACGAGTTCACCAGGTCCCGCAGGCCGCCCTCGCCGAGGAACGGGTGGTAGAAGAAGCTCGCCACGTTGTCACGGACGACGAGCGCGCTCTGGGCGTCGGCGAGCATGTCGACGGCGGTGCGGGCGGCGTGCTGGTTGAACGCGATGGGTGCCACGTTGCCGATGTTCTCGGGGACGACGTTCGCGCCGTAGACGTCGCGTACCGGATACGGGAAGAACTGGCCGTACACCTGTTCCGACGTCGCCGTGGCCGTCGAGCCGCAGCGGCCGCCGGGGCAGAAGCCCGCGTAGTAGCTGCCGCGGTCGTAGCGTCCTTGGAAGAGCGCGGTGGTCTGCTGGTAGTCCACGGCGGAACCGCCGTAGTGCGGGAACTCGAACATCGTCGGCTCCGGGAGGCCCACCCGCCGGAATTCCCCGAGGCCGGTCGCGATGCGCTGGTCGAACCACTGCGCCGAGTCCTCGGGCATCGGCCCGTCCATGTGGACGACGCCTTCGCCGTCGACGCCGGCCTTGTAGAACTCGAAATCGCTCGCGCTCACCCCGTCGTACGGGTTCGGGCCGCTGTCGCTCTGGTGGCTGTAGCCGTGCATGATCAGCGTCGCGCCCGCCTGGACGGCGTCCTTGAGCACGCCGACCAGTTCCGGCGAGTCCACCAGTCGCGCGGAGGTCGGGTCGCCGTTGTTGGCCCGGCCCTGCGGATCCGAGTAGTACGGATAGACCGCGAGGGAGAACGGGACCTGCTGCTGGATCAAGAAGTCCGTGATCCGCCGGAGTTCCTCGGGCTTCGTCCGCGGGCCGACGTCTTCGAGCCGGACCAGTGCGCGGTGTCGGTCCGGCGCCCGCGGCGACAGGACGCCCAGCAGGATGTCGGCCGCGGCGAGGTAGCGGTCCTGTGCTTCGGCGTAGGCGTAAGGAACTTCGGCCAGGTACGTCAACTGTCCTGAATGGACCGCCCAGGGTGACGGCGTGCCTCCCGGCGCGCTCGCTTCGGCCAGGATCTGGACCTTCGTCCGGTCACGGACGTCGATCGCGACGACCCCGGTGCCCGAACGCGGATCGCGGCGCAGGGGAGTGCCCTTGTAGGTGACGGTGGTGGGGTTGTCGTCGCGGTATCCTTCCGCGCGCCAGCCGGGACCACCGGCCGCCTTGCCGGAACTGGCGTGCAGTTGCCAGATGTTGGCGCCGATCCAGACCACGGGGATCCGGGTCGCCGTGACGTCGGTCAGGAACGCCTTCGGCAGCGACGCGTCGTAGATCGAGCCGAGGTACACGATGGCCTGGAACTCGTCCGCCTGGCGCGGCCGGTAGTCGGCGGCGGGCTGCAGTTTCCAAGCGGTGCCACGGGAAACGAGGTTCGCGGTGAACATCGCGTACGCCTCGGCCGTTTTGACCTCGTCGGGCGGGGAAGTGGTTCCGTCCTTCTTCCGCCCGTCGTCGTAGAGCACGAGGGTCCGCCGGTCCGGGTCGCCGCCGGGGCCCGGCAGTCCCGCCTTGCCCGCCTCGGGAACGCGACCGGAGAGCGAAACCGGCGTTGCGGGCGGCGACGCCGTGACCGGGGTCTTCTTGGTGACCTGGACCAGGACGACCACGGCGACCGTGACCGCGACGACCGCCACGACGGCGAGCCGGAACCAAGCGGGCAGGCGAAAGCGCTGCGTGCCCTTGTCCTTCGTCATCGGGTCAGACCTCGGCCAGATCGCTCGCGGAGGCGGGCCGGAACGGGGCGGGCAGATCTGCGGTCAGCCCCAGCAGATGCGCGAGTGCCTGCTCGGTCCGTTCGGCGGCGGCGCCGTCGCCGAAGGGGTTGCCGCTGCTCATCATCCGCGTGCGTGCCGCCGGGTCGTTCAGCAGTCGCGTGGCGGTGGAGACGATCTTCTCGCGGTCGGTGCCGACGAGCAGCGCGCAACCGGCGTTCACGGCTTCCATGCGCTCGGTGACGTCACGGAGCACCAGGACCGGGACGCCGAAGGTCGGGGCCTCTTCCTGGATACCGCCCGAATCGGAGAGCACCAGCGTGCTGGCCGCGAGGGTCGCCGCCAGTTCGGGGTAGGGCAGCGACCCGGTGATCAGCACGCCCGGCGTCGTGGCCAGTTCCTCGCGGACCAGGGTGCGTACCTGAGGGTTCGGATGCGCGGGAAGCACCACCCGCAGTTCCGGATCCGAGGCCATCAACTCGGCCACCGCGCGCAGGACCCGGCGCATCGGCTCGCCCCAGGATTCGCGGCGGTGCAGGGTGACCAGCATCAGTTTGACCACGCCGCGGGTCGCGTTCTCGAGCAGCGTCGCCAATTCGGGATCGTGCACCGTGGTGGATTTGTCCGTCACCGTGAGGATCGCGTCGACGACGGTGTTGCCCGCGACGAGCACGTTCTCCTCGGGCACCCCTTCGGCCAGGAGGTTCGCGGCGGCGTCGGGAGTGGGGGCGAGATGGAGCGCGGCCGCCTGGGTCACCAGTTTCCGGTTGAGCTCCTCGGGGAACGGCGCTCCCAGGTCGAACGAGCGGAGCCCCGCCTCGAGGTGCACGACGGGAACACGCCGCCAGAACGCCGACAGCGCCCCGGCCAGCGTCGTCGTCGTGTCGCCCTGGACGACCACGGCGGCGGGCGGGCGTCGCCCGGCTATTTCTTCCAAACCCAGGAGGAGTCCGGAAAGGAGTTCCGGTTGGGACCCCGTTCGTCGGTTCAGTGTCAGCCGTTCATCCGCCGTCAAGCCGAAGGTCGCCAAGGCCTGGTCGACCATTTCGGGATGCTGGCCTGTGGCCACGACCACGGGCCGCATCCGGCCTTCGGAAATCAAAGCCCTGGCCACCGGGGCCAGTTTCACGGCTTCCGGGCGGGTTCCCGCGACCAGCCAGATTTCGGGCACGCCGGCGGTTTCGTTCTGTGCGTTACGCACCTGGTCCTTCTTCCGGGTTCGCGCTTGGTACGGCGTGAATTCGTCGTTGAAGTCACGAAGGAGTGGTAGGTGAGGCGAGGATCACTAACTGATGCACCTTTACGGGGGATCGCCGCCCGCAAACGTTAACACAGACGGGGTAGTGTACCCACCCGAAAGGCTGAATCCCGCTTCACAGGGTGACCCGAGGCTCACGGTCTGAAAACTATGAGTAGATGTTTGGGGCGGCCCGCTGTCCGGAGGAAAAGACATGTCGATGGTGCCGGTGGGCCCGGTCAAGGTTTCCGCGCTCGGAATCGGCGCGACGATGGCGGGCGCGACGGTGAGCACCGTGCTCGCCATGGTGATCGGCGCGATCGCCCTGCTGCTCATGGCGCGTTCGCTACATCTTCGCTTGAAGGACTGAACCACCCGCCCATGACGAACCCCGCCTTCGCCGCGACCATGATGCTGTTGCTCCTGTGGTGGCCGGCGCACAACATCCTGCTCGCGGCGTTCGCGTGGCGCACAGGTCGCCCGCGCCGGTCGGTGGCCGCGCGCGGGGAAGGGATGGAGTTCTGGATCGTGATCCCGGCGCTCAACGAGGAGCGGGTGGTCGGAAACACCGTCCGCACCGCGCTTTCGCTTGGCACGACGCGGAATCCGGTCCGTGTCCTGGTCATCGACGACGGGTCGGACGACGGTACGCCGGGAGTCCTCCGCGAAGTGACCGACCGGCGTCTGCACGTCCTGCGCCGTGATCTCCCGCTGGCCCGGCAAGGCAAGGGGGAGGCGCTGAACGCCGGCTACCGCTACATCCGCCGGTTGTGCCAGGCCGAGGGAAGCGTGCCGCGGACGATCGTCGGCATCATCGACGGGGACGGCCGGGGCAGCCCGGGAATGCTGCGTGAGGTGGCCGACGTGTTCGGCGACCGTGGAATCGGCGCCGTGCAATGCCGGGTGCGTATTCACAATCGGCGCAGCATTCTGGCCCTGTTGCAAGATTTGGAGTTCGGGGCGGTCGCCGACGCGTCGCAAAGCCTGCGCGATCTCGCGGGCAGTGTCGGAATGGGCGGGAACGGGCAATTCACGAGACTCGGCGTGCTGCGCCGTTTCGATCCGGCCCCTTGGTCGGACTGTCTGGTGGAGGACCTCGAACTCGGGCTGAGGCTGCATGTCGCCGGTATTCGGATGAGGTACGTGAAATCGGCGTGGGTGACGCAGCAGGGTCTCGTCGATCTGCGCAGGCTGCTGCGGCAACGTACTCGGTGGGCGCAGGGCAATTTGCAGTGCGCAAGGCATTTGCGGGAATTGCTGGCCTCGCGTCACGTCGGCAGTATCGGTCTCTTGGACTTCCTCGCCTATCTCGTGACGCCTTGGTTGACGGTGCCGTTGTCCTTGGTGATTTCGCTGTTGTTCGTGGGCACGCTCGTCGCTTCGTGGTCGGGCGTCACCTTGGGCGGGCTGATCGCGCCGCCGTCGGCGTTGCCGGGCGCGGCGTTGATCGGCGTGATCGTGTTGCTGGTCCCCGGTGTGGTGTGGGCGATCGTGCACCGGCTGCGGCTCGGTGAGGAACCGTTCCACCGCTGCCTGCTCGCTGGCCTTCTCTATCCGGGATTCCTGGTGCTCGGCGTGATCGCCACCTGGCGCGCGCTGTTCCGCGTGCTGGCCCGCCGCAACAGCTGGACCAAAACCGAGCGGCTGAACGAGGACGAGACCGTCTCCGCCGGAGTGGCGTGACCCGGCGAGGTCGCCTGCTCGCCGCGGTGCTCCTGGTGTGCTCCCTCGCCGGTTGCGGGGTGGAGGAATCGACAGGCTGGACGGCGACCGTCTACTACACCGCCGTCGAGGAGTTCCACGACGAACCCCCGGTCGGCGTCCGGGGCTGCCCGGACCGCGACTGTGCTTTCGGCGACGCCGATCTGGGGCGGCATCCGGCGGGCTTCGTCGCGGCGGTGCGCGAGGAGGGAACCGGCCGCCTCGAAGCGGGCGGGTATCTCAACTGGTCCCACAACGTCGGCTATTGGCTGGACTCCGAGCCCCGGGACGCGGCCGGTGACGCGCTGCGCCCGTTCGTCTCGGCTGCCGCTGATCCGGGAGTGCTCGCCAGGGGGACGGCGTTCCGGCTTCGGGACTGCGGCCGTCTTCCGGCGGGCGAGGTGTGCGCACGCCTGCTCGACGCGCGCTGGGTGGTCGTCGACGAGTTCACCCCGGGCTTCGGCGGTGACCGGCACGTGGATCTCTACCTCGGCGAGGAAACCGGACCCGGTTTCACCACGGGCCCGTGGTACGCGACGTTGGCCGGGGCCACTGTCGCGCAGGAGTGAGCATGCGCGAAGGTGTTCGGATGACTGCCGACGCGATGATCGAAGACCTCAGGACACTCGTCGAAATCGAGTCGCCTTCGGGGGACCTCAAGGCTTTGACGGCCTCGGCCGAGGCCGTCGCCGCCCTCCTCGAGAGCCGCCTCGGCGGTACGGCGACCCTGACGGAGAGCGCGGCCGGGCCCCACGTCCGGTGGTCCGGAGGTGGTGAGCCCCGTGTGCTGATCCTGGGGCACCACGACACCGTGTTCCCGATCGGCACGCTGGCCCGCCGCCCGTTCGCGGTGACCGGAGGCAGGGTGACCGGCCCCGGGGTGTTCGACATGCTCGGCGGGCTGGTGCAGGCGATCCACGGCCTGGCGGCACTCGACGATCTGACCGGTGTCGAGATCCTGGTGACGGCTGACGAAGAAACGGGCTCGCACGAATCCCGCGCGCTCATCGAGGAACGCGCCCGCGCGTGCGGCTCGGTGCTCGTGTTCGAAGGGGCGGCCGACGGCGGCGGCCTCAAGATCGGGCGCAAGGGATGCGGCAAGTTCGAGGTCGTCATCACCGGCCGGGCGTCGCACGCCGGTCTCGAACCCGAAGCCGGGGTGAACGCGCTGACCGAAGCCGCGCATCAGGTGCTGGCCATCGCCGCGCTCGGCAGGCAGGCGGCCGGGACGAGCGTCACCCCCACCGTCGCTTCGGCGGGAACCGCGAGCAACGTCGTTCCCGCCTCCGCGACCGTCGTGGTCGACGTCCGCGTCGAGTCCTCCGAGGAGAAGGAGCGCGTCGAAGCGGGGTTCGCCGCGCTGACCCCGCGTCTCGACGGGGCGGAAATCCTGGTACGAGGCGGGATCCACCGGCCGCCGATGCCCGAGTCGGCCGCCGCGGAGCTCTTCGCCGTGGCGGAACGGCTGCTGCCCGGTGTCGCCGGGGTCGCCGTCGGCGGCGGGAGCGACGGCAACCTCACGGCCGCGATCGGCGTCCCGACCCTCGACGGGCTGGGCGCCGTCGGCGGCGGCGCGCACGCTGATCACGAGTACCTGCTGGTCGAGTCGATGGTGGAGCGGGCGAACCTCGTCACCGGGCTCGTGGCGGCGATCCGGGACCGCTGACCGCTGACCACTTCCCCTGTGTCATGAAAGGGGCTTTCAGGACAAATTTCGTCCTGAAAGCCCCTTTCATGACATCCGGCCACCCAGGTTGCACCGGCGTGCGACGGCCAATTGCGACTACGAGCGGGCCAATTAGCCAGTTTTTGCCCGATTTCGGGCAAGAACTGGCGTTTCGGGACCCCGCTGTGCATGATGGGGGTGTGGAGGACGCGGACATCGTCGAGCAGGTGGCCCTGTCGACGGGTCTGTCGACGGCCATCGCCGCCCGTGTCGTCGAGGACGTCCTGGCGTTCTACCGGCAGCCGGTCGAGCAGTACGTCCGGTCGCGGCACGCTCAGTTGCAGGGCGAAGGCAGGAAGAATCCCGAGATCTTCCCCCTCATCGCCGGGGAACTGGGCGCGCGGCTCGTCGCGCCTCCCGAACTGTCCGAGCGGCAACTGCGCCGCATCGTCTACGGCTGACGGAGCACGCCCGGTCTCGCGTGCCATTCGTCCGTTTTCTTTGTGAGGTTGACTCGTCATGTGCGGAATCGTCGGCTACATCGGCGGTCAGAACGCCGCCCCGATCCTGATCGAGGGGCTCACGCGGCTGGAATACCGCGGCTACGACTCGGCCGGGATCTCCGTCCTGGGCGGTAAAGGCGCGCAGGTGCACCGGATCGTGGGGCGGGTGCGGAACCTGACGGCGGCCCTGCCCAAGCGGCTCGCGGGCAAGGTCGGCATCGGGCACACGAGGTGGGCGACGCACGGCCCGGCGACCGAGGCGAACGCCCATCCGCACGTCTCCGAGGACGGGCGGATCTCCGTGGTGCACAACGGGATCATCGACAACGCCGACAGCCTGCGCGAGCAGCTCGGCCAGGCCGGGGTGACGCTGACCTCCGAGACCGACACCGAAGTGCTCGCCCACCTCATCGCGAGGTCGGGTGCGAAAACCCTCGAAGACGCCGTCGTCGAGGCCGTTTCCCGGGTCACCGGTACCTACGCGATCGCCGTGACCGACACCGAGCACCCCGACCGCGTCGTGGTCGCGCGGAACGGTTCGCCGCTGATCATCGGAGTCGGCGACCGGGAGATGTTCGTGGCCAGCGACCTGTCCGCGCTGGTCCGGCACACCTCGCAGGTGGTGCACCTCGACGACGGCGAGTTCGCCAGTGTCTCGGCGACGGGCTACCGCACCTTCACCGTCGACGAGAGCGACACCGGCAAGGCCGCGACGGCGATCGACATCAAGGCGGACGACCTCGACCTCGGCGGTCACCGGCACTACATGTACAAGGAGATCCAGGAGCAGTCGGAATGCCTGGAGCGCATGATCCGGGGCCGCCTGGACGACCGCTTCGGAGTGTCCCGTTTGGACGGTCTGAACCTGACTCCCCGTGACCTGCGCGGTTTCGCCAGGGTGAAGATCCTCGGTTGCGGCTCGGCGTACTACGCCGGGCAGATCGGCGCGACCATGATCGAGGACCTGGCGCGGGTCCCGGCCGACGCGGAGGCCGCGTCCGAGTTCCGCTATCGCAACCCCATCATCGAGGCCGACACCCTCTACATCGCGGTCAGCCAGTCCGGCGAAACCGCGGACACCGCCTTCGCCGTCGAAGAGGTCAAGCGCAAGGGCGGCCGGGTGATCGGTCTGGTCAACGTCGTCGGCTCGACGATCGCGCGGGCCTGCGAGGGCGGCCTGTACCTGCACGCGGGGCCGGAAATCGCCGTCGCTTCGACGAAGGCGCTCACCAACATGGCCGTCGGTTTCGCGATGATCGCGCTGGCGCTGGGCCGGGTCCGCGATCTGTCCAATGCGGACGGACAGCGGATCGTGGCCGCCATCCGAGCCCTGCCGAAGCAGGTCGCGTCCATTGTGGAGGCGGAGTCGCAGATCGCCGAGCACGCCAAGACCTGCGCGGACGCGCGGAGCCTGTTCTTCATCGGCCGCGTCCGGGGTTTCCCGGTGGCACGGGAAGGCGCGCAGAAGTTCAAGGAGATCTCGTACCGGCACGCGGAGGCCTACCAGACCTCGGAACTCAAGCACGGCCCGCTCGCGCTGATCGACGAGTCGCTGCCCACGGTCGCGATCGTGCCGTTCGACGACCTCGCCGACCGCAACCTCGCCGCGATGCAGCAGATCAAGGCCCGCAAGGGTCCGGTCCTGGCGATCACGCACGACGACGTCGACTTCGGCGACCTCGACGTGCCGCGGTTCGTCGTCCCGCGTTCGGAGCCGGAACTCGACCCGATCCTGCTCACGATCCCGCTGCAGTTGCTGGCCTACCACGCCGCGCTGATCCTCGGCCACGACATCGACAAGCCGCGGAACCTCGCGAAGTCGGTCACCGTGGAGTGACCCTGATCTTCGAAGATCAGGCATCTCCCTGATGTCCCCGGCGTCTCACGCGGACATCATCTGTGACATGAAACTTCCAGTTGTCACAGCAGTCGCCGTCGTCGCGGCGGTCCTCACCTCGGTGCCGGCCGCCGCGACACCCTGCCTCGGAAAGCCCGATCCCGCCGCGTTGTCGGCGGCGATCGCGGGTCTGCCGGACAAGGACACGACGGGTGCGCTGGTCCGGGTCACCGGCCGGTCCGGTGCGTGGTCCGGCACCTCGGGGGAGTCCGACGTTCGCACGCATGCCCCGGTCCGGCCGGACGGGTTCTTCCGGATCGGCAGCACCACCAAGGTCTACACCGCCGTCATGGTGCTCCAGCTGGCGCAGGAGAACAGGATCGACCTCGAACAGCCGGTTCAGCGGTATCTCCCCGGGCTGCTCCCGGCGGGCTATCCGCCGGTGCCGGTGCGCACCCTGCTCGACCACACCTCCGGGTTGCCGTCGGTGGACATCCCCGGTCTCTACGAGCCGGAGTGGATCCTCGCGCATCGCTACGAGCACTGGAGCCCGCGCGAGGTGGTGGACACCGCGCTGCGCCATCCGATCGACTTCCAGCCCGGTACGGCCCAGAAGTACACGAACACCGCTTACGTCACGGCGGGAATGCTCGTCGAGAAGGTGACGGGACAGTCCTACGCCCGCAATCTGCGCGATCGCATCACCGTGCCGCTCGGCCTTTGGGAGACCTTCTACCCGGAGGACGACCCGCGTCTGCCGAACCCGGCCGCGCGCGGTTATCTCGACGTGGACGGGGAACTGGTCGACGTCACCGAGATGAACCAGTCCATCCCCGGCGCCGCCGGCGCGATCGTCTCCACGGCCGGGGACCTCGACAAGTTCATCACCGGTCTGTTCGGGGGCCGGCTGCTCGGTCCCTCGGTGATGCCGCGCCTGTTCGCCGTGCCGGACGTGCCCATGGCCGACGGCAACGGCCGGGCGAGCTACAGCCAGGGCTTGATGAAGCTGACCCTGAACGGGCTCACCGTCTGGGGAAAGACCGGCAGCCGGTACGGCTACGCGAGCGGGATCTTCGCCACCCAGGACCTTGCCAGGGTGGTGGCCTACTCGGTCAATCCCACGGTGAAATCCCCGGACGGCCAGCCGCTCATCGTGCAGAAGATCGCGGAAGCGGCGAGCAGGAGCCTGCCGAAGAACTAGGGTCGTGAGTGGCGATTCGGGTCAGGGCCAAGGGTATCTTGGTCGCCTACCGGCTTCTGGCTGCGGTCGTTCACGGGGGCGGGCTGTGAAGGGCCCCTTGCCTAACCTTGACAATAGTGATGGGGGCCTTCACCACTGTCGTGATCGCCACGGTCGCCACTTTCACCCACGCCCGCAGTCATAGCAACTGCGTGTGAAGGCCCCCTTCCCTCGGCTAGACGTCAGGGTTCCGGCAAAGTCGGCTATCCGCTGGTCGCAGGGGTGAGGGAGTGGGCTCGTAGCCCGTGGCCTGACACGCTCCTCGGATGTCCACAGAGGACAGTCTCGGCGCATATCTGCCCGATTTGAGCGGTTTGCGGGGAGGTCGTGAGCGGTAAAGGTCGTTCTAACGCTTCTTGACACTCACGACCCTCGCGTGAAACCGCGCAAAGCGCCTGAATCAGGCATCAGGACCATCCTTCAGTCCCTTGTGGACAGTCGCACCCCACCGGGCGACAACCAGCCCGCTGGAAGCCCTCGAAACCTGACACGTGCGGATGGCCGACTTTGCCGAGACCCTGGCGCCTCACGTACTTCCGGGGTGACCAGGGCGCCGGTACCTGGTGTCGCGAAAGCGCCTAGTCCAGCAGGCGCCACAGGTGGTCCGCGGTCCCGTTGTCGTCGAACTGCACGACGATCGCCGAGTCCGCCGTGGACATGAGGTCCACGCCGAGGACCTTGCTCGAATTGCGGTTCTGGAGTCGGAACCACCCGTCCCCGTTGTCCAGGAACCGCCAGAGGTGGTCGGCGGTGCCGTTGTCGTCGAATTGGACGACCCGCGCCGAGTTCGCCGTGGACATCTGGTCCACGCCCAGGACTTTGCCGGAGTTGCGGTTCTTGACGCGGAACCAGCCATCGCCGTTGTCGATGGTGCGCCACAGATGGTCCGCGGTGCCGTTGTCGTGGAACTGCACGACCTGCGCCGAGTCCGCCGTGGACATCCGGTCCACGCCGAGGAGCTTGCCGGAGTTGCGGTTCTCGATCCGGGTCCAGCCGGTCCGCCACGGCCGTGATCCACCGGTCCGCGGGAACGACGTCACCCGCAGTCGCGCGGCGCCCATCGGGATCAGGGTGACGCGCTGGACCGGTGTGGTCACGGCGACCGGGCTGTCGGCGAGTTCGTCGATCACGTTCTGCTCGCTCGCCTGCCACGCGTCGATGCGCTGGGCGTCGGTGGTGAGCCGGACCGGGCTGTTCGCCGGGGTGAACGGGTCGAGCGGGTTCCCGCCCGTCGTGACGACCGTGAACGCGGCCTGCGGCACCAGGCCGTAGTTCCACGCGGAGCCGGGCCGGACCTCGTGGACGGGCCATTGGTCGTCGCCCGCGACCCGGCTCCAGTTCTCCTGGATCGCGAGGGAGAACGTCAGCGGCCCGCGGTCGACCGAGACGGAACCGTGGTTGCGGGCCCAGACCCGTGTGCGGGTGGTCATCGGCAGCCGCAGGGTGACGCGGTCGCCGGTCCGCCAGACCCGGCGGACGGTTTCGTACCGCGGACCGCCGCTCACGGCGACCGTGCCGCCGTTCACCGACAGCGCCGGTGCCGGGCACCAGCCGGGAATCCTGACCTGGAAAGGGAAATCCGTCGGCTTCGGCAGCGAGAAGGTGAACGTGATGGTGTCGGAGAACGGATAGCCGGTCGTCTGCGTGATGGTCACCGGAGTGCCGCCGGCGACTTTCGCGGTCACCGCGGACGCGCCGTACAGCATCGCGCAGAGACCTCCGCCCGCCGTCGCCTGCCACATCTCTTCGACGTAGTACGGCCAGCCCATCCCGTAGTTGTGCGGGCAGCACCGGTAGTTGTCGATCCCCGGTTCGTACGCCTGCATGGTGAAGTCGTTGTCGAACTGGCTCAACGTCTTCGGCTGCCGATCGAGCTGGATCCCGTTCGCCGAGGTCACGTAGTGCACGCCTCGCCCGGCCGGATCCAGCGCGGCGGGAAGCAGATTGAAAGCGAGCTCCTCGACGCGGTCGGCCCAGACGGGATCGCCGGTCGTCCTGGCGAGGATCTCGTGGCTCATCATGTACTCGACGATCCCGCAGGTTTCGAAGCCCTGCCGGGGATCGTCGTAGCCGGGCCGGACGTTCTCGTCACCGGCGAAACCGCCGCCGGGGAACTGGCCGTAGCGGCCCTGGATCCGGTCGTAGTTCGCGTACGCGCTCGCGCGATGCGCCGGATCGCCGGAGAGGACCCAGAACTGGCCCGGTTCGCGGAAACCCTGGGTGATGTTGACGTTGTGCGCGGTGGGCAGGTTGTCCACCCAGTTCGCCGAGTGGCGGTGGATGGTGCGGACGAGATCCAGCAGGAACGGCTCGCCGGTGCGATTGTAGAGCCAGTAGACGACGTCGATCGTGTCGGCCCAGCGGGTGTTGCCCCAGCCGTCGGTGTACACGGACACCGGTTGTGCCGCCATGAAACGGAAGTAGCGGCTGAGGAACGGGACGACCCGGGCGTCCTTTGTGTACTCCTCGTACGAGCGCAGCGCGTGCAGCATCGGCATGTGCGGCCAGAGGTCCGCGTGGCCCGACTGCCGGGTGCGCAGCTCGGACGGCCCGAAGAACCCGTCCGGGGCCTGGGTGGCGAGGATCGCGTCGATCCAGCGGCGCGTGTCGGCCAGCACGCGGGCGTCGCCGGTGACGTAGCCGAGGTCGCCGTAACCGCGCAGCCAGTACGGCACCTCCTCCCAGCCTCTCAGCTCGGGCCGCGTCCAGCCGGTCTTGTCGAACGCGAGGTAATGCGAGACCTCCTGGTAGCGGCCGTTGAGGCCGTCGAGCTGCTTGCGGAGCTGGGTGGCCAGCCAGCCGCCTGCCTTCGCCGAGCCGGGCGGGAGCCGGACCAGGGGAGCGGGCAGCAGCGGCGCGCGGTTCGCCACATAGGGCGTGGCGGCCGCTGCTTCGGCCGTGGCTGTGGCTTGCGTGCCGACGCCGACGACAAGGCCTGTCGCGAGGGTGGCTTTGAGGAAGTTGCGGCGGGGGACTGACATGGGGTTTCCCCTTTCCTGGCCCGGTGCGACCAGATTTACATCGTTGATACAACGTTGTAAATCCGCCGTTCGGTCGGTCCGAACGGGCAAACCAGCCGTCGATTCGGGCAACACCGCAGGAAACTCCACCCGGCGTTGTGTCCTCAATGGACAGTGCGCTGCGGAGAGCGCCCGGTTACCGAGGGGTTCCGTTGTCGGACCGGTGAGAAAGCAACTATTGTCGCCATGACCGCTCATCCGCCAGGGCAGGAGGTGACCGTTGTACGCCGAGGAGCGGCAACGCGCCATTCTCAAGCAAGCCCGGCAGGACGGCCGCGTCGACGTGGCGACACTCGCGGCCGCTTTCGAGATCACCAGCGAGACGGTCCGCCGTGACTTGACGGCGTTGGAGCGCAGCGGGGTGCTGCGCCGGGTGCACGGCGGCGCGATCCCGGTCGAGCGGCTGGGCATCGAGCCCGGCCTCGACGCCCGCGACACGGTGATGACAGCGGAAAAGGACCGCATCGCCGCCGCCGCGCTGGACGAGATCCCCGCCGAGGGCGCGATCCTGCTGGACGCGGGCACCACCGTGGGACGCTTGGCGGGCCTCATCCCCGCCGACCGCGAACTGACCGTGGTCACCCCGTCCCTGCCCAACGCCTGCGCCCTCGCCAACCGGCCCGGCATCACGCTGATGCTGGTCGGCGGAAGACTCCGAGGCCACACTATGGCCTCGGTCGACAGCTGGGCTCTCGACACCCTCAAGGACACCTACGTCGACGTCGCCTTCATCGGCGCCAACGGCCTTTCCGTCGAACGAGGGCTCACCACGCCGGACACCGCCGAGGCGATGGTCAAGCGCGCGGCCATCGCGTCCGCGCGGCGGACGGTGCTGCTGGCCGATCACACCAAGATCGGCAACGACCACTTCGCCCGGTTCGGTGACCTCGGGGACGTCGACACCCTGATCACCGACGCCGGCGTCGATCCCCGGATCGCCGACGAGATCACCCAGACCGGCGTCAAGGTGATCACCGTTTGAGGCGAACGGGCGAGCGGCTCGCCGGATACCTGATGACAGCGCCGTTCTACGTCCTGTTCGGCGTTTTCGGCCTCTTCCCCCTGCTCTACACCGCCTGGGTGGCGGTGCACCACTGGCATCTGATCAACGGCGACACCGGGTTCGCCGGGCTCGGCAACTTCGCCGTCCTGCTCCAGGATCCGCACTTCTACAACGCGCTCTTCAACACGGTCAGCATCTTCTTCCTCTCCACCGTCCCCCAGCTGCTCGCCGCGCTCGGGCTCGCCGCGCTGCTCGACCGCCCGTTGCGCGCGCGGACCCTGTGGCGGGCCAGTGTGCTGTTGCCCAACGTCGTCTCGGTGGTCGCGGTGGCGCTGGTGTTCAGCCAGCTCTTCGCCGAGGACTACGGCGTCGTCAACTGGGCGCTGGGCCTGGTCGGTCTGGACCCGGTGGACTGGCGGTCGGACCGGTTCGCCTCGCATGTCGCGGTGAGCGTGATGGTGATGTGGCGCTGGACCGGCTACAACGCGCTGCTCTACCTCGCGGCCATGCAGTCCGTGCCGCAGGAGCGCTACGACGCCGCCATGCTCGACGGCGCCTCGCGCTGGCGGACGTTCTGGTCGATCACCGTGCCCGCGATCCGGCCGACCATCGCCTTCACCGTCGTCGTGTCGACCATCGGCGGGCTGCAGCTGTTCGCCGAACCTCAGTTGTTCGACGACACCGGAACCAACGGGACCGGCGGCGCCGACCGGCAGTTCCAGACTCTCGCCATGTACTTGTACGAGAAGGGGTTCGGCGAGTTCGACGCCGGATACGCGGCGGCCATCGCGTGGCTGCTCTTCCTGTTCTCGGCGGGCTTCGCGCTGGTCAACTTCTCGCTCGTGCGCCGGATCCGGGGCGGTGAGTGAGGCGTGGCGGCCAGGGAACGGACCGGGTTCGTCGTCTACGGGCTGCTGCTCGCCGTCGGCATCGCCTCGATCTTCCCGCTGTACTGGTCGTTCGTGGTGTCCTCCAAGGACAATTCCGCCCTCGGCGAGACCACCCCGCCGCTGCTGCCCGGCGGCAACCTGATCGAGAACGTGGGCAAGGTCTTCGAGACGGTCGACTTCTGGCTGGCGATGCAGAACTCGCTGATCGTCGCCGGAACGGTGACCGTCTCGAACGTGCTGCTCTCCAGCATGGCCGGATTCGCCTTCGCGCGCCTGCGGTTCCCCGGCCGCGACTCGCTGTTCCTGGTCGTCATCGGCACCGCCATGGTGCCCGCACAGCTCGGGGTCATCCCGCTCTACCTGGTGGTCGGCGAACTCGGCTGGTACGGGCGGCTGGAGGCGGTGATCGTGCCCGGCCTGGTCGGCGCCTTCAGCGTGTTCTGGATGCGGCAGGCGTGCGAAGAAGCGATCCCGGGCGAACTGCTTGACGCCGGCCGTGTCGACGGCTGCTCGACGGCGCGGCTGTTCTGGAGCGTCGCCATGCCCGCCATCCGCCCCCAGGCCGCCGTACTCGCGATGCTGACGTTCATGACCGCGTGGAACGACTTCTTCTGGCCCTTGATCGTGCTCGATCCCAACGCGCACCCGACGGTCCAGGTGGCACTGTCGCGGCTGGCCAGCGGCTACTTCACCGACTACTCGCTGATGCTCACCGCGGCCACGCTCGGTGTCCTGCCGGTCATCGTGCTGTTCATCCTGCTGGCCAGGAAGGTGGTCGACGGCGTCATGCGCGGCGCGCTACGGGGTTGACGCAACCCTCGGCTCGTCGATATGTCATGAAAGGGTCTTTCAGGACATATTTCGTCCTGAAAGACCCTTTCATGACACTCGGGTCAGGTCGCGGCGCTCGGTACTGACTTCGGACGGCATTCACAACCCCCGGGTGTTATGAACGGGACTTTCATTGCAAAATTTGCAATGAAAGTCCCGTTCATAAACCTTCGAGGAGCTGTGACCGGACCGGTCACGATCAGCCGTGCTACGTCGAGCACGCCGGGAGCTTTCCAGGTAGCCCTTCCGTAGCGCCTCGACCCGCTCGAAACCGTGTGGATTTTGGTGCGTTGGACGACCAGCAATCCACACGGTCCCGCCTGACCGGTCCGATCATGACGGCAGGGCAGCCGGACACGGTGAGGTGTGTGGAAATAGGGACACTCAACGTCCCTATTTCCACACACCCTCACCTGGGTCGCTCACGACTCCCTCGAGCCCGTTGCGCGCCACCACGTCCGCGTAGAACCGGGCGCTGTCCTTGAGCGTCCGCTCCTGGGTGCCGAAGTCGACGTGCACGAGGCCGAACCGCTGCGTGTACCCCATGGCCCATTCGAAATTGTCCAGCAGCGACCAGGCCATGTAGCCGCGGATGTCGGCGCCGCGTTCGATCGCGTCGTGGACGGCGGCGAGGTGCTCGGCGAAGTACCGCACGCGTTTCGCGTCGTGCACGCGACCGTCCACGACCTCGTCCTCGAAGGCGGCCCCGTTCTCGGCGATCACGAGCGGCAGGCCGGGGCAGTGGTCACGCAGCCACAGCAGCAGATCGGTGAACGACTCCGGTCGCTGCTCCCAGCCGAGCGAAGTCAGGTCGCCGCGTGGTGGGGTGACGTCCATCCCGCGCAGGCCGGGCAACGGGCAGTTGCTGTCGGCCTCGGGGTCGGCGAGCGGGACCGCGCGGGCCGGCGCGTAGTAGTTGACGCCCAGGACGTCGAGCGGCTGCGCGACGAGCTCCAGATCGCCGTCCGCGATCGCCGCTTCGAGCGTGCCGAGATGCTCCAGATCCGCCAGCAGTTCGGGCGGATAGCCGCGGCCGAGCAGCGGGTCGAGGAAGAACCTGTTGTGCAGGAAGTCGAATTTGCGCGCGGCCTCACGGTGCTCGGCGTCGTCCACATCGGTCAGCACCGGCGCGAAGTTGAGCACGATGGACACTTCCTGCTCGCCGCCGCCCGCGCGCAACGCCTGCGCTGCCAGCCCGTGCGCGAGCATCAGGTTGTGCCCCGCCACCAGCGCGGCGCCCTCGTCCTGGATGCCCGGCGCGTGGTCGCCGTTGCCGTAGCCGATGAAGGCGGCGCAGAACGGCTCGTTGATCGTGGTCCATTGCCGGACGCGGTCGCCGAGTGCCTTGTGGACGGTCAGGGTGTAGTCGGCGAAGAGGCTCGCGACATCGCGGTTGGGCCAGCCGCCTTCCTCCTGCAACGCCTGCGGCAGATCCCAGTGGTAGAGCGTGACCATCGGGGTGATCCCGTGCTCCAGCAACGTGTCGACAAGGCGATCGTAGAAGGCGAGCCCGCGCGGTTCGACCGTGCGGCCGTCCGGCATGACCCGCGACCACGCGACCGAGAAGCGGTAGTACGGCACGCCGAGTTCGCTCAGCAGGCCGACGTCCTCGCGATAGCGCCGGTAGTGGTCGCACGCCGGGTCGCCGGTGGCGCCGTCGAGCACCAGGCCCGGTCGCGCGGTGAAGGTGTCCCAAATGGACGGTCCGCGGCCGTCGGCGGTCGTCGAGCCCTCGATCTGGTACGCCGCCGTGGCCGTTCCCCAGCGGAACCCGGCCGGAAACCCGCGTGTCACGCCGTCCCCGCTCATTTGGCGGCCGCGGCGCGGCCTTCGGTCGCGGCCTGGGTCCAGGCCTGATCGAGCGTCTGCCTTCCCTCTTCGACCCGGCCGAGCGCGTGCCCGTACACGGGCCGCACCTCACCGTCGCGCAGCCCGCGATAGTTCGGGCGCAGGGCTTCGGCGGACGCGGCGAAGATCTTGCCGACCGGGGCGTCGCTGAAGTACTTGCTGGTGTGGGAAAGCACGGCGCCGTCCTGGTAGGCGCCCAGCGCGCTCGGCAGCAGGCCGCTTTCCAGGAAGATCCGCTTCTGCTGTTCCGGCGAGGTGAGCCAGACGGCGAGGTCGTAGGCCTCCTTGCGGTGCTCGCCCTGTTTCGGAACGGTCAGGAACGACCCGCCCCAGTTGCCCGCCTTGCCGGGAACCGAGGTGACGTCCCATTTGCCCGCGAGTTCCGGGCCGCCCGCCTCCTCGATCTGGGTGAGCATCCAGGCGGGGCAGGTGATGGCGGCGAACCGGCTCTGCTTGATCGCCACCGTCCACGGCTGGGTGAAGGTGGTGACGGCGGCCGTCTCCTTCTTCAGCGCCATCCCGCCCGCCAGGTCGAAGGCCTTGCGTACGTTCGGGTTCGTGTCGCCGACGAACGTGTCGTCCTTGGCGAAGTAGTTCTCCTGAGCCTGGTTGAGCATCGCCGTGTAGATGGTGCCCGCCGAGTCGGCGAACTTGACGTCCGGCGCCCTCGAGCTGAACTTCTCGCCGGTTTCGGCGAACTTCTCCCAGGTCGGCCACAGCGCGGCCACCTGGTCGCGGTCGGTCGGCAGACCGGCGTTCGCGAACAGATCGCGGCGGTAGCAGAGGGCGAGGCTACCCATGTCGGTGCCGAGGCCCATCACGAACTTCCCGTCGTTCGCGGTGCCCTGGTCCCATTTCCAGCCTGGCCAGTTCGCGCGGAGGCCCTGCGCGCCGAATTCGGACAGATCGGTGAACTTGTCCGTGGACTGGCGGAACTTGGGGAGGTACTGCTCCTCGATCGCCACCACGTCCGCGCTGCCGCGTCCGGCGCCGAGGCCGGTGGCGAGCTGACGGTGGTGCGTCTCGAAGTCGGCGACCCGGCCCTCGACCGTGATCCCCGGATGCGCCTTCTCGTACTCGTCGAAGAGCTTCTCGTAGCCGAATTCGCCGAAGGTGGCGACGGTCAGCTTGATCGGTCCGCCGGATTCCGCCGGCTTTCCCGAACAGCCGGTGAGCAGCAGCGCGACGGCCGCCAATCCGGCCAGCAGGCGGGTCATGGCTCTCCTCGGTCGTGCGCGATTCACGGACTGCAGGCGAATTATGTCGTGGTGATCCGGCGGTGGCAGCGCGTGCCGTCCGTTGGGACAACGGCGCTGCCCGAAGAGACGGCTCACGCGAGCCGTCTCGGCAACTGATCGCCGACGGTCAGCCGGGAATCGGCGTGCAGTTTGGTCAGCACCCGGGACACCAGCGACTGCACCGTCCGCCTCGGCAGGCTCAGTTCCGCGGCGATCTCCGGATTGGACAGTTTCGCCGCCACCAGCCGCGCGACCCGCAGTTCCAGCGGCGACAGCGCCCCGGCGTGGCGGGGACCCTGCTCGGCACGGCTCAGCACGCCGTGGCGGCGCAGCCTGTTTTCCGCCCGGCGGATGTTCCAGCCCGCGCCGACCTGCCCGAGTACCTCGCACGCCTCGGTGAGCGCTTGGGTGGCGGCTTCGAGATAACCGTTGCGGCCGAGCAGTTCGGCGGCGTCCTCCAGCGAGGCCGCGAGTTCGATCGGGCGGCGGACCTCGCGATAGTGATCGGCCGCGGCCAGCACGCCTTCGGGATCGCCGTCGATCAGCGCGCGGCACCGCGCGGCGGCCGCCGCGGCCCTGGCGGGCACGGTCTCCTGGCTCGCTTCCTCGGCGCAGACGGCGAGCGCTTCCCTTGCGAGGTCGTCGTTCCCGGCCGCGAGCGCGATCCGGACGACGTCGGGGAGCCATTGGTGGCGCAGCATCATCTGGGCGTAGTCGGGGCGCAGCACCGGTGCGAACAGCCGCAGCGCGTCGTCGAGCCGGTCGCGCTGCTCGGCGGCCATCGCCTGGGCGGCGAGGTAGAAGTCGCAGCTTTCGCGTTCGGAGGAGTTCGACGGCGAGTGTGCCTCGGCCGCTTCCAGATGGGCGCGGACGGAGACGCGTTCGTTCCGGTGGCCCGCGATGAGGGCGGCGACCCCGTGCAGCAGCAGGGCGGCGGCGCCTGGCTCGCGCACGCCGTAGAAGGTGATCGCCGGGCCGTCTTCGGTGACCGAGTCCAGTTCGGCGAGCGCTTCGTCCCAGCGGCCGGTCCAGTAGTAGTGCACGGCCGCCGAGACCTGCGGGCCGGTCGGCAGGCCGTGCCGCGCCGCCGTCTCGTACCCGGCGTGCAGCGTGGCGTCGGCCTCGTCGAGACGGTCGAGGTTCTGCAGGGTGAAGAGGCGGTTGTCGAGCAGGTCGAACCGCAGCGTCGCCAGATCGGCTTCGTCCCCGGTGGTCTCGAGCGCGGCGTCGATCGCGGTCAGCGCCCGGTCGTGCTCGCGGCGGATCGAATGCACGAGCCACAACGTCTGCTGCGCGTGCGCGGCGGGATACCGTTCGCCCGCCTCGACGGCCTCGGCGTGCAGGCCCCGCGCGATCCGTTCGGTCTCGCCGAGATCGTCGAGCGTGCCGCGCCGGAAGTTGGCGAGCAGGGTGCGGGTGCTGGTCCGCCACAGTTCCGGCATCGACGGGTCGTCCGCGGTGTCGGCGAGCGCCTCGATCGCGCCGGGGGTGTCGCCCCGGCGGTAGCGCAGCGCGGCGAGGACGTGCCGCATCTGCGCCAGATCCGCCTTGTCGCCGACCGTCTTCACCGCCTGCTCCGCCTCGGCCTCCGGATCCTGTTCGAGCCGGAACAGCACGCGGACCAGCGCGGCGATCAGCGTCTCCCGTTGCTCGCGGGTGGGCACCGTGCTGTCGAGCGCGCCGCGGAGGAGGTCGGCCGCGATGTGCGGGGCGCGGTTGGACACCGCGATGTGGTTGCCGGTGAGCCAGCCGACCAGCCACGGGTCGACCGGCACCGGCTCGGCCGCCAGCTGCTCGGCGACCCGTTTGATCGGCGCGCCACCGCGTGCGAGCGCCTCGGCGGCGCGCCGGTGCAGCGCGGCGCGGACCGGTTCGGCGATGCCGCCGTAGAGCGCCTGCCGCTGGAACGGATGGTGGAAGGCGAGTTTGTCGCCCGCGTACTCGATCACCCCGGCGGTGGTGGCGGGTTCGAGATCCCGCAGGACCTCCAGCGGGCTCTTGCCCGCCAGTGCGGCGAGGTCTTCGACCGCGAACTCCGCGCCCAGCAGCGAGGCGGTGCGCAGGATGTCGGTCGTGGCCGGGTCGAGGCATTCCAGCGTGCGGCCCACCGCCGCCAGCAGTGACCGCGGCGCGTTCTCGGTGCCGTTCAGCGTCACCTCGGCCACGCCCGCCTTGATCCGCAGCGAGCCGGTGCGGACCAGGTCGTGCGCGATTTCCCTGGCGTAGAGCGGGTTCCCGGCCGCGCGCCGGACCAGCGGGCGCAGGCTCGGCCCCAGTTTCGCCGCGAGGATCACCTCGAAGACGGCGGTGACCTCGTCGTCGGTCAGCACCTCGACCGGCATGATCTCGCCGTCCCTCGCCTCGATCCCGCGGCGCAGCTGGGCGAGGTCCCGGCGGCCGTGCCCGGTGCGCGTGGCGGCGACCAGCAGCAGCGGCAGCTGGCGGGTGGCGGCGGCGAGGCGCTGCCACAGCAGCACGCTGGCCTCGTCGGCCCAGTGGAGATCGTCGATCACCAGCACCAGCGGGCCCGCCGCGCAGGTCTCGTCGACCAGCGCCAGCAGTTTGTCCACAGTGGACAGGATCGGGTCGGTGGGGCCCCAGTTCCCGTGCGCGGGCTCGGCGTGCAGCTCACCGGCCAGTTTGGCCTTGGCCGGATCCGCGGCGCCGTGGTGCACCCCGAGGCATTCCATGATCACCTGCAGCGGGAACCGTTGCTGGAGCTCGTCGGCCGCGGTCCAGGCGAGCTGGCAGCCGCGTGCCGCCGCGCCCGCCAGCCCGGCGATCAGCAGCTCCGACTTGCCGATCCCCGGTTCGCCTTCGAGCCAGACCGGACGGCCGCGCCCGGCGAGCAGGTCGGTGACGAACCCGTCCAGTCGTTCGACCTGACGGGCCCGGCCGGGCAGATACCCCTGGCCGCCGCGTTCGATCGCCTTGGCCACGGGCGGCGGCACGACGCGCACCGGAACCGGTTTCGATCCGGTGACAGGTTTTTCGGTGCCGTCAAGGATGCGCTGATGGAGTTCACGCAGCGGGGCGCCGGGTTCGACGCCGAGTTCGTCACGGAGCACGCGCCGGGCATCGCGGTAGACGGTCAGCGCTTCGGTCTGCCGCCCGCTGGCGTGCAGCGCGCGCATGAGCGTCTCGTGCAGCGACTCGCGCAACGGGTGCCGCTGGACCAGCGCGGTCAGCTCGGCCACCAGTTCACGGTGGTCGCCGAGGCCGAGCAGCGCGGTGGCCCGCAGTTCGGTGGCGGTCAGCTGGAGTTCGGCGAGCCGGACGCGCTCGGCTTCGGCGAACGGGCCCGGTACGCCGGAATAGGCCTCGCCGCGCCAGCGGCCGAGCGCGGTGGTGAGCCGCGCGGCCGCGCCACGCTGATCCGCGTGGGCCAGCAACATTTTTCTGGCGTCGGCGGCGTCCCGTTCGGCCAGGTGGACGTCGAGCGCCTCGCGGTCCAGCCGCAGCACGTAGCTCGATCCGGACGAATGCAGCACTTCGTGCGCGGCGCCGCCCGCCTTGCGGATCGCCCCGCGCAGACCCGAGACGTAGGTGTGGACACTGCCGGTGGCGCTGGCGGGCGCCGAACCGCCCCAGACGTCAGCGATCAGTTCACCGAGCGAAATGGACTGGCCGCACCGCGCCGCGAGGGTGGCGAAAACCGCGCGCTGGCGGGCGGGCCCGAGCTTCAGCTCGACGTCTGCGAGCCAGGCACGGGGCGGCCCGAGCAGCTCGACGCGCAGCCCGTTCGTCACGCCGGCTCCATTTCTCGTTCTCACCGAAAGTGGCCGGATCACTACCGTGGTCCCCGCAGTTTAGGACGTCCGCGTGGCGGTTCGGTTGCGCACCCGGGTGTGGGTCAAACGACCCCGCGCTGGGGCGGGACACCGGGGCGGGCGAGGGCGTGCAGCGGAGCGCACCAGGGCTGCGCGGCCCCTTTCGTGCGCGCGGTGGGCCAGGACGTCTCCGTGCCCGTTTCGGGCAGCAGAAGCGCGGCGAGTTCGCCTGCCAGGCTCTGGTGCTGCTCCTCGGTGAGGTTCCGCTGGTGCGAAAGCAGGTGGAGCAGTTCGACCGCGGGCCCGGTGGACAGCAGGCCGACGTTGTCGAGCAGCCATTGCGGGATCCACCGCGCCGTCAGCTCGTCGCCCACCTGGAGCAGTTGCTCGGCGACGCGGTCCGCGGGCGCGCCGGAGCCCACCATGGTCGCGGCGATCTCCTGGTGCAGCACGGCGCGGATGGCGGGCGGGGTGTTCGCGGCGAACACCGAACGCACCAGGGGGACTCGGAACCGCAGGCGGTCCCCTTCGGTTTCCAGCACGCGCGCGGCGAGCGCCTCCTCGACCGCTTCGATCAGCGCCCGCAGCTCGCGGCCGGTGACGCCGGTCAGGTCGGCGACCGTGAACGACGAGCCGAGCAGCGCGGCCGAAGTCAGCGTTCGCTTGCACGCCACGGAAAGCGTGGCGAGATGCTCTTCCACCACGGCGGTGATCCGACTGTGCGGCGCGGCTGCCAGGTCGTGGCCGTCGGCGAATTCGGTGAACAGCTCGCACAGGTAACCGGCGTTGCCCGCGGTGTACTCGGCGGCGAACCCGAGGAAGTCCTCACCGGGATCCCTGGCCAGGGTCTCCTCGGCGAGCGCGGCGACGGCCGGGCCGTCGAACGGCGGCAGCGAGACGATCTCGCCGTCGAGCCGGGAGCGGAGGACGTCGAGCGTGCGGCGGCGGGGGAGGGGGCGCGCGGAGCCGATCAGCAGCAGCGGCAGGTGCGCGGTGAGCCGGTGCAGGCGCTGCCAGGCGAGCAGGCTGTCCTCGTCGGCCCAGTGCAGATCCTCGAAGACGAGTACCCGCGGCCCGTCCTCGCACAGGTCGCTGACCGTTTTGGTGAGATTGTCGAGCGCCTCCCCGCCTAGGCAGTCGGCGATGAGGCTCAGCGGGACCGCGCTGGTCAGTTCGTCGGCTTCGACCCAGCGTGTCCGGTTTCCCGCCGCGGCGAGGGCCTCCGCCAGGAGCGCGCTCTTGCCGCTGCCCGCCTCGCCGTCCAGCCACACCGTCCCGCCGCGGCCTTCGTCCAGCAACGCGGACAGGTGACGGCGCAACCGGCCCAGTTCGAACTCGCGGCCGACGAAGGCGGACGGCCGTTCGGGCAGCGCCCGCGTCGGCCGGTGGCGTTCCGGCTGGTCCTGGTGGTGCAGCGACGGGTCGCCGTCCAGGACCCGCTGTCGCAGGGCCAGCAGCTCCGGACCGGGTTCGAGCCCGGACTGCTCGATGATCGCCTCGCGGGCGCTGTCGAACGCGGCCAGCGCTTCGGCCTGCCTTCCGGACCGGAACAACGCGGTGACCAGCATGCGGTGGAGGCCTTCGTGCAACGGATGGCGCTCGACCAGCACGGCCAGCTCACCCACGAGCTCGCGATAGCCGCCCAGGTGCAGCGCGACCTCGGCCTGGCGTTCGAGGGCGCCCATGCGCAGTTCGTTCAGCCTGGCGCGCTGGGTTTCGGCGAAGGGACCGGGGATCCCGGTCAGCGCGGAACCCCGCCACTGAGCGAGCGCGGAGCGCAGCGACTCCAGCTCCCGGTGGTGCTCGCCCGCGAGCCGATAGCTGCGGGCCCGTTCCAATTCGGCTTCGAAGACGTGGACGTCCACCTGCTGTCTCGGCAGGTCGAGGCTGTAACCGGCGCGGGTGGCGACGAGCGGCTCGCCCACGGGCTCCAGCGCGCGGCGCAGCGCGGAGACGTAGGTGTAGACGATGCCGGTGGCGCTGTCCGGGGGCCGTTCACCCCAGACGGCGTCGATGATGTCCTTGCGGGAGACGAACTGGCCGGCGTGCAGGGCGAGCGCGGCGAAGACCGCTTGCCGCTGAGCGGGACCCAGGGCGATCTCGCCGGAGCCGTGCCGGGCGGGGGCGCCGCCCAGTAGCCGCACCGTCAGCGAGGGAACCTCGTCCATGACCTGCCGCCTGTGCGTCCGACTTCCGAAAAGGGCATCGCGCCCGGGGAAAATCCTAGTGGGGCCGTTGTGGGTTTCGCAATCAATCGGACACTCAGCGTGTGGGTTTCGTCCGCTGGTCATGAGACATTCTCGCGTTTTGCCAGGGCGGTCCGGTTCAGGGGGTTCACCACCGTGAACGGGCTCGAGGTCAGTGCCCGTTCATGTGGTTTTCAGGGGCCGGACAACCGAGGGGCGACTGGGCAAAGCCGGACGTTCTCGGGGGCAGACTGTCTTCCGGCCCTGTTCCCTGGCATGCGTGGCTGTGCATGCTGTGTCGGTGAGCCAGGATCAGGAGCGATTCGCCGGTGATGTCCTGCTCAGCCTCGCCCACGACGGCAGGCTGATGCTCGACGCCGACGAAGCCGAAGCGCGCGTCGCCGAGCTCCGGCGGACGCTGGCCTACGGGTACGCCCTGCTCGCCGACCCGGACTACACGGGACCCGAGGACAGGCTCCGCGAGATCCTCGACGAACTTCCCAAGTACGTGGAGGCGTTTCAGCTGGCCACGAAGTTCTTCACGCCTCGTTGAGAACTCGTGGAGAGTTCGTGAAGAGCTCCTTCGCAGACTGTGTCCCATCCGACTGGGGCCGCGGATCAAGCGGAGGGGACAGAGTGGACACGGAAACCCGACAGATCACCGTGGCGGTGCACGCGCCCGATCCGATCACCACGGCGGGCCTGGCCAGTCAGCTGGGCACGCAGCAGGGGATCGACATCCGGGACTGGGAGCAGCGCGCCGACACCGACGTACTGGTGTTCGCCGCCGAATGGCTCACCCCCGAGATCGTGCTGTGGTTGCGACGGCTCGCCTCCGAGGACGGCAAGCCGGTGGTGCTCGTGGTGAGCCAGATCAGCGAGGCGGAACTGGTCCCCGCGATCGAATGCCGGGTGGTGGCGGTCCTGCCGCGTTCGGCGACTACCGGTGAGCGGCTCGCGCACGCCGTCCGCGCGGCGGCGTCCGGCGGCGGGGTGCTCCCGCCGAGCCTGCTCGGCGAACTGCTCAAGCACGTCGAACGGCTGCAACGCGAGGTGCTCGACCCGATGGGCGTCAACACCGCCGGGCTCACCACGCGGGAGATCGACGTCCTGCGCCTGATGGCCGACGGCAAGGACACCGTCGAGATCGCGGGCGAGCTCTGCTACTCGGAGCGCAGCGTGAAGCACATCATCCAGGGCATCACCGGACGGCTGAAGCTGAAGAACCGGCCGCACGCCGTCGCCTACGCGGTGCGGGCCGGGGTCATCTAGAACGGGGTGAAGGGGCCCATGGCCGCATGTCACGCGGCGAAGGGCGCTTTCGTCGCGTCGGATGCGGGGAAAGTCCCCTTCAGCTCACGGCCTCAGATCAGCCCGGCCCGGATGGCGGCGGCCACCGCCTCCGCCCGGTTCCGCAGCGCCAGCCGGTGCTGGGCCTGGTGCAGGATGTTCTTGATGGTGCGCTGCGAGTAGCCCATCGCCGCGCCGATCTCGCCGGTGTCCTTGCCGTCGGCGATCATCCGCAGCACCCGGATCTCGCGTTCGTGGAACCGCGAAGCTTCGTCGGGGCCGCCCACCATGGCGTCATACCCGGCGGCCAGCCTCGCGGCGGTGGTCGTGACCGCCGTCCGCGCGGCCAGGACCTCCGCGATCAGCAGTTCCGTCCCAGCCGCCTGATGCGGCAGCGCGCGGCGCACCCCGGCGGCCGCGGCCGAGCGGTAGCCCTCCGGTGGCAGCGGCCCGGTGATCAGGACGCCGGGCAGGCCGCCCTGTTCGGTCACCGCGCGCCGGAGAACCGGGAGGTCGTGGTCGACCGGATCCTCGGCGGCCACCAGCACGTCCGCGCCCCGGGTACCGGCCGGGACGACTTCGAGCGCCTCGGCCTGCGACAGCATGCCGACCAGCCCCGCCAGGGTCAGCGGGTCGGCCGCGTGGACGGCCACCCGGAGGTCCGGCCCGCTCACGAGGCGTATCGGCCGTTCAGCAGCGCCGTGGCCAGTTCGATCCGGGAGCGGTAGCCGGTCCGGCTGAAGAGCAGGCTCAACCGTCCCTCGACGCTTTTCTGGCTCGTCTGCAGCGCCGTCGCCAGTTGTTCGTTCGTCAGCCCTTCGCCCGCCAGCAGCGCCAGCAGGTGCTCGTTCTCGGCGACCGTCTCCTGACCGCCGGGAATCTCGATCCCGTTCTCCCGCATCAGGTTCCGCAGCCGCGCGCGGTACAGCAGCGCGTCCAGCGACCCGAGCACCTCGTACACCTCGGTGAGCACCTTCGGATCCGTCGCGCCGTGCCGGACCAGCCGTTCGGCCGCGACGGCCAGTTCGAGCGGTTGCGCGCGTTCGCGGGCCAGCCAGAGACATTCGCCGGCGGGCTCGCGGCCGAGGCAGGCCCGGACCAGATGGCGATGCAGCAGCACCCGCCCGGTCGGCATCGCGGAAGCGAGGTCCTCCAGCGCGTCGAGTGCCTTCTTCGCCCCCGCGCGGTCGTTGTTGCGCAACGCCAGTTCGGCGAGATCGGCCCAGGCGATGTCCGTGCCGACGGCGAGCCCGCAGGTGGCCGCGTGCAGGCGTTTGGCGGCGCGGTCGGTTTCGCCCAGCGCGGTGTCGACCCGCGCTTCGGCGATGTCGAGCAGATGCGCCAGCATCGGTGCGGTCGCGCGGGCTGCGGTCAGCAGTTCCCGTGCCGCGCTGAACCGTCCCTGCGACAGCAGGACCGAAACGGTCGACAGGTGCATCGCGGCCGAGCCGGTGTCGTAGCCGCGCCGAGAACGGTCGGCCACGCTGCGGTGGGCGAAGTCGACCGCGCGGGCGGAATCGCCGCGCATGGCCGCGAGCAGTGAACGTTCGCTGTCGCGCAGGCCGGTTTCCGGGAAGACCTCGTCGGCGAGCAGCTTTTCCGCGCGCGCCCGTTCGCCCAGCACCAGCAGCGCGGTGACGTACGACGTGATCTGGTCGTTCCGCGGCCGCCTCGCCGTCCTCAACGGCCACCGCTCGCGCTCGGTCAGGTTCGCGCCGAACCGCGCCGAGCGGCCGGCCCAGAGTTCGGCCAGGCCGCCGAAGAGTTCGCCCAGCATCGCGGAAACCGTCGACTCGGTGCGCCACGAATCGTTCTCCGCCAGCAGTTCGGCGGCTTCGGCCCACCGGTCCAGCAGGCTCAGCGCGATCGCGCTCGACGCCACCGACCATTCCGGCGGGTTCGTGGCGATCCTCGCCAGCTCGGCCGTGTTGCCGGAGTTGTGCAGCGCGCAGACGGCGATCGACTGCGCTTCCTGCGCGGCGTCGGCGGAAAGCCGGTCGGGGAATTCCTCCAGCAACCGCCGTGTGCCCGCGAGACTCTGTTCGTGATCGCCGTTGAGGTGGCACCACATGGTGTGGAGGAGGGTCACCCTCGCGCGTTGTGGTCGGTCCTCGGTCAGTTCGGCGGCGGCGCGCAGCCACCGCGCGCCGCGGGTGGTCTGGTCGTCGGGCAGGAAGGCCGCGTTGTCGAGCAGTTCCGCGAGCGCGCGCCGCGGATCGATCAGCTTGCCCGCCTCGGCGATCCGGTCGGCGAGATAGTACGGGTCGGACGTGTGCGCGGTCCCGTTCCACAACGCGGTGACGGCGGCCGCGGAGAACCGCCGTCGCTCGAAGGGGCCGAGTTCGGCGATCAGCGCGTAAGCCACCACCGGCACGGTGAACCGCCATCCGCGGCCGCGGTGCAGCACCCCGTCGGCGCGCAGGACCTCGAGGATCGCCAGGGTTTCCGCGGGATCCTGTGCCAGCACCCCGCTGATCAGCGACGGCATCGCCTCGCCGAGCGGATGCAGGACGGCGGCGGCCTTCGCGACCGCGAGCCGCTCGGAATCCAGCGGCACGGACCGCAACGGCACCGCGGTGCCGGGGACGAGATACGCGCGCCGGTCGACGATCCGGATCGCGCCCTGCGCGCGCAGCAGGTCCAAGGCCTGGCGCAGCGCGGCGGGCACGCCCCGGCTGAGTTCGTGCAGGCGGTCCCGCAGCGAAGCGCTCGGAACGGCGCCCAGCGCCTCGACGACCGGCCGCGTGATCTCCTCCGCCTTCAACGGCAGCAGCCTCACGGGATGCACCAGGCCGTCGGCCCGCAGCCGCCGCACGAGGGCGAGTCCTTCGGCCACCTCACGGACCGGGGTGCGAGTGGCGCAGATCAACCGCGCGGAAGTACCGTCCAGCCGCCGGATCAACGCCTCCAGGACGGCCAGCGAGTCGCGGCCCATCCACTGGGTGTCGTCGAGCATCAGCACGTGCCCGCCACCGCCGAGGATCGGCACGGCCACCGCCCGCGCCGCACGCCCGGCCACCGCGGGATCGTCGGCCGCGCCCGTCGCCGGGGCGGGCCAGGGAAAGCCGCCGGGAGCCAGGTCACCCGTCGGCGTGAAGCGCGCGCTCGAAACCCCTTGCCCTGACTCGGAAAGCCGCTCGCGCAGCCGGGCGAGCAGCGTGGTCCGGCCGACACCCGCCGGTCCGGTCACCCATACGCAGGGGGCGCCCGAGCCGGTGACACGCTCCAGGATCTGCTCGGTCACCTCGTCCACGTCCGCCATCCTGAGCCGACCCGGCGGCCGTGACGTGGACGTCCGGCGGGTTCTGGCCCGTATGGACGGCGGGTCCGCCCGAAAGCCGCGACTGGATGCGCGTAGCCGGAGGCACTGACCGGAAAGGCAGCGCGGGGGTCAGGCCGCGAGCGGGCCGAAGACGAGCGTGCCCGGCGCCCCGGCGTCGTCACCCGCCCAGAACTCCAGCCACAGCGCGGCGAACTCGTTCCGGGACAGCATCCCGTCGCCGTCGGAGTCCAGCAGCGGGAACGTGGCGTCGGTGTCGGTCGGGCGGCCGTTCCAGACCTCGATCAGCCGGCGGTACTCCGCCGCGGAGATCAGGCCGTCGCGGTTCTCGTCGATCGCTTCGAACATCGCGTCGGCGGTCGCGATCACGGCCTCGGGCGTGTCCGGCAGCTTGTCCACCACCAGCAGGACTTCGTCGAGGGAGACCTTGTCGTCGCGATCGAGATCCGAGGCCGCGAGCAGCGTCGTCCACCAGCTCAGCATGATGCCGGTCAGGCGCGGCCCGTCGCCGGGGCCGCGCTGTCGCGCCCACCGGTCGGCCAAGGCCCGGAAGTCCCGCTCCTGAAGGAAACCGTCGCCGTCGACGTCCATCGCGGCGAAGACACCGGAGATCTTGCGCCGCTGCAAGTCGCTTGCCATGCGTCCGAACGATAGAACCGACTCCGGAGGGACACATCGGCCATTCAGGGCCCCGGCGAACCACGATCGGGGGACGGGCCCTCACTCGGATTGCGGCGGCTGCGCCGAAGGGGGAAGGCCCTTGATGATCTTCGCGACGAGGACTTCGAGTTCGGACCGGATCTGGTCGGTGGTGGAACCGGCGGCGATGCCCCTGGTGACCCGCAGCAGGTCCGTCACCGTTTCCGTCTTGTGGTCGAAGATCTCGGCGGACGCCCGTGCCTTGGTGGCGAGTTCCTGCGCCGCGACCAGTTCGTCACCGGAGCCTTTGATCAGCGCTTCGACGGTGCTGACCAGACGTTCCAGGATGCGGTACACCGCCCGCGCCGAGAAACCGCCGAGGAGCGCGAGCAGCGGGCGGGTCAGGAGCACGCTGACGCTCGTGGAGGCGGGAGCGTTCGCGGTGGTCGCCGCGGGCTCCACGATGAGGAACGCCAGCGCCGTCCCGGCGAGGCCGCCGAGAATGATCAGGTTGGTGTATCTGCCCTCCAGGCCTCGTTCGAAGGAACCGCGGGAGAGCTGACGGCTCAGGGCGAACATGACGTAGAAGATCCCGCCGATGACCGAGGCGAGCGCGGTGACGAGGATGTCCAGCCAGAGCGGGGCGCCCGTGCTCGTCCGCCAGATCTGGAGGACCACGAAGGTGGTGAACAGCGCTATCGCGAGGAAGGCGAGGGAGCGCGCGTATCTGGTGGCACCGAAGTAGCGGCGGACTCCGTGGGCTTCTTCGTCGGCTAGGAGTTCGATCGTGTTCGGGTTCGCCGGCGCCACGGCGGCGACGAGTTGTTTGTGGGCTTCGGTCAGTTTGCTGAGGGGCAGCGGGGTGTAGAGCGTGTCATCGAATTGGGGATCCGCTTCTCTCCGTGCCACGTCCACGATGTCGACCGCGTCGGCGGGGAGGGACAAACCGATCTTCGTGCCGAAGCGGATCATCGCGAGGCACTGGTCGAGGACGGTCAGGCGGGGGTTGTAGGCGTCGTCACGGTCCCGCTTGCCCCGTGGTTTCCACTCCGCGGATCCACCCCAGCGCCGTTCATGCGCGTTCGGCTCCTCGAATTCGGAACTGTCGTTGGGGGACATGGCGCGCCTCGCATCCGGAGAATGACCTGCCTGGCAGTCGTCGATTCCCTGTCGTGCGTTGCGTGCCTGCCCGGATCGTTATTCGGTGAGCGCGTCGAGGATCTTGCCCAGCGCGGACTGCGCCACCGCCGAGGTGTACGGGCCGACGGCGACCAGCGAGGCGATGAGCGCCGAGGCCTCGCCCGGGGTCAGCGAGATCGGCGGCAGCACGGACCGCGCGTCGATGCCGTAGCCGCCGCGTGGCCCGCGATGGATGGTGATGGGAACGCCCGCTTCGCGCAGGCGCGTGATGTCACGTTCCACGGTCCGCAGGCTCACCCCGGTCGACTCCGCGAGGCTCGCGCCCGTCACCCGGCGAGGCGCCCGCACTCGCAGCAGTTCGATGATCGCGTGCTGCCGTTCGATCAGGGGCGCCGCCTGGTGTAACTGGGTCATTCCCGCGATTCCCGCGGAACCGACCAGTCGCTGACGCATTTCCGCTCTCCTCGAGTTCGAATAACCGACCCGGCTGTGACGCCTATTGGATCTTAGGCTCGTTTTCCCTTCTCATGATCGGATTTCGATGACTCCACCTTTCGCTTTCCCCGGTGACTTCCGGCGCCTGTGGATCGGCCAGACGATCAGTGCGTTCGGAGACAAGGTTTCGCGGGTGGCGTTGCCGTCGGTCGCCCTGCTCGGACTCGGCGGGACCGCCTGGGACATCGGACTGCTGGCGGCGTTGAGGTTCGTGCCGTTCGTGCTGATCGGTTCGGTGGCAGGTGTGTGGGTCGACCGGTTCTCGCGCCGCGGGACGATGATCTGGGCCGACGCCGGCAGGCTGATGGCGATGGGGTCGATCCCGGTCGCGTATCTGTTCGGTGTGCTCACGCTCGGCCAGTTGTTCGTGGTCGCGGGGGTGGTCGGCGTGCTGACGGTCTTCTTCGAAGTCGCCGCGCAGTCGTATCTGCCGGTGCTGGCCGGACCGGAAGGGATCGTGGCGGGCAACGAACGGTTGCAGACCTCCCGCGCGGTCGCCGAGGTCGGCGGCGCGGCCGCCGCGGGCGGGCTGATGCAGGTCCTCGGGACCGCGCTCGCGATCCTGGCCGACGCCTTGTCCTTCCTCGCTTCGCTGGTGTCACTGCTGCTGATGCGTCACCGCGAGCAGTCGGCCGTCAAGCCGGAAAAGCCGCGATCGGCGCTGGCGGAGGCCAGAGAAGGGCTGGCAGTGTCGCTTTCCGACCCTCGGCTGCGCAATCTGATGTTCGCGAGTACCACGGTGAATCTCGGTGTGGCGACGGCGACCGCCCTCGTGCTGGTTTTCGCCTACGACCATGGGAAGCTGAGTCCTGGCGCAGTCGGCCTCGCGTTCGCGATCGGCACGGTGGGCCTCATCCTGGGCGCGGTTTCGTCCGGCGCGATCGCCCGCGGGCTCACCCTCGGCCGGACACTGGCGACCTCGATCCTGATGACCGGTCTGGGTTTCCTGCTGCTGCCCGTAGGCGGGCAGGGGGCCGCGCTCACCATGCTGATCGTAAGTCAGTTCCTCATCGGTTTCGCCGACTCGGTGTTCAACATCCACGTGCTCAGCCTGGTCCAGCGCATCACACCGCCGGAAATGATGGGCCGGGTCAATGGGACCGCGCTCTCGGTGGTCTTCGGCACCGGGACGCTCGGCGGCCTGGCCGCGGGCTTCGTCGGCACGGTCTTCGGCACTCTGCCCGGGCTGGTGCTGTCGGCCGGGATCATCTGCTGCGGCTCGGTGTTCGTCCTCGTCAACCCCTTGCGGACGATTCGGTCGGGAGCGGACGAGGAGGTGCTTCAGCAGCCCGGGGCGAGCGCCACCAGGGATAAGGCACCCCGAACAGCTTGTTGACCAGTGGTGGGCCCGAGCGAGGGAACAGCAGAGGAGCGCCCGAAAAGATCGCGCAGAGGCCGATGAACACGATGCAGCCAAGTATGTATAACGACCTATACCGGCGCGCTTCGGTCGGACCTGTCCGGATGGCGGCCCGCCGCGTCCCCCGGCAAAATGAACCGGTGACGGAATCGGGAAGAGCCGAGAGCGGCGGTGTCGCGTTCGAGGGCACTGACGACACGGCCGTACTGGAGGTGTCCGGCGCGCTCGACCTCGCCCTCGCGCCCCGGCTGCGGCTGATGGTCGAACGGGCCTTCCGGCTGCGGCCCGCGGTCATGGTCGTCGACCTGACGGCCGTGGAGTTCCTGGCGTCGGCGGGAATGGCGGAGCTGGTCCGGGCGGACCGGCTGTGCGCGGGTGTCACCCAGGTCCGGGTCGTGGCGGGCAACCGGGTCGTGCTGCGGCCGCTGGAGCTGACCTGTTTGACCGACGAACTGGCGGTCTATCCGACGAGGACCGCGGCGCTGGAGGCCTGATGGAGCCCGGTACCGACGTGGTCGCGGAGGTCGTCCGCCGGATCGCCGCCGGCGACCAAGAGGCCGTTTCCCCGCTCGTGGAACTCGTCGACCGCCTGCGTGCCGAGGCCGCGCTGCTCGACGGGCTGCACTCGGTCGGCAGGCGGCTGACTTCGCAGCTCGACATCGACCGGATCGTGCAGGACGCGACGGACTCCGCCACGAAGGCGACCGGGGCGGCCTTCGGCGCGTTCTTCTACAACCTCGTCGACCAGTTCGGCGAGTCCTACACCCTCTACACGCTGTCCGGGGTCCCCCGTGAGGCCTTCTCCCGGTTCCCGATGCCCCGCAACACCGAGATCTTCGCGCCCACCTTCGACGGCGTCCGCACGGTCCGCAGCGACGACATCACCAGGGATCCCTGCTTCGGCAAGAACCCGCCCTATCGCGGCATGCCGGAAGGACACCTCCCGGTCCGCAGCTATCTCGCGGTGCCGGTGCTGAGCCCGACCAGTGGAAAGGTCCTCGGCGGGTTCTTCTTCGGCCACGCCGAACCCGGCCGCTTCACCGAACGGCACGAGTACCTCGCCGAGGGCATCGCGGGCTATTCCGCGATCGCGCTGGACAACGCCCGGCTGTACGAACGGGAGCGCACCCTCGTCACCGAACTGTCCCGCAGCATGCTGCCGGAGGTGCCCGGCATCCCCGGCCTGCGGATCATCACCCGCTACCTGCCCGCCGCCACCGGGATCAACGTCGGCGGCGACTGGTTCGACGTCATCCGGCTGCCCTCCGGGCGCACCGCGTTCGTGATCGGCGACGTCGTCGGGCACGGGGTGCCGGCGGCGACCGTGATGGGCCAGACCCGGACGGCCATTCGCGCCTACGCCCTGCTGGAACTGCGGCCGTCGGAGCTGCTGCGCCGGGTCTCCCAGCTGACGGAGCCCGGTTTCGTCACCTGTTTCTACGCTGTCCACGACCCTGAGGACCACTCGCTGACCTACGCCAACGCCGGGCATCTGCCCGCCGTGCTGAGACATCCGGACGGCCGGATCGACCAGGTCGGCGAGGCGCTCGCGCCGCCGCTGGGCGTCGGCTCCTCCTTCGCCGAGGAACGGACCGGTTTCCCGCCGGGCGCGGACCTGCTGCTGTACACCGACGGCCTGGTGGAGAGCCCCGCGAGGGACATCACGCTGGGCATCGAACGGCTGCTCGGCGCGTTCGCCGCGTACGGCGACCGGCTCGGCGACGCGGCCGCCTGGGACGACCTCATCGAGGAGATCACCCACAACCGCCACGACGACGACATCGCCGTGATCCACGTCCAGCACACGACAGGCGGCGAAGAATGAAGCACATACCCGCACCGGTATCGCGGGAGTTCCGCGATCGGGTGCCCGCCGAACCGGGACGGCTCGTCGGGCTCCGAAAACAGCTCACGGGATGGCTCGCCGGCCTCGGCGTCGACGGGGAACGGCAGGAGGACATCGTCCTGGCGAGCAACGAAGCGCTGGCCAACTCCGCCGAACACGCCTACCGGGGCACGGACGGCGTCATCGACATCCACGCCACCGCCGTCCGTGACGAGATCAGGATCGTCGTCACCGACTACGGGGCCTGGAAGCCCGCGGACCCGGCCGACACGATCCGCGGCCGCGGCCTGCTGCTGATCGACCGCCTGGCCGACCACGCCGAGTGCGAATACCGGGGCGATGGCACCACGGTGACCATGACCTGGACGAGCCTCCCCGAAGGAGCGAGATGACCACCGAAATCGAGCGGGCGGCGCACGCCTACTGCCCCGTGTGCACTCCGGATCCCGGCCGCGGCGACCAGGTCACCGCGCTCTGCGGGGCCACCCACCCCTTCTGGGGTCGTCGTGAGCGGCCGGTGAACAACTGCCCGTCGTGCGAAGCCCTGGCCGCGGGCACGGTCTACCCGTGTGGTCACACGGGTGGCGAGCGATGACGTGATGATCGTTAAAGTTCGCGGCATTCGGGGTACTAGGTCCTCGCGAGCCCCCGACAGGCAGCAGAAACTTGGAGGTCCCCGTGTCCACCGATCAGGCCGCGTCCGCCGGTGCCAAGGTCGAAGTATCGACCTTGGACGTGGGCGGCGACCTGAGCGAACTGGCCAGGGTGCGGGCCTGGGCGCGCGCGGAACTGCGCGTCCTCGCCGAAGAGGACCTCACGGACACGATCCTGGTGCTGGACGAACTGGTGTCAAACGCGGTGCGGCACGGCAATCCGCCGCGGCAGGTGCGCCTGCTGCGGAGGCCGGGCCGCCTGCGCATCGAGGTCGACGACTCGGGTACGGCGCCCGCCACCCCGCGTCCGCCCTCGGAAACCGGGGGCCGCGGCCTCGCCCTCATCGACGCCTGTGCCACCGAGTGGGGCCAGGAGTACCGCGAAGACGGCAAGACCGTGTGGGCCGAAATAGCCCGGTCCTGACGAAGTCAAACGTGTCCGGCGCCACGTCGAACCGGCCGTTTCGAGCCCGGTTCGACGGGTATCCGAGAAGCAGCGGACGACAACGAATGGAGGCCCGATGAACGACAAGGCCGAGAACAAGGTCGACGAACTCAAGGGCAAGGCGAAGGAAGCCGTCGGGAACGCGACGGACAACGAGCAGTGGCAGGCCGAAGGCAAGGCCGAGCAGGGCAAGGCCAACGTCAAGCAGGCCGGCGAGAAGCTCAAGGACGCCGTGAAGGGCGTCAAGGACTGACTTCGCGACTGTGAAAGGGGCCTGCCTTCGGGTGGGCCCCTTTTTCGTGCCGCCCGGTCACCGCCGCTGGGCGTCACGGACCTGCGATCACTCGCACCAGGATCCACTAGGTACCTAAGACACTCTTGGTTCTGCACCGGACCTCTGGCACCGACTGCGTGGATTTTGGTGCGTCAGATGACCAGAAATCCACACAGTCTCGCGTGACCGACCCGGCCACTGGTCACCGCCGCCCCTACGCTGACCGGGCCGTCGCCTGAGCGACTCGGTCGCACGCCACTCACGACCAACCCCGCCCAAGCCCTGCGGTACGGTCCGGGCCATGGAGTTCCGCGATTTCGACGGTGTCAGGGTCCGGCGGCCGTCGGTCGAGCGGGACGAGCTCGCGAGCGAACCGGCGGTGTTCGACGGCGACTTCGATTTCGACACCGTCCACCTCGACGGCGGCGAGCAGGACGGGGTCCGCGGGGGCGGGGAGATCGCGCATTCCCTCGTCTCGGAGGTGAACCTGGCGAACGCCCGGCTCGGCAGGCTGACGCTGTCCGACGTGATCCTCGAAGGCGTCGACCTGTCCAACGCCGCGATCCGTGAACTGACCGCGCGCCGCGTCGAGATCCTTCGCAGCCGGGCGATCGGGCTGGGTGTGTCGATCACCTCCGCCACCGATCTGTACGTCGAGAACGCGCAGTTCGACTACGCCTCGGTGGTGGTCGAGCGGGTGAAGGGCGCCGCCGTGTTCTCCGGATGTTCTTTCCGGGAAACGGTGTTCTCCGGCGACCTGTCCCGTTTGACCTTTGTGGACTGTCAGTTCACCGACACGGAATTCGCCGCGACCGGTGCGGCGGGTTGCGATCTCCGCGGCTCACGCTTGTCCGGCGTCCGGGGGCTGCTCACCCTGAGCGGAGCGAAGATCACCAGTGAACAGGCCGTCTCGATCGCGGGGATCCTCGCGGCCGAGAGCGGCTTGTCGGTCATCGGCTGACGCGGTTCACCCCTCGGGATAGAAGACGAAGAGCGTGCACCCCGTCGCCGTCGCGGGTACGTGCCACGAGCCGGCCGGAGCGTGCAGGAAGGTTCCCGCCGGATAGTCGCGCGCGCCGTCGTTGAACGTGCCGGAGACGACGTAGACCTCCTCGGGTCCCGGTTCGTGGACGTCGCGGCGCGGCCACGAGGTGCCGGGGTCCATTTCCAGCACGTTGGCCTGCGACCCGTCCGTGCCTGTCCGCAAAGGACGCAGCCGGATTCCGGGGAAGAGCTCGCGCACGGGGGATTCCTTGACGGAGACGGAAGTGTAGCCCTCTTGGGCGAGGATCTCGGGGTGCATGAACCCCAGGTTCCGCGATCGGCGTGCCGCCGGACAGTGTCCAATAAGACACCATGGGGTACTTTTCTGCCATGCATCGCGTGAGGGCACTGGTGCGGCCGGTGCAGTCGACGTTCGAACTCGGTATCGCCGCCGAGGTCTTCGGCACGGAACGCGCCGGGGTGCCGCGGTACTACGAATTCGACGTCTGCGCGGAGAAACCCGGACCGGTGCCGACCACCGCCGGGTACGCGATGTCCGTGACACGCGGCCTTTCCGCGCTGGCGGAGGCGGACACCGTGCTCATCCCGGGCTGGACTCCGGTGGAGGCACCGTTGCCGGTCGCCGTGCGCCGGGCGCTTCTTCGCGCGCACGCCAGGGGCGCGCGGCTCGTCACGATCTGTTCCGGCGTTTTCGCGCTGGCCCGCACCGGGTTGCTGGACGGCAGGGCGGCGACCACGCACTGGGCACGCGCCGCCCGGCTGCAAGAGGAATTCCCCGAGGTGCGCGTGGAACCGGACGTGCTCTACGTGGACCACGGCGATGTCGCCACGAGCGCCGGGGCGGGCGCGGGGATCGACCTCTGCCTGCACCTCGTCCGGCGAGACCACGGGGCCGCGCACGCCGCGCTCGTCGCACGGCACATGGTGATGCCGCCGCATCGGGACGGCGGTCAGGCGCAGTTCGTCCCGTCCCCGCCGCCCGACGACGAGCTGGACGGCCTCCTCGAGTGGGCGGCCGCGCGTCTCGGGACATCGTTGTCGGTGGGCGAGCTGGCCGCGTACGTCAATGTCTCGCCCCGCACCCTGGCCCGCCGGTTCGCCGATCGGCTCGGCACCACGCCGGGCGCCTGGCTGCTGGCGCGCAGGGTGACCGAGGCGCGCACCCTGCTGGAGGAGACCGGACTTCCGGTGGAGGCGATCGCGGCCCGCGTCGGCCTGACGTCGGCCGTCAACCTCCGCCGCCGTTTCCGCGACCAGGTCGGCACGACGCCGGGCGCGTACCGGCGGGCGTTCCGGGGCTCGGTTTCGCCTTGAGCGGAACAGCGCGCACGGGCCCCGGCCCGAATGTCACGATGACCGTATGGCGGACATCCTCCCTTTCCACCCGAAGCGTGCTTCCACCGCGGACAGCGAGCCGGAACCGCTCTGGCGTGACGTGCTGGGCCAGAGCCTGCGCGCGGCTAGGGAAGAACAGGGTGGCCGTCTCATCGACGTCGCGGAACGCGCCGGCATCTCGCCGCAGTACCTCTCGGAGATCGAGCGCGGCCGCAAAGAGCCTTCCAGCGAAATGATCGCCGCGGTCACCGGCGCGCTCGGGATCGACCTGGCGGATCTCCTCTTCGGTATCGCGGGCACGGTCCGGCGGGGCGGCAGCACGGGCCTCGCGGTCGGCCGCCGCCCGTCCGGACCCGTGCTCATGGCCGCCTAGAACACGGCTTAGCCCCGGCTGTCGAGGACCTGGTCCGCGAGCCCGTAGGCGACGGCACCCGCCGCGTCGAACACGCGGTCCCGGTCGGTGTCGTGCCGGAGATCCGCGACGGCGCGGCCGGTGTGCGAGGAAAGGATCTCCTCCAGCTGCGTCCGCACGCGCACGACCTCGTCGGCCTGGAGGATGAGGTCCGGGATGGTGCCGCGGCCCTGCGCGGCCGGCTGGTGCAGCACCACGCGGGTATGGGGCAGCACGAACCGGTGCCCGGCTTCGCCCGCGGCCAGCAGGATGGCGCCCGCGGCCACGGCCTGCCCGACGCAGGTCGTCGCCACCGGCGCCTTGATGAAGCGCATGGTGTCGTACAACGCGAGCATCGCCGACGGGTCGCCGCCCTCGGTGTTGATGTAGAGGTTGATCTCCTGTTCGGGGTTGTCCGCTTCGAGGTAGAGCAGCTGCGTGATCAGCGCGTTCGCCACGCCGGAGTCGATCGCGGTCCCGAGGTAGATGATCCGCTCGGACAGCAGATGCGAGTAGACGTCCATGATCCGCTCGCCCGCGGGACTGCGGGAGATGACGTTGGGGATGGTGTAGGTGCTCATGCGCCGGCACCCCTTTCCGAGCCGAGGCCGAGTCTGTGGGTGCGCACGGGAACGACCTGGTCGAGGCTCTCGACGACGTGGTCGATGAAGCCGTATTCGCGGGCCTGCCCGGTGGTGAACCAGCGATCGTGCAGGGAGTCGGCGAAGATCCGGTCGACGGGCTGCCCGGTGTCTTCGGCGATGAGGCCGAGCACGGTGTCGCGCGTGTAGCGCAGATCGTCCGCCTGCACCTCCACTTCGACGGCCGAGCCGCCGATGCCCGCCGAACCCTGGTGCATCAGGATCCGCGCGTGCGGCAGGGCGAACCGTTTGCCCGGGGTGCCTGCGGAGAGCAGGAACTGCCCCGCGCTGCACGCCAGGCCCAGCGCGAGGGTGGCGACGTCGCACGGCACGAGGCGCATGACGTCGCGGATGGCCAGCATCGAAGGGACCGAGCCACCCGGCGAGTGGATCCACAACGCGATGTCCTTGCGGGGATCCTCGCTCGCCAGCGACAGCAGCTGGGTGGTGAGCACCGTCCCGTTGTCGTCGTCGAGCGGGCCGTCGAGGACCAGGACGCGCTGGCTGAAGAACCGTTCCCGGAGTCGTTGGTCGAAGAGTGGTTGCTTCTCGTGGTCGGTCATGCCCCGACCATGCCGCCGGGGACCCGTCCTCCGCCGTTTTCTCTGCTGTGAGCGGATCAGCCCACAGCAGGACGGTCCACTGTGGATCGCCGGACCGGGACGAACCACACGGCGATCGTCAAGACGTGGGCGAAGACGAGGATGAGGAGATCCACGGTGAAACCGGGCTGGACCGGAAGGCCGAGGTGTACCCGGTCATCGCCGATGAAGGTCAGCAGACAGGTGGAGATCAGCGTCAGCAGCGCGGAGGCACTGAGCATGATCTGTCCCGCCCGGACCCTGGCGAGCAGGCTCGCGCCGCCCGCCACCGCGGCCACCCCGGCGAGGATCAAGCTGAAGTCTCCCACCATGATCGACAGCTCGGAGAAGTGGAAGAAGTAGTACGCCTGGTGCATCAGCATCGCGTTCGCGAGCAGCGCGAAGCCGAGCACCATGCCCGCCACCCCCGCCAGGACCGCGAACACCGAAGGCATGGCGATCCCGGGAGAAGGCGGCCGCGGCGCGGGGTTTTCGACCCCGCTCACGGCCTGTGCCAGGAGCGGGAGCGCGTGGTCCGGCAGCATGCGCGCTTGCGGCGCTTTCGCCAGCAGCCCGCGGATGACGTCCGCCAGCGGCCCGTGCGTCCGGTGGAACGGAGGCTGCTCGTTGACGACGGCGTACAGCGTGGCCGCGATGTTCACCCGGTGGAAAGGATTCACGCCTTCGCTCGCGCTGAGGAGCGTCACGCCGAGCGACCAGAGATCCGAGTGGGGAGTGCCTTCGTGGCCCGCGATCCGTTCGGGGGCGAGGAAGGCGGGTGAACCGGACGGGTCGAGGGCGCCGGCGATCCCGAAGCCGGTCAGCTTCACCGTGCCGTCGGGGCACACCAGGATGTTCGCGGGCCGGACGTCCCCGTGCACGACGCCCGCCGTATGCGCGGCGGCGAGCGCGCCGAGCACCTGCCTGCCGATGTCGGCGACGAACCGCGGCGGCAGCGGCCCGGAAGAGGTCACCTCTTCCAGCGTCCGCGCCTCCACCGGGTCCATCACGAGGTACGGCACCCCGTCCGTCACGACGACGTCGTGCACGGGCACCACCGACGGGTGATCCACCGCGACACCGGCCTCACGCTGGAGCCGTTCCACGACGACCGCGCGGGCGGCCTCGTCCAGCGGGGGAAGCACCAGTTCCTTGATCGCGACCTGACGGCCGTCGGTGCCGTCTTCCCCACGCCACAGCACGGCCACCCCGTCGCCGCCCAGCTTCTCGAGCAGGGTGTAGCGCTCGGCGATCGTGCGTGAAACTGCCGTCACAGTGGATCTCCTCGAATCCTGAAGGGTCTTCGAGGCACGCTAATCAGCGATCATGAAAAACCGATGAAATGGCGGATCATCCATAGCGACCCTGCTTCACTGGATATATTCACAGTCATGCTGAGCTTGGCGGCGCTGGTCGAGGATCCCGATCTCGAACTGCGGGTGGTCGTCCCCGGCCGCGACGGGGCACTGGCCGACCAGGTGCTGTGGGTGCACAACACCGAGCTGCCCGATCCCGCGCCGTACGTGCGGGAACACGAGGTCGTGCTGACCAACGGCCTGTGGCTGGACCGCACCGGCCCGGCGGACTTCGTCGCGCGGGTGGTCCGCGCGGGAGCGGCGGGGATCATCTTCGGCCTGCGCGTGGAGCAGCGTGACACTCCGCCGGAGCTCGCCGAGGCGTGCCGGGAAGCCGGGCTGCCCCTGCTGGAGATCTCGGTGGCGGTGCCGTTCACGGCGGTCACCCGCGCGGCGGCGGCGATCCAGGCCAGGGGCAGGCAGAACGCGCTGATGTCGTTGGTGCGCCGAGGGGACGAGCTGACCTCGGCGCTGTCGAGGGGCGCCGGAGCTTCCGGGGTGCTCGAGGTCCTTCGCCGTGAACACGAGCTGCCGCTGGCGGTCGTCGACCGGATGGGCCGGGAGCTGGCGGCCGCCGGTGCCGACCTGGACGCCGGCCAGTCGCGTGCCGCGGCGGAAGCCCTGGCCAGGCGTCCGCCGCCACTGGAAGCGGACCTCGGAGCGGGGACGCGGGCGGCGCTGTTCCCGGTCGGCGCGATCGGGGACGCGGACGCCGTGCTGCTCTGCCTGCGTCCCGCGGCCGAGCTGACGCAGGGGGAGCGGGACGCGCTGGAGCAGACCGCCCGCTACCTCAGCCTGGAGGTGGCCCGGCACCAGGCGGTGCAGGCCATCGAGATGCGGTTCGCCGTCGAGCTGCTGGACATGGTGCTTTCCGGTGCGCAGCGCGCCGCGGAGGTGCCCGGCAGGTTGCGGGCTTTCGGCGTCGACCCGGACGGGCCGCTGGCGGTGCTCGCGCTGGCGTTCGCGGGTGACGACGCCACCGCGACCCTGCCGGGGATGGCGGAGGCCGTGACGGATTTCCTGCTGGCGGACGGCTTGCCCGCGGTCGTGGCGGCGGGCAGCCGGGACGTCGTGGCTGTCCTGCCCTGGCGGTCGGGAACGCACGCGCCCGCCGCGCTCGCGCCCCGGCTGGCGGCCGCGGTGTCGCATCGGTTCTCCGGCGCGCGAGTGGTCGTCGGGCTGGCCGATCCCGTGTCCGGCGCGGCCGAACTGCGCGCGCCGTTGTCGCGCAGCCGCGAAGCCTGCCGCGTGCTCCGCGGCAGGCGCGGCGGACCGGTGGCCGCGAGTTTCGCCGAGCTGGGCAGCTATCGGCTGCTGCTGGAGTCGCACGACGAGCAGTGGCGGCACACTTTCGCCGACGCCTTGCTCGGCCCGCTGCGTGAGCACGACAGAGCCCGCGACGGTGACCTGGAGACGACCCTGCGGGCGTTCCTCGACCACGACGGCCAATGGGCGGCCACCGCCGCGGCCCTGTTCGTGCACGTCAACACCTTGCGCAACCGGCTGGCGAAGGTCACCGAGCTGACCGGCCGCGACGTCGGGCGGACCGCGGACCGGGTCGACCTGTTCCTGGCGCTGGAGGCCGCTCAGTCCGGATAGACCGCAGGATCGACTTCGAGGCGCCGCAAGGGTTCCGAAGGCAGGGCCGGGTCGGCGAGCGCCGCGGCCGCCACGTCCCGGCACCGGGCGAACCGGACGTCACCGAGGCCGAGCCCGAACTCGACGAGCTCGCGCACGGCGGCCAGCCGTCCCGGCCTGCCCGACAGGAACGGGTGCAGGCACAGGTTGAACAGGCAGCGGTAGCGGCGCATCGCGTCCAGTTCCGCGCGCCACATCTCCAGCACCCGCACCGGAGAGGTGATCACCGATCCGATCTGGGGCGCGGGAAGGAACGCGTACTGCTCCCAGTCGTCGAGCGACCAGTGCACGGGGAGCTCGGCGATCCGGCCCGCGCCGGTTTCGATCAGGTAGGGCCGGTCGTCGGCCATCAGCGACGAGTCGTAGCTCAGCCCGTGCTCGGCCACCAGCCCCGGAGTGTCCCAAGTGGACTCCCAGCCCGCCGCCCGGTGCCCGCTGATCTCGATGCCCTGGCTCGCGAAGACCGCCATGCCCCGCTCGAAATCGGCTCGCTGCTCGGCGGCGGTCATCGTCGTCGGCGGCCGGTGGCTGTAGGAGTGGTGCGCCACCTCGTGCCCCCGCTCGACGATCTCGGCGGCCAGGCCGGGCCGCTGTTCGGCGACCCAGCCCGGGACGAAGAACGTCGCCGGTACGGCCAGTTCGTCGAGCAGGCCGAGGATGCGCGGCACCCCGACCCGGGGCCCGTACGCCTGATGGGACATGGTCGACAGGTGATCCGCGTAGCCCCGCCCTCGCGCGAGGATCGGGGACTCCGCGTCCACGTCGAAGGTCAGGGTCGCCACCGCGGCCGCGCCGCCGTGCCAGCTTGTTTCCGTCACGCTTGCCGACTCTCCCGCCAGCGGCGCGCGTTCGCCACCGTGACGGTCGGGGAGACCATCGCCCGGTCGAATTCTTCCAGCGGTTCCGCCGCGGCGACGCGGGCGGGCAGATCGGGGTTGGCGAGCGCGCCGTGCCCGAGTGAGAGCACGTCGGCGTGCCCGCCGGCGAGCACCTCGTGTGCCTGCTCGAGGTCGTGCATCCCGCCGTTGGCGATCACCGGCAGAGCGGTGACCCGCCGGGCGAGGGCGGTGATGGTGCCGCCGTCGGGCAGCTTCGCCGTCTCCAGCCAGTTCCGGCCCTCGCTGGCGATGTGGAGGAAGTCCGCGCCCGCCTCGGCGACAGCGGCGAAGATCACCTCGGCGTCTTCGCGGCCCCCTGGCCAGCGATAGGTGAAGTCGTTGACCTTCGTCTGCGACAGCCGCACCCCGGTCAGCAGATCCGGCACGGCTTCGGCGACGGCGGTCACGACGCGGGCGGTCAGCCGGATCCGGTGCGCGACCGGGCCGCCGTACTCGTCGGTGCGCTGATTGATGTAGTCGGTGAGGAACTGGTCCAGCAGGTAGCCGTTGGCGGCGTGCACCTCGACACCGTCGAACCCGGCCAGGCGGGCACGCACGGCCGCGGCGGCGAACCCCTCGACGATGTCGTCGATCTCGGCGACGGTCAGCTCACGGGGTACGGACCATGGCCCGGAACCGCCGTACGCGGGCATCATCTCCCGGAGCGGCTGGACGGCCGACGGGCCGACGGTGTGGTCCCGGTGCGGATTTCCCTGAGAGATCGCCCCGGCGTGCATGAGCTGGGCGATCATCCGGCCGCCCGCCGCGCGGACTCCGGCGGTGACCACACGCCAGCCCGCGACGTGCTCGTCCCGGGCGAGGCCCGGCTGGTTGAGGTACCCCTGGCTGGCCGCCGTGTCGGGATAGGTGCCCTCGCTGAACACCAGGCCGAAGCCGCCACGGGCGAACTCGGCGTAGTAGTCGGCCATTTCGCCGGTCGGGGTGCCGTCGGAGCCGGCCGAGACCCGGGTCATGGGGGCGACGGCGTAGCGGTTGCGCAGCGCGAGACCGCCGAGCGTGATCGGGGCCAGCGCGGGGTGGGTGTGGCCGACGGTGGTGGTCATGACTGGTTTCCTCCATTGTGGACGATTTCGATGGCGAGCGGGGAGAGTCCGGCGTCGCTGATCCGCACGAGATCCTGCGGGCAGGCGGAGACCACGACGACGCAGTCCATTTCGGCCCGCAGGGTCACCGCGTCGCCTGGCCGCGAAGACGCGGTCAGCCAGCTGAGCCGTCCGTCCTCGCCGACCGGGATGCGCATGAAGACGTTGATCGGCTGAGGAGTCGGACCGGTGAACACCAGGCCGGTTTCCTGCAGCGCTTCGAGCAGGTTCGTCGCGCAGGACCGGTGACCGGGGGCTCCCAGCGCGGCGTAGCGGGCCGGGTCGCAGGCCGGGATGAGCATGTCGTGCTCACCGGGGGAGGTGTCCTCGACCAGGGTCAGGATCGGGCGGCGCCGGTCGGTCACGAAGGGCTCGCCGACGGCGGGGAACAGCCTGTCGTTCGTGGCGCGAGTGTGCGCCGCGCTGTGGTGCTCGTTCCCGCTGCCGGTGAACGCGAACACGTCACCGACCTGGCCTCCGTCGACGTCGATCACCCGCACCAGGTCTCCCGCGGTGACCCGGACGGCCTTGGCGGTCCCCGGGGCCACTTCCGTTCTGCTCATGCCTTCAGCAAACCGGTGATCGTGGTGCGCCCGCCATGGAGGAATGTCCATGATCACGGCTGGGGGATGGATGAATCTCCAGGGGTGCGAAACTACTTTCGACTTTGACCATTTTCGAGGTTCGGGGTTAGTGTTCGGCGATGGAAGACGGGGACACGGCCGGACGGGACTTCTGGTCGTTCGTGGCACTGGCGAACCGGCGGCTCGCGCAGGAGTACGGCTTCCGGCACCAGCTGGCGACCGAGGTGCTGCTGACCCTCAACCGCGCCTCGGACCTGGTGACCTACGACCTCGAAGCCGCGGTGCACCGGCCGCGCGGCCGGTCTTGGTCGGCGTTCCGGCTGCTGTTCGTGGTCTGGCTCGCCGGGCCGCTCGAACCGACGAGCGCGGCCCGGCTGACCGGGATGAGCCGGGCGGCGGTGTCGAACCTGGTCAAGACACTGGTCGCGGAGGGGATGCTCCACCGGGCCCCCGACGAGCGGGACGGCCGTTCGGTGCAGCTGTCGCTGACCGAGGCCGGGCAAGAGGAGATGGTCTCGGTCTTCCGCGAGCACAACGAGCGCGAGTTCGGGTGGACGAACGCGCTGACCGAGACCGAACAGCGCATCCTCGTGATGCTGCTGGGGAAACTGATCACGAGCCGCGAGGAGTTCGGCGCCCGGAGCCGCAACTAGGCTCCATCGGACCCTTCCCGTCACCCGCAAGACCGGACTACGCTGCCCGAAGAGTAGTAAAAGTGTGAACTAAATCGGCGAGGAGGAGACCCATGGTGGACGTCGGGCGGATTCCCGCGCTCTTCGCCGGGTTGTGCGACGACGCCGCGGTGTTCCCGCCGGGCCTTGCCCCACTGCCGGACGCCGTCTTGGCGCACGACGAGCACGTCTCCGCCTGGTACTCGGGCCTCGTCGGACCGCTCGTGGTCGCCGTCACCGCGCTCGACGACCTCGCCGAGGTCCTGCGCGAGCGGGCCACCCCGCTCGCGGTCGCGGTGACCTTGCCGGGCGGCCCCGAACAGCTCGACGGCGTGCTCAAGGCCGTCGACGCGCTGCCGGTGCGTCTCGACGCGCTCGAAATCGCCGTCCCAGACGGAATGGGACCGGACGAGCTGCTCGCCACGATTTCCGGTGCCACCGCGCCGGTCTACGTCGAGATCCCGCGTGACGACCGGCGCCTCCCGTTGCTGGCCGCCCTTTCCGGCACCGGCCACCGCGCGAAGTTCCGCACCGGTGGTGTCCGTGCCGAGCTGTACCCCGGCGAAGCCGAACTCGCCGCCGCCGTCCGGGCGGCCACCGGGGCCGGTGTCCCGTTCAAGGCCACCGCCGGGCTGCACCACGCGCTCCGCAACACCGATCAGGAAACCGGCTTCGAACAGCACGGATTCCTGAACCTGCTGCTGGCCACCGACGCCGTCCTCCATGCCGACGGCGACCCCGAAGCCCTGCTCGCCGAGCGGGACGGCGCCGTCGTCGCCGACCGCCTCCGGGCGCTGGACGCGGATCGTGCCGCCGCCGCCCGCGCGGGCTTCACGTCGTTCGGCACCTGCAGCATCACCGACCCCCTGACCGAACTGGCCGGACTCGGCCTGCTCGCGACGCCCCGAGGAGAGGCATGACCACGATCGACATTCCCGCGGATTCCCTGTTCGGGATCGGCAACCTGCCCTACGGCGTGTTCTCCGTCGACGGCGATTCCCCCCGTGTCGGCGTCCGTGTCGGCGACTCGGTCCTCGACCTGGCCGAGGCGCTCGGCGACGACGTCTTCGCCGCGCCGACGCTGAACCCGTTCATGGCACAGGGATACGACCGCTGGGTGGCCGTCCGGGAGCGGATCCGCGAGCTGATCACCGGCGAGATCCCCGACGGCGCGGTCCATCCCGTCGCGCGGGTGACCCTGCACCTGCCGATCGAGGTCGCGGACTACGTCGACTTCTACGCCTCCGAGCACCACGCTTCGAACGTCGGCAGGCTGTTCCGCCCCGACGCGGAACCGTTGCTGCCCAACTGGAAGCACCTCCCGGTCGGCTACCACGGACGCTCCGGCACGGTCCTGGTCTCCGGCACGGACGTCGTGCGCCCGAGCGGTCAGCGCAAGACCCCGGCCGACGTCGCGCCGGTGTTCGGGCCGAGCACGCGGCTGGACATCGAAGCGGAGATGGGTTTCGTCGTCGGCACCGGAACCCCGCTGAACACCCCGATCTCCCCGGATTCCTTCTCCCGCCACGTTTTCGGCGCGGTCCTGCTCAACGACTGGTCGGCCCGCGACATCCAGGCGTGGGAATACGTCCCGCTGGGCCCGCACCTCGGCAAGAGCTTCGCGACCTCGATCTCCCCTTGGGTGGTACCGATCCTGGCGCTGGAGGCCGCGCGGATCCCGCTGCCGGGCCAGACGGATCCCTTGCCGCTGCCCTATTTGCAGGAGCGGAAACCGTGGGGCCTCGACATCGACCTGATCATCGAATGGAACGGCGAGGAGGTCAGCCGTCCGCCCTTCCGCGAGATGTACTGGTCGCCCGCCCAGATGCTCGCGCACCTGACGGTCAACGGCGCTTCGTCGCGCACAGGAGACCTCTACGGCTCCGGGACGATCTCCGGACCGGAGAAGCACCAGCGCGGCGCTTTCCTCGAATTGTCCTGGGGCGGCAAGGAACCGCTCACGGTCAAGGGGGAGGAGCGCACCTTCCTGCTCGACGGTGACGAGGTCGTGATCACCGGGACCGCACCCGGCACGGACGGCGCGCGGATCGGGTTCGGCGAGGTGCGGGGCCGCGTGCTGCCCGCGAAGTGACCGGGTCGCTCACTCCTGGGGTGACTCGAGGCGCAACTGCCGGTTGAGCACCGCCCGCGCGACTTCGGTCACCGGAAGCCGGTGGCTGAAGGCGTGGGCGCGCAACCGCACCAAGGCGTCTTCGAGGCTGATCCGGAGCTCGGTGGCCAGCATCCCGGTCGCGACGTTCACGTCGTCGTAGTGACCCGCGACGTCGGGCCGCGCCCAGCGCGCGTGCGCGTCTTCCCCGCCGTTGCTGTCGGTCAGCAGCGCGGTGGTGGCGATGGTGGCCAGCGCGAGCGCGTCGCCCAAGCCCTCCCGGCTCAGCGTCCCGGGTTCGCGACGGTAGAGATCCAGGGTGCCGAGCCGGAGCGCGCCGACCCCCAGCGGGAAGGCGAACGCCGCGCCGACCCCGCTCGCCGCCGCGCCGTCGGCGAATCCGGGCCAGCGCTGCTCGTCGGCGGCGAGTTCGTCGACCAGTACGGGATCGCCGACGGTGAAGGCTTCGACACCGGGGCCTTCACCGACCGTGTACTGCAGCTCCTCCAGAGACGTGGCCCAAGGTCCGTCCGCGGCGACCAGCTCTTGGTCGTGATCCCGCAATCGCAGGGAGACCGCCGCCCCGTCGACGTCGAGCTCCTCGACGGCGACCGCGCAGACCACGCCGACCCATCCGGTGTCCGGGGCGCGATCCGCCCCGTGGTCGATGACGAGCCGCCACAACCGCTCCCGGCGCCGACCGTCCACCGTCGCCACCTCCGTTCCGCCGACTCCGGCCTCATCATCACCCACCGGAACCTGGGGCCGCAGCGCGGGACGAGACGCTCACCCACCCCGAGGAAAGGCGGGCTTCGGGTACGCCGCCAGCCGGTGCGCCAAATCCGCCCCGCCGTCGAACAGGGGCGGCGGCTCGGGGCGCGGCGAGCGTTCGCCCGAGAGCAGCCCCTGGGCGAACTCGGCCACGACCCGGGGCGCGGGGAGTGGCTCGGCGGTGAGGTAACCGGCGACGACGAGTTCCTCGCCGGCGTGCGTCTCGATGGTCAACGCCCATCCGTGCCGCTCTGTCCAGAGCAGCGCCACATCGCGGTCCGGCCGGTCGGGAAGCCGCCGCTCCAAGGCGATGTACGCGCTCACCGTCGGTTCGGCCTGCGTGTAGAACGCTTCGCCTTGCAGGCCCAGCTCCTCGTTCACCCGGCGCACATACCGCTGGAGGCCCTGCAGGGCCGCTTCTCCGAAGTTCGTTTCCATCCGATCGCCACCTCACGGTCGGTGTACTGGATGTCCGGAAACGCACCGGTTCAAACCGACTCAGCGAAGGTGTTGGGAGCGATCTTCGCCGAACATGCCACGCGGAGCGTTGCCACCTCATAGGATCTGTCCGGCCAGACGTCTCGATCCCCGGCGAGAGTTATGGAAGGCGCGCATGTCCCCCTTGGCGTACACGAGCATCGAAGCCGTCCCGCGAGTGTTGCTGCTCGTGGTCGGGCTGCTTGGCCTGATCTTTTCGATCAAAGGACGCTCCAGGGGTGTCTCCGGCCTGATGGTGGGCGCCTTCGCGGTCCTGCTCCTCACGACGGTCGCGAGCATCGTGTGGCAGTTCGTGGTGGCGAACCTCTCGTCCTGGGCGGGCGAACTCACCGCCGACGAGATCCGCCTGGTCTTCATGGGCGTCGGCATCCCACTCGAACTCGCCTCGCTGCTTTCCTGGCTCCTGGTCGCGATCGCGGTCGTCAAGCACGGCCGTCAGCACCGGCGACCCGGCCCGGCGCCGCACCCCGGGTCCTTCGAGTACCCGATGGCCGCACAGCCGGGGTTCCCAGCTCCTCAGCCCGGCCAGCCGCAGCCCAACCCGCCGGTTCAGCAGCCACCGAGCTAGCGTGCGCTAGGTTGCCTGCCATGACCGACCTCGGCTCTGTCGCCTGGCCACCGGCTCCGATCAGGACCGAGCGGCTCGTGCTCCGCGAGTCCGAGGCGCGGGATCGTGCGGTGTTCATCGACTTGTTCGCCTCGCCCGAAGTGGGCACCTACATCGGTGGCGCTCAATCGCGTGAGGAGCTGGAGCGCACGCGACCTGAGATTCCCGGGCGGCGTCCCGGCCTGTTCGTGGTCGACCTCGACGACGCGATGATCGGCATGATCACGCTCGATCAGCGTGACGCGGAGCGCCCTGGTCTCCCCCGCCCGGAGGCGGGGGAGACGGAGCTCGGCTACTTGTTCCTACCGCAGGCGTGGGGACACGGGTACGCCGCCGAGGCCTGCGCGGCGGCGCTCGACTGGTTCGCCGACGCGGTTCCCGGTGAGCCTGTGGTGCTTTGCACCCAGATCGCCAACGACCGCTCGGTGCGTGTCGCGGAGAAACTGGGTTTCGCCGAAGTGGAGCGGTTCGAGGAATATGGCGCCGAGCAGTGGTTCGGTGTCTGGTATCCAGTCCCGTCGCCCAGCTTGTAGCGCGTCTGCGGAGACATCCGATCGAGTGCCACCCGGCGTCATTGTCCACATCCGGCAAGGACTTCGGCAGAATCGAACGAGTGCCGCTCACTTCGAAGCATCGATCTCCGCACAGGATTGCCGGAATTCGGCGACCGCGATCCCGGCAACGCCCGGCACGTGGCTTCTCCAGGCTGCTGGGCTGGGATGGCTGGCTCAAACTGGGTTCACTGCTCACGGCTGTCGCCGCCGTCGCGGCCCTGTGGTTCACCGCTCAATCCCTGCGGACCACCCAGAATCAGGTCGCGCTCTCCGAACAAGGTCAGCTCACCGACCGATTCGGCAAAGCCGTCGAGCAACTCGGGTCGGACAAACTCGACGTGAGGCTGGGCGGGATTTACGCCCTCGAACGGCTTGCCCGCGATTCGCGCCGCGATCACCCCACCATCATGGAAGTCCTCACCGGCTTCATCCGCGGTCACGCACCCAGTACTTCTTGTCCCGGACCGACTCCCGCTTATCAACCGCCGACCGATGTCCAAGCCGCGATCACCGTCATCGGCCGTCGCACCGTCGACCACGACATCGATGTCCTGAACCTGGCGCGCACTTGCTTGGCCAAGGTCGACCTCGAGGAAAGCGCGCTCGCGTCCGCCCACCTCTCGGGCGCGAACCTCGCCGAAGCGGTCCTTGTTCGCGCGAACCTGACCGGCGCGAACCTCCGCGGCGTCCGGCTCGACGGCGCGACACTCCACATGGCGGCTCTCGTCCAGGCACGATTTCCCCGCGCGAGCCTGACCACGGCTGATTTCTCCGACTCCGACCTCACCGACGCCAGCCTCGACCAGACCGACCTGACCAACGCCGATTTCACCAACGCGAAACTCGTGCGAACCGATTTCCGTGGAGCGATCCTGACCGAGGTACGCGGACTGAAGTGAAACCTGGTTGAACACCTCGCGAGGCCATGACACGCTGCCGACAGCCACGGCCTACCCACAGGAGCTGTTCTTGACCGTCGAGACAACCCCGGCGATCGACGCCGCGCTGGCGAGGCGTCTGGTCGATACGCAGTTCCCTCAGTGGGCCGAGTTGCCGCTGCTTCGGTTCACCCCGGCCGGATCGGACCATGTGATCTACCGGCTGGGCGAGGAACTGTCCGTTCGGATCCCTCGTCACGCCGGTGCGATCACGCAGGCGAGGAAGGAAGCCGAGTGGTTGCCACGGCTCGCCCCGCACCTGCCCCTGGCCGTCCCCGTACCGGTGGGGGTGGGAGAGCCGGACTTCGGCTATCCGTGGCCGTGGTCGGTGTCGCGCTGGTTGGACGGCGAGGTGGCGACCGTCGATGCTCTCTCCGGTTCGCACGAGGCCGCTGTCGCGCTGGCCGAGTTCCTGACCGCACTCCACCGGTTCGACTCCGAAACGACCGAGGACCTCACCGGTCAGCCACTGTCCACACGGGACACGGCGACCCGATCCGCCATCACGAAAACCGGTGACGCCTTCGACGCCGCGGCGATGGGCGAGTTGTGGGACTCGGCGCTCGCCGCCCCGGCCTGGGATCGTCCACCGGTCTGGTTCCACGGCGACTTCCACACCGGCAACCTGCTGACGAGCAAGGGCCGCCTCAGCGCTGTCATCGACTTCGGCGAACTCGGCATGGGCGATCCGGCCCGCGACCTGATCATCGCCTTCACCCTCATGTCGGCCGAAACGCGAGCCACCTTCCGCACCACTCTTGACGTGGACGACGCCACCTGGACCCGCGGTCGCGGCTGGGCCCTGGCCACCGGGTTGAATGCCTATACTTCTTACGCCGCAGTCAATCCGCGCGTCGCCGCGCAGACGACCCGCCAGATCACCCAAGCTCTCGCCGGCTGAACCCGCCCGCTATTCGGGGTGGGTGAACCACGGAGTCACCACGTTCGTCAGGTAATTCGGAGCGATCCGCGGTGCACTGGCGGGCTCGCCGGCCGTGTAGGCCCCGACCGGGCGGCCGTCGGAGTCCTCCACCTCGATCCTTTCCGGGATGGGGCTGCCGCCCGACACGATCAGTACCGGGCGGCCCTCCCGGTACTCCAACGTCAGGGGGCCCGTCTCAGGCTGCGGCAGTTCCTTGATCACCATCTGAAGCAACCTACTGCCGGTGGACCAGGGCTGCCATGCGCCAAGGCCGGATTCACCTACCCCGGCGGTCGCCCTGTCAGGGAAAGCGCCCCGCGCGGTGCGGAGGCGTCCGCCGTCCCCAGGCATCGGCCGCCGTCGAACAGTCCCAGTTCGTAGTGCACGGTGTGCTCGTCGTGTCCGCCGACGGCGATCCCGATGTCGTAGGTGCCGGGGTAGAGGACCTCGCCGAGGTAGTTCACCTCGTATCGCCAGGGGAGATACCGAGGGAGCTTCTTGACGGCGCTGTCTCCCAGGAGGCCCTGTGCGTGGGACGCGATCGCCTCGTCGTAAAAGCCGAGCTGGGCGATGTAGTTGACGTGCCGGTTGAGGTCGACGTCCCCGACGCGGGCGCGGACAGCGGACGTGGCGGGGTAGTAGTCCCGTTCGCGGCGGCGTGGATCGGGTTTCGCCGTGGCTGCCGCACTTGTTTCCGGCAGCCGCAGCTCCTCGAGATCGGCCAGCAGTTCGTCCGGTAAGGCAAGCGGCCCGGACCTGTCGGCGAGCACGATGGTGGCGCCGGCCGTGGCGACGAGCTGTCCGTCGGCGAACATGCCCTGACCGTAGGTGTAGGAGGTCCGGCCGATCGCCCGGATACCGGTGCCGATCCGGAGGGTCGCGCCGGTCTCGCCGAACGCCGCTCGCCGTTCGACCCGCTGGCCGACGAACAGGATGTGGAAGGGCCCGAACCCGCCGTCGGCCACGAGCCTTTCGAAGCGGGAGAAGCGAAGACGGACCCGGGGGTACTCGAACAGGCGCGCCAGCGCCACCGTGCTCGTCGTGCCGTCCGGTGCGAGGTCCCCGAACCGTTGCACCACTTGCTGATGGTCAGGAAAGGCGGACGGCTGTCCGTCGATGGTCAACGTCGTTCCCTTCGGAATGATCACCAGGTCACGTGCAGGGACCGCAGGCCGTGGATCAGCGCGCGGTCCTTGAAGTCGGGTGCCGCGGCGGGATCGGCAAGGCGCAACCCGGGGAATCGCCGCAGCAACGCGGGAAGCGCCAGCTGTAGTTCGAGACGGGCCAACGTCGCGCCGAGACAGTGGTGGATACCGTGACCGAAGGCGACATGCGGGCAGCGGGCGCGAGTGACGTCGAGGGTGTCCCCGTCATCCAGCAACGCCGGATCACGGTTGGCCGCGGGCAGCGAGGTCACCACGTGTTCGCCACGCCGCACCGGATGCCCGCCGATCGTGGTGTCCTCGACGGCCACCCGGACGAAGCCGGCGTGCAGGACCGAGGTGAAGCGCAGCAGCTCCTCGACAGCGTCTTCGACCGCGCTCGGATCGTCGCGGACGAGCGCGAGCTGGCCGGGGTGCCGCAGCAACGCGAGCGTTCCGAGCGAGATCACGTTCGCCGTGGTCTCGTGGCCGGCGATCAGCAGCAGATCCGCCAGGCCCACCAGCTCGTCATCGGAGAGCGCGCCCGCGCCGTGCTCGCGGAGCAACAGGCTCAGCAGGTCGTCTCCCGGATTCTCCCGGTGCCGCGCGACCAGCGTGCGCATGTAGGCGTCAGCTTCGGCGTCCAGCCGCAGCCGTTCCCGCGGGTCCATGGTCGTGTCGAAGAGCCGGTTGCTGCGCGCGCCGAAGTCGGCCCGGTCGGCGTAGGGCACCCCGAGCAGTTCGCAGATCACCAGTGAAGGCACGGGAAGCGCGAACACGGAAACCAGATCCGCGGCCGGACCGGCGGCCTCCATCGCGTCGAGGCACGCGTCGACGATCGCCTGGATCCGCGGAGCCATCGCCTGTGCACGCAGGGCCGTGAACGTCGCGGTCAGCAGCCGTCGCAGGCGGGTGTGCTCGGGCGGATCCAGCATCAGCAGCCGCCCCGCGCGACGTCGCTTCATCTGCTCGTCGTCCACGCCCGCCGCGGCCAGACCGGGCGACGGTCCGATCGCGTCGAGCCGCAGGCGCTCCGCGTCGCCGTGCACTGCCCGGACATCGGCATAGCGGCTGAAGAGGGTGGCCTCGTGTCCCAACGGCGACCGCACCCGGTACACCTCGCCGTCGTCGCGTCGGCTCCGCACACCCGGGTCGATGTCGAATCCGTTCCGCAGGGCGGCCAGCTCGTGCAGTTCGGTCATGGCCTCATCGAACCACGTTGCACGCACCGCGTGCAACGTTGCGTGCAACGCCGCTGTCGTCAGCTGCGGAGTGCTCGCTCCGCTGGTCTAAGCTGCTGCCATGCGTCAGCGGTGGAGCGAACAGACCATCCTGGATGCCGCCGTGGAGCTGATCTCCCGCTCCGCGGGGGACGACGCGTTCAGCATGCGCAAACTGGCCGCCGAGCTGGGGACCGACTCCTCCAGCCTGTACCGCCACTTCCGCAACCGCACCGACCTGATGCTCGCGATCGTGGACCACGTGCTGGTCCAGGCCATGCACGGCTACCAGCGGCAGGGAACCTGGCGTGCCCGGCTCGTCGACCTGATCCTGCGCTCGTGGGACGCCTACGCCGCGCTGCCGCAGCTCGCGAAGGACGCCAGCCACTACCCGGGCAGCGGGCCCGGCAGCCAGCTGGTGATCGAGGAGACTCTGCAAGCCCTCGACGACGCCGGGGTTCCCGAGGAGCTCATCCCGGAGTGGTACCACCGGCTGGTGACCTTGTCCGTGTCCCTGATCTCCGCGCACGCGGCCGGCCGATCCAGCGGCCCGGCCGAACAGAAGCGGAGACTGGAAACCTTCCGCGTGACCACCCTGGGCGCAGACCCGGCGGACTTTCCCGCGCTGGCCCGCTACGGCCGCCGCATCGAACCCGTCGGCTTCACCCGTGAGAGTTTCCTTGCCACCGTGGAGCTTGTGCTGGACGCGGTGCCGGCGCGCCAAGAACGAAGCCGTGCCTAGTACTGGGGGAGTCGGCTGCCGCGCTGAGAACGCCGCTAATCGTAGGGCGGCGCATCGGCCGAATGTGCGGTTCGCGGCATGAATTGACAGCGGCTTTCGACGTCATTGAAGATTCTTTCGGGAAACGCGATTTTCCACGCTGACAACGATGGGCGATCGGCGACTGTCGAAGATGATGACTTTCGAGAGGTCGGTTCCCTGGCGACGAGAATGCGATTCACCAACTTCGGGACCGTCGGGAAATATCTCCAGCACCCTATCGGTTGATGCGCCGTCACACCGATGGACCAGCCGCGACTCGGCGGTAGCGAGTAGGCTTTTCGCCTCACGGCGAACGAGCCACGTGGTGACGACGCCACGAAGAATCAGGACGGGTTCCTCCGGGAAATCGGCATGACGAGGCCGGATGACGCCCGAAAACGCGACTATCCACCGGGGGCGCGCACATTTCCAAGTCGATCGGGACGACGCGAAGCAGGCCGAGCGGGCGATATTTCGGAAAATCCCGAAATCGATTCGCATATCCACGGTGGCGTCGCCAGGAAGATCCGTTAGAGCATCACCCTATGGTGGGCTTGCCGTACCCTGACCGGCTTCGGGCGAAAAGCCGGATCGGCGCGAGTGGCCGGTCGAGGACACGGAGATCAAGGGGTCGATCGTCATGACCAGGCCACTACCTTCCGGCGGGCAGGAGCGGCCTGCCGGAACGCAGCCTCTCGCGTCGCGGCGGGAACGCGTCAAGGTCGCGCGAAAATGGGCCTATCTCGTCAGTAGCACCACTTATCTCCCTTTGTCGCACGACCAGATCGAACGAGAATTGCTCGGCCTGCTCGATCGGCTGCTCGAGGCGGTGGCCGGGGACCGGCCCGCCACTGAGAGCGCGGCGGAGGTCGGCGCTGAGCTCGTTCGGCTGCACTGTGTCGGCAAGACGAGCCTGCAGTGCACGGTGGACGTGCTCGCCGCCGCCTTGCTGGCGCCGGCGGATTCAGCCTCCGCCGATCGGCTACCGGAGCGCGTCGCCAGGTTGCTCGGTGCGCTGGCGTCCGGTTACGTGGAAGCGATCCGTTCCGCGGCCGTCGAACAGCGGGACACGAGTGACCAGGCTTTGCTCAACGCGGTCCGGGAGTCGCAGCGTGAGTGGCGGGCCAGTGAAGCCCAACTGGACGAGATCTTCCTCGGTTCGCCGAGTGGGATCGCGGTCACCGGGCTCGAGGGCCAGCTCATCCGCACGAATCTTGCCCTGCACCGGATTCTGGACCGGGCGTCGAGCGAGGTCGACGGCGGCACCCTGTTCGACTTCGTGAAAGAGGCGGATCGGCAGCTCCTGAAGGACGGCTACCGCGATCTCCAGGACGGAAAGATCGACCGGCTGCGATCACGCCCGTGCTTCGTCACCAAGGACGGCGACCCGTTTCAGGCCACGCTGACCGCTTCGCTCCTGCGCGATTCGCACGGCTACGTGACGATCGTGACCGACGACGCGGAGTTGGCGCTCCTGCAGAACCAGCTGCGACACCAGTTGTTGCATGACATGCTCACCGGTCTGCCGAACCGGCAGTTCTTCAGCACGCACCTCGAGCACGTGTTGCACCTGCCGAATCCGGCGACGCTGTACCACGTGGATCTCGACGGGTTCTCGTTGGTCACCGATGGTCTCGGCAGGAAGGCGGGAGACAGCCTGCTGCGGACCGTCGCGGAACGGCTCAGGTCCGTGGTGGCGGGTGAGAACGCGATGGTCGCACGGTTCGAGAGCGACAAGTTCGGCATTCTGATCGAGAATTCGGCGAGCACGCCGGACATCGTCACGATGATCGAGCGGATCAACGAGACGCTGTCGGAGCCGGTCTACATCGACGAAAAGGGCCTGGCGGTGACGGCGAGTTTCGGCGTGGTCGAAGACCTTCCCCGCAACGTCGAACCAGCCGAGTTGTTGCGTTCGGCGGATCTGGCGATGCGGCGGGCCAAGAGCAAGGGACCTGGCCGGTGGGAGCGCTACGACCCGGTATGGGACAACCAAACCAGGGAGTCCATCGGCCTGGTGGCCGCCATGCCCGGCGCCTGGGAGAACGGCGAGCTGGGCATCGGCTACGAGCCGCTGGTACGTCTGGCCGACGGCGAGATCGTCGGGGCCGAGGCGCGGCTGAGGTGGGAACATCCGGAACTGGGACTACTGCCAAAGGAACGGTATCTCGAGCTCGCCGAGGGCACCGCGCTGATCGGCGCGCTCGGCGCGTGGCTGGTCAGGCGTGGCTGGACGGACAAGGCCGCGGGCGGCGGCGCGGACATGCCGCTGCTGGTACCACTCACACCGAACCAGCTGGCCGATCCTCGGCTGGCCGAGACGATCCGGGAAATTCTCGACAGCGCCGCGCCGACTCCCGACCGGTTGTGGCTCGGCCTGCCGGCCGGGGCACTGCTCGTGGCCGGGCACGAGATCGTCGACAACACGCGCTTGCTCGCCGACCTGGGGATCGCAGTGGTACTGCACGACTTCGGCGTGACGCCGGGCGAGCTGGCGTTACTGGAAGACCTTCCGGTGCACGCCATACGCCTCGACTCTCGTCTCATGTGGCAAGCCGTCGACAAGGAATCGATGGTCCTCGCCGGGGCGAGGACCATGATCGCGCTGGTTCGTCAGGCCGGGATCACCGTGCTCGCCGGTGATCTCGAAACCAGCGCGCAGGCACGGTGGTGGCAGCGAGCGGGAGCCGAGCTGGGAATGGGCCCGCTGTTCACAGGTGACGAGGGACCGGTGACCGACATCGGATCCCTCATCGGCGGTGGACGGGCCGGTCCGCTTCAAGGCCGGTGAGTTTCAGTGTCCTGAGTGGACAGTCGCCTCGGCGGCCGGAGTCCCGCTTCAGGATTTGCGTGCCATTCCGGCGTAGAGGACCTGGTTCAGTGTCGGATCTTCGGCGATGTCGCCGGGCCCGGCGGGGCGCCAGGTACCGCATCCGACCAGGCCGGGTTCGAGCAGTTCGAGGTCACCGAACATGGTGAGCACCTCGTCGTAGGGGCGTGACGTGACCTGGTCGCCGCCCTTTGTCGCGATCCTGAGTCCTTCCCGAACCTGGTAAGGCAGGTAGTCCTCGGTGATGTGTGTGATCGCCAGGTAGCTTTCGGAAGCCATCGCGTCGATGTAGTGGCGCATGAGGCCACCCGGGTCGGATTCGTCCGGGATCCAGTGCAGCATGCACAGGAACAGCATGCCGATCGGCTCGTCGAGATTCAGCTGCCGACGCAGCTGAGGATCGCTGAGGATCCGTGAGGGGTCACGGGCGTCGGCCTTGAGCGCGGTGGCGTGGTCGTTCCCGGCGAGGATCAGTTGGCTGTGCGCGACCGCGACGGGGTCGTGGTCCACATACACCACCCGGCATTCCGGGTCGGCGTCCTGCGCGATTTCGTGCACGTTGCCGACGGTCGGCACGCCCGAACCGATGTCGAGGAACTGGCGGACGCCCTGGTCGATCATGAACCGGACAGCCCGTCGGAGGAACGCGCGGTTGAGTCTCGCCACACCCCGGGCGTAGGGCACGACTTGCTCGGCCCGCGTGGCGGCTTCGCGGTCGACGGCGAAGTTGTGGCCGCCGCCCAGCATGTAGTCGTACATCCGGGCGGCACTGGGCACTGTTTCGTCGGTGCCCGATGGGACCCAGTCCGGAAGTCGCGTCAGTGTCAACACCTCGATCCCATTGCTTTTCTTTGGAGAGCCGTCGAGCTTACTCAGCCTGCCATGTGATCGGATGGCGGCTGCGTAGTCACCCGATTGAGCGCTGTGGGCTGCCGTCGAATGGCGCTAGCGTGTTCTGTCCCCTTCCGCGTCGGCGATGGAGTCCGGATGCCCGTACCGGTTGCGCCCGGTCGATGGCCGTTGATCGGACACACTCCGGCGATGCTGCGGCGTCGCTTCGGATTCACGTCGTCGTTGTACGCGCACGGAGACGTGGTGCGGGTCTACCTCGGCCCGATGGAAACGTATTTCCTGACCAGTCCGGAATTGACGCACCAGGTGCTGGTCGCCGACGGGAGCAATTTCCGCAAGGGTGCGATGTTCGAGAAGTTCCGCCCGTTCGTCGGCAACGGGCTCGCTCTCTCCGACGGTGTTCTTCACCTGCGGCAGCGCCGGTTGATGCAACCCGCTTTCCACCACGCCACCATCGCGGGGTACGCCGAGATCATGACGAGAGCGGCCGCCGATCTGGTCAGACCGTGGAGGCCGGGCGAGGTGCGCAGGGTCGACCACGACATGCAGGCACTCGCGGTCACCACCGTCGGCGAGGCGCTGTTCTCCGCCGAAATAGGCGAAGCCGCGACCGAGGAGGCCCGCAGGTCGATCCCGATCATCCTCAAGTACGGCATGATCCGCGTGCTCTCGCCCGCGTTCGTGGAAAAGCTCCCCATTCCGGCCAACCGGCGGTTCGACAGGGCCGTCGACCGCATGCGCGCGATCGTGGAGGAACTCATCGGCAACTGGCGTGCCGAGCAGGCCGACCGGAGCGACCTGCTGTCCATGCTGCTGCTGGCCAGGGACGCCGACACGGGCGAGGGGATGACCGACGAGCAGGTGCGCGACGAGGTCATCACCCTGCTCACCGCGGGGATCGAGACCAGTGCGCTGGCGCTTTCCTGGCTGTTCCACGAAATCGCCCGCCACCCCGAGGTCGAGCAGAAGCTCCACAACGAGGTCAACGAGGTGCTCGGCGGCGGGCAGGCCACCGCCGAGGACGTGCCACGGCTGGTCTACACGCGGCAGGTCATCAACGAGGTCCTGCGGATGTATCCACTGTGGATTCTCATGCGCCGGGTCGCCACGGAAGTCGATCTCGGCGGTGTGCGCCTGTCTCCGGGCGCCGAGGTGATCATCAGCCCGCACGCCATGCATTTCGATCCGAGGTTCCACGACCACCCCGATCGTTTCGACCCGGACCGCTGGGCGGGGGAACGAGCCAAGGATCTGCCCCGCGGGGCCTACATCCCGTTCAGCGCGGGTGCCCACCAGTGCATCGGGAATTCCTTCGCCATGACCGAGATCGCGATCGTCGTGGCCACGATCGCCGCGCAATGGCGGTTGGTTCCCGTCCCGGGTAAGCCGGTCCGGGTGAAGTGCACGACCACCGCGTACCCGAACCGGCTGCCGATGACGGTCGTCCCGCGCTTCCGATAATCATCGAAACACGCTATTTCAGTGGAGGTTCGTTTTTATGTATCGGCGTCATGGCAGAGTGAAGCGCCGTGCCGGCGCGGCGTTTTCCGCCATCCTGCTGGCCGGGTCACTGCTGACGCCCGCGCAGGCTCAGGCTGATTCTGCGTCCTGCCAGGACGTGACCGTCCCGGTGCGGCTGGCCGGGCTGCTTCCCCAGACCGTGCACGGCAGGCTGTGCGAACCGCCGCGAGGCGCGCGAACCGTTCAGGTGCTGGTCCCCGGCGCCACCTACAACAGCGCGTACTGGGATTCCGCACGCACCCCGGAAACGCATTCGTTCCGGCTCGCGATGAACAAGGCCGGCTACGCCACCCTTGCCATCGACCGGCTCGGTACCGGCGCCAGCTCCAAACCACCCAGCGCACTGCTGACCGCGTTCACCGAAGCCGACGTGGTACACCAGGTGATCCAGGCGATCCGGCACGGCGACCTCGGCTCGCGGTTCGACAAGGTGATTCTCGGCGGACACTCGCTCGGCTCCGCCATCACCGTGCTTGAAGCAGGCACTTACCACGACGTGGACGGTGTGCTGATCACCGGGCTGGCACACCGCATCAATCCCCCCGGCGCGCTGATCGTCTTAGGCTCGTTCATCCCCGTCGCGCTCGACCCGGTGATGTCGCAGCTGGGGCTCGACCCCACCTACCTGACCACCCGGCCAGGCACCAGATACGCGGCATTCCACGCACCCGGACCCGACGTCCCCGGGATGACCGCCTACGACGAGGCCACCAAGGACGTCGTCGCTCCCGGCGAGCTGCTCGACGCCGCCGCCCTCGCCACCGTGCTCCCGTACACCAGACGGATCACAGTGCCGGTACTGGTCGTACTCGGCGGCGGGGACGTCGGCCTCTGTGGCCCGCTCGCGACCGACTGCACCTCCTCGGCCGGCCTACGCCAATCCGAGGCGCCGTACTACTCCGCGGCGGCACAACTGCGAACCTACGTACTGCCGGGCTTCGGCCATTCGATCAACTACGCACCCAACGCACCCGACTACCACCAAGCCGTTACGCAGTGGGCCGACACCATGGGACTGCCTCAGTAACAGCGTGCTCAGCCTGGTATCGGCCACGCCGACATCCTGCGACCGTACTGCTCCAGCAGAGTGACATGTGGCGTTGATCTGTCACACTATTTGATGATCTTTGCTAGCGTCCGGGGAATCGACTTGAGGAGGCTGGGCGATGGCAGGGGATCTCGGGCGGCGGGCCGCCTTTGGGGTGGCGGCGTCCGCGGGTGGCGTGTTGCTGGCCGGTGGCACCGCGGGCGCGGCGGAGTCCGCTGTCGACTCCACGGTGAACGACAAGCAGCAGGTGAGCCCGTCGTTCACCGTGGTGGACAAGAGAGGGCGGCAGCGGTTCCTGCTCGACAGCCGTAAGCCGCCGGTGATCATCGACGGTCAGACCTACCCGCCCGAGCGGCGCTCCGGGCCGGAGAACGGCTCCTATCTGATCTTCAACGACGAGACCGGTGACGAAAAAGGCGGCCTGCTCGTCCACCCCGCCGGCGGCCGCATCGCTTTCGACTATCCGCACGCGGTGGACGGGATCAATCTCAGCCTGTCCGCGAAGGGCGGCGTGGGTGGCGCGGGCCTGACCATCAACGGTATTCCGGATCCCGACGCCGGGCCCGGCGTCCGTGCCACCCCGCGAGCGCTTTTCGGCTGTCACACCACCTTCGGCGCGCAACTGGCGTTGTGCGATTCACAAGGACGTCCGAGAATCGTGCTCCAGGTCGACGAGAACGACCGGCCGACCATCAAGATCCTTGACAAGGACGGCACAACGGTCAACGAACTGGCCTGACGCCGCAACAGCGGCCAGTGGTGCTGTTGCGGACCATTCTGGTGGTAGGAATTCCTGGAAGAGATGACCCGACGAAAAGGGGTCGCCATCGAGGCGGCCCCTTTCACTCGGCTTCGTGGAAGTCGTTCAGCCGGTGCGCTTCCGCCGAGGCTTCCGTGGTGGCGAGCCAGTGCGGATACGTGACGTAGACCAGTTCGGTGTCCTCGTCGGCCACGTAGACGACCTCGGTGTCGGCCCGCAGGTAGATCACCTCGCCCGCCCGGGCCGTCACCGAGCCCGACGGACCCTCGACGGTGAAAGCACCGGAAGTGATGACCAGTGCCTCGTCATAGGTCACCTTCCACGGGTTCTTCTCGCCTCTCCGGTAGCGCCCGAATCCGACGGACATCGCCGCGCCGCTGTCCTGGTCGACGACATCGGCGAGGAAGATCTGCTGGTCAAGCCGCTGGAACCAGGTCGAAGCGCCGGAGCTGGTGAAGTGTTCGACGGACATTCGCGTCTCCTTAAGTGGAATTTCCTCCGCTTAGTTAACTGGAGAAAGTTCCACTTGTCCACCGGTTAAGCTCGACGAGTGCTTCCCATCGCAGGATCCGGGCCGGTAGAGCGGGCGGACGCGGCTCGCAACCGGCAGAAGATCGTCCGGGCCGCGGCCAGACTCGTCGCGGCCAAGGGGATCGAAGGACTCGCGCTGGACGAGGTCGCGGCGGAGGCGGGTGTCGGGATCGGCACCGTGTACCGGCGGTTTCCGGACAAGGGCGCGTTGGCGCAGGCGCTCCTGGACGAGAACGAGCGCGAGTTCCAGGAGGCGTTCATCGGCGGGCCGCCGCCGCTCGGTCCCGGTGCGCCGGCGCGCCAAAGGCTCAAAGCGTTCCTGAGCGCGTACGTGGACAGGCTCGAAACACACGGACGGCTGCTGATGGTCGCCGAGACCGAAACGCCGATGGCGAGGTTCGTCACCGGCGCTTACCGGCTTCACCAAAGTCATCTGGTCGCGTTGATCCGCGAGATCGAGCCGGACATCGACGCGCACTTCAGGGCCGATGCGCTTCTCGCGCCACTGGCGGCCGCGCAGTACGTCCACCAGCGGCAAAGCATGACGCCGGAGCAGATCAAGGACGGACTCGAACAACTACTCGGCAGCTGACGGGGCGCGGGCCGGTTCTCCCATCGCCGGACATTGCCGAACCGCTTACGCTCCCCGAATGCCCCAGAACAGGTCTCCCGAACGACTGGTGTTCTTCACCGACGCCGTCGTCGCGATCGCGATCACCTTGCTGGTCCTGCCGCTTGTGGAGGCCGTTTCGGACGCCGTCGCGCAGCACCTCGACCCAGTGGCCCTGATCGGCGAGAACCAGTGGAAGATCTACAGCTTCCTGCTCAGTTTCGCGGTGATCGCCCGGCTCTGGATCGTGCACCACCACGTGTTCGAGCAAGTGAAGGCGTACAGCAAGCCGTTGATGGTGGCGAACTTCGGCTGGGTACTGACGATCGTGGTGCTGCCGTTCCCGACCGAGGTGGCGGCCTCGTACGGCAACGACCGGTTCACCTCCTCGCTCTACATCGGCACGATCCTGGCCGCGTCTCTGTTCCAACTGCTCATGGTGCTGATCATCCGCCGCGACCCGGCCCTGCGGGACGAGGACAGCGAACTGGCCCGGGCACCGCTGTTCGACACGGCCGTCAACACGGCTTTGCTGGCGGCCGCGTTCATCGTGGCCGCGCTGGTGCCGCACGCGGGGTACTACATGCTTCTGCTCCTGCTGCTTCCAGGGATCGTCGCGCGGTTCCGCAAGACCAAGAAGGCCGCGGCGGAGGCGGATGCCTAGCGCTCGAGTGGGTGGGCCGGCGTCACCTCTTGGGTGTGGACGATGACGTCGAACCACTCGGCGAGCGAACCGCCGGAGAGGTGGTGGACGTCATCGTCGACGGGGTTGTAGCCAGGGCCGATCAACCGGGTCTTCGCCGGCAGGCTCAGCCATGTCCGGACCGGGTCCGGGCCTGGGCACGAAGATCCAGCAGATAGGCGTCCATACCGGTACTTCCCAGTGTGCCCTCGGCGAACCCGGCCGGCGGCGCGGGGACGGCGTAGGACGCCGACCCGTGGTGGAAGGTCAGCCCCACCGAAAGGTGACTGGAGCCGAAGTGCTCCCTGAGGTAGCTGCCCGCGCTGCGATGGATCTGCCGCGGCGTTTCAATGGAGAGGGCGCGCGTCCTGCCGTTCACCATATGCGCCATGCCACCCCAGTAGACGATCTTGTGTCCGGTGTGTTCGTGCCACCGGATCGTGTCCTCGGCCAGTAGCCGTTCGATGTCGGCGAGGTTGTCGGGTGGAGGCCCCACCTGTGAGAACCCGGCCATGTCGGCGATCCGGACCGGGTCGGCCGGATTTCGCTCGTTGTGGCGACGTATCCAGCCGACGACATCGAGGAGTTCTCTGGTTCGCCAGAACGACCTGGCGCCGGCCAGCAATGCTCGGGGGTCGCCGATTCCGCGCTCGACGAGTACGTGCGAACCGCAATATCCGCTGGAAGACGACGGAGAGCTCGTGCGTGTCGCGGGCCGAGGCGCCGAGTACGACCAGATTCGCGTCACGCACAATGCCGTGCAGTGGCGCCAGATCGGTGAGTGGTCCTTCGGGATCGAAGGTGGGCAGGGGATGCGCGTGCCGGTGGATCCACCGAGTCGTCGAGGTCGTCATGGACTCAGTCTCGTACCTGCACCATGGTGGAGGTCTAGTCGTGACGCCTAGACCGGTCAGTCGAGGTGGACGATCGCGACGTCTTCGCCGTCGGTGACGGCGAACCGCCGGTTGGTGTTGTCGACAGCGATTCGCGCGGGTCCGGAGAAGGACTTCCCCCAGACGATCGAGCTCTCCGCATGGCCTGTGGCGAGCTCGGGCCACTCCGCGAGCAGCTCTCCACTGTTCCCGTCGTACAGGCGCGGATGTCCGTAGAGGGCCAGGATGTCTCCGGCCACGCAGACCAGATCACCCGCGGGGTGGTCGAGTTGCTTGCGCCACAAGAATTCCTTCGTGGTCATCGACCAGCGGGCGAGCATGGTGGCCGCGAATTCGTCCGGCTCGGTGGGCTGCTCGAGATCCGAGGAGGTGCTGATCGCGACGTCGTCTCCGATGAAGCACGCGCCGCTGACGTCGGGAAGAATCAGTCTTGCCGGCGGGTGATCGTCGTCCGTCGAGTCGAGAACGCCCGGATCGGTCAACGCGCGGTGCAGGTCGAAAGTCATCACGCAGTCGACAGGGTGCCAGACCCACCCGGCACTGAGGAGATAGCGGCCGCTGGGCGAGACGGCCAGCCGCGAGTGGAAGACATCCGAGGGCTCCCGGTCCTCACCGGCGCCCAAGCGCTCGCCGGTGAAGGCGTCTTCGATCTCCAGCCTGTTGTACTCGTCCGGACAGTGCACGACTCCGGTCCGGCCGTCCGGCAACGTGAACAACTCCAAGGGATACCGGTATGCGTCGGCTTGGTAGTCGCTGCGCCCGAGCTCGCGGATGAGTTCTCCGTCCGCTGTCAGCAACAAGCCGTCCGTGCCGGTGCTCGCCAGTAGCGCGACGACATCGCCACGCGGCGACACCTTCACCGCGTCGAATTGTCGCCCGTAGTCGCCGGACCTCCGGCTGCCGGAGGACCCGTCCACCGGGATGGCCCGCCAGCCGGCGGCGACGTCGTACAGGGTTCCCCCGACCCAGACAAGAGTCCGCATTCGGTCAGTGTCGCAACCCCGGACACCGTTGTCCTGCGAATATCCGTCCTTCAGAGGCTGTCGCGCAGCGGCACGGTGATCTGCTTGAGCCAGGTTCCGCTGGTGAAGTCGCGCGCTTTGATCACCACGGCCCGGTGGTACACCTCGATCTGGAGGCCCTGGTTGAAGCTGCCGCCGAGCGAGACCTCGCCGCCCTTGCCGTCGTCCACCCAGCCGGTCTGCACGGCGCCGGTGTTGACCACGGTGAAGCCTTCGAGGTTGCCGCTGCCGGGGACGACCCGGCGGGTCACCCAGTCGGACAGGGTGAGGTCCCAGTGGGTGTGCCCGGAGAACAGGAACACGTCGCGGTACTTGCCGAGCACGCCGAGCAGGCGGTCGGCCTGGAGGTAGTCGTTGAGGTAGAGCTTGTTGCGGGTGCCGGACACGGTGTTCGGCAGCGGGTGGTGGGTCAGCACCATCACCGGCTTGCGCCACCGGTCCCAGTAGGCCAGCCGCTGTTCCAGCCAGGTGAACTGCTGGTCGCTGAGCCACACCTCGTCCCACAACTTCGGGTCGTGGTACTTGGCGTAGCGCTCGGTGCCCAGGCACAACACCGGTACGCCGCCGAACGAGGTCTCCGAGTAGGCCGTGTTGCGCCCGGCGAACTTGTAGAAGCTGCGGAACAGCGATTCCTCGGTGGTGCCGTTGGGCCAGGTTTCCTGCGCGAGGGTGTCCGGGTCCCGCCACTTCGGCACGTAGAACTCGTGGTTGCCGATGGCCCAGGCGACGTTCCTCGGATGCGGGTGCTTGTTCAGCATCGCCCGCACCTGGGCGTATTCGAAGTCGTAGCCGCGCGGGGTGATGTCACCCGCCACGCCGAGACCGGCGCCGCGCGGGTTGGTGGCGTTGATGTCGTCCAGGGCCTTGCCGAGATCAACGAGGTCGCCCTGGATGTCGCTGATGATGTTGAATCGCACGGCCGGGCCGAAGGGGTCCCGGGAAGGGGTGGCCTCCGCCGGGGTGCCCAGCACGGTGGTCGCGGCCACCGCGCCACCCGTGGCCAGCATGAACGACCTGCGATCCATCAGAACACCCACATTCGGTTCCACCAGTAGCAACGGGCCAAAGGTAGGACGTCTGAGGTGATCATCGGTGACTTGGCGCCAGCCGGGGGGTGTACGTGAAGAAAATTTCAGGTTTGAGCCAGGAAGGAGGGATTCCCGTGAGCGGCACTCCGGATCTCGGTCCCATGCCCCAGCGCGTCACCGTCGGCGTCGACCAGGTGCGACGGCTGGTCGCTGACCAGTTCCCGCAGTGGGGCGCCCTTCCGGTCCGGCCCGTGGACGAGAGCGGCTGGGACAACGTCACCTTCCGCCTCGGCGACACGATGGTGGCGCGTCTGCCGAGCGCGGCCGAGTACGCCTTGGCCGTCGACAAGGAACAACGGTGGCTTCCGGCGCTCGCTGCCCGGCTGCCGCTGCCCGTCCCCGTCCCGCTGGCGAAGGGACGCCCTGACGACGGCTATCCCTTCTCGTGGTCGATCTACCGATGGCTCCCCGGCGACCCCGCGAGCGCGGACGGGATTTCCGACCCGGTCCGCTTCGCCCTCGACCTGGCCGGGTTCCTGGCCGCGTTGCGGAGCGTCGATGCCACTGACGGTCCCCAGCCGGGTAAGCACAATTGGTTCCGGGGCGCCACCTTGCGTACCTACGACGGATTGGTCCAGCGCGCGTTCGCGACCTTGGACGGCCGAATCGACGTCGGCTTGGCGCGAGAGATCTGGGAGACCGCGCTGGGCGCCCCTTGGGACGGAGTGGACGTCTGGTTCCACGGCGACGTCGCACCGGGGAACCTCCTGCTCGACGGCGGGGAACTCGCCGCCGTCATCGACTTCGGGACCTGCGGTGTCGGCGACCCGTCCTGCGACCTGGCCATCGCCTGGACGCTGCTGACCGCCGACGGCCGCAAGGCGTTCCGCGAGCGCCTGTCCGTCGACGACGCGGCCTGGGCACGCGGGCGCGGTTGGGCCCTCTGGAAGACGCTGGTCGCCTGTACTCAGGCGGACAAGGAAGCACGTCGAGTCCTCGACGAGATCTTCTCCGGCTGAGACCCGCTCAGTTGCCCGCCTTCGCCTCCGGGATCCCGTTCGCCGGTGGCGCGTCGTTGGCCGCCGAATCGTCCGCCTCGATGGGGGCTTCGCCGATGTCGGTCACCAGGACCGGCGTCAGATCCTTGCCCGCGCCGCCGTGGAGCTCGACGACCGACATCCCGGAGATGCCCAGGTGACTGTCGCCGGTGTAGCGGAACGGCGCGAGGCCCGGCCCCGCGAACGTCTTCCCGTTCTGCTGCAATACCTCGACGACACGCTCGCGGGTCAGGTCCCGCCCGGCGGCCTGCAACGCCTGGACGAAGGTGTACGCCTGCGCCATGCCGTAGATGCGGTAGTTGGTCAGGTCGCCGCCCTTGCCGTGCTCGCTCCAGATCTTCCGCCACAGCTTCGTCCACGCGTTGTCCGGAGCGTCGACGCCCGGCAGGTACTCGGTGGTGACGACGCCGTCGATGAGCGACGCGCCGTTGGTCACCTTGCCTTCGGAGAACCGCGCGAGCAGCGAGCCGACCAGGGCCGGATCGGAACCGACGTTGCTGTAGAACCATTTCGGCTTGAAGCCGATCTTCAGCGACGCCAGCTGGGACAGCGCTGTGTAGGACGGGACGGTGAAGCCCAGTACCAGATCCGCCCCCGCGGCCTTGAGTTTCGCGATCTGCGGCGCGATGTCGGTGTTGCCGGGCGAGTACTTCGCGACCTCCACGATCTGCTTGTCCAGATAACGCCGCGCGCCTTTCTCGCCGTCGCGGCCGAAGTCGTCGTCCTGGACGAACAGGCCCACCTTGGCACCGGGCAGGTTTTTCCGCACCCAGTCGCCGATGGTCTTGCCCTCGATCTCGTAGTCCGGCTGCCAGCCGAAGGTGAAGGGCGCCTTCTTAGGATCGTCGCCCCAGCGCAGCGATCCCGACGACACGAACAGATCCGGGACCTTCGAGCTGTTGAGGAAGTCGACGACGGCGCTGTGCGTCGGCGTGCCGAGGCCGCCGACCATCGCGAAGATCTCCTCCTTGAGCACCAGTTCGTTGGTGACCGCGCTGGTGTTCGTCGGGTTGTAGCCGTCGTCCTTCGCCACGAACTCGATCTTGCGGCCGTTGATCCCGCCGTTCGCGTTCACGTAGCCGTAGTAGGCCTGATGACCGCTCGGGATTTCGCTGTAGCCCGGCGCGGCGACACCGGTCAGCGGGAAGTGCGCCCCGATCTTGACGGTCGTGTCGGTGACGCCGACGGCCGAGCCCTTCTCTTCGCCCTCGGGTCTGCCTCCCGCGCCGCAGGCGGTGGTGACCGTGACGGCCAGGAAGAGGGCCACGGCCTTGGTCCAGCGTTTCATGAATTTCGCCTCCGGTGAGTGAGTTTCCGCAGTCCGCCGGCCAGGCCGGCCGGTGCGAGCAGCACGATCAGGACGGTGACCAGGCCGTAGATCAACGGCGCCAGATGCGCGGCCTGGACGTCGGACAGGCCGAGATCCGTTCCCGCGCCGGTCACCAGCGGCGGCAGGAACGTCAGGAGCGCGGCTCCCGCGAGCGCGCCGGTGAGACTTCCCAGACCTCCGAGCACCACCGCGGAAACCAGCAGCAGCGACAACGTCAGCGCGAACCCGCTCGGCGCCGCCAGCCGCGCCGACAACGCCATCAGCGCCCCGGCGAGCCCGGCGCAGCCCGCGCTGACCACGAAAGCCAGCACCCTGGTCCGGCCGAGGTCGATCCCGGCCAGTCCGGCGGCCACGTCCTCGTCGCGGACCGCTTGCCAGTCGCGGCCGACGCGGCTTCGGGACAGATTCGCCAGCAGGACGAACACGACGATCACGGCGAGCCAGGAAAGGTAAGCGAGATAACGGATCTGCGTGAGGTCCTGGCCGGTGACGAAGTACGCGGCGTCCGCCAGCCGGCCGGGGATCTCCGGCATCCGGACGGTCAAACCCTGCTCGCCGCCGAGCGCTTCGCTGAAGAACAAAGGGATCCCGGGCACGGCGACGGCGAGTGCGAGCGTCGCGCCCGCGAGGTATGGCCCGTGCAGCCGAGCGGCCGCGACGCCCACGAGTGCTCCGACGGCCAGCGTGATCACCATCGCCACCAGGAGGATCACCGGCAGTGGCAAGGCGGACTCGGGTGATTTCAGCAGGAGCGCGGCCGAATACGCTCCGACCGCCATGAGTGCCCCGTGGCCGAGCGACAGTTGCCCGTTCAGTCCTGTCAGGACGGTCAAGCCGCCCGCGGCGATCGCGAAGTACGCCATCGTGGTGAACTGCGCGGTGAGGAACGGGCCGGTGTTCTCCAGGACGAGTACGACGACGACCAGTCCGGCGAGGGCGAGCGACAGATGTCGGCGCGGCATGTCAGACCCTCCGTTCACGGACGCTCGCGAACAGCCCGCCGGGTTTGAGCAGCAGGACCACCATGAGGATGGCCAGCGCGGCGAGCGGGACCAGTTCGGCGCCGACGTAGCCGCTGACCAGGCTCAAGGACAGGCCGAGCACGACGCCGCCGACGACCGCGCCGACCGGGCTGTCCAGGCCGCCGAGCACCGCCGCGACGAAGCCGTACACCACCACACCGTCCATATAGGACGGATGGACCAGTCCGCCGCCGGCGATCAGCAGTCCCGACAGCGAACCGGCGAGGGCGGCGAGCGCCCAGCCGAGTGTCAGCATCCGCCCGACCCGCACTCCCAGCAGGCGCGCCACTTCCCGGTCGAAGGCCGCCGCCCGCATCCGCAGGCCCAGATCGGTGCCGCGGAACAGGAGCACGAGCCCGATCAGCACCACGCCGACGGCGGCGATGGTGAACACTCCGAACCCGGTCAGCGCGATCGTCGTGCCACCGACCTCGAAACCGGTGAGCCCGAACGGCGCCGGGAACGACCGGTACCGCGAGCCGAACACCAGTGCCGCCAGCGCGTGCAGCACGATGAACAACCCGAGGGTGAGGATCACGGCGTTGATCTCGGGTTTGCCGGAGACGAACCGGACCACGAAGCGTTCCACCAGCGCGCCGAGCAGCAGCCCCGAAAACAGGGCGACGGCGAAACCGAGCCAGTACGACCAGCCCGCGTCGATCAGCACCAGCGCGAGGTACGTGGTGATCATCGCCATCGGCGCCTGCGCGAAGTTCACGATTCGCGTCGCCCGCCAGATCAGCACCAGCGCCAGGGCGAACGCGGCGTAGACCGCGCCGAGGGTCAGCCCGGTGAGCGCGGTGGTCAGCAGTTGCTGCACGAGGCTCCCTTTCAGAATCCGAGGTAGGCGTGCCGGAGGTCGTCGTCCTCGACCAGTTCGGCCGCGTCCCGCCGGACGACGACCTCGCCGAGGTTGAGCACGACACCGTGGTCGGCGATGGACAGCGCACTGCGCGCGTTCTGCTCGACCAGCACGACGGCGAGTCCCTCGTCGCGGACGAGACCGCGCAGCAGGGCGAAGATCTGCGCCACGATCCGCGGCGCGAGCCCGAGCGACGGCTCGTCGAGCAGCAGTACTTTCGGCCGGGACAGCAGTGCGCGGCCGATCACCAGCATTTGCCGCTCCCCACCGGAAAGGACGTGCGCGAGCCCGTTCTTGCGTTCGGCGAGCACGGGGAAGAGTTCGTAGATCCGCCGGAGCTGGGAGACCGTCGCGCGGCTTCCCGATCCGAGCGCGCCGAGCCGCAGGTTCTCCTCGACGGTCAGTTCGGCCAGTACGCCGCGCCCCTCGGGCACCTGCGCGAGACCGAGGGCCGGGAGGTCCTCCGTGGACACCCGGCTCAGGTCGCGGCCCGCGAGCGTGACGCGGCCGCCCGTCGGCCGGACGAGGCCGGAAACGGCGCGCAGCAAGGTGGTCTTGCCCGCGCCGTTCGCGCCGAGTACCGCGGTGATCTCGCCGGGGGAGGCGGACAGGCTCACGGAATCGAGCGCCCGGACGGGGCCGTAAGCCGCCGAAAGGTTCTCAACGGTCAGCACCGGCCACCTCCTCGCCGAGGTAGGCCGCCCGCACCGCCGGGTCCGCGCGGATCTCGTCCGGGGTGCCGCGGGCGATCACCTTGCCGAAGTCCAGTACGACGATCTCGTCGCACACTCCCATCACCAGATCCATGTGGTGCTCCACGAGCATCACCGACATGCGCTCGGTCAGGCCGCGCACCAGGGTGCCGACGTCGGCGATCTCGGCCGCCGAAAGCCCGCCCGCCGGTTCGTCGAGCAGCAGCAGATCCGGTTCCCCGACCAGCGCCCGCGCGAGCGCGACCCGCTTGCGGACCGGGTACGGGAGACTCGCGGGATAGCGGTGGGCGACGTCGGCGATGTCGAAGTCTTCGAGGTACGCCATCGCCCGCTCGGTCAGGGCCTTCTCGTCCCGTGTGCGGCCCAGCATCGAGGACCAGAAGCCGGCTTTCGCGTGCTTGCCCGCGCCGACGAGTACGTTGTCCAGCACGGTCATCCGGCCGAAGAGACCGAGTTCCTGCAGGCTGCGGGCGATCCCGAGGCCCGCGAGGTGATGCGGGCGCAGCCGTCGCAGTTCGGTGTCGCGCCAGGTCAGCGTGCCGGTGTCGGGGCGGACGAAACCGCACGCGACGTTGAAGAGCGTGGTCTTGCCCGCCCCGTTCGGGCCGATCACCCCGAGCACGCGGCCCGGTGCGACGGTCAGGGAGACGTCGGACAGCGCGACGAGACCGCCGAAGGTCACCGATACGCCGGACATCTCGAAGGTGGACAGGGTCACGCGGGAACTCCCAACGGGGAAAGGGGTCCCGGCGCGGGTGCGCCGGGACCTGGACGCCTCAGGCGTGCGGGCAGGTGTCCCGGTAGTCGCTGATCGCGCGGTCGTCCGGGGCGGGGCAGAGGAACTGCTCGTAGCGGGTGTCGTTGTCCACGAACCGCTTCAGCCACGAGATCGTGTACTTGGCCATGGTCGTGTTCGCCGTGTTCGGGAAGAAGTGGCTCGCGTTGTCCAGTTCCATGTACGCCTTCTCCGCGGAGGCGGGAATGCTTGTATAGAACGGGATCGAGTGCGAAGCCACCGGCGCGACCGCGTCGGACTCGCCGCCGATGACGAACGTCGGCACCCGCAGCGAGGACCACGACTTCTGCGTGTTCCACGGCGCGAGCGGGACGGCGGCCTGCAGCGACGGACGGTCCTGCGCCGCCTCGAGCGAACCGCCGCCGCCCATCGAGTGCCCGGCCACCGCGAGCCGGGAGGTGTCGATGCGGGACCGGACGCTGCTGCGCTGGGTCAGGTAGTCGAGCGCGGCGAGGAGCTGGTCACCGCGGCTGGCGGGCTGGTCGTAGATCGTGTTCGTGTCGATGGTGAACACCACGAAGCCCTGCGACGCCAGCCGCGGGCCGATCCACGCGATGCTCGACTGGGTCGCGGTGTAGCCCGGCGAGATGGCGACAGCGCCGAAGGTGCCCTGCGCGGTGCTGGTGGGGTAGTAGATGGTGCCGCCGCCGAAACCGGTCACGGCCAGGCTCGAGACCGAAATCTGCGACACCGCGAACGAGCCGCGAGAGGCTTCGATGCTGCTTTCCGTCGGGGCCGGGCCTCGTTCATAAGGGTTTTCGGCCGCGTAGGCCGTCGGCGCGGCAGCGAGTGCCGCGACGGTCGCCAGTCCACAAAGAATCCGGGTCGTACTACGCATGGTGCCGTCTCCGTTCGCCGGTGAACACAGTCCGTGGTGATGGACTGTGGCAAACGGCCGCGACGGACTGCATCGGTGAAATCGCCAGTCTTCGTCCGCGGCGGCGCTCCCGGTCATGGACGCCCGTACGATCGGCGATCGTGAATCCCTCAGCCGAGGACATAGTCCGCACCGCGGCGCGGTGGATCGATCGCGGCGTCCGCGTCGACACCTCAGCCTTCGCCCAGGAACTGGGCATTTCCCGCAGCACCCTGTTCCGCCGCGTCGGCAACCGGGAAGACCTGCTCGGTGATGCCCTCTACTACCTGTCCGAGCGCACCCTGACGGCCGCCACGCGCACCTGGGAGCGCGATGAGGGCGATGTGGTGCGCAACGCGGCCGGTGAACTGCGCTGTCTCGCGATCATGCGCGAGTACCGATCCGTGCTCGCGGCGAGCGCCGGGTTCCGCCGGTTCCTCGACGACGAGCCGGTGCTGGCGATCCGGCTGCTCACCGACCCGGACGGCCGCGTCCAGCCGAGGGTGATCGCGGCGCACGTCGAGCTCCTGCGCCGCGATGTCGACGACGGCGGATTCGTGCCCGCGGTCGGCCTCGACAGCCTCTGTTACGCGATCGTCCGGCTGGGGGAGGCGTTCCTGTACTCGGACGTCCTCGCGTCCCGGACGCCGGATCTCGACGCGGCTTCGACGCTGCTCGGAGCACTCGTGGAAGGACGGGTGCCGAGCAGGACCTTGTGAAACACTTGCGCCTGGTGTTTCATCGAAAGGGATTTTCGAGGAGGCGCCGATGCCTGTCCGGGACGTCGTGTACCCGCTGCGGGGCAGGGACGACCTCTTCGGCGGGCTGCGCTCGATCGCCGGGCGCGCCGTGCTGGTCCGCGGGGCGGAGGGGCTGGGCAAGTCGGCGCTGCTCACCGCGCTGCGCGCCACCCTCGGTGTCCGCCTCGTCGGGGTGCGGGGCCTGCGGGCCGAACGTTCGTTGCCCTACGGCGCGCTGCATCGGATGTTCGGCGCTCCCGTTTCCAGTGGTGCGGAGGCGCGTGATCGGCTCACCAGCCTTCCGTCACCGGCGATCTGCTGGGTCGACGACGCGCACTGGATCGACCCGGAATCCCTGGCGGCGCTGGGTTTCGCGGCCCGGCGGCTGGACGGGGCCCCGGTCGGGATGGTGCTCGCTTCGCGCGCCGGATCCGACGAGTTCGACTCCGTCGAGCTGACGCCGTTGACCGATGCCGCCGCCTGCCGGCTGTTGCGCGATCGAGGTGTGCCCGCCGGGGTGCGTCCTCAGCTGGTCGAACTGGGCGAGGGGAACCCGGCCGATCTGGTCGCGCTGGCAGCATCGCTGACGCCCGCGCAGGCGGCCGGGCGGGAGCCGGTGTCGCCGGTTCTTCAGGAGCGTTTGCCTCGCTACGCGGCCGAGCTCGACGCGATGCGGTTCGAGGAGCGAGTCCGGTTTCTCGTCACCTGTATGGACATTTCCGCGAGGAAGGCGACGTGGTACGCGGCGGCGTCACCGGCGGACCGCCGGGCGGCGCACGCGCGGCTGGCCTCCGCCGAGGAGGGCCCGGACGCTCTCTGGCACCGGGCGATGGCGACGGCCACGCCGTCCGCACCGCTCGCCGACGCGCTCGCCGCCGCCCCCGCGGTGGATCACGCGGCCTCGGCGCGGCAACTCGAACGCGCCGCCGCGCTGACCGCCGATCCGGCCAGGCGGGTGACCCGGCTGCTGGCCGCGGCGGACGCGGCCTGGCAGGCGGGCAGACCGGGGTGGGCGCGGCTGCTGCTGTCCAGAGTGGACGCCCGGCCGGGAGCGGTGGCGTTGCTGCACGGCGAAATCGAACTGCGCGACGGCGACCCCGCTGTCGCCACCCACGAACTCGGCACGGCGGCGGAACTGCTGCCCGATCCCGCGGCCGCGCTCCTGCTGGCCGGTGAGGCACGCAGGCTCGGCGGCGATCTGGGCGGTTACCGGGCGCTGGCGCGGACCGTCCCGGTCGGGGACGGCTTGGTCTTCGCGCACTTCCGCGGTCTGACCTCGGTTTACGCCGGACGTCACGACGACGCCGACCTGCCACTGGAGGACGCCGTCCGCAGGGGGATGTCCGGCACCGACGTCGCCGGAGCCGTGTGGGCTGCCGAAGCCGCCTTCGCCCGCGGGCACGCCGAACGGGCGCACGAGTACTCGGCCGCGGCCGTGAGCCGCGCGCGCCTCGGCAGGCGGCACGCGGAACTGCCGTGGGCGTTGATCTACCTGTCGCTCTCGGCCATCGCGCTCGACCGGATCCCGTGTGCGCGGGCGGCGTCCCGTGAAGGGCTGCGCGCACCCCACAACCTGCGGATGGAACACCTGACGCTGCTGGGGCTGGCCGCCGCGCTGCTGGGCGACCGCGTCCCGGAGCTGGACGAGGCGACCGACGGGATCGCCGAACGCGGTCTCGGCAGGCCCGCCGCCGTCGCGGCGTGGGCGCACGCCTGCCTGGACCTGGCCGAAGACCGGCCGGACGACGCCTTGAGCAGGCTCGAAGATCTCGCTTCCGGCGTTTCCGGCGACCAGCCGGTGATCCGCGTGCTCGCCACCCCGCAACTCGTCGAAGCGGCGGTGCTCTCCGGGCGGCCCGAGCGCGCGCGGACCGCGCTGGAGGTGTTCGACCGCTGGACGCTGGCCGGCGCGGAACCCTGCTGGCTCGCGCTGAGCCACCGGTGTCACGCGCTGACCGCGCCGGATCCCGAGGTGGCGGAACGGCACTTCCGGCTGGCCGTCGAAGCGCACCGGCGTGCGGGCGGCGCGGTGGAACTCGCCAGGACCCGGTTCGCCTACGCCACCCTGCTGCGACGGCACCGGCGGAGCCGGGACGCCCGAGACCAGTTCCGCGATGCCCTGCGCGGCTTCGAAAACGTCGGCGCGACACGGTTCGCCGATCGCGCCCGCGCCGGGCTGCGGGCGACCGGTGAGACCGTCGACGCGCCGCACCGCTCGCTCGCCGGGCTCACTCCGCAGCAGGACGCCATCACGCGGCTCGTGGCGGCGGGGGAGACGAACAAGGAGATCGCGCGGCGGCTGGTGATCAGCCACCGGACCGTGGATCACCACCTGCGGAACATCTTCACGGCCCTGGGCGTCCGGTCGCGAGTGGAACTCGCGCGCCGCGTGGCCGCCGGGGAATGAGCTTTGCCCCTTCGCGCAATTAGTCCTCTGGTTGCGGTCTGGAGGGAATACCGGGTCCGCCACGGGAGTCGTAGCGAAGTATGGACTTCGGGATCGCGACGGCAGTGACCGACGAAGGAATCCGGCCCCACGTGCTGGGGGCGGCTCTGGAGGAGAAGGGGTTCGACTCCCTCTATCTCCCCGAACACTCCCATATACCGGTCAGCAGGGAGTCTCCTTACCCCGGCGGTGAGCTGCCGCGAGGGGCCCTGCGCAACTTCGACCCGTTCGTGGCGCTGGCCGCCGCCGCGACGGTCACGTCGAACCTCCGGCTCGGCACCGCGGTCGCCCTGATGATCCAGCGCGACGTGCTCTACACGGCGAAGGAGGTCGCCAGCCTGGACCTGCTCTCCGAGGGGCGGGTGATCTTCGGTGTCGGGGCGGGCTGGAACATCGAGGAGATGCGCAACCACGGCGTCGACCCGCGGACGCGGGGCGCGCTCCTGACCGAGCAACTCCAGGCGCTCAAGGAGATCTGGACCAAGGACGAGGCCGAATTCCACGGCGAGCACGTCGACTTCGACCCGGTTTTCGCCTGGCCGAAGCCGGTGCGGAAACCGCATCCGCCGATCTACGTCGCCGGTCAGGGCCCGGCCGGGCTCAAACGGCTCGCCGAGCACGCGGACGGCTGGCTGCCGCATTTCGTGACACCGCCGGAGGAACTGCGCCGGGTCCGGTCCTGGCTCGCCGACCAGGGCCGCGAAGACGTCCGGATCAGCGTGTTCGGCGCCCCGGCCGATCCCGAGTTGCTGCGGCGCCTCGAAGGCGCGGGGGTCGACGAAGTCTCCCTCCTCCTGCCGACGCTGCCCGAGGCCGAGACCTTGGAGCTCCTCGACGAGTTCGCGAAGGTCGTGAGGCTCGTGAGTGGTGAGGACGGTTAGAGCGGACCGGGTCGAGGGGGGTCGGTCCGGTCTGGGTGCTTGATCGACGGAGGATCGGGGACGCTCAATGTCCCCGATCCTCCGTTGATCAAGACCGTGCCATCCCCGTGACCTCGCGGACGGCAGCCGTGTGGGGAAGATTTAGGACGTTCAGCGTCCCAAATCTTCCCCACTCACCCAGGATCCAGTGGGTAGGCAAATACGGATCCACCAGAACCGCCCTTACCACTCACGAGGTGACCTCAGGAGCAGGCGAGCACCGGCGCCTGCGGACGGCCACCGCCGTGCAGGTCGCTCAGCGGAACCCGTGCCAGGCCGAGGATCGCCTGCGCGGTCGCGCGCGGGGCGGTCGCCGGGTTCAGGCCGGTGGCGTCGTAGGCGATCGCGCCGCGGTCCGCGACGGCGCCGGTGCAGCCGGTCTGCAGCGTCCGCAGGAACTCCCGCGCCTTGACCGCGGCGGCGGGACGGTGCCCGGCCAGCGCCTCGGCGGCGAGGCCGGTGCTGTTGGAGTTCGGCGCGTTCGTGCCGACGCCGAAGCCGCCGTTCGCGTGCTGCTTGGTGACCAGCCAGGAGGTGCCTTCACCGGCGTTCACCGCGTCACCGGTGGCGCGCAGCGCCTGCACGACCATCGCGGTCGAGTCGACGTCGCTCGCGCAGGTCGCTTCGCCGAAGTTCAGCGGGAAACCGCCGTCCGCGCACTGGGTGCCCGCGAGGAAGGTCACGGCCGACGCGGGGGCGCCGGCGGGGGTGCGGTCCAGCGCCAGCAGGGCGAGCGACTGCGAGAAGGCGTTGGAGTAGTCGCCGTACTCGGACCGGTCGGAGAACCGGCCGGACGGCGTGAGCAGCGAGAGTAGTCCCGCCTTCAGGTCGACGCCGCCGAACGACGCCGGGTTCTTGCCCCGGATCTGCGCGGCCAGCAGCAGTTTGGCGTGCGCGCCCGCGTAGGCCTCGGTGCCGCTGCCGACGTAACCGGTGGTGATCTCCGGCTTCGCCAGCCAAGTGATCGCCTTGCCCGCGTTGGTGTCCGACACCCCGGCCGCGGCGAACGCGAAGATCGCGTCGATCGTCAAGCCCTGGTCGGGGTACTTCTGGCCGCCGAAGTCGGCCTCGAACCTTTCCCCGTCGGCCATCTGCCTGGCGAGCCAGCCCGCGGCGGCGTCCGCCTTGTTGTGGGTGGCCGCGGTCGCCGCCGGAGCGGCGACCAGTCCGATGCCGCACAGCATGGCGACAGCGAGGACCAAACGTCTCATGAGAACCCTTCCCGCATTTCCACGACAGGAGTCGGTGGTGACACCGCGCGACGTGGGTGACCGGGCTCGCCCGGAGGGCATACCGTTGCGGGACAGCGCCGGATTCTCACCGGACTTCCCCCACGACCGCGCTGAATTGACGATCCGAAGAGTCTCATCCCGGTCAAGCGCCGGGATACCGCCGAGCGCGAGTCGCGATGTGATCCTGGCAACCGACCTGGTCAGCGGTGCCTGTCGCAAGTAATCGGGTGTTAACCTCGGCGGGCTCGACAACTGAACACCGCCGCCCGTGACGGGGAAGCCGGTCGAAATCCGGCGCTGTCGCGCAACCGTGGGCCCCTCACCAGGGCGAGCCGGGGTACCGCACGAGTGGATGAACGATCAAGAAGTCCGAACCACTGTCGCGATAAACAGGGGTGACTGCGGCGTCCCGCGCCTGTCCTCCGTCATGCCGCAAGGAGGAGCCATGCGCCGTGGGTACCTGGCCGCATCGGCGTTCACCGTCAGCGTCGGCGTGGTCGCCGCACTGCTCACCGGGACGGCGACAGCCGCCAACGACCCCGGAGCGGCGAAGTCGAACTCCGGCTGGCTCGCGACGAAGCTGAAGCCGGACGGCACGCTCGAGAACCCCAACGGCGGCGATCTGCCCGACCACGGGCTGATGATCGACGCGCTGTTCGCGATGTACGCCTCGGGCGAAGGCGCGAAGGCCGAGCCGATCGTGAAGTACCTTGACGAGCAGGGCCACGCGACCGACTACTTCACCTGGGACGGGCTCATTCCCGACGGTGGCGAGTTCGACTTCTCCAACATCATCGTCGGCGGTGCCACGGCCAAGACCCTGGTCGCCGCCGAGGTCGCGGGCCGGAATCCCCGGAACTTCGACGGCTACGACATGGTCGCCGAGACCAAGGCCGCGATCATGCGCAAGGGTCCCGACATCGGCCGGGTCAGCGACTACTCGAAAGATCCCCGACTTGCCGATTCCGTGAGCAACAACGCGAACATGTTCGGCCAGTCCCTCGGCGTGATCGGGCTCGCCGCGGTGGGCCAGAACGACCAGCTCGCCATCGACAAGCTGCTGACCCAGCAATGTTCCGAGGGCTACTTCCGGGTCTTCTTCGCCTACATCCCGACGAGCGAGACCGGCGACCACGTCACCTCCGACCGCCACAAGGTCTCGACCTGCGACGAGGGCAAGCCGTTCGACCTGTCTCCCAAGGACGGCGACGCCACCGGTTTCGCCCTGTCGGCGATGCTGGCCGCGCGGAAGGCGGGCGCCGCGGGACTCGACGGCCCGATCGCGAAGACCGTCTCGTGGCTCCTCGCGAATCAGGATCCCGGCGGTGGCTGGGGTGGCGGCGTCGGTACCGAAGCCCCGAACACCAACAGCACCGGGCTGATCCTTCAGTCGCTCGCCGAGGTCGGCGGCGCGGACGCGGCGGTGGACAAGGGCGTGCGGTTCCTCAAATCCGCGCAGGCGACCGCCGCGGCCGACTCCGGCAACCGGCTCGCCGGTGACATCGGCGCGATCGCCTACAACCCGGAGTCCTACGTGGCCGCGCGCGCCAACGGGATCGGCGGTCTCGACACCTGGATCCGCGCGGGCGCCCAGGCCTCGCTCGGGTTGTCCCAGGTCGGCTTCTCCGAGCTCACGAAGGGCGGCGGGCCGCCGACGAGCAGCAGCGTGTCGGAAACGCCGACCTCCACGCCGTCCGAAACGAGTTCGGCCACCGGCACCCCGACCTCGACCACGAGCGAGCCGGAGCCGACCAGCACCACGACGACCACGACGACCACGACCACCACTACGACGACCAAGACCACCACGACGTCGGTGACGCCGACGCCGGGCACGTCCTCGTCCTCGGCGACCAGCCCGCCCGCGCCGAGCACGGTCACCGTCACGAACACCCCGCCCGCGGCCAAGCCGCAGGAGAACAAGCCCGCGCCGAAGACCACGACGCCGAAACCCAAGAAGGCCGTCACCCCGCGGGCGTCCACCGGCGCCCGGGTCCGGCCGCCGACGGCGATCGCGACCCCGGTCGCCATCCCCGGCACGGCGACACCGGCCTCCCGGCTCGGCGCGTACCTGACGAACCGGCTCGTCGGCGGTGACCACGTCGAGGTCACCGAGGACGGCAAGACCTACGTCGACTACGACGCCACCGCCGAGCTGGTGCTCGCGCTGAGGGCGCTGGACGAGCAGCCGGACACCGTCGCCCGCGCTTCGAAGTTCCTGCTCACGCCGGAAGCCGTGCAGGCCTACGCCCACGGCGCACCATACGAACAGAGCGGGGCCTCCTACGCAGAACCGCTCGCGAAACTCGTGCTCGTCGGCGAGTTCGCGAAGGCGGACGTCGGCCAGTTGCGCGCCGATCTGGTGAAGCTGCGCGGCGCGGACGGCAAGTTCACCGACACCGGGTCCTTCGCCGACGCAGACGAGACCGTCGAGCGGCACGCGTGGGCGCTGCTCGCCACCACCGCCGACCCCGGCCCCGCGGTCGAGCTGTTGCTTTCACGCCAGTGCGCAGACGGAACCTTCCCGAAGCACCTCGACACCGCCGAATGCGGCTCCGGTGACCTCGGCGCGACTGCCGCCGCGGTCACCGCGCTGGCCGTCCGTCCGCACACCGACGCCGCGCCGTCGGCCAAACGGCCGGACGGCTGGACCGAGCGGCGCGTGTCGGCGTTCGTCTCCGCGGTGAGCGCGCTCGGCGTCCGGCCGACCGGCGAGGGCATGGTGACCGGCGAGGCGGGCGAGCCGGACGTCGCGCTGAGCGCCGCCGTCGCCACCGCGCGGCAGATCGCCGGGCTCGACGCGAGCGGAACCGCGCGGTCGCTGGGCAAACTGGTCCAGGCCGACGGCGGTTTCGCCAAGGGATTCGTGGCGGCGAGCGACGGGAAGACCGATTTCCCGACGAGCCTGGCCGCCGCGCAGGGTGTCGCGGGCCGATCCTGGCTCACCGCCGCGGATTCGCCGCTGTCGCCCGCCGTGCGGCTGCCGCTCTCGGACGTCAGCGCCGAGAACGCCGTGTCCGGTACCCAGCTGCAGGCCGCCGCCCAGACGACTCAGCCGCCGTGGATGACCTGGGGGCTCATCGGTCTCGCGGTGCTCCTGCTGGCCGCCGCGATCGTGCTCATCTTCCTGCTTCGCCGCTTCATCAAGACAAAGGGGGCAACACCATGAGAAGACTGCTCGCCGTCACGTCCGTCCTCATCGGACTGATCGGGCTGTCCGCCGCACCCGCGCAGGCGGTCGATCCGGCCAAGGGCTACAACGGGATCTGCACCGGCAACGACGCCCTCACCGGCGTCACCGTCGTGGTCGACTTCCAGGAACTGGACGGTAACGGCGGGACCGCCGCGCCGACGATCACCCGCTGCTCGCCCAACGCGAACCCGGGCACCGACCGCACGGGCATCAAGGCGTTGCAGGACGCCGGGATCGCCGTCGCCGGCACCGCCCGGTGGGGGCTCGGTTTCGTCTGCCGCCTGGAAGGCCGCCCGTCCGCGACGGAGGTCCTGCCGTTGTCCAGCAACCCGAACTACAAGGAACCGTGCGTCAACACGCCGCCCGCCGGCGCGTACTGGGGCTACTGGCACGCCGCCGGTTCCGGTTCGACCTGGACCTACAGCAGCTACGGCGCGCTCAACCGCACCGTCGTGCCCGGCGGGTTCGAGGGCTGGTCGTTCTCGCTGAACAAGTCCGCGACGACCAACCCGCCGCCCGGCGTCACTCCGACCAACCCGGCCGTGAACGCGAACAATCCGACGATCGCGTTGTCCGTCGACGATGTCGACCGCAAGATCACCCTCGGCCAGAGCACCTCGCTGACCTGGACGACGACCAACGCCACGGGGGTCACCGCGGGTTCGGTGACCCCGGCGAGCGGTGGCGGCGCCTGGTCGGGCTCGCTGGCGGCGCCCGGCGGCACGCAGAACATCACGCCGACCGCCGCGGGCACCTACGTCTACACGATCGCGGCGACGGGTAACGGGGTGACGGTGTACTCGAGCGCGACCTTGACCGTCCAATGAGGAGGGTCTTCGGGATGGTGGCGGCGATCTTCCTGATCGCCGCCATCGCGCCGTCCGCGCACGCCGTCGACCAGGGCAAGGGCTATCCGGGGTTCTGCAAGGACACAGGCGGGGTCACCGTGGTCGTGGACTTCCAGGGACTCGGCGGCACGACCATCGTGCGCTGCAACCCCCAGACCACGCGCGGCACCGGACTCGACGCGCTCAAGGGCGCCGGTTTCCAGATCGCCGGGGTGCAGCGGTGGGGCGAGGCGTTCATCTGCCGGGTCGAGAACCGCCCGTCGGCGGCCGAGAACGTCCCGATCGCGGGTCGCGAGAAGTACCGTGAGCTGTGCATCGACACACCTCCGGCACAGGCTTACTGGTCTTATTGGCACGCCTCGAACAACTGCGCCTGGGACTACAGCCAGTGGGGTGTCAAGAACCGTGACTTCATCCCCGGCGGTTTCGAAGGCTGGTCGTTCTCGCTGAACGCCACCGCCCAGACGAATCCGGTCCCGCGGGTTTCCGCGGTGCGGCCGGGTACCGAGGGCCAGCCGTGCGTGCCGCGCGAGGAGGCCAAGCCGGTCACCAACGATCCCAACGAGCGGCAGCAGCAACCGCAAGGCGGGCAGCAGCAGCCGGGAGACGGCCCGCAGCCGACAGCGGAAGCAGAGGCTGGGCCAGGGGAAACCACGGCCGCGGGCCCGAGTTCCGGCGCGCTGCCGCCGCCCAAGCCGCGTCCGAGCGCGTCGGCACGGCCGCAGGCGAAGGACCCGTCGATGAACGTCGCGTTCACCGGCGGCGAGAACGCCGAGGACGTCAACGCCGTGATCCAGCGCGAGTCCGGTGCTAGCGACTGGGCACCGTGGGCGGCCGGTGGCGCCGTCCTGGCGTTGTGCGTCGCCGGCTTCTTCCTGGCACGCAGACGCAAACGCGCGCAGGGAGTTTGATGACGTCCTACTTCCTGCCGCGCGACCTGCACCCGGCCGCCTGGTGGGTGTGGGCGCTGGGGCTCGCCGTCGCGGCGACCCGGACGACGAACCCGTGGCTGCTGCTGACGATCGTGGCCGTCGCGGGATACGTCGTCGTGGCCCGGCGCAGTGAGGCGCCGTGGGCGCTGGCGTTCCGGCTCTATCTGTACCTCGGCGCGTTCATCGTGGCGATCCGCGTGTTCTTCCGCGTCGTCTTCGGCGGTGCCGAGGGTTCGACGATCATCCTGCGGCTGCCCGAAATCCCGCTGCCCGAATGGGCGGCGGGCATCCGGCTGTTCGGCGACGTGTCCGCGGAATCGTTGCTGGGCGGGCTTTACGACGGGATGCGGCTGGCGACGATGGTGATCTGCCTCGGCGCGGCCAACGCGCTCGCGAACCCGAAACGGCTGCTCAAGGCGATGCCACCAGCGTTGTACGAGGTGGGGACGGCGGTGATCGTCGCGCTGTCGGTGTTCCCGCAACTCGCCGAAAGCGTGCTGCGGGTCCGGCGCGCCCGCAAACTGCGGGGCGGTTCGGGCAAGAAGAAGGTGAAAGCCCTGCACACCGTCCTCATCCCGGTGCTGGAGGACGCGCTTTCGCGGTCGCTGCAACTCGCGGCGTCCATGGACTCCCGTGGTTACGGCCGCGCGGGACTGGTCGAGGCGCGGGCCCGGCTGATCACGGGAACGCTGATGATCGTCGGCCTGATCGGTGTCTGTGTCGGCGTCTACGCCACTTTGGACGGTTCGACGCCCCGGTATCTCGCCGCGCCGGTGCTTTCCGTGGGGGTCGTGATCGGGCTGATCGGGTTCTGGTCGGCGGGCAAACGGGTCCAGCGCACCCGTTACCGGCCCGATCGCTGGCAGCTGCCGGAGATCGTCGTCGCCACCAGCGGGCTCGCCGTCGCGGCCATCCTGTTCACGACGTCCAGCGTGAACCCGATGAACATGAACCCGTCGCTGATCAACCTGTCCTGGCCGCTGTTGTCGTGGGGGCCGCTGCTCGGAGTGCTGATCGGTGTCCTGCCCGCGTTCCTGAGCCCGGTCCCCGAAGCCCCGTACGCCGCGCTCGAAGAAGAAGCGCACGAAAAAGAAGCGCACGCATGATCGAACTGAATCAGGTCTCCTTCACCTACCACGGCCGCTCCGAGCCAGTGCTGTCCGATGTGACGCTGTCCATCGGTGAAGGCGAGCTCGTGCTGTTCGCGGGCCAGACGGGCGCGGGCAAGTCGACGCTGCTCGGCACGATCAACGGTCTCGTCCCGCATTTCACCGGCGGCCACCTCGAAGGGACGGTCTCCGTCGACGGCGTCACGACGAGATCCCGGCCGCCGCGCGAGTTCGCGCATCTGGTCGGCGTCGTCGGGCAGGACCCGCTGGCGGGATTCGTCACCGACACCGTCGAGGACGAACTCGCGTACGGCATGGAACAGCTCGGCCTGAGCCCGCAGGTGATGCGCCGCCGGGTGGAAGAGACCCTCGACCTGCTCGGCATCGCGGAACTGCGCCGTCGCGCGCTGCGGACGCTGTCCGGCGGGCAGCAGCAGCGGGTGGCGATCGGCTCGGTGCTGACCACCCATCCGAAGGTGCTCGTCCTGGACGAACCGACGTCGGCGCTGGACCCGACCGCGGCCGAGGAGGTGCTGGCGACGCTGGCCAGGCTGGTGGAGGACCTCGGCACGACGGTGCTGATGGCCGAGCACCGCATGGAACGCGTGATCCCGTTCGCGGACCGGATGATCTACGTCCCCGGTACCGGGGGAGTGGTCGACGGGACACCGCCCGAGGTGCTGAAGGACATGCCCATCGCGCCACCGATCGTCCACTTGGGACGGTTGGCGTCGTGGGACCCGCTGCCGATGTCGGTCCGCGACGCCCGTCGTCGCGCTTCGTCGCTGACGCTGGGGACTCCGCCGGCGCGGACCACGACCGCGGGCGAGGAACTGCTGGCCGCGTCCGAGGTCGTCGTCCGGTACGGGCCGAAGGTCGCGGTGCGCGAGGTCGACCTCAGTCTGCGCGCCGGTGAGGTGCTGGCGATGATGGGCCGCAACGGTTCCGGCAAGTCGTCGCTGCTGTGGGCGGTGCAGGGCTCCGGCCCCCGGCAGGGTGGCAAGGTCACCGTCGAAGGCAAGGATCCGAAGACGCTGAAGAGCGCCGCGGCCCGCGCGCTCGTCGGCATGGTGCCGCAGACCGCGAGCGATCTGCTGTACCTGCAGACCGTCGCCGCCGAATGCGAGGCGGCCGACGCGGAATCGGGCGCGGAACCGGGCTATTGCCGCGGCCTGCTCGACAGGCTCGCCCCGGGGATCGACCCGGCCTCGCATCCGCGTGACCTGTCCGAAGGCCAGCGTCTCGCGCTCGTGCTCGCGGTGCAGCTGTCGGCCGCGCCGCGGATCATGCTGCTGGACGAACCGACCCGTGGTCTCGACTACACCGCGAAGGCCGCGCTGGCGCAGATGATCGCGTCGCTGACGGCCGAGGGCAAGGCGGTCGTCGTGGCCACCCACGACGTCGAATTCGTCGCGACCATCGCGCACCGCGTCCTCGTGATGGCGGAAGGCGAGGTCGTCTCCGACGGCCCGACCGGCGAGGTGCTCGGCGGCTCCCCGGCGTTCGCCACGCAGGTCGCCAAGATCCTCGGCGAACCGTGGCTCACCGTCGACGACGTCCGCGCGGCCCTTCCGCAGGAGGTCCGGTGACCACGGCCTCCGCGGTCCGGCTGGGCCCGCGCTCGGCGACGGTGCTCGGGCTCGCGTCGCTCGCGGGACTGATGATGTTCGTCTGGCCGCTCCTCGTCCGCGTCGAACCGCAGTCGATGCAGCACGGCCCGGACGCGCCGTTCGTGTTCATCGGGATCCTGCCGATCCTGATCGTCATCGTGCTGGCCGAAATGTCCGAAGGGGGCATGGATTCCAAGGCCCTCGCGATGCTCGGCGTCCTCTCGGCGGTGAACGCGGCCCTGCGGCCGCTGGGAGCGGGGACCGCGGGCATCGAGACCGTGTTCTTCCTGCTGGTGCTGGCCGGGCGGGTGCTCGGGCCGGGCTTCGGTTTCGTGCTGGGCTGCACGTCGCTGTTCGCGTCGGCGCTGCTGACCGCCGGGGTGGGACCGTGGCTGCCGTTCCAGATGATGTGCTCGGCGTGGATCGGGATGGGCGCGGGACTGCTGCCGCGCCGCGTCACCGGCAAGGCCGAGATCGCGATGCTGGTCGGCTACGGGATCTTCGTCGCGTACGTGTTCGGATTCCTGATGAACCTGTGGTTCTGGCCGTTCATCACCGACGCCGAAGTGCCGTACCACGACGGCCACATTTCGTACGTGCCCGGCGCTCCGCTGCTGGAGAACCTGCACCGGTTCGCCGTCTTCACGCTGCTGACGTCCACGGCGGGCTGGGACACGGGACGCGCGATCACCAACACCGTGGCGATCCTGGTACTCGGGCCCGCCGTGCTCGCGACTCTGCGGCGGGCTTCGCGGAAGGCCTCGTTCGGCGTTGTTCCGTCGTTCACGGACGGCAAGACGCTCGTGAGTGGCAAGGAGCGGTAGCGAGGTCTGCCGCTACCGGCTGTGGCCCCGCCGCCCGCAAGTCCGTGAAGGTGGTTCGCAAGGGGGTCGTGAGCGGTAAGTGTCGTTCTATTGAAGGGTAAGCCAACGGTGGCGTGACCGAGCCTTTGCAATAAAGGGGCCCCTTCGCTGGCTTCAAGGCTGAGGGTGGCCTTCGCGGCGTGGTTGCGGACCGGCCGCCGGGCGCCGGTCGTTCCCTGAGTGTCCATAAGAGACACTTTCTAGCGGCTGCATGTCCGGTTGATGGCTGGATGTGCGGTTTGCCAGGGGGTCGTGAGTGATAAAGAGCGTTAGAACGCGCATTACCACTCACGACCCCTGTCGCAAAGCGTTCATATGGGCATCAATCGGACAATTGTCCGCCTGAAAGTATCCCTGTGGACAGTCGGAGCGCATCCGGTCCAGATCCCCGACGCCGAAGGCGTCCTTCACCGCATCGGACGCGGCGAAGGGAGCCTTCGCCCCGGCGTGGCCCGCCCGCGAACACGACACGTTTGCCCTTCTCCCCAAAAAGCACTCTTTATCGCTCGCGACCCCCCCGCGCGAAACCGCGCGAAGCGCACTTTGTCGAGACCCTGGCGTCTAGCGCAGTGAAGGGGGCTTCACAACAGCTGGTCAGATCCGACGAGGTTTCACCCGGCTGATTCGGCGCGTCGGCCAGGCGTGCTACGGCGCGCGGGTGATAAGGGTTCCGCGCGCCCCGCGTGGATACATAAAGTGATGATTGATCGGGAGGGTTGTAGATGGCCAAGGACAAGAATGACAAGGACAACGACAACGACAACACGGACGGCGGTCGGCATGACGTGACGCGGGACGGCCAGACCGGCAAGACGGCCGACGATATCGACCCGGAGAAGTACGGCGAGGGAAATAAGTAGTGAGTGACGCTTACGCGGCCGCTGACGTCGCGGACGGACTGATCTCGGCGGACGCCATGTCCGCCGAGCACCGTCCCGCTTTTCTTGCTGCCGCGCGGGAATGGTTCGCGCCCGCACGGTTTTGGTACAAGGAAGACAACGATGCGAAAGATGTAGCGGTGGACCGTGCCGACGATCCGGACCGCTGGATGTCCATTGTGTACTCTAATCGTGCCTTGGTTACACAGTTCGACGACGGCGATACCGTTTGGCCGAACATCGGCCATCGGCCGACAAGTTCGGCGTCGATGCCGTCCGTGGTGGCCGGAATGCTCAAAGCGCTTGACGTCCACACGGGGCACTCAGTCTTGGAGATTGGCACTGGAACCGGCTGGAATGCCGCACTTCTAGCGGAAATCGTTGGTGAGAACGGCCGTGTGTCCTCGGTCGAAATCGATCCGGTTGTGGCCGAGCAGGCCCGCCGGAACCTCGACGCGGCCGGTTACGGCACGGTGGAAACCGTGGTCGCTGACGCTGCCATCAGCGTCGGTGGCGGTAGCCGGTTCGATCGGATCATCGCGACGGTGGGTGTCCACGTTGGACAGTTGCCGTATGCGTGGGTTGAGGCGGTGAAGCCTGGCGGTGTCATCGTCGCGCCGATGCGTGCGGACATGGCGTCCGGTCCGCTCGTGCGATTCGTCGCGAACGAGGACGGCACGGCGACCGGTCACGCGGTGCCGTGGCTACAGGTCGGTTTCATGGATATGCGTACTCATCGTGTGCCGGCCGCTGATCTCGGGATGTTGCGGTGGGACGATCCGGCGGCGGACCTGACGGCCACGGATCTGTCGCCCTGGGTGCCGTTGCTCGCCGACGATCACCGATGGCCGATCGCGGTAGCGCTGTCCGATTGCCGCTACGACGTGTGGGAACGCACCGACGACCGGCCGCACGGCGTTGCGTGGCTGTGTCATGTCCTGTCCGGGTCGTGGGCGAGCGTCGTCCCGGCCGGAGACGAGCGGTACGCGGTCAGGCAGTACGGACCGCGCCGGTTGTGGGACGAGGCGGAAGCGGCCTACCGGTGGTGGCAGCGACGCGGTCAACCCCCGTTGTCGGCGTGGCGGTGGACGATCACCCCTGAACGGCAGAGCATCATGCTCGACAGCTTGAGTTCGCGCAGGTCAGAGGTTTAACCGGCACGCTCCGTGCTAGGGGAGTCCCCTTCACGCTGCTTCCAGAGCCAGTGTGGCGCAGCGCACCAAAACGCCCGCCCCGATGATCCGTTCGGAGCTAGCGCACCCACCCACTCGCCCATATGGTTAGGCTAACCTTTGTAGTCCAAGTCAGGGTGCACAAGAGGGATGGGTTCCGCATGACCGCCGGCAAGACCGACCTGCTCAGGAGCGAGCCGTTCCTCCACTTCGACGCCGTGGTGCTGGCGACGGCGCCGGTCGGGGAGAGTTTGATCCGGGTGACCTTCGGCGGACCGGGGCTGCGGGACATCACCACCTGCGGACCGGATCAGCGCATCAAGGTCTTCCTGCCGTCCGCGCCCGGCGCGAGCCCGCGGGTGCCGACCGGTGAGGACTGGTACGCCCGTTACCGCGAATTGCCCGAAGACGGCCGTCCCGCGATGCGCACGTACACGATCCGCGCGCTCCGGCCCGGCGAGATCGACGTCGACTTCGTGCGGCACGGTGACGTCGGCCCGGCGTCCCGGTGGGCGGGCGCCGCGAAGCCCGGCGACGAGGTCGTCATCTACGGTCCGAACGCCCGCTTCCCCCACGAGGAAACGGATCCGACACGCCGCGGGGCGGACTACCTCCCGCGTCCCGGGTCCGCCTGGAAGCTGATCGCCGGTGACGAGACGGCGCTCCCGGCCATCGGCGGCATCGTCGAAGGACTCGCCGCGGGGGAGCGCGCCCAGGTCTTCGTGCAGGTGCCGGTCGACGGCGACCGCCAGCAGTGGCGGACCGACGGCGAGGTCGAGGTCACCTGGCTGACGCCGGACGGCGGGGGCGCTCCGCTGCTGGACGCCGTGCGCGCCGCGGAATTGCCCGAGGGCCCCGGATACGCCTGGCTGGCCGGTGAGGCCGGCGTGGTGAAGGAACTGCGCAGGCATCTCGTCCGTGAGCGCGGTGTCGACCGCAAGCGCATCGACTTCTGCGGGTACTGGCGCAAGGGGAAGTCCGAAGACGCCCCGTACGACGCGGAGCAGGAAGACTGACCACGGCGCCTTTGCGGAACTGAAGATGGGGCAGGGAATGAAGGTGCGCGGCGAACGCAGGGCCGCCGTCCGGCTGCTGGCGGGCGCACTGGGCCGCAACCGGGGCCGGGTGCTGGCGGCGGTCGCCGGGGGGACGCTCTTCCAGCTGGCGACGGTGGTGTTCCCGCTGTGCGTCGAGTACGCCATCGACGACGGCATCAACGTCGGGAACCAGTCGGCGACCCTCGGCTGGGCGCTGGCCGTCGTGGGCGCGGCGGTCCTGCTGGTCGCCGGGCTCGCGCTGATGCAGTGGCAGATCACCCTCGCCGCGGTGTCGGCGTCGAACGAACTGCGCGGCAGGCTGCTCGACCAGGCCTTGCTGCTCGACCGGCGGGATCGCGCCCGCTTCGGTCGCGGCGATCTCGCGATCCGGGGAACGCGCGACGTCGACTTCGTGCACAACTGGCTGGCGGGTTCCGCCTCGATGGTGACCGGTATCGCCGGGTTCGCCGTCATCCTCGTCCTCATCGGCAGGCTCGACCCGTCGCTCGCCGTGGTCGGGCTGGCCACGGTCCCGGCGCTCGTCGTGCTGAACATCGTGCTGCCCAAACGGTTCGCGGCCGCCAACGACCGGCTCGCCGCCGCGCACGGCGCCCGCGCGGACACCGTCGAGGAACTGCTCACGGCCAGCGTCGCGATCCGCGGGATCGGCGGCGACGGGCCGTTGCTGGAGCGGCACGCCGAGCACAGCAGGACGGTCACCGTCGAGACCATGTCGACCGCCAAGGTGGCCGCCAGCTGGGCGGCGACCGGTCCGTTCGTGCCAGGGGTGGCGACGGCGATCGGCCTGCTCGTCGGCGGTGGCGCGGTGATCGACGGTTCGCTGACCGTGGGCGGGCTGGTGGCCTTCACGACCTGGATGGCGATGCTGGGCACCTGGATCGGCGTGGTCACGCACCGGTTCACCCAGCTCGGCGAAGCGCTGACGGCGGCGAAGCGGATCAGCGAGGTGCTCGAGACCGTCCCCGGTGTCGCGGACCCGGACGCGGGCGTGCCGCTCCGCACGCCCGCCGACCTGGTGGCCACCGGGGTCGAGGTGCACTCCGAACACGGTCGCGTGGTCGGCCCGCTCGATCTGACCGCCCGCCCGGGTGAGTTCCTCGCCGTGACCGGGCCGTTGGGCTCGGGCAAGTCGACGCTGCTGCGGTTGCTCGCGCGCCGCGACGATCCCGACGCCGGCACGGTCCGCTACGGCGACGTCGATCTGCGCGAGGCCGCGCTGCGGGAGGTCCGTAGGCGGCTGGTGTTCGTGCCGCAGCGGCCCGACCTGATCTCCGGGACGATCCGCGAGAACCTGCTACTGGGCCGTCCGGGACTGACGGAGGAAGACATGCGGGCGGCGTGTGCCGCGGCGGCCATCGACGAGCACGTCGCCGGGCTGCCCAACGGTTACGACACCGAGACGGGCGAAGGCGGGGCGACCCTGTCCGGCGGGCAGTTGCAGCGCCTCGCCCTGGCGCAGGCCCTGCTGCACGGCGCCGACGTCCTGCTGCTCGACGACATCACCTCGGCGGTCGACGCCGGAACCGAACAGAGTGTCCTCAAAGGACTGAGGGACTGGCTCGACGAGGCGGGACACGTGCGGACGATCGTTTTCGCCAGCCACCGGGCCGCGGTGGTGGACGCCGCGGACCGCGTCGTCGCCCTGCCGGTGCGGGAGGTGGCTCCGAGTGCCTGAAGCCATCGTCCTGAGCGAACGGCCCGAACAGAAAGGCGTGCTCCGGCGTGCCCGGCCGTTCTTGAAACCGCACCGCGCGATCCTTTCCCTCGCGATCGGTCTCGGCACCGCCGCGACGCTGGCGCTGACCCTGATCCCGTCGGTGGTCGGCTGGGCCGTCGAGCGGGTGGCGCAAAAGGACCTCGTGGGCCTGTACACGGCGGCGGGTGTCTTCGCCGTGCTCGTGCTGGCCCGGCTGATTCTCCTGCGCACCGGGGAAATCTGGCTCGCGAAAGCCGGGGAACGCGTCGTGGCGTCGTTGCGCGACCTCGTCGTGTCCCGGCTCGCGACGGCGCCGCTGAGGTTCCTCGAAACGCAGCGATCCGGTGATCTGCTCCGCCGCAGCACCGCGGAGATCGCCGATCTCGCCTCCTTCGTCCGCGCGGATCTCCCGGACCTGCTCTCGGTCACCGGCTATCTGATTTTCACCACGGTCCTGCTGCTGCTCTACTCGTGGCAGCTCACCCTGGTCGTGGTGCTGGTGTTCCTCCCGCTGTCGGTGCTGATCATGCGGTGGTTCCAGCGCGGGGCCACGACGGCCTTCGCGGCGGAGGCGGCGGCGCAGGGTGCCGTCGCGGCGACCTACCGCGAGGGCATCCAGGCCCGCGAGCTGCTCACCTCCCGCGGCGCCGAGCAGGAGTGGCGCGACCGGTTCGACCGCGACAAGGAAACGTTGCGGCGCACCACCTTGCGGTCCGAGTTCGTCGTGCTGCGCACCGGCGGCGTGACCTTGGCGCAGGCCCTCGCGGACGCCACGATCCTGGTCGTGGGCGGTGGCCTCGTCCTCGCGTGGGGCATGCCGCTGAGCACGGTCGCGGTGTTCGTCGTGGCGATGCGGCAACTGTTCGACTCCACCAACCAGCTGACCAACCTGATCGGCCAGCTGCAGACCTCCAGGGTCGGCCTCGCCCGGCTGCTGAACCTGCTCGACACCACCGAGCGCCCGCCTCGGGCCGGCAACGGCACGGTGCTCCCCGAACGCGGGACGCTGGAGGCCTCCGGACTGCGGTTTTCCTACGTGGACGGGGTTTCGGTGCTCACCGACGTGTCGTGCACGTTCCCGCCGGGGGCGCGCACGGGCCTGGTGGGGCCGACCGGATCCGGGAAGACCACGCTGGCCAAGATCCTCGCCGGGCTGTATCCCACGGACGGCGGAACCGTGCGCTACAGCGGGATCCCGCTCGACGAGATCGCCCCCGACGAGCTGCGCAGCCGCATCATGCTGGTCCCGCAACGCGTTCACGTCGTCACCGGCACCCTGCGGGAGAACTTCCGCCTGGTGCCGGAGCCGCCGCCGGACGACCGGATCGACTGGGCGCTGGAGCGGCTCGGACTGCGGGAGTGGGTGGCCCGGCTGCCGGAAGGACTGGACACGCCGGTCAGTGCCGCCGCGGACACGCTGTCGGCGGGGGAACGGCAGCTGATCGGCCTGGTCCGCGCCGCGCTGGTGGACCCGGCCGTGCTGATCCTCGACGAGGCCACCGCCGACGTCGACCCGGAGACCGGTGACCGGATCGAACGCGCGCTCGACCGGCTGCACGCGGATCGGTCGCTGATCATCATCGCGCACCGGCAGTCCACGATCGACCGGCTCCCGCACGCCGTCCGGCTGGACGCGGGCCGCGTGAAGGTGGGGGGCTGATGGCCGTCGTCTCCCCGCCCCGGCCTGAACCGGCCGTCCGGCCCAAGGCCGCCATCGCCCGTGGCGCGGGACTCCTCCTCGGCCTGGGACTGATCGGCGTGGCCGTGATCGTCAGTGTCGCGGTCGGCGCCAAGGACCTCCCGATCGGCGTGGTGTGGGACGCGCTGTTCCACTTCGACGGCTCCTACGACGCGAACCTGGTCTGGGACCAGCGGATCCCGCGCACGCTGCTCGGTGTCGTCGTCGGCGCCGCACTGGGTACGGCGGGCGCGCTGATGCAGGCGGTCACCCGGAACCCGCTGGCCGATCCCGGGCTGCTGGGCATCGAATCCGGCGCCTCCGCGGCCGTCGTGGTCGCCATCGCCGTCTTCGGGGTCACCTCGCTCAGCGGCTACGTGTGGTTCGCCCTCGTCGGCGCCGCCGTCGCGAGCGTGGTCGTGTACCTGCTCGGGTCCACCGGCCGCGGCCGGGCGAATCCGGTCCGGCTCGCCCTGGCGGGCACCGTGGTCACCGCCGTGCTGACCGGGATCATCTCGGCGTTCACCACGATGAACGCGCGGACGACGCAGTCGATGCGGTTCTGGACGATCGGTTCGCTGATCAACCGCGGCTACGACGTGCTGTTCGACGTCCTGCCGTTCCTGGTGGTGGGCGCGGTGATCAGCCTGCTGCTCACCCGCTCGCTGAACGCGCTGGCACTGGGCGATCAGGTCGGCCGCGCGCTGGGCGCGCATCTCGGCCGCACGCGGCTCTTGAGCGTGATCGCGATCGTGCTGCTGTGCGGCGGGGCGACGGCGGCCGCGGGACCGATCGGGTTCGTCGGTCTCGCGATCCCGCACGCGGTCCGCGCGGTGGTCGGCCCCGACTATCGCTGGGTCGTCCCGTACTCGATGGTCTCGGCGCCGCTGCTGGTCCTCGGGGCCGACGTCCTCGGCCGGGTCGTGCTGCCGACCGGCGAACTGGAAGCGGGCGTCGTCACCGCGGTGATCGGCGCGCCGGTGTTCATCTACCTGGTCCGCCGGAAACGGCTGGGGGAGCTGTGACCGTCACGTCGAGTCCTCAGTGGACGGTCCGCAGCCGGAGCGGCCGGATCTCGTTGCGCCTGCACCGCCGGACCGTCTGGGTCGCGGTCGTGCTGGTGGTCCTCTGCTTCGCGGTGGTACTGGCCAGCCTGCTGTCCGGCAACTATCCGATCAGCATGCCCGACGTCTTCCGCGCCCTCGGCGGGCACGGAACGTTGCAGCAGCGGTACTTCGTGAACGACGTCCGCCTGCCGCGGGTGCTGGTCGCCTTGCTCGTGGGGGCCGCGCTGGCGGTGAGCGGGGCGCTCTTCCAGAGCCTTTCGGCCAACCCTCTGGGCAGCCCGGACATCGTCGGCTTCAACAACGGGGCCGCCGCGGGCGCGCTGGTGTGCATCCTCCTGCTGAAGGATTCCAGCCTGGCGGCCACCGGTATCGGCGCGGTCGCCGGCGGCGGGGTCGTGGCGGTGCTGATCTATCTGCTGTCCTATCGCGGCGGCGTGCGCGGGTACCGGCTGATCCTGGTCGGAGTCGGCGTGAGCGCGCTGCTGAGTGCGGGAATCGCGTACCTGCTGAGCCGGGCCAACCTGAACGAGATGCTCAACGCGCAGATCTGGCTGGTCGGCAGTCTCAACGGGCGGTCGTGGGAGCACGCGTGGATCCTGCTGACGGTGCTGGCCGTGGTGCTGCCGTGCGCTTTCCTGCTGAGCAAACCGCTGCTGACCCTGGAACTGGGCCCGGATTCGGCCACTTCGCTCGGTTTGCCGGTAGGGGCGGTGCGCCGCCGGGCGATCACGGTTTCGGTGTTGCTGAGCGCGGTGGCGATCGTCTGCGCGGGCCCGATCTCGTTCGTCGCGCTCGCGGCGCCGCAGGTCGCGAAACGGCTCGCCCGCTCCGTCGGTCCCTCGTTGTCCATCTCCGCGTTGTCCGGTGGTTTCCTACTGGCCTTCGCGGACTTGGTCGCCCAGCGGCTCATTCCGGGTTCCCAGCTGCCGGTCGGGGTGACCACACTCGTACTCGGCGGGCTGTATCTCGGCTGGTTGCTGGCCGGTGAGATGCGCCGTGGCCACGCCTGAGTGGAAATGCCGCCACCGTCACGTTTTCGGCCTATGGCCATGGGTAAATCATTAGGCTAGCCTTCCCTAAGTTTGCTGAGGGAGCTGTGTGATGACGAATCCGTTCGACAACGAAGACGGCCGCTTTCTGGTGCTGGTCAACGACGAGAACCAGCACTCGCTCTGGCCCTCGTTCGCCGAGGTGCCCGACGGCTGGACGGTGGCGAAGACCGAGGCATCCAGGCAGGAGTGCTTGGACTACGTAGAGGCGACGTGGACCGACCTGAGGCCCACGAGTCTCATCGAGGCCATGGCGGCCGCAGAGGCCGACAGGACGTGAGCGACGGCGAAGGCGTCGACCGCCGCGGCTTTCTGCTCAAGGCGGGTTTCGCGGGCGCTCTGGCGCTGGGGATCGGCTCGGCGACGATCCAGTCCATGCCCGGCCGTGAACGCGGCCCGGTCACGATCGATCCCCGTGCCTACGCCCGGCCCCGGGCCCAGGGCGATCCGGTCGGCCAGTCCGGTCAGGTGCGCCCGGTGGCCGCCACGGCGCCGCGGCCGGGGACGCCGTTCCGGGGGACGGTCACCCAGCTGACGCCGTTCCGGGATCCGCTGCCCACCATGGCGACGGCGAGGGGCGACCGGTTCGGCGGTGTCGACAACCTGACGATCCGCATGCGGCCCAATTTCGTCCGGCTGCACTCGCAGCTCCCGCCCACGAAGATCTGGGGCTTCGACGGCCGGTTCCCCGGCCCGATCATCGAAGCCCGGCGCGGGAAACCGTTGCGGGTCACCTGGACCAACGAGCTCACCGGTCCGTATCCGTTGCCGGTGGTGGAGATCCTGTTCGACGAGAACGCCGATCCCTACCAGTGGGACGTTCCCGGCCGTGAAGGGGTCGCGCCGCGGGCCGACGTCGCCGCGCTGCCCGGCTGGACGTCGGTCCACCTGCACGGCCACTTCAGTGACGGCGGCAGTGACGGCTGGGCGGAGGACGCGGTCCTCGCCGGCCGCAGCCAGCTGGTGGAGTACCGCAACGACCAGCCCGCGACCACGCTCTGGTACCACGACCACGCGATGCACATCACGCGCTGGAACGTGATGTCCGGCCTGCTCGGGATGTACATCCTCCGTGACGACGAAGAGGCGTCGCTGCGCCTGCCGTCCGGGGACCGCGAGGTGCCGCTGCTGATCTGCGACCGGAACTTCGACACCGACGACAAGAACCGCCTCACCGGCACGATGCTGCACAAGACCACGGTGATGAGCACGGACCCGCTGCGGCAGGTGCGCTCGTTCGCCGGGCCGTACACGCTGGTGAACGGGGCGATCTGGCCGTTCAAGGACGTGGAACCGGACTGGTACCGCTTCCGCATGGCCAACGCGTCCAACACCCGGCCGTACGTGGTGCAGGCGGTGACGGAGGACGGGAAACCCTTGCCGCCCAACACGATCTTCATGATCGGCTCCGACGCGGGACTGCTCGGCGCGCCGGTGGACGTCGCGGGCGGCTTCAGCCTGGCGGCGTCCGAACGGGCCGACGTCCTGATCGACTTCCGCGCGCTCGCCGGCAAGAAGGTGTTGCTGCGCAACATCGACTACGACCCCGGGCCGTGGCCGGACTTCCTGCAGTTCCGGGTCGCGCAGCGCGGCAGGCAGAGCGGCTTCCGCCTGCCGAAGACGCTGGCGAGGTCGTTCACCCGCGTCACCGAGAAGCAGCCCGTCGAGGCCGAGCGCATGGTCATGCTGACCCCGGTCGGCGTCTCGCACGCCCGGCTGTGGGAGATGCAGAAGATCGAGGCGCCGCCGGGACCGTTCCCGATCGACGGCGTCGTGCAGCTCAAGGAACAGGACGGTTCGGTCACCACCTGGAAGCGCATGGCCTACCAGTGGACCGATCCCACGCAGTACACCGTCAAGGCGGGTTCGTGGGAGCGCTGGCGCTTCGTCAACCTCGACTGGTCCGGCTGGCCGCATCCGATGCACGTCCACGTCTGCGCCTTCCAGCCGGTGAAGCGCGGCTTCTACAACATCGACGGGTTCCAGTTCATCGACCTTCCCGGCGGCGGTATCGGCGGTGGCACCACGACGCCGGTCTTCTGGGAGAGAAGCGAACCGGTCGCCCCCGACCAGGCGGGCTGGAAGGACGTCGTCAACGTGGCCGCGGGCGAGTCGGTCGACGTCGTCGCCAAGTTCGCCGACGTGACCGGCAAGTTCGTCTACCACTGCCACATGCTCGAACACGAGGACATGAGCATGATGCGGCCGTTCCTGGTGCAGCCGAAGGAGGTCATCGCGATCGCGAAGTCGATGGCCCACGAGCTGCCACCGACGGCCGGCGGCGGACACGGTCACTGAGCGGTCGCGGTGGTGAGTGGCTAGGACGGTTCTCTTGAGAGGTAAGGCAAAGATGTCGGGTCGGGTCGCTCGCCTGGATATCGGTTCCGGGTGTCGCGAAAGCCACTTTCGGGACGTCTGGTGTCGCGAAAGCCACTTTCGGGACGTCTGGTGTCGCGAAAGTGGCTTTCGCGACATCGGCGTGGCGGTGAGGTGTCGGTCGCGGTGGTCGTGAGTGGCGTTTCGGGTTAGAACCCGAAACGCC
>NZ_JBVILA010000022.1:0-39177 GCF_055580625.1 Amycolatopsis sp. NPDC031561 | reverse complement strand
TGGGGGGGGGGGGCGGGGGGGGGGGGGGGGGGGGGGGGGGGGGGGGGGGGGGTGGGGGGGGGGGGGGTGTGTGGTGGGGGGCAAAACCCAACCCCCCCCCCCACAACCACCTGGCCCCGGGGCTCACCGCTTCCTCGGCACGCCACGATCGCCCTATTGCTTCAGACAAGGGAAGGAACAACTGTGTCATCGGCGCACGATGACGTCCGCAGCCCGCTGACCGCGGCGCAGCAGGGCGTCTGGTTCGGGCAGCGTCTCGATCAGTCCAGTCCGGCGTACAACACCGGCGAGTACCTGGAGATCCGGGGCGAACTCGACGTCCCCGCCTTCCAGGAGGCGGTACACCGGACGCTGACCGAGGCCGACGGGCTGTCCGTCCTTTTCGGACACGACGAGTCGGGGCCCTGGCGGACGCCGGGTGCCACGCCGGAGCTCCGGATCGTGGACGCCGCCGATGACCCCGTTCCCTCGATGCGCGCGGAACTCGCCATCGCGCGGGATCCCGCGACGGGCCCGCTGGTGACACAGATCCTCTACCGGCGGGCGAAGGACCACTTCCTTTGGTTCTTCCTCAGCCATCACATCCTGCTCGACGGCTACGGTTTCGGGCTGATCCAGCGGCGCGTGGCGGCGATCTACACCGCCCTCGTCGCGGGCGGACCCGTCGGTGACAGCCCGTTCAGACCGGTGTCGGATCTCCTCGCCGACGAGAAGGCGTACCGGGAGTCCGAAAAGTTCGAGCTTGACCGCGCGTTCTGGCTGGACAGGCTGGCGGATCTGCCCGAGGTCGTCTCCCCGGCGGCCCCGGTCCCGGCGTCACACCATTTCCTGCGTGAGAGCACGCGACTGGACGCGACCGGCTTCGAGGCGCTTTCCGCGCTCGCCAAACGGCTCGGCACCGGCTGGACCGAACTGGTCATCGCGGCGGCCGGGCTCTACCTGCACCGCGTCACCGGCGCCCCCGAGATCGTGCTCGGCCTGCCGGTGATGGGCCGTCTCGGCCCGGCGGCGCGGATCCCGGCGACCACGGTCAACGTGGTACCGCTGCGGATCCCGGTCACCGCGTCGACCACGGTGGAAGACCTGGTCAAGACCGTGACCGCCGAACTGAAGCTGACCCGCCCGCACCACCGGTATCGCGGCGAGGATCTGCGCCGCGACCTCGGCAGGCTCGGCTCGCGGCGGCTGGTCGGGCCGTGGATCAACATCAAACCCTTCGCCACCGGCCTCTCCTTCGGCGGCTTGCCCGCCACCACGCACTACCTGGCGGCCGGTCCGGTCGACGACCTGACCTTCACCGTGCAGGGCCTGCCGGGCGCAGGCGGGATCGAGCTGGACGTCGACGCCAATCCGGCCGCCTACAGCGCGGACGAGGTGAAGGACCACGCCCGGCGCTTCGTCGGTGTGCTGGAGGCCTTGGCCTCGGCCGCGCCGGATCTGCCGTCGGGCCGGTTCGACGTGACGGGCGCCGGGGAGCGGTCCCGGGTCCTCGCGCTCGGCTGTTCGGAACCGACCGCGCACGACCGGTTCGACGTCTTGAGCGCGATCCCCGGTGGTGCCGGGATCGCCCTCCGGGACGCGGGATCCCGGCTGTCGTACGACGACGTCCACGACCGGTCCGGGAGACTCGCCGCCCGGCTCCTCGCGGAGGGCGTCCGGCCGGGGGACCTGGTCGCCGTCGCGCTGCCGCGCGGTGTCGATCTCGTCGTGACCCTGCTGGCGGTGCTCAAGGCCGGTGCCGCCTACCTCCCGCTGGATCCCGATTTCCCCGCCGAACGCGTGGAATTCATGCTCGCGGACGCCGCTCCGGCACTGGTGGTCGACCCCGCGTGGCTCGCCGGTGGCCTGCCCGCCGCTCCGGTGCCGCTTCCGGAGCCGCCGCTCGACGCGCCCGCCTACGTGCTCTACACCTCCGGCTCGACCGGACGTCCCAAGGGTGTCGTCGTCACCCGGCGCAATCTGGCGAACCTCCTCGCCTCCCTGCGCGAACGGTTCGCGTTCCGTGCCACCGACCGGTTCCTGGCCGTCACGACGGTCAGTTTCGACATCGCCGCCCTGGAACTGTTCCTGCCCCTGCTCGACGGCGCGGCGATCGTGCTCGCGGGCCGCGAGGACACCCGGGATCCGGCCCGGTTGAGCGCGTTGCTCGGCCGGGAACGGATCACCGCGATGCAGGCGACGCCGTCGTTGTGGCAGGCACTCGCCGAATCCGCGCCGCTCGCCCTGCGTGGCGTCCGCGCGCTGGTCGGCGGCGAGGCACTGCCGCCGTCGCTGGCCCGCACGCTGAGCGCGACGACCGCGGGCGTGACCAACGTCTACGGACCGACCGAGACGACGATCTGGTCCACCGCGCACGAAATCGACCTGGCGGGCGCCGACCGGCCGCTGATCGGGCGCCCCCTGCACAACACCCACGCCTACGTCCTCGACACCGCGCTCCGGCCGGTCCCGCCCGGCGCGACGGGCGAGCTCTATCTGGCGGGCTCCGGGGTCACGCTGGGCTACCTGGGCAGACCCGGGCTGACCGCCTCGCGGTTCGTCGCCGATCCTTTCGGCGGCGGCCGGATGTACCGCACGGGCGACCTCGCGCGCTGGACCGAAACCGGTGATCTCGACTGCCTGGGCCGGACCGACCACCAGGTGAAGGTCCGCGGTTTCCGGGTCGAACTCGGCGAGGTCGAAGCCGTTCTCGGGCAGGCTCCTGGCGTCGGGCACTGCGCGGTCGTGGCGGTGGGCGCGGGGCTCGCCGGGTACTACGTGCCGACCGGTGACACGGGGGACCTGCGCGCGGAACTGGCGCGGCGGCTCCCGGACTACATGGTGCCGGGCCTGCTCGTGTCGGTGGACGTGCTTCCGCTGACCCCCAACGGAAAGGTCGACCGCCTGGCGCTGGCGAACCGGACCCACACCGGATCCGGCGAGGCCGTCACCGACCCCCGCCTCGCCCGGCTTTGCGGGGCCTTCGCCGACGTCCTCGGCGTCCCGGGCTTCGGCCCCGGAGACGACTTCTTCCGGTTCGGCGGGCATTCCCTGCTCGCCATGCGGTTGAGCGCCCGTCTCGGCGCGGAATTCGGCGTGGACGTCCCCATCGCCGCGGTGTTCGACGCTCCGACACCCGCCGCGCTGATCCGCGGCCTCGACGACCTCGCCCCGGCGAGGCCGGACATCCCGGTCGCGATCCGGCCCGAGCGGCTGCCGCTTTCCGCGGGGCAGCGCCGGATGTGGCTGCTGCAGGCCCTCGCCGGACCCTCCAGTGCCGCCTACAACCTGCCGCTGAGCCTGCGCCTGCGCGGCCCGCTCGATCGCCGGGCGATGGTCGCGGCCCTCGACGACGTGATCGCCAGGCACGAACCGCTGCGCACCGTCTACCACGACGACGGAACCGAGCCGTGGCAACAGGTCTTGCCGCCGTCGTCCGCCGTCTGCGAGGTGCTGGAAAGCACCGGGGACGAACTGCCGTCGGTGATCGCCGAGCACAGCCGTCGCCCGTTCGCCCTCGACGCCGAGCCGCCGGTCCGCGCGGCGCTGATCGTACTCGGGGCCGAGGACCACGTGTTCGTGCTGACCACGCACCACATCGCCACCGACGAATGGTCGCTGCGACCGCTGATCGCCGACCTCGAGACCGCGTACGCCGCTCGCTCGGCCGGACACGCTCCACAGTGGACTCCGCCGGCGGTGCAGTACGCGGACTACACCCTGTGGCACCAAGGTCTTCCCGTCTCGGCCGAGCTGGACTTCTGGGCGGCGGAGCTGGACGGCCTGCCCGACGACCTCCCCGTCCCCAGTGGACGGAAGCGGCCGGGCAACCCGGGCGGCCTCGGCCTGGTGCTGGACCTGGATCTGGCGGACGGCCTGCACGAACGGATCCGGGAACTCGCGGCCGAGACCGGCACCAGTGTGTTCATGGTCCTCCACGCGGCGCTGGCGACCGTGCTTTCGCGCTGCGGCGCGGGTACGGACGTCCCGATCGGTGTCCCGGTGGCGGGCAGGCCCGCCGAAACGCTGGACCCGCTGGTCGGGTTCTTCGTGAACACGGTGGTGCTGCGCACGGATCTGTCCGGGCGGCCGACGTTCCGCGAGTTGCTGGTCCGCGTCCGCCGGACCGGCCTGGCCGCGCTCGCCCATGACGGCGTGCCGTTCGACCAGGTCGTCGACCGGGTGGCGCCGCCGCGCGTACCGGGCAGGCATCCGCTCTTCCAGGTGTTGTTCGCCTACCGGAACACGCCGGACGGCGACGGCGGGTTCGCCGGGCTCGACGCCGAACTGGACCTGATCCCCACCGGTACGGCCAAATTCGACCTCACCCTCAACGTCACCGAGACCGGCGACGGGCTCGGCGGATTCCTCGAATTCGCGCGGGATCTGTTCGACGCCGACGAGGCGGCCCTGTTCGCCGGCCGGTTCGTCCAGGTCCTCGGCGACCTGGTCGCCTCGGCCGACGAGCCCGTCGCGGACGTGCCGGTCCTGCTGCCCGCGGAACTGACCCGGCCGGACACCGCGCACGACGTCCCGCCCGTCACGCTGACGGCGCTGCTGGAACGGGCCCTCACCGACCACGCCGACCGCGAAGCGCTGGTGTTCCGGGAAAGCCGGCTGACCTACCGGGAGCTGGACGAGCGCAGCGCGCGGCTCGCCGCCGGGCTACGGGACCGCGGGGTGGGCCCCGAATCGATCGTCGCGGTGGTCCTGCCGCGTTCGGTCGATCTGATCGTCGCCCTGGTCGGCGTCCTGCGTGCCGGGGCGGCCTACCTGCCGGTCGATCCGGAACTGCCCGACGAGCGCGTCCGCGAACTGCTCGCCGACGCGTCGCCGGACGCCGTCGTCTCGGCGGACGACCTGCCCGACGGCGACGGGTTCGCCCCCGCCGGCATCGGCCAGGGCAACGCCGCCTACCTGATCTACACCTCCGGCTCCACCGGCAGGCCCAAGGGTGTGCTGGTGGAGCACCGCGCCATCGTCAACCGGCTGCTGTGGATGGCCGACCGCTACGGCTTCGACACGGGCGACAGGGTGCTGCAGAAGACCCCGGCGACCTTCGACGTCTCGGTGTGGGAGTTCTTCCTGCCGCTGATCACCGGGGCGGCGCTGGTCGTCGTGGAACCGGGCGATCACCGCGACCCGGGCCGCCTGGCCGCGCTGATCGAGGCCGAGCGGGTGACGACCGTCCACTTCGTCCCGTCGATGCTGGCGGCGTTCGTGGCGGCCGGGGTGCCGCACGATCTGGGTTCGGTGCGCCGCGTGGTGTGCAGCGGCGAGGAACTGCCCGCCGATCTGGTCACCAAAGCCGGGGCGGTCTTCCGCGCCCCGCTGCACAACCTCTACGGCCCGACCGAGGCCGCGGTGGACGTCACCGAGTGGGACACCTCCGCCGGAGAGGCACCGGTGCCCATCGGCGTCCCGGTCTGGAACACCGGTGTGCTCGTGCTCGACGCGAGGCTGAACCCGGTCCCGGCCGGGGTGCCGGGCGAGCTGTATCTCTCGGGTGTCCAGCTGGCGCGCGGTTACCGCGACCGGCCGGGCCTCACCGCCGAACGCTTCGTGGCCTGCCCCTCCGGCGGCCGTATGTACCGGACCGGCGACCTCGTGCGGCGGCGCCCGGACGGCGCGCTCGTCTACCTCGGCCGCACCGACCATCAGGTCAAGATCCGGGGCCAGCGCATCGAACCGGGCGAGATCGAGGCACGGCTGGTCGCCCGGCCCGGCGTCGACGGCGCGGTGGTCGTGGTCCGTGACGGCAGGCTCGTCGCCTACTGCGTGCCCGCGACCGTGGATCCCGCTCCGGTGCTCGCCGGACTGGCCGCCGCGCTGCCCGCGGCGATGGTGCCGTCGGTGCTGGTCCCGCTGGCCGCGTTCCCGGTGAACCGCAACGGAAAGCTGGACCGCGCGGCGCTGCCGGAGCCGCCGGGGGAGACCACGGTGGCCACGATCGCGCCGCGGGACGCGCGGGAAGCCGCCGTCGCCGATGCGTTCGCGGAAGTGCTGCGGCGGAGTGAAATCGGTGCCGACACCGGCTTCTTCACCGCGGGCGGGGACAGCATCAGCGCGATCCACCTGGTCGCGGCGCTGCGCCGGGCCGGGCTGCTCGTCACCCCGCGCGACGTCGTCGAGGCGGGCACCGTGGCCGAACTGGCCACCCGGGTCCGGGAGATCGACGACCGCGCCGTACCCGCCACCGCGGCCGAACGGCTCGGGCCGGTGGCGCCGACCCCGATGCTGCGCTGGCTGCTGGAGCGCGGCGGCCCGATCGACCGGTACAGCCAGGCCACCCTGCTCCGGGTCCCGGCCGGGGTGAGGACCGGTGACCTGGCGCGGCTGTTCACCAGGCTCGTCGCCCGGCACGACTTCCTGCGGGCGCGGCTGACCGGTGACACGCTGGAGATCCGTTCTCCCCACGAGGCCAGGGTCTCGTTGCGCGCGGTGCTCGCCGAGGCCGACCCGCGAGCCGAGCTGGAGCGCGAGATCGCCGCGCTCGATCCCCACGCCGGTGTCGTGCTGCGTGGTGTCCACTTCCTGCCGGACCGGCTGCTGGTGGTGGCGCACCACCTCGTGGTCGACGCCGTCTCGTGGCCGGTCATCGGCGCCGAGTTCGCCGCGGGCTGGGCGGGGGAGCCGCTGCGCCCGGGCGACTTCGTGGCCCGTGACTGGGCGGCGTCGCTGACCGCGGACGAGACACAGACCGCCTTCTGGACCGACATGGCGGCCGGGACGAGCGTCGAACTGCGCACCGGCACGGTCGGTGACCTCCGGCATGTCGTCACCGAACTGCCCGCGGACCTTTCCCGGGCCGTCGTCAGCGACATCCCGCGCGCGTTCCACACCGGAACGCGAGAAGTCCTCCTCGCCGCGCTCGGGCTGGCCGCCCGGGAGGTCTGGGGCGAGCGCGAACTCCGGGCGGATCTCGAAGGGCACGGCCGGGACGGCCTGCGCGCCGCCGATTCCGCCGTCGGCTGGTTCACCAGCCTGTACCCGATCCGGGTGTCCCTCGACGGCACTCCCGAACAGATCCTCAAGCGGGTCAAGGAAACCCTCGCCGCGGTCCCGGACGGCGGCACGGGCTACGGCCCGCTGCGCGACCGTGTCCCCGGCGCGCCGCGACCGTTCCTGGTCAACCACCTCGGCCGGGCCGTCCGGGACGACCGGGACTTCGCCCCGGTGGACGGTCTCGGTTTCCTGGCGGGCGGCGCCGATCCGGAGCTGGCCGCGTCGCATCCGATCGAAGTGTCCACTTTGGTCGAAGACGGTGTGCTCAAGGCGCGCTGGTCGTCCAGTGAGCCCATCGACGCCCTGCTGGACGCCTGGCACCGCGCGATCACCGCGCTGACCGAAGGCGGTGGCCATACGCCGTCCGACTTCCCGCTGGTCACGCTCACCCAGTCCGAAGTGGACGAATTCGGCGACGTCGAGGACATCCTGCCGATCACCCCGCTGCAGGCCGGTCTGCTGGCCCAGGACGCCGAGACCGACGTCTACACCGTTCTCCTGTCCTTCGACCTCGCCGGGGAGCTCGACACCGCCAGGCTGCGCGCGTGCGCCGGGCAGCTGGTGCGGCGGAACTCCGCGCTGCGCGTGGAATTCCGGCTGCGGGCCGACGGTGACCCCGTCCAGGTGGTCCTGCCCGAACCCGCGTTGGCGTGGGAAGAAGGAACGCTCACCGAGGCGGCCGTCGAGCGGTTTCGCCGAGCCCGGTTCGACCTGAACCGGGCTCCGCTGATCCGGTTCGCCCTGTTACGGGGCGGCCCGGGGCATCACCGCCTGCTCATCTGCCACCATCACGTCCTGCTGGACGGCTGGTCCTCCCTGTCACTGGCACGGGAACTGCTCGCCACGTACGGCGGCGCCGAGGCGCCGGTGCGGCGCCCGCACCGCGATCAGCTGCACTGGCTGTCCACAGTGGACAAAGACGCGGATCGCGCCGCTTGGGCCGCCGCGCTGGCCGGGCTCGACGAGCCGACGCTGCTCGCCCCCGGCTCCGGTGAGCCGCGGTGGCCGGAACACCTCCACCGTGAACTCGACGCCGACGTGACCGCGTCGGTGGCGGAACGCGCCCGCGTCCTCGGCTGCACGGTGAACACCCTGGTCCAGGTCGCCTGGGCGATCCTGCTGGGCAGGCTCACCGGCCGGGCCGACGTCGTGTTCGGCACCACGGTCTCCGGTCGTCCGGCGGAGCTGGCGGGCAGCACCGAGATGGCCGGCCTGTTCATCAACACCCTGCCGGTGCGGATCTCGCCGCGGCCGGGCGAAACGGTGGACGCCCTGCTCTCGCGGGTGCGGCACGAGCAGGCGGAACTGCTGGACCACCACCAGATCGGGCTCGCCGAGATCCAGCGCGAGGCGGGGATCGGCGAGTTGTTCGACACGCTGCTCGTGGTCGAGAACTACCCGGCGGCGTCGAGCTGGGACGCGGGCCGGGATCTCCGCGTGACCGGCGGCCCGCCGGTGGACGCCACGCACTACCCGGTCACCTTGATCGTCGCGCCGGAGGAACGGCTGTACGTCGGGCTGAAGTTCCAGCCCGGTTTCGGCGAGAAGGCCGCGGCCGTGCTGCTGGACCGGTTCGTCCGGGTCCTGCTCGACGTCGTGGCCGACGGGACCGCTCCGGTCGGCAGCCTAGGCATCGCCGACGCCGCCGAGCGGGACCTCGTCGTCCACGCGTTCAACGAGACCGGCGAGATCCACAGTGGACGGACTCTCGCCGGCGAGTTCCGGGCGCAGGCCCGTCGCACGCCGGACGCGATCGCCGTCACCGACGAGCACACGAGCCTGACCTATGCCGAGCTCGACGCGGCCGCCCGCGGTCTCGCCAGGGCGCTCACCGACCGCGGTGTCGGCGCGGAATCCGTCGTCGCACTGGCGTTGCCCCGTTCGGTGAACCTGATCGTCGCGATGCTCGCCGTGCACAAGGCGGGTGGCGCCTATCTGCCGATCGACCTCGGCCACCCGGCCGAACGCGTGACGGGCGTCCTCACCGAGGCGCGGCCCGCGCTCGTGCTGACCATGGACACGTTCTACGACGGCTTCGAGCACCTGTCACTGGACGGTTTCGAGCCGTCGGGTGACGCCGACGTCGTCGTGCGGCCCGGAAACGCGGCGTACGTGATCTACACGTCGGGTTCGACTGGCCGCCCCAAGGGCGTGGTCGTCGACCACGAGAGCGTCGTCGGACTGGTCGACTGGGGTCGCGCCACCTTCGGCGAAGCGGGGCTGTCGCGGGTCCTCGCGTCGACTCCTGTCACCTTCGACGTGTCCGTCTTCGAGATCTTCGCCCCGTTGCTCAGCGGCGGGCGGATCGACGTCGTCCCCGACGTCCTCTCGCTGGCCGACGCGACGGACGGCGACCGGCTGAGCCTGGTCTGCGGAGTGCCGTCGGCGATCGCGGGCGTCTTCGAGCAGAATCTCTCCGGGCTCGAGGTCGGCACCTTCGCTCTCGCGGGCGAGGCCTTGTCCGCGGATCTGGTGCGCTCCATCCGGACCGCGCTCCCGGACGCGCGCCTGCTCAACATCTACGGTCCGACCGAGGCCACGGTGTACGCGACCAGCTGGCCGGTGGCCGACGGCGAACGCGTGCTGATCGGCGCGCCGATCGCCGGATGCCGGTGCTACGTCCTGGACCGCGATCTCAACCCCGTCCCGCCCGGCGTCACGGGTGAGCTGTACCTGGCGGGCGGGCTGGCCCGCGGCTACCTCGGCCGACCCGGCCTGACGGCGGAACGGTTCGTAACGAACCCCTTCCACAGCGGCCGGATGTACCGCACCGGCGATCTCGCCCGCTGGACCGAAGACGGGCAGATCGACTACCTCGGCCGCGCCGACCACCAGGTCAAGGTGCGGGGTTTCCGCATCGAGCTCGGCGAGATCGAACACGTCCTCGGCGCCGTCCCCGGGATCACCGGTGCCGTCGTGGCCGCCCGTCCGGGCGGCCTGGCCGGGTACGTCACCGCGTCGTCCACCGTGGACGCCGAGCGGGTGCTGGCGCACTGCCGGGACCACCTGCCCTCGTACATGGTGCCGGACGTGATCGTGCCACTCGGCGAGTTCCCCTTGACCCACAGCGGAAAGCTCGATCGTGCGGCGCTGCCGGAACCCGGTGCGCGAGCCGAGGTCACGGCGTCCACAAGCGGGAACGCCACCGCGGCGCTGTTCGCGGACATCTTCGCCGAAGTGCTCGACCTGCCGGCGGTGGGCGAGCAGGACCACTTCTTCGGCCTCGGCGGGGACAGCATCCTGTCCCTGCGCGTGGTGGGCCGGGCCAGGGCCGCCGGACTGGCGGTCCGCGCCCGGGACGTCGTCGAACTCGGCACGCCGCTGGCACTCGCCGAACGCGTCGGTGCCCTGGTCGAATCCGGGCAGGGGGAATCCGGGCAGGCCGAACCGGAACCGGCCGAGATCGCCCGCACGCCGATCATGGCGTGGGCGGCCGAACGCGGTGGCGACCTCGACCGCTTCGCGCAATGGCTGTTCCTGACCACGCCGGCGGATCTCGACGCCGCGACCCTCCAGCGCAAGCTCGACGACCTCTTCGTCCGGCACCCGGAGCTGGGGAGCCGGCTCACCGAAGACGGACGTCTCGTGCCCGGCGCCACCGGTGCTCCCGCCGTCCGCGTCGTCGAAGACCTGGCGGGAGAACGCGAACGCGCACTGTCCGCATTGGACCCCGCGGCCGGTGTCCTGCTGCGCGCGGTCTGGAGCCCGTCGCGGCGGCGGCTCCTGCTGGTGGTCAACCACCTCGTCGTCGACGGTGTTTCCTGGCGGATCCTCATGGAGGACCTGGCGGGCGCTCCTGTTGCCACCGGTGGCAGCTTCGCCCGCTGGGCGCGGGAAGCCGCCCGGATCGACGCCGACCCCGCGGCCTGGCGGTCGTTCCTGGACCGTCCCTTCCCGCGCCTCGGCCGCCGTCCCGTCGATCCCCGGACGGATCTGGTCGCCACGGCGGCGAAGTTCGAGGTCGAACTGCCGTGGGCGGGGCTTCCCGGCGTGGCGGTCCACGCGCACGGGACCGTGCAGGACGTCCTGCTGGCCGCGCTCGTGACGGCCGCGCGGCAACCGCTGCTGGTGGCCGTGGAGGGCCACGGCCGGGCGGACCTCGGCCCGGACATCTCGCGCACGGTCGGCTGGTTCACCTCGCGGTACCCCGTCCCGCTCGACCAGGGTGGCGATCCCGTCGCCACCCTCAAGGGCGTCAAGTCCGCGCTGCGCGGCCTGCCGGGCGGTGACCTCGCCGGTCTCCAGTACGGCAAGCTGCGCTACCTCGACCGCGTGCCGGGGTTGCCCGAGCCCGAGGTGGGCTTCAACTACCTCGGCCGGTTCACCGGCGGCGACGGTGACTGGACGCCCGCCGAGCCGATGGGCGGCCACGCCGATCCGGGCACCGCGGTCGCCGCGGCGCTGGAGATCAACGCCTCCGTCGACGGCGACGTCGTCCGCGCGTCGTGGGCCTTCGTCCCGGACGTCCTCGGCGAGACCGAGGTCCGGGCCTTGGCCGCTCGCTGGCAGGAGGCCGTCGCGGCACTGGTCGAAGCGGTACGGGAGCCGTTCCACACGCCGTCGGACTTCCCGCTCGCCGAGCTGGCCCAGTCCGATGTGGACGGTCTACCCGCGGTCGAAGACGTCCTGCCGCTCACCCCGCTGCAGACCGGTCTGCTGTTCCTGACCGATTTCGAGGCCACCGGCTCGGATCCCTACCTGATGCAACTCCGGCTGGACTTCGGCGGCGAGGTGGACGGGCCGCGGCTGCGCCGAGCCGCCGCCGCGCTGCTCGCCCGGCATCCCGCCCTGCGCGCGGGTTTCCGCCACACGGAAGCGGGCGTGCCGATCCAGTTCGTCCCGGCCGCGCTCGAACCCCGCTGGGCCGAGCACCACGGCGGTGACGTCGAGACACTGGCCGAGGCGGACCTGGCGGACCGGTTCGACCCCGGCGAGCCACCGCTGCTGCGGCTCACCCTGATCCGCCGTCCCGGCGGGGGCGCGGTCCTCCTGCTGACCGCGCACCACCTGCTCTACGACGGCTGGTCGGGTCCGCTGCTCGTCGGCGACCTGCTCGACGCCTACACCAGGGACGCGGCACCGGCGCGGGTTTCGCGGCCGTTCCGCGACCATCTCACCTGGCTGTCCACAAGGGACGCCACGGCCACCGAAAAGGCCTGGCGTACCGCACTGGACGGGTTCGACGAACCGGCGCTGCTCGCACCCGCGGCCGTCGGAGACCGGATCTCGCGGCACTACGAGTCCGCCTTGCCGGAAGCGCTGACGAGCGAACTCGTCGCCGTCCTGCGTGCCGCGGGGCTGACCATGACGAGTCTGGTCCAGGCCGTGTGGGGGTTGCTGCTGGGCAGGCTCACCGACCGCGAGGACGTCGTGTTCGGCACCGTCGTCTCCGGCCGCCCGGCCGAGGTCGACGGCGCGGACGGCAGCATCGGCCTGTTCGCCAACACGATCCCGGTCCGCGTTCGGACCGGGTACGGCGAACCGCTGCTGGACCTGCTCGGCCGGGTCCAGGCCGAGCAGGCCGCCCTGCTGGGGCACCAGTACGCGGGACTCGGTGAGATCCAGCGGTTCGCGGGCACCGGCGAGCTGTTCGACACCCTGCTGGTGGTCCAGAACTACCCGCTGGACGGCGAATCCGTGCGCGCCGCCTCGGGCGAACTGGATCTTCGTTCGGTCACGGCGTCGGACGACACGCACTACCCGCTCGCCCTCGTCGTCGAGCCCGGCGACAGGCTGCGCGTCACGTGGAAGTACGCGGAGAACGCCTTCGAGCCGGGTGAGATCGAACGTCTCGCCGAGCGGTTCACCCGGATCTGCCAGGCACTCGCCGCCGATCCCGGGTCGCCCGTGGGCGACATCGACGTGCTCTCCGGCGCCGAGCGGCACGAGCTGCTGGTGACCGCCAACGACACCGCGCACGAGGTCGCGGACCTGACCATCGCCGGGTTGTTCGCGCGGATCGCCGCGGCCGGTCCGGACCACGAGGCCGTCGTCGACGGGGACACCTCGCTGACCTACGCCGAACTCGACCGCCGCTCGACGGAGCTGGCGCGTTCGCTGGCCGGACGCGGTGTCGGCCCGGAGTCGGTGGTGGGTGTCCGCCTGCCGCGGTCGGCGGAGCTGATCGTGGCGCTGCTGGCGATCCAGAAGGCGGGCGGCGTCTACCTGCCGCTCGACCCGAACTACCCGGCCGAGCGGATCGACGCCATGATCGCCGACTCCGAGCCGGTGCTCATCCTGGACGGAATCGCTCTCCCGGCCGGGACGCATACGCTTGCGGAGCCGGTTTCGACCGCCTCGGGGGCGTACATCATCTACACCTCCGGCTCGACCGGCCGTCCAAAAGGGACGATGGTGAGCCATGCCGGGGTCGCCAGTCTGGCGCACACCATGGTCGAAGCGTTCGGCGTCGGCCCGGGCAGCCGGGTGCTGCAGTTCGCGTCGGTCAGCTTCGACACGTCGGTGTGGGAGCTGTGCATGGGCGTGCTCACCGGCGCGACCCTGGTGATCGTCCCCGACGACGAACGCGCGGGCGATCCGCTGGCCACCTTCCTGTCCAAAAAGGACATCACGCACGCGACCCTCCCGCCCGCGGCGCTCGCGTCGATCCGGCCCGAACAGGTGCCCGCCGACCTCGTCGTGATCGTGGCGGGAGAGGCGTGCCCGCCCGCGCTCGCCGCGGACTGGGCCGCGCACCGGCGGTTGTTCAACTCCTACGGCCCGACCGAGACCACGGTGGACATCACGCTGTGGGAATGCGGGCCCGAGCCGGGCCAGGGCGCGGTGCCGATCGGCGGCCCGGTGCACAACACCGCCGTCTACCTCCTCGACCGGCGGCTGCGCCCGGTCCCGCCCGGCATCGTCGGCGAGATCTACGCGGCCGGGACCGGGCTGGCGCGCGGGTACCTCGGCGAGTCCGGGCTGACGGCGTCGCGGTTCGTCGCGAACCCGTTCGGCCCCGGACGGCTCTACCGCACCGGGGACCTCGCCCGCCACCGTGCCGACGGCGCGCTGGTCTACGCCGGCCGTGCCGACCACCAGGTCAAGGTACGCGGGTTCCGGATCGAACTGGCCGAGGTCGAAGCCGTGCTGTCGGGCTGTCCCGGCGTGGCCGGGGTCGCGGTCCTGGCGCTGCCGGACGCCCGCGGCGCCAACCGGCTCGTCGCCTACGTCGTGGGTGACCCGGACTTCGACGAGGTCCGGACGGCGGCGCTGACGAAGCTCCCGGACCACATGGTGCCGGCGGTCTTCGTGCCGTTGCCGGAGCTTCCGCTGACGTCGCAAGGGAAACTCGACCGCCGTGCGCTGCCCGCCCCGCCCGAACCGGCCGCGACCGGGGACCTGACCGGCGCCACCGACGCCGAACGGCTGCTCGCCGGGATCGTCGCGGGCGTCCTCGGCCTGCCGTCGGTCGGGCTGGACGACGACTACTTCACCCTCGGCGGGGACAGCATCCTGTCCATCCAGGTGTCCGGCCGGGCCCGCGCGGCGGGGCTGGAGATCCGGCCCCGGGACATCTTCGACCGCAAGACGGTGGCGAACCTCGCCGCGCTGGCCGCCACCCGCACCCCGGCCGAAACCGTGACCACCGAACAGATCGCGGCCACCGGGCCGACGCCGATCACCCCGGTGATGCACTGGTTGCGCGAACTGGACGGCCCGATCGCCCGGTTCAGCCAGGCGCAAACGCTGGTGACGCCGCCGGGGCTCACCCTGGAGCAGCTCACCGAGCGGATCCAGACCGTCCTCGACCGGCACGACATGCTGCGCGCCAAGCTGACCGGCGACTGGACGCTGGACGTGCTCCCGCCCGGCGCGGTCCAGGCCGCCGACGTGCTTTCGCTCGGCGCTCCGGACGTCGAGGCGGCCGCGGAAACCCTCGACCCCGTGGCGGGCAGGCAGGTGCGGTTCGTCTGGCAGGACAACGGCGCCGCGCCGGGCCGGTTGCTGGTGCTGATCCATCACCTCGCGGTGGACGGCGTCAGCTGGCGCATCCTGCCCGCCACCCTCGCCGGTGAGCGGACCACGCCGGGAACGTCGTTCCGTGCCTGGGCGCACCGGCTCGCCGAGGCCGGGACCGAAGGGGAGTTCGCGGACGAACTGCCGCACTGGCGGGCGACCCTGGAGGACGCGCCGGTCCAGCCTGGACTCGGCACGACCGAGCCGGAACGCGACCGGGTCGGCGCGGCCAAGCGGGTCCGTAGGGTCCTGACGACGGACAAGACCGAACCGTTGCTGACCACGGTGCCGGCCGCCTACGGCGCCGGGATCCAGGACGTCCTGCTCACCGCGCTCGCCCTCGCGGCGGCGAAACGCGGACCGCGGGACCTCCTGGTCCAGCTGGAAGGCCACGGCCGCACCGAACTCCTCGACGGCGCCGACCTTTCCGGCACCGTCGGCTGGTTCACCAGCGCGTACCCGGTGCGGGTGAAGCTCGACGGCGTGGACGTGCCCGACGCCCTGCGCGGCGGCGGCGCGGCGGGCAAGGCGCTGAAGGCGGTCAAGGAACAACTGCACGCCGTGCCGGGGGAGCAGGGCCTCGGGTTCGGGGTGCTGCGGTACCTCGACCCGGCCGCGCGGGACGGCCTCGCCGCGCTCGAAACACCCCGGATCGGCTTCAACTACCTGGGCCGGTTCGCCGTCCCCGAAGCCGAAAAGCCGTGGGAGACGGCACCCGGCGGCACCGGGGTGAACGGGGCCACGGAGCCCACGTTGCCGATGGCGCACGCGCTGGAGATCACCGTCGTCGTCACCGACCACGGCGGACGGCCCGAGCTGACCGCCGACTGGACGTACGCACCGGGCGCGGTCGCCGAGACCGACGTCCTCGCGCTGGCCGACGCGTGGTGCGACGCGCTGGCCGCGCTCACCGACCACACCGCGGGACCGGGGACGGGCGGGCACACCTCGTCCGACTTCGGCCTGGTCTCGCTGAGCCAGCAGCAGATCGACCTGCTCGAAGCGAAATGGGGCAAAGCATGACGCACGGGGGACTCGAGGACGTTCTCCCGCTCACACCGCTGCAGGAAGGCTTGTTCTTCCTGTCCTCCCTGGACCGGGAGGAGCAGGACGTCTACACCGTCCAGCTGCGTTTCGAGCTGGGCGGGGCGGTGGACGCCGCCGCGCTGCGGGCGGCGGCGCAAGCCCTGCTGGACCGCCACGCGAACCTTCGCGTGGCCTTCACCGCGACCGGCGTGGAACGCCCGGTGCAACTGGTGCTGCGCCGCGTCGAGGTGCCCTTCACCGAGGTCGACGCGGCCGACAGCGCCGAAGCCGGCCGGATCGCCGAAGCCGACCGCGCGGCGCGGTTCGACCTCGAGACCCCGCCGCTGATCCGCTTCACTCTGGTGCACGTGGGCGAGGACGAGCACCACCTGCTGCTGACGCATCACCACCTGCTGATGGACGGCTGGTCGGGGCCGCTGCTGGGCCGCGACCTGTTCGCCCTCTACGCCGCCGCGGGCGATCCCACGGTGCTGCCGAGGGTGCGGCCTTACCGCGACTACCTGGCCTGGCTCAACGCCCAGGACAAGGCCGCCGCCCGCGCGGCCTGGCGAGCCGCGCTGTCCGATGTGGACGGTCCGACCCTGCTCGCGCCGAACACCTCGGGTTCCGTCGTACCGGAACAGCTCGACCACCTTCTGTCCACAGAGGACACCGAACGGCTGGTGGCGTTCGCCCGCGCGCGCGGGATCACGCTCAACACCCTCGTGCAGGCCGGATGGGGTCTCGTCCTCGGCCGGGCCACCGGCCGCGCGGACGTCGTCTTCGGCGTCACCGTGCACGGCCGTCCCGCCGACCTGCCGGGCGCGCACGAGATGGTGGGCCTGTTCATCAACACCGTGCCCGCCCGGATCACCGCGAACCCCGCCGAGAGCGCCCGCGCCTTCCTGAGTCGCGTGCAGTCCGAGCAGGCGGATCTCCTGGAGCACCAGCACCTCGGCCTGACCGAGATCCAGCAGCTCGCGGGCGGGCGGGATCTCTTCGACAGCCTGCTGGTGTTCGAGAGCTACCCGGTCGACGAAAAAGCGCTGGCCCGTGGCCAGCGGGAAGCCGGGCTGGACGTCCGGTCCGTCGCCACCACTGACGCCGCGCACTACCCGGTGACCCTCACCGTGGTCCCCGGCCCTCGGCTGACGCTCGGGCTCGCGCACCGTGCCGACGTCGTGCCCGCGGCCCGGGCCGAAGTGTTGCTGCGCGGCCTCGTGACCACCCTGCTGGGGTTCGCCGACGACGCCGACCGGCCCGTCGGCCGCCTGCCGCTGCTGCCCGCCGACGTCGTGGCGACCGTGGTGCGCGACTGGAACGACACCGGGCACGCCGTGCCCGCCGGGACGCTGCCCGAGCAGTTCGCGGAGCGGGTGCGCCGGACGCCGGACGCCCTCGCGGTCATCGCGGAGGACGCGCGCTGGACGTTCGCCGAGCTGGACCGCCTGGTCGCGCGGTACGCCGGGGCGCTCGCCTCGCACGGAGTGGCGCCGGGCGACCTGGTCGCCCTCGTCCTGCCGCGGTCGGCCGAGCTGATCGCGGCCGTGTACGCCGTCCACCGGCTCGGCGCCGCGTTCCTGGCGGTCGACCCGGGACTGCCCGGGCAGCGGATCCGGTTCCTCATCGAGGATTCCGGCGCCGCCGTGGTCGCGACTCCCGAACTCCTGGCCACCGAAGCCGAACCGGTCACCGCGCGGACCCCGGTCACCGGCGCGCATCCGGCGTACGTGCTCTACACCTCGGGCTCCACGGGGCGCCCCAAGGGTGTCGTTGTCTCTCATCGGGCGATCGCGAACCGCATGGCGTGGTTCCTCGGGACCGTCGAGCCCGGACCGGCGGACAGGCTGCTCTTCAAGGCGCCGGTGTCCTTCGACGTGTTCGTCGGCGAGATGAACTGGCCCGCCTGCTCCGGGCAGCCGGTGGTGATCGCCCGGCCCGACGGCCACCGCGATCCCGCCTACCTGGCCGAACTGGTCGCGCGCGAGAACGTCACCGTCCTCGAATTCGTGCCGTCGATGCTGAGCGCGTTCCTCGCCGAACCGGCCGCGGCCGGTGTCACGTCGCTGCGGGTGGTGATCGTCGGCGGTGAGGCGATCCAGATCGACCAGATGCTGCGCGTCCGCGAACTGCTGCCCGGCGCGAGCCTGGTCAACACCTACGGCCCGACCGAAACCGCGGTCGACCTGACGGTCTGGGACACCGCGGAGGAGGACGGCGGCCGTCCGGTCCCGATCGGCACGCCGACCTGGAACACCCGCGCCTACGTGCTCGATGCCGGTCTGCGCCCGGTGGCGCCCGGGGAACCGGGCGAGCTGTACTTGGCCGGGCCGCAGCTGGCGATCGGCTATCACGGCGCCCCCGCGCTCACCGCCCGGCGTTTCGTCGCCGACCCCTTCGGCGCGGCCGGTGACCGCATGTACCGCACCGGCGACCTCGCCGCGTGGAACACCGACGGGAGCCTCGCCTACCTCGGCCGCACCGACCAGCAGGTCAAGATCCGCGGCGTCCGGGTCGAACTGGGCGAGATCGAGCACGCGCTGTCGTTGCTGTCCGAAGTGGACAGTTCGGCGGTGATCGTCCGTTCCGGCGAACTCCTCGGTTACGTGACGCCGCGGACGGTCGACACCGCCGCCGTCCGCGCGGAACTGGTGCGCGCGGTGCCGTCGTACCTGGTGCCTTCGGCGATCGTCGCGCTGGACACCCTGCCTGTCACGGCGAACGGCAAGCTCGACCAGGCCGCGCTGCCCGAGCCGGGGCGCACCTCGACCGGCGTGCGGCGTGAGCCGAGGACCGCGGCCGAACAGCTGATCACCGAACGGTTCGCCGCCGTGCTCGGCCGCACCCGTGTCTTCACCGACGAGGACTTCTTCGCGCTGGGCGGGCATTCCCTGCTCGCGATCAAGCTCGTCGCCGGGCTCAAGTCGGCCCTGCGGATCGAACTGTCCCCGCGCACGGTGTTCGACAACCCGACCCCGGCCGCCCTCGCGGCGGCGCTGGCGGACGCCGCCGCGGCACGGCCGGCACTGGTGCCCGCGCCGCGGCCGGAGTTCCCGCCGCTCTCCGCGTCCCAGCGGCAGCTGTGGTTCCTGCACCGCGTGGACGGACCCAACGCCACCTACAACCTGCCGCTCGTGTGGCGGATCGGCGGACCGCTCGACGCCGGCGCGCTGCGGGCCGCGCTGGGCGATCTCGTCGCGCGGCACGAGATCCTGCGCACCGTCTATCCCGACCGCGACGGCGTGCCGTTCCAGCGGATCCTCGGCGAGGTCGCGATCGCCTGCCCGGTCACCGACGTCACCGAGGACGAACTGCCGGAGAAGGTCGCCGAGGCGATCGGGTACGCCTTCGACCTGGCCGAGGAACCGCCGATCCGGCCGTCCGTGCTGCGGCTCGGGCCGGACGACCACGTGCTCGTCCTGCTGCTGCACCACATCGCGGGCGACGAATGGTCTTCGCACCCGCTGCGCCGCGACCTGTTCGCCGCCTACGAGTCCCGGCTCGACGGTGTCGCCCCGCAGTGGGCGCCGCTGCCCGTGCAGTACGCGGACTTCGCGCTGTGGCAGGAAAAGAACCTGCCGTCCGCCGAGTTCTGGCTGAAGGAACTGGCCGGACTGCCCGAACTGCTGGAACTGCCCGCGGATCTGCCGCGGCCGCCGGTGGCCGGTCAGCACGGTGGCGCGGCCGAGTTCGAACTCCCCGCCGAGGTGACCGCGCGGCTGCGCGAACTGGCCGCCCAGACCGGCGTCACCCAGTTCATGCTCGCTCAGGCGGCCGTGGCCGCGTTGCTGCACCTGACCGGCGCCGGTGACGACATCCCGCTGGGGACGCAGGTCGCCGGCCGGTCGGACAGCGCGCTGGACGAGCTCGTCGGGTTCTTCACCAACACGATCGTGCTGCGGACCGGGGTCGGCGGACGGCCGACGTTCCGGGCCCTGCTCGACCGCGTACGCGAAACGGACCTGGCCGCGTTCGACCACCAGGACCTGCCGTTCGACCGCCTCGTCGACCAGCTGCACCCTCGGCGTTCGACGGCGCACCACCCGCTGTTCCAGGTGGGCGTGGCGTACCAGCACGCCGAGACCGAGGCCGAACAGCACGGGAAGCTGACCGTCGCACCGCATCTGTTCGCGATGCCGGTGGCCAAGTTCGATCTCGACTTCGAGTTCGTCGCCCTCGGGCAGGACCGCGTCCTGGGCGCCGTGCTGCACCGCACCGACCTGTTCACCCCGGCCGCCGCGCGGCGGCTCGCCGACGGGCTCGTCCGGTTGCTCACCGAGGTGGCCGCCGACCCGGACCGGCCGATCACGTCGGTTGAACTGCTGTCGACGCCGGAACGCGACAAGCTGCTCGAAAACGGCAGGGGAGCGGCCGCCCCCGGCGAACGCGGTATCGCCGGGCTGTTCGCCGACGCCGTGTCTCGGTACCCGGAAACGCTTGCGGTATCGGGAAACCTCGCCCTGACCTACCGGGAACTGGACACGCGGTCGACCGGACTCGCGGCGGCGCTGAGCGAGCTCGGCGCCGGACCCGGTGAGCGGGTGCTCGTCCAGCTGGAACGCGGGATCGACGCCGTCGTCGCGTTCCTGGCGGTGGCCAAGACCGGTGCCACCTACCTGCCGCTGGCCTACGACGCCCCCGCCGCCCGGCGCGACGAGATCGTCGCCGACGCCCGGCCGATCGCCGAGATCACCGCCGGTGGCGCGCGGGGGATCGGCCCGTCGAGCCCGGCCGCGTCCGCCGCGTACCTGATCTACACGTCCGGCTCGACCGGCCGCCCCAAGGGTGTCCTGGTCTCCGGCGCGGGCGTCGAAAGCCTCGTCCACACGGCGCTGAACACCTACGGGGCGGGGCCCGGCGCGCGGGTGCTGCAGTTCACCTCGCCCGCGTTCGACGTCTACCTCGAAGAACTGGCGATGTCCGTGCTGTCGGGGGGAACGCTGTACATCCCCGCCGAGGGAGAGCGGCTCGGCGCGGCGCTGGGCGAGTTCGCGCGGCGTCACGACCTGACGCATGTCGACTTGCCGCCCGCCGCGCTGGAGGCGCTGCCGCCCGGCTCGCTGCCCGCGACGACGACCGTGGTGGTCGGCTCCGACGAGGTCCCGGCGGAGCTGGTGGCGCGCTGGGCACCCGGACGCCGGTTGTTCAACGCCTACGGGCCCACCGAAACCACCGTGAACGCGACGGTGTGGAAGTGCCCGGAGCCCTTCGACGGCCATGTCCTCATCGGACGGCCGGACACCGGCCGGACCCTGTACGTCCTCGACGACAGGCTGCGCCCGGCACATCAGGGCGAGCTCTACGTCGGTGGGAACGCGGTCGCGTCCTGCTACTGGAACGCGCCGGGAGCGACGGCGGAGCGGTTCGTGGCGAACCCGTTCGACGGCGGCCGGATGTACCGCACCGGAGACCGGGTCCGCTGGACCGGAGACGGTGACCTGGAGTTCCTGGGCCGCGTCGACACCCAGCTGAAGATCCGGGGTTTCCGGATCGAACCGGCCGAGGTCGAGGCCGCGCTGACCGCTCTTCCCGAGGTCTCGCTGGCGGCCGTCGTCGCCCGCGCGGACGCCGGACCGCGGCGGCTCGTCGGCTACGTCGTCCCCGCCGGCGGAGAACTCGACGGCACCGAACTGCGCCGCCGCCTGGGCGCGGTGCTGCCCGAGTACCTCGTGCCCGCCGCGGTCGTGTCGCTGAGCAGCCTGCCGCTCACCGCGAGCGGCAAGATCGACCGGCGCGTACTGGCCACCGCGGACTGGGCCACCCCGCCGGAAACCGCGGGCCGCGCGGCGGAAACCGAGGCCGAACAGGCCGTCGCCGCCGCGTTCCGTGCCGTGCTCGGCCTCGGCGAGGTCGGCGCGGACGCGGGCTTCTTCGCCCTCGGCGGCGACAGCATCTCCTCCATCCAGGTCGTGTCCCGGCTCCGGAACGCGGGCTGGAAGATCACCGCCCGTCAGGTGTTCGAGCACCAGACGATCACCGACCTCGCCGCCGCGGCCGAACCGCTCGCCCCGGTCTCGGAACCGGTCCGGGTCGTCAGGTCCGGCGATACGCGCCCGCTCGCGCCGCTGCAGGAAGGGCTGCTCTACCTCGACCAGCTCGAACCCGGCGGCTACCTCGTGCAGCAGGTGTTCACCCTCACCGGATCGCTCGACCCGGCGCTGCTGCGCCGCTGCCTGCACGCGATGCTGGAGCGCTACCCGAACCTGCGGGCCGGGTTCACCTTCAGCGAGACCTCCCGGCCGGTGCAGTTCGTGCCGGAACGCGCCGAACTGCCGTGGCGCGAACGGGACCTGGACGAACCCGGTTTCGCGCGGCTGCTGGAAGAGGACCGGGCGACCGGCTTCGACCTGGCCGTCCCGCCGTTGATGCGGGCCACCTGCGTGCGTTTCGCCGACGGCACGCACCGTTTCGTGCTGACCCACCATCACATCCTGATGGACGGCTGGTCCGGTCCGCTGTTCGGCCGCGAGCTGTTCCTGCTCTACGCCGCGGGCGGGGACACCGCCGCATTGCCGCCCGCCGCGGACTACGCCCGGTACCTGGACTGGCTGGACCGCCAGGACCGGGACGCCACCGAACAGGCCTGGCGCGCCAATCTGTCCGATGTGGACGGACCGACACTGATCGGCCCGGCCGACGGGCCCGCCCGGGAGCTCGTCGTCGACCTCCCGGCGGGACTGGCGGAACTGGCCCGCGAACGAGGGCTCACGCTCAACACCGTCGTCCAGGTCCTCTGGGCGCTCACCCTGGCCGCCGAGACCGGCCGGTCCGACATCGTGTTCGGGACCACCGTGCACGGCAGGCCCGCCGATCTCGACGACGCCGAGCGGATGGTCGGGCTGTTCATCAACACCGTGCCGGTCCGGGTGCGGCTGCGCCCGGAGGAACCCGCGGCCGCGCTGCTGGCGCGGATCCAGGCCGAACAGGCGCGGCTGCTGGATCACCAGCACGCCGGGCTCGCCGACATCCAGCGCGCCGCCGGAACCGGCGAGCTGTTCGACACGCTGCTGGTGTTCGAGAGCTACCCGGTCGACGACGACGCGCTCGCCGATGCCGAACGCCGCTCCGGCCTGACCGTCGCGGAACTGGCCGAACAGGACGACACGCACTACCCGCTGACCGTGCTCGTGGCTCCGGGCGAAGTCCTTTCGCTGACCTTGCGCCACCGCAAGGACGTCACGCGGCTCGCGGCGCGGCTGCGGACGATCGCGGATTGGCTCGTCGAGGACGGTGACGGCCAGGCCGACTTCCTGACCGAAGCCGAACGCCGGGCGGTGCTGCACGACTGGAACGACACCGCGCACGACGTGCCGCGCACCACGCTGCCCGACCTGTTCGCCGCACAGGCCCTTCGCACGCCGCACGCGATCGCGGTGATCGAAGGCGACGAGGAATGGACCTACGCCCGGTTCTCCCGCCGGGTCCGTGAGCTGGCGGCTTCCTTGCAGGGGCAGGGTGTCCGCCCGGGCGACGTCGTGGCGGTTTCGCTGCCGCGGTCGGCGGATCTCGTCGCGGTGCTGCACGCGGTGCAGGCCTGTGGCGCGGCGTACGTCCCGGTCGACCCGGACCTGCCCGCCGAGCGGATCGGGTTCCTGCTCGAAGACGCGCGTCCCGCGATCACCGTCACGCCGGAATGGCTGTCCGAAGTGGACGGTTCCGGTGGTTTCACGCCGGTCGACGTCCTGCCGGACAGCACGGCCTACGTCCTCTACACCTCCGGCTCGACCGGGCGGCCGAAGGGCGTGGCGGTCGGGCACGCGGCGATCGTCAACCGGTTGCTCTGGATGGCGCGGGAGTACGGGTTCGGCCCGGACACCCGGACCCTGCAGAAGACCCCGGCGTCGTTCGACGTCTCCGTCTGGGAACTGTTCCTGCCGTCGATCACCGGCGGCACGCTGGTGGTCGCCGAGCCGGACGCGCACCGCGATCCGGTGCGGCTGGCGGACATCATCGGCTCCGCGAAGGTCGACACCGTCCACTTCGTCCCGTCGATGCTGGCGGCCTTCGTCGCCGAACCCGCCGCGGCCGGGCTGAGCCTGGGCACGGTCATCTGCAGCGGTGAGGCGCTGCCGCCGGAGCTGGCGCTGCGGGCCAGGGAAGTGCTCGGCGTGGCCGTGCACAACCTCTACGGCCCGACGGAAGCCGCCGTCGACGTCACGGCGTGGGACACCGCGGGCGAGGACGGCACCCGGCCGGTGCCGATCGGGCGTCCGGTGTGGAACACCAAGACCTACGTGCTCGACGCCGCGCTCCGGCCGGTCGCGCCCGGCGTGGCCGGCGAGCTCTATCTCGCCGGAACCCAGCTGGGGCACGGCTACCGGAACCGGCCGGGGCTCACCGCCGGGCGGTTCGTGGCCGATCCCTTCCACGGCGGCCGGATGTACCGCACCGGCGACCTCGCCCGGTGGAACGACGACGGCACGCTCACCTACCTCGGCCGCACCGACCAGCAGGTGAAACTGCGCGGCCAGCGCGTCGAACTCGGCGAGATCGAGCACGCGCTGAGCCGGATCGGCGGGGTCGAGACGGCGGCGGTCGCCGTCCACCGCGGTTCGGTGCTCACCGCGTACGTGACGGGTGACGTCGACGGGGAACGCGTCCTCGCGCGGCTGGCCGAGCAGTTGCCCGCCGCGATGGTGCCCGCGATCGTCACCGTGCTCGGCGAACTCCCGCTGACCCCCAGCGGCAAACTGGACCGCAAAGCCCTGCCCGAGCCGGATCTCGCCGCGCACGCCGGTGACGGGACGCCGGAAGGGCCGGTGGAGACGGCCATCGCCGCCGAGATCGCCGGGGTGCTGGGCCTGGACCGCGTCGGCGCGACCGCGGACTTCTTCCGGCTCGGCGGGGACAGCATCTCGTCCCTGCAGCTGATCGCGCGGCTGCGACGGGCGGGCTACCGGCTCAGCCCTCGCGAGATCTTCGAGCACCGGACGCCCGCCGCGCTGGCCGCGTTCGCGCGGCGGGAAGGCGATGTCGTCGTGGCCGGGACGCGCACCGGCGTCGTCCCGTTGCTGCCGGTGATGGAGTCCCTGCGCGACCTCGGGGGCGACACGCGGCGGTTCAGCCAGTCGATGCTGCTGACCACGCCACCGGAGCTGACCGAAGAGCGGCTCACCACGCTCCTGGACGGGATCCTCGCCGCGCACGACGCGTTGCGCGCCCGGCTCGAACCGGGCTGGGTGTACCGGATCCGGCCCGAGGGCAGCGTTTCCGGGGCCGACGTGCTCCGGCGCGCCACCGGTGACGTCCGTGCGGAGTTCGCCGCCGCGCTCGGGGAACTGGACCCGGAGGCCGGCGTCATGCTGCGCGCGGTGTGGTTCGAGCGGGAGAACCTTCTGCTGCTCGTGGCGCACCACCTCGTCGTGGACGGCGTCTCCTGGCGGATCCTCATGGACGACCTCGCCGAAGCGGGGCGGCCCTCCCCGGCCGAGACCTCGCTGCTCGACTGGGCCCGGTCCGTCCGCGAACTGGAGTGGGCCGGCCAGGCCGGACGCTGGGAGCACGTCCTCGCCGGAAACCGTTTCCTGGGCGGGGAAACCGTTCTCGACCCGGCGGTGCACACAGGCTCCACTGTGGACGGACACACCATGGAGGTCCCGGCCGAGCTCACCGAGAAGCTGCTGACCGCGGTCCCAGCCGCCGCGCACGCCGGCGTGCAGGACGTCCTGCTGACCGGGTTCGCGATGGCGGTCTCACGGTGGCGGGCGGCCCGCGGCCTGCCGGACGACGGCGGCCTCGTCATCGACCTCGAAGGCCACGGCCGCGACGAGCACCTGGTGCCCGGTGCCGACCTTTCCCGCACCGTCGGCTGGTTCACCAGCATCTACCCGGCGCGCATCGGCGGGGTGGACGGTGACTCCATCGCCTGGCTCAAGACCGTGAAGGAACAGCTGCGCACCCTGCCCGAGGCGATCAGCTTCGGCCTGCTGGCGCCGCCCGGCACCGGCGCGCGGACGGTCCTGTTCAACTACCTCGGCCGTCTCGACGGCCCGGCGGCGACCGGGCACTGGCGGCCCGCGCCGGAGTCCTCGCTGCTCGACGGCAGCGTCGATCAGACCACCCCGGTCAGCCATCCGCTGGAGATCAACGCGGTCGCGGTCCGGCACGAGGACGGGCTGCGCCTGCACGGCGAGTTCGCCTTCGTCCGCGACCTGTTCACCGCGGCCGAGATCGGCGAACTCGCCGAGGGCTGGCGGACGGCGCTGGCCGAACTGGCCGGGACGATCCGGGAGCCGTTCCGCACGCCGTCGGACTTCCCGCTGGTCACCCTCGAACAGTCCGATGTGGACGAACTCGCGGACGCCGCCGACGTCCTGCCGCTTTCGCCGCTGCAGGAAGGGATCGCGTTCCAGGCGTCGTTCGACACCGAGGACGAGGACGTCTATTCGGTCTGCCATTCCTTCGACCTGACCGGACCGGTCGATCCGGACCGCATGCGCGCCGCCGGGAACGCCTTGCTGGCCCGGCACGGCAACCTGCGGGCGGCGTTCCGTCAGCTGCGCTCGGGCGTCACCGTCCAGGTGGTGCCGGAGTCGGCGGAGCTGCCGTGGGAGGTCGTCGAAGGCGTCGACGCCGAGGCGTTCACGGCCGAGTTCGCCACGCGCGGGTTCGATCTCGCGGACGCGCCCTTGGTGCGGATGGCGCTGGTCCGCACCGGTCCGGACAGCCGCCGGTTGCTGCTGGCGCATCACCACGTCCTCGCCGACGGCTGGTCCGGCCCGCTGCTGGCCGAGGAGCTCTTCACGCTCTACGCGGGACGAGAGCTGCCGCCGGTCCGGCCGTACGCCGGGTACCTGAAGTGGCTGGCGGGCCGCGACGAGAACGCGGCCGCGCGGGCCTGGCGCACGGCCCTCGCGGACCTGGACGGCCCGACGTTGCTCGTGCCGCCGACCGAGGCACGCCACACCGTCCGGCCGGATCGCGCGAAGACCGATCTCGGCACCGCGCGCACGGCCGAGGTGACGGCGGTGGCCCGCGAGCTCGGCGTCACGGTCAGCACGCTGGTCAACACCGCCTGGGCGCTCGTGCTCGGGCAGCTGACCGGGCGGACCGACGTCGTCTTCGGCGTCACCGTGCACGGCCGCCCCGCCGACCTGCCCGGTGCCGAACGCATGATCGGCCTGTTCATCAACACCGTCCCGGTGCGGGTGCGGATCTCGCAGGCCGAGTCGTTCGCCGCGCTGGTGGGCCGGGTCGACGGCGAGCAGATCGCGCTGCTGGACCATCAGCACGCCGGCCTCACCCGCATCCAGCGCTGGGCGGGCACCGGAGAACTGTTCGACACCCTCGTGGTGTTCGAGAGCTACCCGGTCGACGACGCGAGCCTGGCGGGCGCCGAGGAATCCGCCGGTCTCACGGTGGACGCCGTCGCCGGGACCGACGCGACGCACTACCCGCTCGCGCTGATCGTCGAGCCGGGGGAGGACCTGACGCTCGGGCTGGACCACCGTCCCGGCGTGGTCGACGCCGACGCGGTGCTCGCGCGGCTGACCGGCGTGCTCGACGCCATCACGGCTGATCCTTCGGTTCTGGTGGGGCGAATCCCCCTCGCCACCCGGGAGGAGCCGCAGGGTGACCTGGTCGAGGTCGGGACCGCGACCCTTCCGGAGCTGTTCGCCGCCCAGGTCGCCGCCACGCCGGACGCCGTCGCCATTACCGCGGACGGGCGGTCGCTGACCTACGCCGAGTTCGACGACCTCGTCGCACGGATCGCCGCGAAGCTCGACGTGGCACCGGGCGAACTCGTCGCGGTGAGCCTGCCCCGGTCGATCGAGCTGGTCGCGGTGCTGCACGCGGTCCACCGCCGCGGTGCCGCGTACGTGCCGATCGACCCGGGCTATCCGCAGGCGCGCAAGGAATACCTCGCCGGGGATTCGGCGCCATCGGTGCTCGTCACGCCGGAGAGCCTGCCGGATCTGCTGGCCGGGGAGACTCGTCAGCCGCTCGTGCCGGTCCCGGACACCGCGCCCGCGTACGTGATCTACACGTCGGGTTCGACCGGCCGTCCCAAGGGTGTGGTCGTGGACCACCGGGCGATCGTGAACCGCTTGCGCTGGATGGCCGCGGAATACGGCTTCGGGCCGGAAACCCGCACCCTGCAGAAGACGCCGATCTCGTTCGACGTCTCCGTGTGGGAGCTGTTCCTGCCGATGCTCACCGGCGGCACGCTCGTCGTGGCACCGCCGGAAGCGCACCAGGACCCGGTGCTGCTGGCCGGGGTCATCCGGGCGGAACGGGTCGACACCGTCCACTTCGTCCCGTCGATGCTCCGGCCGTTCCTGGCCGAACCCGCCGCGGCGGGCCTTCCGCTGCGGCGCGTCGTGTGCAGTGGCGAGGCACTGCCGGGCGAACTCGTCGCCGCGGCACGCGAGGTGTTGCCCGAGGCGGGTCTGCACAACCTGTACGGGCCCACCGAAGCGGCCGTGGACGTCACCTTCCACGACACGGCGGCGGACGACCCGGCTCGGCCGGTACCGCTCGGGCGCCCGGTGTGGAACACCGGGGCGCACGTCCTCGACGCCGCGCTGCGGCCGGTGCCGCGCGGCTGCGCCGGCGAGCTGTACCTGTCGGGAGTCCAGCTGGCGCAAGGTTATCTACGGCGCCCCGGGCTGACGGCGACCCGGTTCGTCGCCGGACCGGACGGGTCCCGGCTCTACCGCACGGGCGACCTCGCCCGCCGTCGCGAGGACGGCGTTCTCGAGTACCTCGGCCGCGGCGACGACCAGGTGAAGATCCGCGGGGTGCGGATCGAGCTCGGCGAGGTCTCGGCCGCCCTTTCGGCGCTGCCGGGGGTCACCGGGGCCGAGGTGATCGCCGGGGCAGCCGGATTGGTCGGGTACCTGACCGGCGACGCGCGATCCGCGGACGCCCTGCGGACCGCGTTGCGCGAGAGCCTGCCGGAGCAGCTCGTGCCGGGCGCTTTCGTCTGGCTCGACGCGTTCCCGGTGACACCCAACGGAAAGCTCGATCGCGCCGCGCTGCCCGAACCCGACCGCCAGGCCGAGACCGGAGCCGCGGAGCCCCGGAACGAGACCGAACGGGTCCTCGCCGTCTGCATGGCCGACGTGCTGGACCTCGGCCGGGTCGGCGTGTTCGACGACTTCTTCGCGCTCGGCGGCGACAGTATCCGATCGCTCAACCTCGTCGGCCGGGCCAGGACCGAGGGACTGAAGATCACCCCCCGCCAGGTGTTCGAGCTGCGCTCCGTGGCCGCGCTGGCGGAGGTCACCCAGGCGGCGGAGGAACAGCCGCTCGAAGAACGACCGCTGATCGAACTGGACGACGACGAATTCGCCGAGTTCTCCGGTGATTGGAGTGTTTCGTGAGTACCGCCCGTGGTGTCCAGGACGTGCTGCCGCTGTCCCCGTTGCAGGAAGGCCTGCTCTTCCTGTCCACATGGGACAGTGCGGCGACCGACGTCTACACCATCCAGCAGGTGTTCGACCTGCACGGTGACCTCGATCCCGAGCGGATGCGCGCGGCGGCGGAGACGGTGCTCACCCGGCATCCCAACCTGCGCGCCGCCTTCCGGCCGCGCAAGAGCGGCGAGACCGTACAGCTGATCCCGGAAGCGGTGACGGTGCCGTGGCAGGTGGACGAGGTCGGCGAGGCCGAAGTCCCCGCGCTGCTCGACGCCGACCGGGCGCGGCGGTTCGACCTGACTTCGCCGCCGCTGATCCGGTTCCGGCTGCTGAAGCTGGCGCCCGCGCACCACAAACTCGTCGTCACCGCGCACCATCTGCTGCTCGACGGCTGGTCCGGGCCGCTGCTGGGCGAGGAGCTGTTCACCGCCTACGGCCGAGGGGAACTCCCGCCCGCGCCGAAATACCGCGACTACCTGGCCTGGCTCGGACGCCAGGACCGGGAGACCGCGCGTGCGGCCTGGCGCGGGTCGCTGGCCGGGCTCGCGGAGCCGACGCTGCTCGCCCCGGGCGGCTCGCCGTCGGCGGAGTTCCCGAGCGAGCTGGAAGTCCGTCTCTCCACTGTGGACACCGAACGACTGACGTCGTGGGCGCGCGAGCACCGGGTCACCCTCAACACCGTCGTGCAGGCGGCCTGGGCGATCGCGCTGGGCAAGCTCACCGGCCGCCGCGACGTCGTCTTCGGCACGACCGTGTCGGGCAGACCCGCCGAACTACCCGGGGTCGACCGGATGATCGGCCTGTTCATCAACACGCTCCCGGTCCGGGTCCGGCTGGACCCGGGGGAGACGCTCACCGGACTGGTCACCCGCGTGCAGGCCGAACAGGCCGCGCTGCTGGACCACCAGTACCTCGGGCTCGCCGAGATCCAGAAGGAGGCCGGGCACGGGGAACTGTTCGACACCCTCACGGTGTTCCAGAGCGCGCCCGCCGACGCCGACGCGCTCCGCCGCGCGGACGACGCGGCCGGTCTCGCCGTGTCGCCGGAGGAGACCCGCAGTGTCACGCACTATCCGCTGACCGCCGTGGCCGCGCCGGGCGACGAGTTCGTGATCGCCCTGGTGTACCGGGAAGACCTGCTCGAACCCGGTTTCGTCCGGCGGGTCGCCGCCGTGCTGACCGACCTGCTGACGGCGCTGCCCACCGAGCCGGACCGCCGCGCCGGAGCGGTCGACCTCGGCACCGCCGACGAGCGGGAACTGGTACTGCGCAAGTGGAACAGCGCCACCCTGCCCCGCGCGGGCGAGTCGCTGACCGAACTCTTCGTCCAGCAGGTGCGCGCCCGGCCGGAAGCGGTCGCGGTCGAGGACGGCGGGGTCGCGGTCACCTACGGCGAACTGCACGAGCGGGCTTCACGCCTGGCCGGGGTTCTCGCCGCCCGTGGCGCCGGGCCGGAGCGCATCGTCGGTGTCGCGATCAAACGCGGTCTGGGGTTCCTCACCGCCATGCTCGGCGTGCAGCTCGCGGGCTCCGCGTACTTGCCGCTGGATCCGGAGTACCCGCCCGACCGGATCGCCTACATGCTGTCCGACGCGCGTCCGGCGTTGCTGGTCGCCGACTCCGGCACCGCGGGGAAGGTACGCGAGCACGGCGTCCCGGTCGTCGTCCTGGACGACGCCCTGCTCGAACCGCCCGCGGAGCTGCCCCCGCCGCATCCCGACAGCGCCGCGTACCTGATCTACACCTCCGGTTCCACCGGGCGGCCCAAGGGCGTGCTCGTGCCGCACCGCGGCGTCCCCGACCTGGTGGCGATGTTCGCCGAGTCGGTCCGAAGCGGACCGGGCAGCCGGGTGCTGCTGTTCGCGTCGCCGAGTTTCGACGTCTCGCTGGCGGAGCTGTCCACCCAGCTGCTCGTCGGCGCGACCGCGGTGGTCGTACCGGAGGAGAGCCGCCTCGGGGAGCCGCTGGCGGAATTCGTCGCCACGCAAGGGCTGACGCATATGTTCGTGCCGCCGTCGGCGCTCACGACTCTCGCCGGGAGCGACCTGCCCGAGGGCGTCACGCTCATCGCGGGCACCGACGCGCTCACCCCGGAGCTGGTGGCGCGCTGGAGCCGCGGCCGCCGCATGTTCAATGCCTACGGCCCGACCGAATGCACGGTGAACTCCACGCTGTGGCGGTGCCGCGCGGATCGCCGCGTGGTCATCGGCCCGCCGGACCCGAACAAACAGGCGTACGTGCTCGACGCCGACCTGCGGCCGGTCCCGCCCGGGTTCGCCGGCGAGCTGTACGTCGCCGGAGGACTCGCTCGCGGTTACTTCGGTCTGCCCGGACTGACCTCGACGAGGTTCGTGGCCAACCCGTTCTGCGCGCCCGGGGACCGGATGTACCGCACCGGTGACCTGGTCCGCTGGACCGCGGACGGCGAGCTGGACTTCCTCGGCCGCGTCGACCACCAGGTGAAGATCCGCGGTTTCCGGGTCGAGCTGGGCGAGGTCGAGACGGCGCTGTGCGACCGGCCCGGGGTGGCCGAGGCGGTCGCGGTGATCCGCGAGGACCAGCCCGGCGTCAAACGCATGATCGCTTACGTGACGCCGGAACCCGGTGCCGAGCCGGTGCCGGGTGACCTGCGGGCCGCGCTGTCCGCGCGGATGCCGGACTACTCGGTGCCCTCGGTCGTCGTGGTCCTCGACGGCCTGCCGCTGACCGTGAACGCGAAGGTCGACAGAGGCGCGTTGGCCGGGGCGCCCGAGTTCGCCCCGGACCTGAGCGGGCTGACCGGCGGCGCCGCGCCGACCACGCCCGAGGAAAAGGCCCTCGCCGACGCTTTCGCGGCCGTGCTCGGCATCCCGTCGATCTCGGTGACCGACGACTTCTTCGGCTTCGGCGGGGACAGCATCCTGTCTCTGCAGGTGGTCAGCCGCGCCCGGCAGGCCGGACTGCGGATCACCCCGCGTCAGGTGTTCGAGGCACGCACCGTGGCCGCTTTGGCCGAACTGGCCGAGCCGCTGGTCTCCGGTGGCGGCGCGGCCACGGTTCCCGCCGTCGGTGTCGTCGCGCAGACTCCGATGATCGCGGCCTTGCTGGAACGGGGTGGCGTGCCGCGCCGGTTCAGCCAGTCCGCCGTGGTCCGCACGCCGCGCGGGCTCACCGAGGCCGCGCTGCACAAGGTGATCCAGGCGATCCTGGACCGGCACGACGCGCTGCGGGCGGTCCTCGGCACCACGTTGCGGATCCCGCCGCCGGGCGCGGTGACGGCGTCCGATGTCGTGCGCCGCGTGCCGGGCGATCTGGACCGGGATCTCTTGCACCGCGAAGCTCGCGAGGCCGAGGCCGCACTGGACCCGGCGTCCGGCGCGATGGTCCGCGCGGTCTGGTTCGACGCCGGTGACGCGCCCGGACGGCTGCTGCTCGTGATCCACCACGTCGTCGTCGACGGCGTGTCCTGGCGGGTGCTCTTCGACGACCTCGCCGCCGCGGGCGAGGGCAAGGAACTCCCCGCCGTGCCGGTGTCCTTGCGCGCGTGGGCGGCCGGCCTGGCGCCGCGGATCGCCCGGCATCGCAAGGAACTCCCGTACTGGCACGAAGTCCTGGGTGAGCCGGGCCCTGCCGTCACGGGCACCGTCGGCGGCACCCGCGAGATCCAGGTCTCGCTCCCGCCGGAGACCACGGCGACCCTGCTGGCGGGCGTCCCGAAGTCGTTCCGGTCGGGGATGCAGGACGCGCTGCTCGGCACGCTGGTCACCGCGATCACGCGGGTGCGGGGCACCCGTTCGGTCCTCGTGGAGACCGAAGGACACGGCCGCGACGACGAACTCGATCTCTCGCGGACGGTCGGCTGGTTCACCACCGTGGCGCCGATGCGGATCACCGCGGACCCCGATCCGGTCCGGCAGCTCAAACACGCCAAGGACACCCGGCTCCGGCTGCCCGAAGGCGGCGCGGGCTACCCGCTGCTGCGCCACCTCACCGGAGAACTCGCCGGACGCGGACGGCCGGAGGTGCTGTTCAACTACCTCGGCCGCTTCGACGTCGAGACCCCCGGCGAAGAAGCCGACTGGCGTCCGGGCCCGGAACACGCCGGTCTCGGCGGCGACCTCGACCCGGCGATGCCCGCCGCGCATCCGCTGGAGGTCAACTGTTCCGTGACGCCGGACGGGCTCTCCGCGAGCCTGGCCTACCTGCCGGACGCACTGTCCGAAAAGGACGCCGAGGCGATCGGCGCGGAATGGATGGCCGCCGCGGCCGACCTCGCCGCCCGGCTGACCGCGGACGGGATCGGAGGGTTCTCCTCGGCCGACTTCCCGTTGCTGGACCTCACTTTGGACGAGGTCGACGAGCTCGGCGCCCCCGCCGACGTCTGGCCGCTTTCGCCGTTGCAGGAAGGCATGCTCTTCCTCGCCTCGTTCGACGAAGACAGCCTCGACGTCTACGTCACCCAGCAGATGCTGGACCTCGGCAACGTCGAGCCGGCGCGGCTGCGGTCCGCGGCGGGCCGCCTGCTGGAGCGGCATCCGAACCTGGGCGCCGGTTTCCGCTATCTCGGCTCCGGGCGCGCGGTGCAGATCGTGCCGGGGGAGACGACCCTCGACTGGCGTGACCTCCCCGGCGAGGACATCGAGGCGGTCACGGCCGCCGAGCGGTTGCGCCCGTTCGACCTCGCCGAGCCGCCGTTGATCCGGTTCACCCTGTTCGACCTCGGGGACGGCCGCCACCGGCTGCTGATCACCAGCCACCACATCGTGCTGGACGGCTGGTCGGCGCCGCTGCTGGGCCAGGAACTCCTGGAGCTCTACCGCACCGGGTCGCCGCCGAAGGCCCGTCCGTACCGGGACTACCTGGAATGGCTGGGCCGCCAGGATCGCGAGGGCGGGCGCCGGGCCTGGAAGGACGCGCTCGCCGGGCTCGAAGGCGCGTCGCTGATCGCGCCGCCGGGGATCGGCCGAGGGCAGGATCTGCCCGACAAGCTCACCGTCGGGCTCACCGAAGAACAGACACAGCGGCTGACCGGCTGGGTCCGACGGCACGGGGTCACGCTGAACTCCGTCCTGCAGACCACGTGGTCGCTGCTGCTGGGCGGGCTGACCGGACGGCGTGACGTGGTGTTCGGCGCGACGGTGTCCGGGCGGCCCGCCGACCTGCCCGACGCGGACCGGATGATCGGCCTGTTCATCAACACCCTGCCGGTCCGTGTCCGCAGCGACGCCTCGGAAACCCTGGGAGCGCTGCTTTCCCGGGTGCAGGCCGAGCAGGCCGCGCTGCTGGACCACCATTACCTGAGCCTCGCCGAGATCCAGCGCCAGGCCGGTTCCGGTGAACTGTTCGACACGCTGCTGATCTTCCAGAGCTATCCGGTCGACGCCGAAGCACTGGCCGAGAGCGAGCGCCAGGCGGGCGTGCAGGTGACCGGGGTCGAAGGCGAGGACGCCACGCACTATCCGCTCACCGTCGTCGCCGCGCCGGGACCGAAGCTGGAGCTGATCCTCGAGTACCGCACCGACGTGTTCACCGCCGGCCGGGTCCGCGAGCTGGGGCAGTCCTTTGTGGACCTGCTGGCCGGTGTTCCGGACCGGCAGGACGTCCCGGTCGGACGGCTGGAGCTGGTGCCGCCCGCGCAGCGCGAGCTCGTGCTGCGCGAGTGGAACGAGACGGCGCTGACCGTGCCCGAGTCCACCGTGGTCGCCGCGTTCGAGGAGCAGGTCCGCCGGGGACCGGACGCGATCGCGGTGGCCTGCGAGGACCGGACGCTGACCTACGCCGAGCTGGACGCCCACGCGAACCGTCTCGCCCGTGCGCTGATCGCCCGGGGTGCGGGACCGGAGGGTGTCGTCGCGATCCGGCTGCGGCGATCGGAGCTGTTCTTCGTGGCCATGCTGGCGGTGCTCAAATCCGGTGCCGCGTATCTGCCGATCGATCCCGCGCAGCCTGAGGACCGGACGGCCGGGATCCTCGACGACGCGAAGCCGTCGCTCGTGCTGTCCGAGGACGAGTGGCCCGACGACGGCGCGTTCTCCGCCGGACCGGTCACCGACGCCGACCGTTCCGGTGTCCTGCTGCCGCGGCATCCGGTGCACCTGATCTACACGTCGGGCTCGACCGGGCGGCCCAAGGGCGTCCTGGTCCCGCACCGGAACGTGGTGAACCTGTTCCACAGCCACGATCGCGACGTGCTCGGGCCCGCGATCGAGCGGACCGGCCGGGAGCGGCTGCGGATCGGCCACAACTGGTCCTTCGCCTTCGACGCGTCCTGGCAGCCCACGCTGGGCCTGCTCGGCGGGCACGAACTGCACGTCGTCACCGACGACGTCCGGCTCGACGCGGAGGATCTCGCGCGGTTCCTGATCGACCGGCGGATCGACTTCGTCGAGGTCACCCCCTCGCATTTCGTCCAGCTCGCGGCCGCGGGGCTGGTGCGCGACGGGAAGTCGCCGCTGGCCGTGGTGGGCGTCGGCGGCGAGGCAGTCCCGCCGGGGCTGTGGACCGAACTGCGGAACCTCGACGGGACCGAGAGCTACAACTTCTACGGGCCGACCGAATGCACCGTCGACACGGTGATCGCGCGACTGCGGGACAGCGACGGTCCGGTGATCGGCCGGGCGGTCGCGAACACGCGGATCCGGGTGCTCGACGACGCCCTCATGCCGGTCGCGCCCGGCGTCGTCGGAGAGCTCTACCTCAGTGGCGCCCAGCTCGCGCGCGGCTACCTCGGCGCATCGGCGCTGACCGCGAGCCGGTTCGTGGCCGATCCGTTCGGTGGTCCCGGAGAGCGCATGTACCGCACGGGCGACCTCGCCCGCTGGACCGACGAGGGCCGCGTCGAGTTCCGCGGCCGGGCCGACGACCAGGTCAAGGTCCGCGGGCACCGGGTCGAGCCGGGCGAGATCGAGGCCAGGCTGGCGGCGCATCCGGCGGTGTCCGACGCGGTGGTCGTCGTCCGGGGCGACCGGCTCGTCGGCTACGCGATCGCCGACGAGTCCACTGTGGATGGTGTGGCGCTGCGCGCCTCGGTGGCGGAGGCACTACCGGACTTCATGGTCCCGGCGGCGGTCGTGCTGCTCGGGGAACTGCCGATGACGCCGAACGGGAAGGTCGACCGGGCCGTGCTCGCCACCGCGGAGTGGGCGGCGCCGGATCTGAGCGCGCTCAGCGGCGGGACCGCCCCGCGTAATCCACGCGAAAGGCAGCTGGCCGAGATCGTCGCCGAAGTGCTCGGGCTGCCCGAAGTCGGGGTGGAGGACGACTTCTTCACCCTCGGCGGCGACAGCATCCTGTCCATGCGCGTGGTCGGGCGGGCGCGGGCCGCCGGGCTGCGGATCACCCCGCGCGCGGTCTTCGAACAGCGGACCGTCGCCGCGCTCGCCCTGATCGCGACCGGCGACACCGGCGAAAGCCGTCCCGCGGTCCCCGCCGTCGGGGAGTTCCCGGCGACGCCGATCATGCTGGCGCAACGGGAACGCGGCGGCCCGATCGGCAGGCTCAGCCAATACGCGGTTCTGCGTGTCCCGGCCGGTGTCGGTCTTTCCCGCCTCACCGAAGTCCTGAGCTCGGTGCTGGACCGGCACGACGTCCTCCGCGCCCGGCTGGCCGAAGACTGGACCGTCCACGTGCGGGACTCGGCCGACACAGCCTCCCTGCTGCGCCGCGTCGACCTGACCGGCCGGTCCGTCGACGATCTCTTCACCACGGAGTTCCCGGAATTCGAACGGACCGTGCGGGAACTGGACCCGTTCACCGGCGACGTCCTGCGCGCCGTGTGGTTCGACGCGGGGGAGGAGCGGCCGGGCAGGCTGCTGCTGATGGTGCACCACCTGGTGGTCGACGCGGTGTCGTGGCAGCCGTTGTTCGAGGACATCGCGGTACTCGGCCGCGCGCCGGGCGAAGCACTGCCGCCGGTCGACGTGTCGTTCCGGGAATGGGCCCTGCGCCTGAACGAGGCCGACCGCCGCGCCGAACTGCCGTACTGGCTGTCCGTTGTGGACGGTGCCGACATCCGGCCCGCCGGGCGGTCGCTCCGCTCATCGGACACGATCTCGCGCGGGCGCAACGAAACTTTGACGCTGCCGGAGAAGACGACCAGCGCGCTGCTGGGCCCTGTCCCCACCGCGCTCGGCTGCGGGGTGCAGGACCTGCTACTGGCCGCACTCGCGGCGGCCATCGCCGAGCACCGTGGCGGGAAAGCGCTGCTGGTCGACCTGGAGAGCCACGGCCGGGCGGAAGGAGTGCTCGGTGACGCGGATCTTTCGCGCACGGTCGGCTGGTTCACGTCGCTGCATCCGGTCCGCGTCGCGGTTTCCGGCGACCTCGCCATGACCGCGCGTCAACTGCGTGAAGACCGGGAAGCGTTGCCGGACAACGGGATCGGCTACGGCCTCCTGCGCTACCGGGACGGTGAGGACCTGGACGGCGCCGAGGTGCTGTTCAACTACGTGGGCCAGGTCGACGCGGGTGGCGCGCGCGACGAGGACTGGCTGCTCGCCGCGGGGGAGAACGTCATCGGGGGTGACGTGGATCCCGAGGCGCCCGCCACGCACGCGCTGTCGATCAACGCGTCGGTCGAACGCGGCGTGCTCACCGCGCACTGGTCGTATCTGCCCGAGGTCCTTCCGGCCGAAGACCTCACCCGGATAGCCGAAGGCTGGATGACAAATCTTGACCGGCTGGTGACCTTTCGGGGCCGCGAAGCGTGATTAGGATAGCCTGCCCTAATCGGGCTAATGTTCGCTTGACAGAGAGGTAGGCGTCGTGAGGACGCAGTTCCAGAAGTGGCGTACGACGGTCGCCGTGGTTTCGGCGGCCGCACTGGCTCTGGGCATCGCCGCCTGCGGCTCGACCGACGACAGCGCCGGCAGCGCCGCCGCGACCAGGCCGTTCGACACCCCGAGCGGTCAGGTGCAGATCCCGGTCCAGCCGAAGTCGGTGGTCGCGCTCGACCAGTACACCTACTTCGGGCTACTGGACGTCGGGGTGCACCCCAAGGCCACGGCGTCCGGCTACACCGACAGTTTCGCGGTGTTCCCGGCCTACGCCGACGAGTACGCCAAGGCGCCCAAGGTCGGTGGCTCGATGGAGATCGACATCGAGCAGGTCGGCGCGCAGGGACCGGATCTGATCCTCGGCAACAAGTTCCTCTCCCTGGAGAAGCACAAGATCGAGGACTACCAGAAGCTCGCGCCGACGGCGATCCTCGGCGGCGCCGCGGGCGAACCCGGTGTCGCGTGGCCGCAGTGGGTCATCCAGGCCGCCGACGCGGTCGGCAAGAAGCCCGAGGCCGAAGCGCTCAAGAAGCAGTACGAGGACCGCGCGGCCCAGATCCGCTCGACCTACGCGGACAAGCTGTCCAAGGTCAAGTTCGCGCTGATCAACGGCGGCGGCGGCAAGTGGTACCTGAACCTGGACGAGTCCTGGGGCGGCACGATCCTCAAGGACCTCGGCGTCCAGTTCGCGCGGGCCGGCATCACCGACCCGAAGGAGAACACCCCGGAGTTCTCGACCGAGAACCTGGACAAGCTCAACGAAGCCGACGTGATCCTGTACCAGGCCGACTACCAGGGCAAGGCGGGCGCGGACACCCAGCAGATCATCGATCTGCCCGCGTACCAGGGTTTGCGCGCGGTCAAGGCGGGCAAGTCCCTGCCGACCGGCAACTTCTACGCGCTCCACTACAAGGCCGCGATGTCGTTCCAGGACGAGATCGAGAAGATCCTCAAGGAGTTCTGAGCCGCTCGGGTCTCGTGAGTGGTAAGGACGGTTAGAACCGTCTGTCTGAGTTCAGGACATGTCGGACAGTTGGTGTTTCAGGACCTCACGGACACTGACCGGCCTGTCGGTGTGGTGACCAGGGCTTGTG
>NZ_JBVILA010000021.1:37497-194670 GCF_055580625.1 Amycolatopsis sp. NPDC031561 | reverse complement strand
CCCGGCAGGTTCGACAGCGGGAGCCGTGTGACGCGAGAGTGTCACGCACGGTTCTGAGAGCGGCGGCGGGTGAAACTCCCGCCGCCGACTCACCATCGGCTGATCCATAAAAGCGAGTGGAAAGTCCAGATCGCCCAAGACGGGCTCCCTGAATTCACCGCACCTGCCTACCTCGACCCGACCGGAGAGCCAAGGCGCAACACCATGCATTTGCGGATATAGGCAGGACTTATTCGGCGGCGGCGGTGCTGTTGGCGGCGGCGAGCTCGCGGCCCGTTGACCGAGCGGTGAACGCTGCTCGCCAAGGCCGTCCTGCGGCGCGATGTCCACGCCTGTGTGACGCTCTGAGATAGCTTGGACACTCACCGTGGTCGACGTGCTCGTCGGCGCGCCGTTGACCCAGCGTCCGGAGAACGAAATCCTCGTCGACGCGATCGCCGGACAGGGGCCGATGCGGTCCGCTTCGTCGTGGCAAGGAGAGCATTTGGCACCTGACACGGGTGCGCCGTTCAATGACCGACTCGAGTCCTTTTTGAATCACAGAGCGTAGCCAAATCTAGATCATTTTCGTCTCAATTCACCCGCGCCGGGAACTGTCGAGGGGTGGGATGTCATGCTAGGTGTCCGACCATGGCCCTCTTTCGAACCGACCCCGTGTCGCCGGAGGGCCGGAAGAAGGTGGCAGATGACCTGGGCTAGGCATTCCAGTCGTCCCGACCCCGCTGAAGACCAGAGCCGGATGGCGGGTGTGCGCGCGGAAGAGGAAGTCCGCCTCACCCTGCAGAACGGCAGAGCCGCGCGAACCGTCGCCGGGCACTCTTCGAGTGCTCTCGACTGTGCGGAACTGCTGGCGATGCTCGGTCTTGAGGGAGTCCAGAAGAGGCACGCTCAGCGCACCTGACCCCCGATCCGGGTGGTCAGTTCGGCCGCGGTCAGACGGACCTCTTCCGCGAGGTCAGGCCAAGTTTCCCTGCATCCCTCGGCTCCCGGGCAGAGGTGGCGGAGGGTCACGCTGATCGCGGCCATCGGCCGGCCGCCGTGGTCGAAGACCGGGCAGGCCACCGAGGCGAATCCTTCGGTCACGTGACCGTCCTCGACCGCCCAGCCGAGTCTGCCCTCCGCGTTCAGCGTGCGGCGCAGTTCGGCGAGGGTGCGCGGGCCGCGATCGGTGCGCAGGACGAACGCCGACGCGGCCGGGAAGAGCGCACGCACGTGTGGTGACGGCAGGTGCCGCAGCATCGCCCTGCCCGACGCCGTGAGCTGGCCGGGCAGCCGGGCGCCGACCTCGGTGACCAGGGTTTCCGGTCGTGTGGGGCGCTCTTTGACCAGGTAAAGCGACTCGTTGCCGTGCAGTACGCCGAGATGAGCGGTGTGACCGACCCTGTCGGCCAGCTTGCGCAGCAGCGGGACGGCGAGCCGTTCCAGCGGGTCGTGTCGCAGATATGCCGAGCCCAGTTCGAACGCGGCGATGCCGAGTCCGTAGCGGCGTTCGGTGGGTAAGTGCGCCACAAAACCGGCGGTCTCCAGCTCGGCGAGCAGGTGATACGTCGTCGAGCGCGGCAGATTCAGCTCGCGCGCGATGGCGGCCGCCGACACCGGACCCGGCCGCGCGGCCAGGGCGCGAAGGATGCCGAGACCGCGTCGCAGTGCCGGGACCTCGCTGCTCTCACCCATGCCGACCTCCTCTGTCGCCGTGCGTGTCTTGGATACCAGACACAACCACCGGTTGGGGCCGCCCACCAGCGGGCATGGCATTGTCCAATGGGGCTATGCCGGAAACCGTACTTCTGGGGTCCGAATCGCTTCGGCCCGAACAGGTCGTCGCGGTCGCCCGTGACCACTCGCCCGTCGCGGTCAGCGAAGCGGCCGAGAAGAACCTCACCGCGACGCGTCAGCACATCGACGACCTCGCCCACGCCGAGGCGCCGACGTATGGCGTTTCGACCGGCTTCGGGGCGCTCGCCACCAGGCACATCCCGCTCGAGAGCCGTACTGCGCTCCAGCGGTCGCTGATCCGCTCGCACGCGGCGGGCGCGGGCCCGGTCGTGGAGACCGAGGTCGTGCGCGCGCTGATGCTGCTGCGCCTCCGCACCCTCACCAGTGGTTACACCGGCGTCCGCCCCCAGACCGCGCAAGCGCTTGCGGCCCTGCTCAACGCCGGGATCACCCCGCTCGTTCACGAGTACGGCTCCCTCGGCTGCTCCGGCGACCTCGCGCCGCTGGCCGCTGTCGCGCTCGCGCTGATGGGGGAGGGCGAAGTCGAGTACAAGGGCGAAGTCGTCCAGGCCGCCGTCGCGCTGAAGCACGCCGGGATCGAGCCGGTCGTTCTCGCGGAGAAGGAGGGCCTCGCCCTCACTAACGGGACCGACGGCATGCTCGGCATGCTCCTGCTGGCCGCGGCGGACCTGCGCAAGCTTCTCGACACCGCCGACATCACCGCGGCGATGAGCGTCGAAGCGCTCCTCGGCACCGATCGCGCCTTCGCCGCCGATCTCCAGGCCCTGCGCCCGCACCCAGGGCAGGCGCTGAGCGCCGAGCGCATGTGGAGGGCGCTCCAGGATTCGAAGATCGTCGAGAGCCACCGAGGCCCGGACTGCAACCGCGTCCAGGACGCGTACTCGCTACGCTGCTCGCCGCAGGTGCACGGAGGCGCACGGGACAGTCTCACGCACGCCGAGCTCGTCGCCGAGCGTGAGCTTCACTCCGCGGTCGACAACCCGGTCGTGCTGTCCGACGGCCGCGTCGAGTCGAACGGCAACTTCCACGGCGCCCCGGTCGCCTACGTGCTCGACTTCCTCGCCATCCCGCTCGCGGACGTCGCCAGCATCGCCGAGCGCCGCACGGACCGCATGCTCGACAAGGCCCGCTCGCACGGCCTGCCGCCGTTCCTCGCGTTCGACCCGGGCGTCGACTCCGGCCACATGATCGCCCAGTACACGCAGGCGGCCGTGGTCAGCGAGCTCAAACGCCTCGCGGTGCCGGCGTCGGTCGACTCGATCCCGAGCAGCGCCATGCAGGAGGACCACGTCTCCATGGGCTGGTCCGCCGCGCGCAAGCTGCGCAAGGCCGTCGAGGGCCTCAACACCGTCCTCGCCATCGAACTGCTCACCGCCGCGCGGGCACTCGACATGCGCGCGCCCCTGGTCCCGTCGCCGGTCACCGGCCGGGTCCGGGATCTCGTCCGCACCAAGGTCGAGGGCCCCGGCCCCGACCGTCATCTGGCGCCGGAGATCGCCGCCGCCGAAGAACTCGTCGCGTCGGGTGCAGTCCTCGCCGTGGCCCAACTGGAGGTCTGAGCCCATGTCCCGCACGGTCCGTGCCGCCCGAGGCACCACGCTCACCGCGAAGAACTGGCAGACCGAAGCCGCGTTGCGGATGTTCCACAACAACCTCGACCCCGAGGTCGCCGAGCGCCCCGAGGACCTGGTCGTCTACGGCGGCACCGGCAAGGCCGCCCGCAACTGGGCCAGTTTCGACGCGATCACCCGCGAACTGACCACTTTGGAGGGTGACGAGACGCTGCTCGTCCAGTCCGGCAAGCCGGTCGGCGTGTTCCGCACGCACGAGTGGGCGCCGCGCGTGCTCATCGCGAACTCCAACCTCGTCGGCGACTGGGCGACCTGGCCGGAATTCCGCCGCCTGGAGGCGCAAGGCCTGACCATGTACGGCCAGATGACCGCGGGGTCCTGGATCTACATCGGCACGCAGGGAATCCTGCAGGGCACCTACGAGACCTTCGCGGCCGTCGCGAAGAAGCGGTTCGGGGGCAGCCTCAAGGGCACGCTCACCGTCACCGCCGGGCTCGGCGGCATGGGCGGCGCGCAGCCGCTGGCCGTCACGATGAACGACGGCGTCGCGCTCGTCATCGAGTGCGACCCGCAGCGCGCCCACCGCCGTGTCGAGACCCGCTACCTCGACGAGGTCGCCGATGACCTCGACGACGCGATCCGCCGCGTGGAAGCCGCGAAGAAGGAGAAGCGCGCGCTTTCCGTCGGCGTGGTCGGCAACGCCGCCGAGGTGCTGCCGGAACTGCTGCGCCGCGGCGTCGAGATCGACATCGTCACCGACCAGACCTCCGCGCACGACCCGCTTTCCTACCTGCCCAAGGGCATCGGTGTCGACGAGTGGCAGGACTACGCGGACAAGAAGCCCGACGAGTTCACCGAACGCGCCCGCGAGTCGATGGCGGAGCACGTGGAGGCGATGCTCGGCTTCCTCGACAAGGGCGCCGAGGTCTTCGACTACGGCAACTCCCTGCGCGGGGAGGCGAAACTCGGCGGCTGCGAGCGCGCGTTCGACTTCCCGGGGTTCGTGCCCGCCTACATCCGCCCGCTGTTCTGCGAGGGCAACGGCCCGTTCCGCTGGGCGGCGCTGTCCGGCGACCCCGAGGACATCGCGGCGACCGACCGCGCCATGCTGGAACTGTTCCCGGAGAACGAATCCCTCGCCCGCTGGATCAAGCTGGCAGGCGAGCGCGTCGCGTTCCAGGGGCTCCCGTCGCGGATCTGCTGGCTCGGTTACGGCGAGCGCCACCTCGCGGGGCTGCGGTTCAACGAGATGGTCGCCAGCGGTGAGCTGAAGGCGCCGGTCGTCATCGGCCGCGACCACCTCGACTCGGGCAGTGTGGCCTCGCCGTACCGCGAGACCGAGGGCATGGCCGACGGCTCCGACGCGATCGCCGACTGGCCGCTGCTGAACGCGCTGGTCAACACCTCTTCGGGGGCCAGCTGGGTGTCGATCCACCACGGCGGCGGCGTCGGCATGGGCCGCTCCATCCACGCCGGCCAGGTCAGCGTGGCCGACGGAACCCTGCTGGCCGCGCAGAAACTCGAGCGAGTGCTCACCAACGACCCGGGGATGGGCGTCATCCGGCACGTCGACGCCGGATACGACCGCGCGGCCGACGTCGCCGACGAGCGTGGCGTCCGCGTGCCGATGCGGGACGCCGAGTGACCGCGTCCTCGCTGCTGGCGGAGATCTCCGACGTCGGCCGCGACCCGAAGCGTGGCGGCTACTCGCGCCACGCCTTCGACGCGGGCGAAACCGAACTGCGCGCGTGGTTCGTCGAGCGTGCGGGGCGGCTCGGGCTGGGCGTCGAGACGGACCGCAACGGCAACATCTGGGCCTGGTGGGGCACGCCCGGTCCGGACGCGGTCGTCACCGGGAGCCATCTCGACTCGGTTCCCGGCGGCGGCGCCTTCGACGGCCCGCTCGGCGTCGCGAGCGCGCTCGACGCGGTGGAGAGCTTGCAGGCCAAGGGATTCCGTCCCGCCAAGCCGTTCGCGGTCGTGGTCTTCGCGGAAGAGGAAGGCGGCCGGTTCGGCGTGCCGTGCCTCGGCTCGCGGCTGCTGACCGGGACCATCGACGCGGACAAGGCGCGCGGTTTGCGCGACCCGGACGGCGTCACGTTCGCCGAAGCGGCGGCGAAATCCGGCCTCGATCCCGAACGTGTCGGCCGCGATTCCGAGCGGCTCGGCCTGATCGGGCGGTTCCTCGAACTGCACGTCGAGCAGGGGCGCGGGCTGATCGATCTCGGCTCGCCGGTCGCCGTCGGCAATACGGTGATCGCGCACGGCCGCTGGCGATTCTCCTTCCAGGGTCAGGGAAACCACGCCGGCGCGACGCTGATCGGTGACCGTCGTGACCCGATGATCCCGGCGGCCGAGACCGTTCTCGCCGTGCGGAAACTGGCGAGGGCGAAAGCCGACGCCAGGGCCACGGTCGGCAGGCTCGTGCCGGTCCCGGGCGGGACCAACGTCATCGCGTCCACCGTGGACCTCTGGCTGGACGCGCGGGTGCCGGGCACGGACACGCCCGAACTGGTCGCGGAGATCGCGAAACTGGCCGAAGACGCGGCAGGTCAAGAAGGCTGCCGGGTCGAGGTGACCAGGGAGTCGTACTCGGACGACGTGATCTTCGATGAGGCGCTGCGGCGCGACCTGGGCACCTGGCTGGGCGGTCCGCCGGAGCTGCCGACCGGCGCCGGGCACGACGCGGCGATCCTCGCCGGGTTCGTCCCGTCCGGGATGCTCTACGTGCGCAACCCGACCGGGATCAGCCATTCCCCGGAAGAGTTCTCCGAGGCCGAGGACGTCGACCACGGTGCTCGCGCGCTCGCGGACGTCCTGGAGAAACTGTCGACATGACGACATATTGGTGTGAGCGCGCCTGGGTGCCGGACGGGATCGCCGATGCCGTCCGGATCGAGGTCGGCGGCGGGAAGATCACGTCCGTGACAGCGAGCGTGCCCCGCGAAGGAACCGTCCTGAGCGGACTGACCTTGCCGGGTTTCGCCAACGGGCACTCGCACGCGTTCCATCGGGCGTTGCGGGGGCGGACGCACCATGACCGCGGGACGTTCTGGACGTGGCGCGAGCGGATGTACTCGCTCGCGTCCCGGCTCGATCCGGACTCGTACCACCGCCTGGCGCGCGGCGTCTACGCCGAGATGGTGCTGGCCGGGTACACGAGTGTCGGCGAGTTCCACTATCTGCACCACGCGCCGGGCGGAAAGCCTTACGCGGAGCCGAACGCGATGGGCGAGGCACTGCGGCAGGCAGCCGAGGACGCCGGAATCCGGCTGACGCTGCTCGACACCTGTTACCTCGCGGGCGGTATCGGTGTGGAGCCCGACGAGGTGCAGCGGCGATTCTCCGACGGTTCGGCCGCGAAATGGGCGCAACGAGCCGGCGACTTGCGGGAGAAGGAGACGTTCCGGGTGGGCGGCGCGATCCATTCGGTGCGCGCCGTTCCCGAAGATCAACTGTCCGAAGTGGACAACGGTACGCCCGCGGATCGTCCGCTGCACATCCACCTTTCGGAGCAGCGGGCCGAGAACGAGCAATGCATGGCGGCCTACGGCTGGACGCCGACGGGCTTGCTCCACGACCACGGTGTGCTCGGCGAACGGCTCACGGCGGTGCACGCGACTCATCTGACGCCGCTCGACATCGAGCGATTGGGCGCGGCCCGCAGCCGAGCGTGCTTCTGCCCGACGACGGAGCGGGATCTCGGCGACGGCATCGGTCCGGCGCGGACGTTGCTGGACGCGGGGGTGCGGCTGTCCCTCGGCAGTGACAGCAACGCTGTCGTCGACGCGTTCGAGGAGACCAGGGCGCTGGAACTGAACGAGCGGCTCGCCAGCGAGCAGCGCGGCCGGTTCACCGCGGAGGAACTGCTCGCGGCGGCGACGGATCACGGCGCGATCGGGTGGGACGAGGTCGGTTCGCTGGCCGTCGGGGCGGGTGCGGACTTCGTGACCGTCAGCCTCGGTTCGGTGCGGACCGCGGGGATCGAGCCGTCCGGGGTGGTCTTCGCCGCCTCCGGGGCGGACGTCCGGGATGTCGTCGTCGCCGGGCGTGAGATCGTCCGCGACGGCACGCATCAGCTGATCGACCGGCCGGAAACGGTCTTGGCCAAGGAGATCGAGGCATTGTGGCAGTCCTGATCACGGGTATCGGCGAGCTCACCACGAACGACGACGAGCTGGGCAAACTCCGCGACGCGGCCGTCGTCGTCGAGGGCGAGACGATCGTTTGGGCGGGCTCGGCGGCGGACGCGCCCGACGCGGACGAGCGGATCGACGTGGACGGCCGCGCGGTGCTGCCCGGCTGGGTGGACAGTCACACGCACCTCGTCTTCGCCGGGGACCGGACGGCCGAGTTCGAGGCGCGGATGGCCGGGAAGGCGTACAGCGCCGGGGGCATCGCGGTCACCGTCGACGCGACGCGGTCGGCCTCCGACGAGCAGCTGGCGGCGAACCTGCGGCGTCATGTCGACGAAGCGGCGAGGCAGGGGACGACCTGCTTGGAGACGAAGACCGGGTACGGACTCAACGTCGAGGACGAGGTGCGCTCGGCGCGGATCGCGGCCGGTGTGGCGGACGAGGTCACGTTCCTCGGCGCGCATCTGGTGCCGCCGGGTGCGGACGCGGAGTCCTATGTGGATCTCGTGTGCGGTGACATGCTCGACGCCGTGGCGCCGCTGGTGCGGTGGGCGGACGTGTTCTGCGAGACCGGCGCTTTCGACGAGGCGCAGTCCGGGCGGGTGCTGAAGGCGGCGCGGGAGCGTGGCCTCGGACTGCGGGTGCACGGGAACCAGCTGGGGGAGGGGCCGGGAGTGCGGCTCGCCGTCGAGCTGGGGGCGGCGAGTGTCGACCACTGCACGTACCTGAGCGAAGCGGACGTCGAGGCTCTCGCCGCTTCGGACACTGTCGCGACCTTGCTGCCCGCGTGCGATCTGTCGACCCGGCAGCCGTTGGCGCCGGCGCGGCGGCTGCTGGACGCGGGGGCGACGGTCGCGCTGGCCAGCAACGCGAACCCGGGCAGCTCGTACACGACGTCGATGGCGTTCTGCGTCACGACCGCGGTGCTGCAGATGCGGATGACGATCGACGAGGCGGTCTGGTCGGCGACGGCGGGCGGCGCTCGCGCTTTGAGGCGTGACGATGTGGGCTTCGTGCGGCCAGGAGCGCGTGCCGACCTTCACGTGCTTGAGGCGCCTTCGACGACCCATCTGGCGTACCGGCCAGGGGTGCCGCTGACGGCCGCTGTCTGGCGACGCGGTGAGCTTCTGACCAGCGGTTTCGCCTCAAAGTGATAGCAAAGGTCCCTTGCTTTCCCCGTCGGGGTCAGGAGGCTTGACCGAGGGTTTCTTCGACGCGTTCCCGCAGCTCCGGCGGGAGTTCGCCGAGCAGGTGGGACCACTGCTCGATCCGCTTCTCGCTCAGGTGGGTGAGCAGGTCGAGCACCGGCGCCCACAGGTCCTCGTCGGCGGCCGCGACCCGCAGGAGGCCCCGGAACCGGCTCTCGGAGAGCAGCCCGAGGACGTGGTCGATCCGGCTCTTGTCGTCGAGGACGAACGCGATCCGGATCAGTGCCTCGTCGCCGATGACGCCGAGAGCCCTTCGTACTGTCGGATCGGGCAGGTGGCCGACGAACCGGCCGACGGTGATCCAGTCCTCGCGGCGCACCAGTTCCCCGGCGACCGCGACCACGGTGTCGAGCGGGATCCGCGCGATGATCGCGCTCGCCCTGCGCGGGTCCAGTTCGGCCGCGACGTCGGACAGGAACTGCGGCTTCAGCCGCTTCGCGACGTCGACACCACGGGAGGCGTCGACCAGCCCGGCGATCCGGGCGCACAGAAGCGGGCCGAAGACCTTCTCGGCGATCTTCGCGAGAATCGGGCTCGGGACGAGCTTGCTCGCCATCGCCATCCGCTCGAGGGCGGCGAGATTGGCGTCGAACAGCGTGTCCGTGACCTGCTCGCGGAACGTCTGGAGTTCGGCCGCGTCCACGGTCTCCAGGTAGGAAAGCCGCTCCGGGGTGGTGCCGAGGACGCGGGCGAGTTTGAGGATCTCCGCCTGCGAGGCGAAGTTCTCGGTGCTCACAGGCCCACCACCTTGCGGATGGTGCCCCGCAGCAGCGCGGGTACGTACTTCAGACCCTCTTCGCCCGCTTCGGCCAAGGCTTTGGCCTGGTGGTGGCGCGCGTCGCGCAACGCGTCGGAGAGGTCTTGTTTCTCGTTGTCGGCCAGCGCTTCGATACCTGCCGGGACAGGACCGCCTAGCTGACCGGTGAGTGTGCGCTCGGCCATGGTCGCTCATCATGCCTCATGACCCGCGCGGAGGCCGGGTGATCGGACCATCTTGACTTTCGTCCATGGCGAAGCGGCTGTCGCGGCTTGTAGCGTCCGATCCTGTGAAGGATGCGGAGGAGCCTGTGCGGCGTGGGCGGCGGCTGGCCATGGACGTCGCGCTGTGGCTCGGGCTCTGCGGTTGGGTGGTCGTCGACGCGGGATCCAGCACGAGGCACTGGGAACTGCTGGTCGGGCTCATCGCGACCACGGCCGCGATCGCGGTGTCACGCCGGTACCCGGTGGTCTCGCTCGCCATCGCGATGCTCGCGAGCTTCGTCATCCTGGGCAGTTTCGGCGGTCGAGTGCCGATTTGGGAGGGGTTCCTCCTGGTCGCGGTGAGCTATCTCGCCGGCTACCGGCAGCCGATCGCGAAGCCGATGTTGCGCGTTTTCGCCGTCGTCACCTTGGTCGCGATCCCCGTCGCGCTGATCTGGGGCGACGACGGGTTCGCCGACTGGGGCGCGGTGCTCGGGCTCCTGGTCTTCGCGTCGGTGACGCCGTGGCTGCTGGGCAAGTACATCCGGCAGCGCGAGGACATGGCGCGCGACGGCTGGCGTCGCGCCGAGGAGATGGAGAGCCGTCAGCGGCTCATCGCCGACCGGGCGAGGCTGCGCGAGCGCACCCGGATCGCCAGTGACATGCACGATTCGCTGGGTCACGAACTCAGCTTGATCGCGGTCCGGGCCGCGGCGCTCGAAGTCGCGGGCGGCCTCGACGAGAAGCAGCGGGAGGCCGCCGGTGACCTGCGGCAGAGCGCCGCGACGGCGACCGAACGGCTGCGCGAGATCATCGGGGTGCTGCGTGAGGACGACGCGCCGACCGAGCCGGTGGACGAGAGCATCGACGAACTTCTCGACCGGGCGAGGACATCGGGCGTGCTGATCAAGTCCTTTGTGGATGATCCGGCCGACGGCGAGCCACGCATGGTCGATCGCGCGGCCTATCGCGTGGTGCAGGAGTCGGTGACGAACGTCGTGAAGCACGCGCCCGGCGCCGCCGTCACCGTCCGGGTCGTGCGATCCGAAGGACGGACCGATGTCGTGGTCACCAACGCGCCGCCGCCGGCGGGACCCTTGCCCGGCCGGGCTTCGGGACGACGCGGGCTGATCGGGCTGCGTGAGCGGGTCCGGCTGGTGGGCGGGACCTTGCGGGCGGTACCGCACGACGGCGGCTTCGAGGTCAGTGCGAGCTTGCCGCATGACGCCGCACCGTCTGAGGAGTCGCCGGAAAGCCAGGCGGCGATGGACGCCGAAGTGGGACAGTCGACGTCGGCGAGGGAACTCGAACGCGCCCGCCGGGATGTCCGGCGCAGCCTGATCCAGGCGATCGTCGTGCCGATCGGGCTCTTCGGGGTGCTGGTCGGGATCAGCGGGGTGGTGTTCCTCGTCCAGTGGTACGGCTCGGAACTCCTCAAGGGGGACTATGACCGCATCCGGCTGGGCCAGCCGAGGGCGGAGATCGCATCCGTCCTGCCCGGTGGCCAGCGGAGCGCGCGACCCCGTCACGGGGAACCACTGGTGCCCGCCGGGGCGACCTGCGAGTACTACGGCACCGAGCGCACCCTGTTCCATAGGTACTACGAGGCTTACCGGCTGTGCTTCGCCGACGGGAAACTCGTGGCGAAGGACGTGATCAGTGAAGACGAGCAAAGGGGGAACCCGGATGATCCGGGTGGTGCTGGCCGATGACGAGGCGATGATCCGCGCCGGGGTGTCGGCGATCCTGGCCGCGGACGCCGGGATCGAAGTGGTCGCGGAGGCCGAGGACGGCCGCGCCGCCGTCGAGCAGGTCCGCGCGACCCGGCCGGACGTCGTGCTCCTCGACATCCGGATGCCGGTCATGGACGGGCTCAAGGCGGCCGAGGAGATCCGGCGGCTGCTGCCCGAGATCGGCGTGATCATGCTGACCACGTTCGGCGAAGACACCTACATCGAGCGTGCGCTGGGCCTCGGCGCGAGTGGTTTCCTGCTGAAATCAGGGGATCCCCGCGAGCTGCTGTCCGGGATCCGCGCGGTCGCCGGTGGGGCGGCCTTCCTTTCGCCGAAGGTCGCGCAGCGGGTGATCGCCCGCTTCTCCGGCAATCGGGTTTCCCGGGCCGAAGAGGCGAAGGCGCTGATCGGCAAGCTGACCCCGCGCGAACAGGAAGTGCTGGCGCTGCTGGGTTCCGGACTGTCCAATGCGGACATCGCCGGGAGGCTGTTCGTGGTCGAGGGCACGGTGAAGGCTTATGTGAGCACCATCCTCAACCGGCTCGGCGCGCGGAACCGGGTGCAGGCGGCGATCACCGCGTACGAGGCGGGGCTGGTCGGCGGGGAACGGGAGGAATCCAGCCGCTGACACCGGCGCCGGCGCGGGCGGTGAGCGCGCCGGGGAGCAGGCGGGCCACGCCGTTGCGGACGGCGACTGCGAGCGGATTGCGCAGCTGCGGGCCGAGTTTCCCCGCCTGGACCGAGGCTTTGACGACCGCTTGACTGCGCGGGCGGCGCTGCTCGTCGTAACTCTTCAGCGCCGCGTCGACGTCTTCGGTGTCGCTGAGCGCGGCGGCGAGGACGACGGCGTCCTCGATCGCCTGGCAGCCGCCTTGACCGAGGAACGGCGGCATCGCGTGCGCCGCGTCGCCGAGGAGCGCGACGCGTCCCCGCACGTAGGACGGCAGGGGAGTGCCGAGCAGATAGAGATCGTGGTGGAGCAGCGCCTCGGGCGCGGTCGCTTCGATGAGCTCGGGGATGGGCTCGTGCCAGCCGCCGAAGCGCCTCCGCAGGTACGCCTTCGGGTTTTCGTGCCGGATTCCCGGTTCGGCGACGTAGCTCGCCCACCAGTAGACCCGGCCGTCGTGCAAGGGGATGACGCCGATCTCGGCGCCGTCGTCCCAGCTCGTGCTGAGGTCGGCCGCGTGGGGAAGGGCGGTCACCGCGCGGAAGGCCGTGCTGCCGCTGTAGACCGGTTCGGGATGCCGCGGCCACAGCTGTTTCCGGAGCGCGCTGTGGATTCCGTCGGCGGCGACGATGACGTCTGTGTCGAGATCGTCAAGATCGTCGAGGCCGGTGACCTCGGTGCCGGTGCGGACGCAGCCCGCGGGCAGGGCGTCGCGGAGCGCGTCGATGAGGTCGGCGCGGTGGATGGCGGCGAGTGGGCGCCCGTGGTGACGGCGGAACGCCTCGGCATCCCAACGGGTGATGCGGCGGCCCGCGCGGTCGTGGAGGCCGCCCGAAGCCTGTTCCCGCAGTTTGCCGAGGTGGACGCCCAGTGTTTCGAGTGACCGCAGGGCGTTCGGCCACAGGGAGATGCCCGCGCCGGCCGCGGTGATCTCCGGCGCCCGTTCCAGGACGGTGACCTCCCAGCCGATGCCGTGCAGTCCGATGGCGGCACTCAGTCCGCCGATTCCCCCGCCGACCACGATCGCTTTGCGCATGTCGACCTCCTCTACATTTGTAGAGTACTACTACACTTGTAGAGTGCGAAAGGCGACGATCGGGGACGCGGCCATCGAGGTGATCGCGGCCGAAGGGATGCGCGGACTGACGCATCGGGCCGTCGACCGGTTCGCCGGGCTGCCGCCGGGGTCGACCTCGTACTACGCGCGGACGCGGGCGGCGCTGCTGGAGCTGGCGATCTCGCGGATGGTCGAACTCGACGACGTCACCCTGGATCCCGCGCCCGGGCAGCTGGCGGAATACGTGGCGGGGTTCGCCCACGCGGCGATCACGCGGGGGCGGACGCGGATGCTCGCGCGGTACGAGTTCGCGCTGGAGGCGACGCGGCGGCCGGAGTTGCGCGAGGCGTACGACCGCGGGGGGCTGGTCATCCGGCGGCGGTGTGCCGAGGTACTGGCCGTCCGCGGATCGGCCGAGCCGGAGCGGCACGCACGGGTGCTCGTCGCGTGGCTGGACGGGACGATCTTCGACGCGCTGGCCGGGACGGGCTCGCTGCGGCCGCCGGATCTCGCGGAGATGACGCGGGGAGCGCGGGAGGTCTTGGCGGGGCTCGGAGTGGCGGGGTAGCAGGGGACCTTTGCTATCGCCTGGGCGCTGACCTGCGGTTTTGGCGCGGAAGAGAGCAAGGGACCTTTGGTGTCGCTTCTCTCGATGTTGAGGTAAGCGCGAGCTGGCAGTGGCGGTGTGAAGGGACAGTTTGGGTCGGGGGTGTGTGGAAATAGGGACGTTGAATGTCCCTATTTCCACACACCCTGCACGGACGGTCACCTCTCGGGCGTGATCGGACCGGTGGTCACCCTTGTCAGGGCGCTGCCCGGAAGTCCTGGGACCCGAGAGTCCGTGAAGGCATCCTTGCCTACCTTGAGAGTAGGGAAGGAGACCTTCACGGACCTGCCGCTCCACCTGAAGTGTCGCGTGGAAGCGAGAGCAAAGGTCCCTTGCTCCCCCGCTCAGGCGTCGCGTCGCCGGAGCACGGTGGAACCGGCGGCGAGTCCGGCCGCCGCCCAAGCCGTGCAGAGCACGATGCCGACCCAGGGCGCGTAGGGCGCGACGCCGCCGAAGATGGGGTTCGGCTCCCCTGCGGAGAGCATCGCGTTCACGCCCGCGAAGCCGGGGAAGTAGTTCACGAGGTCTTCCCCGCCCAGCGAACCGGCGAACATCGGGATCATCACCAGCAGGACGAACACCGTCACGATCGTCCCCGCCGTGCTTCGCAGCGCCGTGCCCAGGCCGAGGCAGAGCAGGCCCAGCAGTCCGAAGTAGCCACCCATGCCCGCGGCAGTCGTGAGGACATCGCCCACCGAGGAATCCCGCGCGGGGATCAGCGGTGCCGAGATCGCCACGGCGAGAAGGGTGTTCAGAACGCCGTAGCCGAACAGGACCGGCAACAGGACCGCCGATTTCGCCGCGAGAAGCCGGTTCCGCACCGGGATCCACTGCAAGGTCGAGCGGATGCTGCCGCTGGCGTATTCGCTCGTGATGAACAGCGCCGCCAGCGCGACCACGGCGAACTGGGTGAGGTAGAAAGCCGCCCCGGTCACCACGGCGTGCGGGGCCATCGAGTTTTCGACGCCCGCGTGCGCGGCCAGGCCCAGCGCGCCGGAGTAGGCGAGCATCAGGACGACCCCGAGGCTCAGGCACCACCACGTCGAGCGGACCGACCAGAACTTGGTCCATTCCGAAGAGATCGCGTTCATCGTGCGCTCCACTGCTTGAAGAAACCGGTCAGCCGGTCACGGAAGAAGTCCAGCGCCTTCCGGGAATCGATCGAGCCGTACTGGTTCTCGACCTCTGCCGGCGGAATCTGCGGCCGCAGCCCCAACTGGTCGATCAGGATCGCCGCGTCGGTCACCGACGAATGGCCACTGTCCTTGACCAGGAACCGCTCTTTCGGCCCGGTGAGCCGCGGCCAGGTCTCGTCCCAGGTCGGGCTGAAGTGCTCCTCGCCGATCGGACTCGTCAGGAGAAGCAGCGGCCGGTCGAGGGAAACGGTGCCGTAGAAGGGGCCGTCGACGTTCACGCCCGCTTTGACCCGCCGGTCGGCGGCCATCGTGGCGGCGGTCGCCGAACCACCGGCGGAGTGACCGGCCATCCCGATCTTCCCGGTATCGATCGACCAGCGCCGGTCCTTCACCAGGGTGTCGATGACGAACGACGTGTCGATCGCGCGGTTCGCGATCGCGGCGGGCCAAGGGTCGTTCTGCTGTCCACAAGGGACGCACTGGCGCAGGCCGCCGGGGAACTCCGTCGCCCAGGCTTCGTAGGCGTGGTCGATCCCGGCGACCACGAAACCTTGTGCGGCAAGATGTTCCGCCACCGAGGTCAGAGTGATCCGGTTGTTGCCCGCGCCCGGCGAGAGCAGGACCAGCGGGCGACGTCCGGGCAGCGAAGGCGCGTTCTCCCTCGAGTGGACCCGCACCTTGCTCAGCGTGTCCGGCGGCACGTCGAGCTTCCGCCCGGCGACCGCGGCCGCCGACTCCGCGTGCGTCATGTACAGCGGTGCCCGCCCGATCGGGACCGCCGGGTACCAGACGTTGACCATCAGCTCGCGCCGCTTCTCGGGCACCCAAGGATCGGCTCGCGCCTGGTCGGTGAGGTGCAGCGTGCGCAGTCCGATCGGGAACGGGCCGCCCGGCGCGGGCAGCGACAGATTCGGTGCCGCCGCCGCGGCCGCCGGCACCCCCAGCAGACCGGCGATCACCGCCACCAGGACCATGAGTGACTTCATGCCGCGACTCCCGTTCCGTATTCGACCGACGACGCGGTCAATTCCATGTAGGCCTGTTCCAGCGACGCCGTCTGTTCGGTCAGCCCGTGCACGCGGATCCCGAGTTCGTGCACCGCGTCACCGACACGGTGGACGGGCAGGTCGTGCACGATCAGTTCGTCCCGGTCGGCTTCCGTGGTCGCGCCGAGCGCGCGCAGACGCTGGTCGAGTGCGCGCAGTTCGGCGGGAACGGGCACCCGTACCGCGACCGACGTCCGTGAATTGCCCGCGATGAATTCGTCCACCGGGGCGTCGGCGAGCAGTTTTCCCTTGCCGATGACGACCAGCCTGTCCGCGGTCAGCTGCATCTCGCTCATCAGGTGGCTCGACACGAACACCGTGCGGCCCTCCGCCGCCAGCGAACGCATCAGCTGTCGCACCCAGCGGACGCCGTTGGGGTCGAGGCCGTTGACCGGTTCGTCGAACATCAGCACGCCCGGGTCGCCCAGGAGCGCGCCGGCGATGCCCAGCCGTTGTCCCATGCCGAGCGAAAACGTCCCGGCTCGTTTGCCCGCGACATCGGTGAGACCGACCGTCGCGAGCACCTCGTCCACCCGGCTCGCCGGGAGCCCGTTGCTGCGCGCCATCGCCAGGAGGTGCTTGCCCGCGCTCCGGCCGGGGTGCAGTGCCTTGGCCTCCAGCAACGCGCCGACCTCACGCAGCGGATACCGCAGGTCCGCGTACTTCTCGCCGCCGATGTGGACCTCGCCGCCGCTCGGCGCGTCGAGGCCGAGCGTCATCCGCATGGTCGTCGACTTGCCCGCGCCGTTGGGACCGAGGAAACCGGTCACCTTGCCCGGCTCGACGGTGAAGGACAGCCCGTCGACCACCGTCTTCTCGCCATAGCGCTTCGTGAGTCCTCGAAGCGTGATCATCCGCGCCCTCCTTCGTGTACCGAAAGTTTCCGACGCGGGGACACGTGCGGACATCGCCCCGAAGTCATCGGTCATCCCTTACTTTCGACAGGTGCCGCTCGGCACGAGTCACCCCGGAAAGGCAGAATCGGCGCCATGACCACCCGCGAACAACGGCGCGTGAATCCGCTCGACCTGGTGATGCTCGTCCTCGCCGTGTTCTCCGTCGGGCTGCTCGTCTACGTGACGTTCTTCCCGCATTCGGACGAGACGGCGCACACCGTCTTCATCATCGACACGGCGGTGTGCGGGATCTTCGCGCTCGAATTCCTGTGGCGATGGCGGCGCAACGGCTGGGAGAAGTGGTTCCCGCTGCGCAACTGGTACGAAATCCTCGGCATGATCCCGATCGCGCATCCGGCGCTGCGCGGGTTCCGGCTGCTGCGGATCCTGGTCGTGCTCGTCCGGCTCGCGCGCACGGCCGACCGCGCGTTCGGGGAGCGGTTCACCCAGCGGCTGGTCGAACGGCTTTCGCGGCCGATCGTGCTGGCGATCAAGAAACCGATCACGATCGCGGTGCTCGACGAGGTCGTCAAGGTGCTGGAAACCGGGAACTACCCGCAGAACCTCGCACGGTCACTGGGTGACAACCAATCGCTGCTGCGGGGGATCATCGCCGAGAAGCTGAAGAACGACCCGCAGGCCGGACGGCTTTCCAAGCTTCCGTTCCACGACGAGGTGGTGCGTTCGGTGATCGACACCGCGATGCGCGTGATCCTCGAAGTACTGACGGACCCGCGGATCGACGAGTTCTTCGCGCATGTCGTGCGGGAGAACCGGGAGCAGATCCGGAGCGCGGTGCAACTCGGGCTGAACGAGAAAGAGGACGACGAGGAGCTGGCCGCGCAGCTGCCGACCAGGCCTCAGCACCAGATGATGGACTGAAGGAGATTCTGGAAGTGTCATGAAAGGGGCTTTCAGGACGAAAATTGTCCTGAAAGCCCCTTTCATGACATCCGGCGCCGCGCGGTCCGCCGGGTCGGAGCCGCGCTCAACGGGTCTTCCGGCCAGGGATGCTTCGGATAGCGCCCGCGGAGATCGGCGCGTACGGCCGCGTAACCGTTGCGCCAGAACGATTCCAGATCCGCGGTGACCGCCGCGGGCCGACCGGCGGGCGAGAGCAGGTGCAGGACGACGGGGACGCCCGCCAGCTCCGGCGTCGCGAGCCAGCCGAAGGTCTCCTGCAGTTTCACGGCCAGCACCGGCTGCTCACCCGAGTAGTCGACCCGGATCCGCGAACCCGACGGCACCTCCAGCCGGTCCGGCGCCAACTCGTCCAAGCGCGACGCTTCGGGCCAGGGCATCAGCCCGCGCAGCGCGGCGCCCGCGTCCAGCGACGCCAGGTCCGACCGGCGGCGCGCCGAGCCGAGATCGAGCCAGCTGTCCACAGTGGACAAGAGGGCGGCGTCATCGACCGCGGGCCACGGTGAGCCCAGCACCCGATGCAGGAAGGACAGCCGTTCGCGCAGTCGCCGCCCGTCCTCCGACCAGCGCAGCAGGCCGAGTCCCTCGGTGCGCAGGCCGTCCAGCAGCGCGGCGCGGATCGCGTCCGGCGCGGGGGAGCGCAACGGCTTCTCCGACAGCACGATCGCCCCGAGCCTCCGCATCGAACGCGCTACGACGTCCCCGCCCGCCCAGTGCACTTCGTCCACCGTCGAAACGAGATTCGGCGCCGCGCGCACGGCGAGGGCCTCGTCGGCGGGGGCGGCCAGCCGGATGATGCCCTGCGCGCGGCCGGGATCGCGGGTCGCTTCGGCCACCGCCAGCCATTCGACGTCCGCCAGTCCGCTGCCGCGCGGCAGTTCCGCCGCCGTGCCACCGGCCATCAGATACACCGGCGTCCCCGCGGAACGCCGCCGCGCGAGCCGTTCGGGATGCGCCAGGGCCACGACCAGTGCCGGATCGGACGCCTTGCCGCCGTCGGGCACCAGCTTGGAAAGTCTTCGCACGTCGGACTTCCAGCGCCCGTCGTCCCGCACACGCCGCAGCTCGGCTTCGAGATCGGTCAGGGTGCCGCCGCTGTCCAGCAGCGCGACGACCTCGGCCGCCGAACGCGCGTTGGTCCGCGCCGCGCCGTCCAGCAGCGCCCGCGCCAGGCGCGGATGCAGCCCGAGCCCGGCCATCTTCCGGCCGCGGTCGGTCACCGTCCCGTCTTCGGTGGTCGCCCCGAGCGTGGTCAGCAACGCGCGACCGGCGGCCAGCGCGCCTTCACCCGGCGGATCCCACCAGGAGAGGCCGGAGCCGTCCGGAGTGGACCAGCACGCGAGTTCGAGCGCGAAGCGCGCCAGCTCCGCCGTCCTGATCTCGGGTTCGGGGTAGGCGGGCAGGGACCCCTGCTCGTGCGCCGCCCAGCACCGGTACGCGCGCCCCGGCGCCTCGCGCCCGGCCCGGCCGGTGCGCTGTTCCGCGACGGCGGCCGAAACGCGGACCGTCGCCAGCCCCGGCAGTCCGCGCCGGTGATCGACGCGGGGGACCCGGGACAGGCCGCAGTCCACCACCGCGCGGACACCCGGCACGGTCAGGCTGGACTCGGCGACCGACGTCGAGAGCACCACCCGGCGGCGGGCACGCGGGCGCAGCGCGTCGTCCTGACTCGCCGCCGAAAGCCGTCCGTGCAGGGGCAGTACGTCCGCGTCCAGGCCGCCGAGCATGCCGCTGACCCTGGAGATTTCACCGGCACCGGGAAGGAAGGCGAGTACGTCACCGTCTCCTTCGGACAGTGCTTTGTGGATCGCTCGGACCACGGTCGCCTCGATCCGCTCGCCGCGTGCGGGCGGGGAGTACGAGACGTCGACCGGATAGGTCCGCGCGTGCGCGGTGATCACCGGCGCGTCACCGAGTAGGGCCGCCAGCCGTCCGGCGGCCACGGTGGCGGACGTCGCGAGCAGGCGCAGGTCGTCCCGCAGCCCTGCGCGCACGTCCAGCAGCAGCGCGAGCAGCAGGTCCGCGTCGAGGTGGCGCTCGTGGCATTCGTCGAGCAGGACGGTCGACACCCCGGCCAGTTCGGGATCGCCCTGCACCCGCCGGACCAGCAGTCCCGAAGTGACCACTTCGATCCGCGTCGAAGACGAGACCTTCCGGTCTCCGCGTACCGAGTAACCGACCGTCTCGCCGACCCGTTCGCCCAGCAGGGACGCCATCCGCGCCGCCGCGGCCCGTGCGGCCAGCCGCCTCGGTTCGGCGACGATCACCCGGCCTTCGCCATTGTCCAGCGCGAGCGGCACCAGGGTGGTCTTGCCGGTTCCAGGGGGCGCGACGAGCACGGCGGTGCCATGGGCGTCGAGAGCGGCTTCGAGTTCGGGCAGGACGGCGCGAACCGGCAGATCGGGAAGGGTCACTGCTCGGTGACCTGCGGCGGGGGCGGGATTCGGTAGCCGGACGGGCCGATGTTGCGGTTCAGCGAGTCGAGCCAGTCGCCGGAAGAGATCATCTTCTGGATGGCCCTGGCCACCGCCGCGCGGCCCTCCGTGTCACCTTTGCGCAGGCCGACGCCGTATTTCTCCTTCGAGAACGGCTTGCCGACGACTCTCAGCAACTCCGGGTTCTGCGCCACGTAGCCCGCCAGGATGACGTCGTCGGTGGTCACCGCGTCGACCTGCTGCGCGAGCAGCGCCGTGACGCAGTCCTGGTAGCGCGGGTATTCGACGAGCTGGACGGCCTGGGCGAACTTGTCGCGCACCTGCTCGGCCGAGGTGGTGCCGCCCACGGCGCACAGTTTGCGGCCGTTGAGGTTCTCGGGACCGGTGATGTCGGTCGACCGGAGGCGGACGAGCAGGTCCTGGCCGGTGTCGAAATACGGTCCGGCGAAGGCGACCGTCTGTTTCCGTTTTTCGGTGATCGAGTAGGTCGCCACCATCAGATCCGTGACCCCGGATGTTATGTCCGTCTCGCGCGACGACGGCTTGCTGTCGTGCCAGGTGATGTGATCCTCGTCGACACCCAATTCGCTCGCGATGTACTTCGCCACGTCGACGTCGAAGCCGACATACCGTCCGTCGACCGTCCGTTTGGAGAGACCCGGCTGGTCGAAGCGGATGCCGATGGTGAGTTTGTTGGACCCGACGGCGCGCGCGACGAGGGAATCCGCCGGACCCGCCTCTTTGCTGCAGGCCGCCGTTGTGACCAGCATCAAACAGACCGTCAGCAGGGCGCGTCCCCTCATCGGGTACCTCCGTCCGCCGCCTCACGTTGTTCTCAGGGTCGACGGCTAGCCTAGGCCCGTGCGTAGACCGCCCCAAGTCGTGCTCGACGCCGTGGGCACCCTCGCCCGGCTCGGACTGGCCGCCGTCTGGTTGATTTCCGGAGCGCTGAAGATCAGTGATCCGGGGCAGACCTATGTCGCCGTGCAGGCGTTCGACGTCCTGCCGGACGGGCTCGTCCGCCCGGTCGCGATCGGGATGCCGCTCGCGGAACTGGCGCTCGGCCTGCTCCTGCTCGCCGGGTTCGTGACCCGCTGGGTGTCGGTGCTGTCGGTGCTGCTGCTCGCGGTGCTCATCGCCGCGATCGCCCAATCGTGGGCGCGCGGGCTGAGCATCGATTGCGGCTGCTTCGGCGGTGGCGGTCAGATCGCCGCGGATCAGACGCAGTATCCGCAGGAGATCGCCAGGGACCTCGGGTTCGCCCTGCTGGGTGTCTGGCTGATCGTGCGGCCGCGGACCTGGCTGTCCGTGGACGGCTGGCTCGGGAACTCTCGGGGCCCCGCCGACGACGACTATGTGGGTATCGCTGAAGGGAACGAATAATCGTGGGTGGAGCTGAGCGCAACGCTCGGAAACGCAAGCAGCAGCAGACGGCCTCGCGCTCCGTGGCACAGGCCAGGGGCGTCGCGGGCGGCGACAAGAAGAAGGTCGTCGCGATCACGGTCGCGGTGGTCGTGCTCGCCGCGCTGGTGATCGGCGGCGTGATCTGGACGACGTCCAGCAAGGACAGCACCGAGGGCAAGGTGATCGCGGCGCAGTCGGGCACCTGGGCGGCGGGCGTCGTCGAGAAGCGCGACGGGGCCGTCGTGACGGCCGGCAAGCCCGAGGCGAAGAAGTCCATCGACGTCTACGCCGACTTCCTGTGCCCTGTTTGCAAGCAGTTCGAAGAGTCGTTCAAGGGGCAGATCGAGGAGCAGGTGAACAACGGGACCCTGCAGGTCCGCTATCACATGCTGCCGATGCTCAACCAGCGTTCCGACCCGCCGGGCTACTCGCTGGACTCCGCCAACGCCTCGCTCGCCGCGGCCGACGCGGGCAAGTTCCTCGCCTTCCACGACGCGCTGTTCAAGGACCAGCCGCAGGAAGGCGCGCGCGGATTCGACAAAGCGCAGCTGATCAAGCTCGGCAAGGACGTCGGCATCACCGACCCGGCCTTCGCGACGGCGATCAACACCGGCGTCTACGAGCAGCAGATCCAGGACGCGTACAAGAAGACCTCCACGGATCCGTCGCTGCAGCAGGACTTCGGCAACGGTCCCGGCTTCGGCACGCCGACGGTCGCGTCGAACGGGCAGGTCGTGAAGCTCGAGAAGGACTGGCTGAAGAAGGTCGTCGGCTAGTTTTTCGCCGCGTTTAGTCCTCTAGTTGCGGTAGTTGCGCGTGCAAAGACCGCAACTAGAGGACGAAACGCAGGGGAGTCAGGGGCGCGAAGCGGAGGCGACGGACGCGAGGGCCTGTACGCGGGCTGTCTCGGCGGAGCGCGGCCAAACGAGGCCCCACTCGACGTCGGGTGAACCGGCGAAGGGCACGAAGCGGATCCGGGGATGCGAGAAGTACTCCTGCGCGTGCGCGGCGAGCGGGCAGATTCCGGCGCCGGTGGCGATCGCGGCGAGCAGTTCCTGAAACGTCGCGAAGGGTTTGCCCCGGGTCACGAGATATCCGGCAGGCGTCAGCCACTGTCGCGGTTCCTCGAACCAGTACGGCTTTGGCGGATGTGCCGCGCGGAGGACGGTGTCGCGCGCGAGATCGTCCAGGGTGACTGACTTTCGTCGTGCGAAAGGGTGTTTCGACGACACCGCGAGCACCATCGGTTCGGCGTACACGGCCGGTCCGGTCGCGAGATCGGCTTCGTCGACCGGAAGCAGGGTCACCAAGACGTCGACCTCACCCGATCGCAGCATCGCGAAGGGGTCGGCGAAGTCGGCCTCTCGGATGAGCAATTCCGTGCCGGGATAACGCTGCCGGAAGCGATTCAGGAGATCTTCGGTCAGATCGGCGACGCCGGGGGCCTCGAAGCCCAGCCGCAGCACGCCGCCGATCCCGCGCCCGGCCGCGACCGCGCGTTCGATGCCTTCGTGCAGCGCGCGGTACGCGGGGCCGAGGTCGTCGCGCAGCCGTTTGCCGATCGGGGTGAGCTGGACCCGCCTGCTGGTGCGGGCGAACAGCGGGGCGCCGATCCGGCGTTCCACCTGTTTGATCGTCTGGCTCACCCGTGCCTGCGAGACGTGCAGCCGCTCGGCGGTGCGGCCGAAATGCAATTCGTCGGCCAGCGCCAAGAAGATCTCGATGTCCCGCAGTTCCATAATCCCCAGGTTATCGATTCGGGCCGGTGTCGGTCACCGGGAACCGTCTTTTCCGCAGGTCTAGACCACGCCAGCTTTGTCATGCGTTAATTCAAGTCTTGAACTTACGCATGGTGTCGAGGAGGACCCGAATGCGGAGATTCACCCTGGGGATAGTGACGGCCGCGCTGGTGCTGGGGTCGCATACCCCGGCAGTCGCCGGAAACGGCCCCGCTTACCGGGACGCTTGGCGGCCGGTAAAAGTGCGCGTGGCCGATCTGCTTTCGCGGATGACCCTCGACGAGAAGATCGGCCAGATGACGCAGGCCGAGCGGCTCGGGATCAAGGCGCCCGGCGACGTCACCAAGGGCATGCTCGGTTCCCTGCTCTCCGGCGGCAGCTCCCAGCCGACCCCGAACAACGCGGTCACGTGGGCCGACATGTACGACAACTTCCAGAAGGAAGCTCTCGCGACCCGGCTCGGCATCCCGCTGATCTACGGTGTCGACGCCGTCCACGGCCACAACGGGCTCTACGGCGCCACGGTCTTCCCGCACAACATCGGCCTCGGCGCGACGCGCGATCCCGCGCTGGTCGAGAAGATCGGCCGCGCGACCGCCGAAGAGGTCTCGGGCACCGGCATCGACTGGAACTTCGCGCCGTGCCTGTGCGTCGCGCGCAACGACCGGTGGGGACGCACGTACGAGTCCTTCGGCGAGGTACCGGAAATCGCGTCCGCGATGACGACGGCCATCGACGGGATGCAGGGCCGTTCGCTGTCCGCGCCCGGATCGGTGCTCGCGACCGCGAAGCACTACATCGGCGACGGCGGCACCACCGGCGGCGACGACCAGGGCGAGACCGGCATCAGCGAAGCCGAACTCCGCAAGGTGCACCTGCCGCCGTTCCGCGAGGCCGTCCGCCGCGGCGTCGGCTCGGTGATGATCTCCTACAGCAGCTGGAACGGCCTCAAGATGCACGCCGGTTCCTACCTGATCAACGACGTGCTCAAGGGCGAACTCGGGTTCTCCGGCATCGTGATCTCGGACTACAACGGCATCGACCAGATCGACCGGCAGCCGGGCTTCACCCCGGCCGAGGTCACCGCGTCGATCAACGCCGGCATCGACATGGTGATGGTGCCCTTCGAATACCGGAAGTTCATGGACACGCTGAAGTCCGAGGTCCTCGCCGGACGGGTCACGCAGGCGCGGATCGACGACGCGAACAAGCGCATCCTGACGAAGAAGTTCGAGCTGGGCCTGTTCGAACGGCCGCTGACCGATCGCCGGTTTCTCAAGACCGTCGGCAGCGACGAGCACCGCGCCCTCGCGCGGCAGGCCGTCCGGCAATCACAGGTGCTGCTGAAGAACGAGAACCGGGTGCTGCCGCTGGACAAGTCGCGCAACCGGATCTTCGTCGCGGGCAAGAGCGCCGACGACATCGGGAACCAGAGCGGCGGCTGGACGGTCGGCTGGCAGGGCAAGAGCGGTCCGGTCACCGAGGGAACGACCATCCTGCAAGGGATCCGGCACACCGCGAAGCCGTCGTCCACGGTCACCTTCGACAAGGACGCGAACGGGATCGACAAGTCCTACGACGTCGCTGTCGCGGTGGTCGGGGAGACGCCGTACGCCGAAGGCCGCGGTGACAAGCCGGAGGGAATGGGGCTCGACGCCGAAGATCTGGCGACCTTGAAGCGGCTGCAGGACAGCGGCGTCCCGACGGTGGTGGTGCTCGTTTCCGGGCGGCCGCTGGACATCGCCCGGCAGGTGCCGGCTTGGGACGGGTTGATCGCGTCGTGGCTGCCCGGCTCCGAAGGCCAGGGCGTCGCGGATGTGCTCTTCGGTGACTACAACCCCACCGGCAAGCTGCCGGTGACCTGGATGCGCAGTGCTGACCAGCAGCCGATCAACGTCGGCGATGGAAAGTCCGGGCTGTTCCCGTTCGGGTTCGGCCTTCGCTATCGGCATGGGTGGTGAGCAAGATGAAGAAATTCGCGGTCCGGCTCGCTCTGCTGTTCGTTTCGTGTCTCGCACTGGCGCTGGCGCCGGTGACGGCACAGGCGGCACCCGCGTTCAAGGTGCTGGCCTTCTACAACGGCACCTACGACGCGGCGCACATCAGCTTCGTCAAGGAAGCCAACCAGTGGTTCCCGAACACCGCTTCGCAGAACAACTTCAGCTACACCGCGACCAACAACTGGAACCAGCTGAACTCCCTGCAGCCTTCGCAGTACCAGGTCGTGCTGTTCCTGGACGACCTGCCGCAGACCTCGTCGCAGCGCGCGGGTTTCGAGCGCTACGTGAAGGCGGGTGGCGCGTTCTTCGGTTTCCACGTCGCCGCGTTCAACACCAATCCGTCCACTTGGGACTGGTATCACAACAAGTTCCTCGGCACGGGCGCGTTCAAGTCCAACACCTGGGGACCGACGACGGCGACGCTGAAGGTGGAGAACCGGCCGCATCCCTCGACCACGCGGCTGCCCGCGACGTTCACCTCGTCGGTGAGCGAGTGGTACGCCTGGAACAGCGACCTGCGCAAGAACCCGGACATCCGGATCCTCGCGTCGGTGGACCCGGTGAGCTTCCCGCTGGGGACCGACCCGAACCAGTCCTGGTACAGCGGGTATTACCCGATCCTCTGGACCAACAGCAAGTACAAGATGCTGTACGCCAACTTCGGCCACAACAAGATGAACTACGAGACGAACCAGCCGTTGTCGTCGACCTTCGGCAGTGAGGTGCAGAACCGCTTCGTCATCGACGGTCTGCTGTGGCTCGGCGGCGCTCTCGTAAGTCCGTGAAGGCCTCCTTGAGGGACCCTGAGTCCCTCAAGGAGGCCTTCACGGACTTTGACCCCAGCACCCAGTCGTGCGGGCGACAGCAAAGGTCCCTTGCTACTCCTCGATGGCGCCGCCGACCGAGCGCAGGTGTTCGCGGAACGTCAGCGAAGGCGTCTTCGCGCGCTCCGCGAGGAAGTCGGCGAAGCGCACCTGCTGGCGAAGGGACTCTCCGGCGCGGATCCGGTCGGCCTGGAGCCGTTCCGTGTCGCGGATGCTCTCGGCGCGGTCCAAGACCTCGTCGGCCCGGTCGGCCGCGATGAACAGGACCCCGTCCTCGTCGCCGAACACGAGGTCGTCCCGGGTCACCGTCCATTCGCCGACGACGGCCGAGTCCAGCGCGCCGTCCGGGCGGGCCGAGACCGAGAGCGGGCCGGTCGGGATCGAGCCGAGGCTGAACACGGGCAGGCCGATCTTCTTGATGTCGGCAGTGTCGCGGTGCAGGCCCCAGATGACGACGCCGCCCAGCCCGGCCGCCTCCGCTTCGAGGACCGCGAGGTCCCCGACGCAGCTTTCGTCGAGCCTTCCGCGGTTGTCGACGACGAGGATGTCGCCGGGGTTCGCGGTTTCGTACGCCTCCAGGAAGACGTCGACGCTGCCGACGTGCCGGGCGGGGGTGACCCGCCCGGCCACGCGGCCGCCGGGCACGACCGTGTGCGTGCCGGCGGGCGCGCATCGGACCGGTACGCCCGCGCGGACGCAGCCGTCGGTCAGATGCGCGGTGGTCAGCTGGGAGAACCGCTGCCGAAGCTCCTCGGGATCCATGTCCCGACTTTAGCCACGGCGCCACACCACGGGGGTGTTGCCGCCGCCGCTGCTCTCCAGCGTTCCGGCGATCTCGCCGTTGTCGCCCACGACGATGCCGTACGCGTTGCCGGGGGAGGGAAGCGTCGTCACCGGGCCGCCCGGGGACCACACCGTGGGAGTTCTCGGCGAGATCCATCCGGTGACCAGGCCGGATCCGTTGAGCGCCATCGTGTACATGTTGTCCGGGACCTCCTCGGAGGTGTCGATGGACGACCAGAGCCGGTCGCCCAGCTGGGTCGAGGCCAGCACCTTCCCGTTCCGGATCGCGATCCCGCGTGATTCCCGGAGGCCGTCCGGGAGGACGAGCTGCCGCAGTACCCCGTCCTTCCAGAGCCAGGTGCCGCCGAACTGCTCGTTCAGCAGGATGGTTCCGTCTTGGTCGATGCCGACGGGGAAGAGCAACGGCGGGACGTCCAGCAGCACCGGGTGCTCACGGTCGCCGGACGGCCAGAAAGCGGCCGTGGAGCCGTAGCGGATGTCGTTGAACACCGTGCCGACGACGTCGCCGCGGTCGTTCGTACCGCGGGCTTGCGTGTTGTAGTAGCCCGGAACCTTCCCCAGGAACTGGAAGCCGCCGTTCTCGAAGGCGAAGGCGTGCTTGTCCGGGTAGCGGCTCCCCTCCGGGTAGGAGACGGCGTTGCCGAGGACCGAACCGGACGCGTTCTCGTCGACCGCTTCGACCGAGGTGTAGCCCGCCGGGATGCCGTGGTCCTCGAAGGTCCCGCCCGCCCAGGTGATCAGCCTTCCGTCGTAGGTCCCCGCGTAGCCCCCGGTGCCGTTCGTGGCGTTCACCCGCGCGGTTCCGCCACCGCCGGACGGCAACGGCAGGTAGCTCATCGTCCAGTCACTCGCCGACGCGGTGCCTGCCGACAGCAGTCCCGCGGCGACGGTGGCCGCCATGACCAGGCTCGTGCGCTTCATCGAAACCCCCTGTGAGTCGTGTCCGTCCTGTTTAACGGGGGTGCGCTCCTGCTGTCTGCGTCACCTGACACGGAGCGTGCCGTAAGTAACATCCGTGCAGGATTGTATGTAAGGGGTTGATAAATACAGACCTGTCTGTATCTTCAGTTTCAGTAGCGACCGGCAACGACAAGGAGCGTCGTGGTGGCCAACAAGGTGTACGTCGTCGGCGTGGGCATGACGAAGTTCGAGAAACCCGGACGCCGCGAGGACTGGGACTACCCGCAGATGGCCAAGGAGTCCGGGACGAAGGCGCTCGAAGACGCCGGGATCTCGTTCGACGAGGTGCGGCAGGCCTACGTCGGCTACGTCTACGGCGAGTCGACCTCGGGGCAGCGCGCGGTCTACGAGCTGGGCATGACCGGCATCCCGGTGGTCAACGTCAACAACAACTGCTCGACCGGGTCGACGGCGCTGTACCTGGCCGCGGAGGCGATCCGGGGTGGTCGCGCGGACTGCGTGCTCGCGCTCGGGTTCGAGAAGATGCAGCCGGGATCGCTCGGCTCGACCTACGACGACCGCGAGCAGCCGATGGGCAAGCACCTCCAGGCGCTCGCGGAGATCTCCGAGGTGCTCTTCCCTCCCGCGCCGTGGATGTTCGGCGCGGCGGGCCGTGAGCACATGAAGACCCACGGCACGACCGCCGAGCACTTCGCGAAGATCGGCGAGAAGAACCACCGGCACTCGGTGAACAACCCGTACGCGCAGTTCCAGGAAAGCTATTCGCTGCAGGACATCCTGGACTCGCGGATGATCTACGACCCGCTCACGAAGCTTCAGTGTTCCCCGACCTCGGACGGTTCGGGCGCGGCGATCCTCGCCAGCGAGTCCTTTGTGGACTCGCACGGGCTGGCGGATCAGGCCGTCGAGATCGTCGGGCAGGCGATGACCACCGACTTCGCCAGCACCTTCGACGGGACCGCGAAGAACATCATCGGCCACGACATGAACGTCCAGGCCTCGCGCCAGGTCTACGACCAGGCCGGGCTGGGGCCGGAGGACTTCCAGGTCATCGAGCTGCACGATTGCTTCTCCGCCAACGAACTCCTGCTCTACGAAGCGCTGGGACTCTGCGCCGAAGGGGAGGCCGGGAAACTGGTCGACGCCGGGGAGACCACCTACGGCGGGAAATGGGTCGTCAACCCGTCCGGCGGGCTGATCTCCAAGGGGCACCCGCTCGGCGCCACCGGCCTCGCGCAATGCGCCGAACTGACCTGGCAGCTGCGGGGAACCGCGGACAAACGCCAGGTCGACGGCGTCGAAGCCGCGCTGCAGCACAACATCGGACTCGGTGGCGCCGCCGTCGTCACCGCCTACCAGCGCGCCGTGCGCTGATCTCACCGAAAGGAAGAACCATGGGCAAGATCAGTGCCTCCGTCGAACTCCCCGCGGCTCCCGACAAGGTCTGGGCGGAGTTCTCCAACCCCAACAACTTCGAGAAGTGGCTGACCATCCACACCAAGTGGAGGGGCGAGGTCCCGGCCGAATTCTCCAAGGGGGCGCAGGCTTCCGAGGTCGTCACGATGCTCGGGATGCCGAACACGATCACCTGGACCGTCGACGAGTTCGAGGCGCCCTCGAAGCTCGCGATCTCCGGGACCGGGATGGCCGGGGTGAAGGTCAAGTTCGAGCTGTCGGTGGAAGCGTCCGGCGACGGCTCGCTCGCCAGCATCGACGCGGAGTTCGCAGGACAGATGATCATCGGCGCGCTCGGCAAGGCCGTCGAGAAAGACGGCAAGAAGAACCTTGACGCCTCCCTCGAGAACTTCAAGGCGCTGGTCGCGTGACCGACGAGCGGTTCGATCCCGGCGGGCTCGGCAAGTGGACCGACGAGTCCCGGTTCGAGGTGACCCGCGAACGGCTGATCGAGTACGCGAAGGCCACCAACGACCCGATCCCGGCGCATCTCGCCGGGGACGTCGCGAGCCCCGTGTTCGCGATCGTGCCGGTGTTCGAGTCGCTGATGGAACCCGCGCTGGAGGTCGTCCCGGTCGGGCTGTTCGGCCGGATCGTGCACGGGGAACAGGAATTCCGCTTCCACCGGCCGATCAGGCCCGGTGACAAGCTCGTGTCGCGAGCGCGGATGACCGGGTATGAGGGCCTTCCGAACGGCACCCGCGGCACCATCCACCTCGAATGCCGGACCGAGGACGGCGACCTCGTCAACGAGCAGTACGTGACGTTGTTCGTCCGCGGGTTCGACACCGGCGAGACCCGGGGCGAACTCGGGCCGGAGCACAAGTTCGACGACGCGCTGCGCGCACAGGCGCCGGTGGCGGAGGTGAAGCAGCACGTCGACGACGACCAGACGTACCGGTACGCGCCCGCCGCGGGCGACCCGATGCCGATCCATCTCGACGAAGAGGTCGCGAAGGATTCGGGACTGCCGGGGATCATCGCGCACGGCCTGTGCACCATGGCGTTCACGTCCTGGGCGCTGCTGACCGAGGTCGCCGGGTCCGATGTGGACAGACTGAAACGATTCGCCGTCCGGTTCGCCAAACCGGTACTGCCCGGCCAGGACCTGACGACGCGGATCTGGCGCGCGGGCGCCGGGAGCCACGCGTTCGAAACCACCGTCGGCGAGACGGTCGTGATCAAAGACGGTCTCGCGGAATTCGCGGAGTAGGAGCCAAAGTCATGGGAGCACTCGACGGGCGGGTCGCCGTCATCACCGGCGCCGGGCGCGGGATCGGCCGCGAGCACGCGCTGCTGTTCGCGCGAGAGGGCGCGAGCGTCGTGGTCAACGACCTCGGCGGGGCGAACGACGGAAGCGGCGCCGACGTCGGCCCGGCACAGGAGGTCGCCGACGAGATCCGCGCGGCCGGCGGGAAGGCCGTGGCGAACACGGCCAACGTCGCGGACTGGGCGGGCGCCGCCGAGCTGGTCGCGCAGGCAGTGGACGAGTTCGGCAGGCTCGACGTCGTCGTGAACAACGCGGGCATCCTGCGCGACGCGTTCATCGCCGGGCTGGAGGAGTCCCAGTGGGATTCCGTGATCGCGGTGCACCTCAAGGGGCACGCGGCGGTGCTGCGGCACGCGGCCGCGTACTGGAAGACGGCGAGCAAGGCCGGCGAGCGGGTGGCGGGCTCGGTGATCAACACCGCGTCGGCTTCCGGGGTCACTCTGCCGAACGCGGGACAAGCCAACTACGGCGCGGCGAAAGCGGGGATCGCCGCGCTGACCTTGGTCGCCGCCGAGGAACTGGAACGCTACGGCGTGCGGGTCAACGCGATCGCGCCGATCGCGCGCACGCGGCTCACCTTGGCGACGCCGGGGATGGGCGCGATCTTCGCCCAAGAGGTGGAGGAAGGGGAGTTCGACGCGTTCTCCCCGGCCAACATCTCCCCGCTGGTGGCCTACCTCGCGACCGAGAAGTGCCCGCTCACCGGCAAGGTGTTCGCCGTGCAGGGCGGCGCGATCTCGGAACTCGCGGGCTGGCACGACGTCAAGGTGATCGAAACCGAGGAAGCCTGGCAGATCGACGACATCGCGGCGAGGCTGCCGTGATCGAGTGGTCCGAGACCGAACTGTTGATCCGGGACGCGATCCGCGAGTTCGTCGACAAGGAGATCCGGCCGCACGTCGACGAGCTCGAAAGCGGGACGCTGCCGCCGTACGACCTCATCCGCAAGATGTTCGCCGCCTTCGGCATCGACGCGCTCGCGCGGGAATCGGTGACGAAACTGCTGGCGAAGGAGGGCGGCTCGGGATCCGGTGGCGGCGGGCTCGCGTTCGGCGGGCAGGAGGCGATGGCGCTCATCGCGGTGAGCGAGCTGGCCGGGGTGAGCCTCGGCATCGTCGCTTCGCTCGGTGTGAGCATCGGCCTGACCGCGCAGACGATCCTGACCAAGGGCACGCGGGCGCAGAAAGAGCGCTGGCTGCCCGGGCTGGCGACGTTCGAGAAGGTCGGCGCGTGGGCGATCACCGAGCCCGACTCCGGCTCGGACGCTTTCGGCGGCATGAAGACGTCGGTGCGGCGTGACGGCGACGAGTACGTCCTCAATGGACAGAAGACGTTCATCACCAACGGCCCGTACGCCGACACGATCATCGTCTACGCGAAGCTCGACGACGGCAACGGCGCCGCCGTCCGCGATCGCAAGGTGCTGACCTTCGTGCTGGACAAGGGCATGCCCGGCCTCACGCAGGGCAAGCCGTTCAAGAAGATGGGCATGATGTCGTCGCCGACCGGGGAGCTGTTCTTCAGTGACGTCCGGCTCGGGCGCGATCGGCTGCTCGGCGAGTCCGAGGACGGCCGTGACGGTGACAGCAAGTCCGAGGTGAAGTCCGGCTTCGCCGTCGAGCGGATCGGGGTGGCGGCGCTGGCGCTCGGGATCATCAACGAATGCCACCGGCTCTGCGTGGACTACGCGAAGAACCGGAAGCTGTGGGGTCAGGAGATCGGGCGGTTCCAGCTGATCCAGCTCAAGCTGGCGAAGATGGAGGTCGCGCGGATCAACGTGCAGAACATGGTGTTCCAGCTGATCGAGACGCTGCGCGCGGGCAAGATGCCGACGCTGGCCGAGGCTTCGGCGATGAAGCTGTACTCGTCGGAGGCGGCGACCGAGGTCGCGATGGAGGCCGTGCAGTTGTTCGGCGGCAACGGGTACATGGCGGAGTACCGGGTGGAGCAGCTGGCTCGGGACGCGAAGTCGCTGATGATCTACGCGGGAAGCAACGAGATCCAGGTGACGCACATCGCGAAGGGGCTGCTGGGTCGCTGAACGGGAGCAAGGGACCTTTGCTGTCGCGTGTGTCATGAAAGGGTCGTTCAAGACGAAAAACGTCTTGAACGACCCTTTCATGACACTGGGGCGGAGGTCACCCGAGGACGACTGACCGGCCCAGCCGCACGGAGTCGGCGAGCGACTCCAGCACCGACACGGTGCTGCTCAGGTCGAGACAGGCGTCGGTGATGCTCACCCCGTAGGGCGCCGGATGGTCCTGTCGTCCCGCTTCGAGGAACGACTCCATCATGATCCCCGCGATTCCCCGCTCACCACAGGCGATCCGGCGGGCGATGTCGGCGACGACGCCGCCCTGGCGACGATGGTCCTTGCGGGAGTTGCCGTGCGACGCGTCCACGACGACGCGGTCCAGGGACTTCGTGGCGCGTAACCCCTCGATGGCGGCGTCCACGGTCTCCGGGTCGTAGTTGGCCCCGGCCGTGGTGCCACGGAGGATCAGGTGTGCCGCCGGGTTGCCGGGCGAACTTCGCACGACAAGCGCGCCGTGTTCGTTCACGGCCGGGTGGCGCTGCGCGGTGCGGGCGCAGTGGATCGCGGCGGTGGCGACCGTCAAGTCACCGTCGAGACCGTTCTTGATCCCGATCGGCATCGGCAGCTGGGACGCGAGCTCCCGGTGCGACTGGCTGGAGACCGTCCGCGCTCCGATCGCACCGTAGCTGAGGAGATCGCTTACATAGGGGGCGAGCATCGGCTCGACGAATTCCCCCGCCAGTGGCAAACCACTCTCCGCGGCCATGACCAAGAACCGGCGGCCGGTGCGCAGGCCGCCGGCGATGTCTTCGGAGCCGTCGAGCCAAGGATCGTGGAGCAGGCCCTTCCAGCCGACCCCGGTTCGCGGTTTTTCCAGGTATGCCCGCAGCACGACGAGCAAGTGGTCCTTCATCGGTTCGGCCGCCTTCGCCAGCCGTTCGGCGTAGTCGAGGACAGCGACCGGGTCGTGGACGGAACACGGGCCGACGACGGCCAGCACCCGTCCGTCACGGCCGTTGAGCACGTCGGTGATTTCCGAGCGGTGTTCCCGGATTTGGTCGATGACCTGGCTGGGAACGGGATGTTCGGCGGCCAGTTCCGCCGGGCTCGGCAACAGTTCGTAATCGGGGATCGTGGTCACTGCGCTCTCCGTTTCTTGGTCCGGGAAACGCCGACGCCGGCAAGGCACAGAGCCCCGCCAAGGACTGCGAGCAGAGTGGGAACCTCATCGAGGAAGAGCCAGGACAGCGCGATCACGATCACCGGGACCACATAGGTGGTCACGCCGAGCTTTCCGGCAGGCGTCCGGGACAACGCGTAGGCCCAGGTGTAGAAGGCGAGCGCGGTGGGCAGCAAGCCCAGATAGACCACCGACCAGGTGGCCGATGCCGGTGCTGTCGCCACGTCGTGGATCAGCTGACCGCTGAACGGAAGACAGGCGACGGCGCCGACGACGCAGCCGAAGGTCGTGGCCTGCAACGCGGTGGCGTGGCTCAAGGCCGGTTTCTGGGAGACGACTCCCACCGCGTATCCCGCCGCCGCCAGCAAACAGAGCGCGACCCCCAGTGCGCTGGAGGAGCCGTGCTGCGAGGCGAGTCCCACGATCGCCGCGCCGGTGAAAGCGACGACGAGCCCGATCACGAGAGGGCGAGGAAGTCCTTCCTTCAGGACGATCCCGGCGAGGATGGCGGCGAAGACCGGGCCGATCCCGACCAGGAGCGACGCCGTCCCCGCGTCGGTATAGCGTTCGCCCCAGTTCAGCGCGACCATGTACAGGCCGAACCAGAAGACCCCGGCACCGGCGATGCCGGGCCATGCCTTGCGCGGCGGGAACGGCATGCCCTTGACCGCCGCGATCACCCCCAGCGCGAGCGCGCCGACCAGGAGCCTGCCCAAGGCGAGTGACCCCGGCTCGTAGTGCGCACCGGCGAAGCGGATGCCGACGAAGGCGGACGCCCACAAGACCAACGTGACGGTGATCGCGGCGACGGCCTTGATGTCGAGCCCGGCTTCGGCTTCGGTCCGGGTGCTCATCGGACGGCCGCCAGCGTCCGGAGCGCCCGGCGGTCCAGCTTGCCGACCGGGGTGCGGGGAAGGGATTCGACGACGATGATGTCCTCCGGGATCTCGTACCAGCTCAGGTTCTTCTGTGTCAGGGAACCGATTTCGGCGATCACCCGGTCCGGCTCGGCGCCCTCGTCCAGTTCGACGTGGGCGCGCAGTGAAGTCGTGGAGGACTCCCGGCGCACCGAACAGACACCGGCCGCGCGGACGGCGGGGTGACTCACCAGGAGATCTTCGATTTCGGCGGGATGCACGTTCTGCCCGCCGACGATCTCGATGTCGTCCAGCCTGCCGTGCAAGCGGACGAAGCCGTCGGGATCGATGGTGGCGGCGTCGCCGGTCACGTACCAGTCGTCCGGCGTGCGCAGTGGCGTGTCGGAACCGCGAGGGACCCCAGGCGCGATCGTCGGGCCACGGACCTCCAGCTTCCCCTCCACACCGGCCGCCACTTCTCGGCGCAGCTGGTCGACGATCCGCATGCGGTACGGCGGAAGAATCCGGCCGATGGTGCCGTCCCTTTGCGAGGACAGGGTGTTCGCGATCAGCGCATGACCTATTTCAGTGGTGCCGAAGATATTGAGGAACCTCGTCCCGAGCGTTTCGCGGAGCGTGGTTTCGACGCTTTCGGGCAGGGGTTCGCCGGCGACCAGCGCCAGCCTCAGGCCGCGGAGCACCGCGGTGAAGGGATGCTGGAGCAGCCGTGCGTAGAAACTTGGCTGTCCATAAAGGACCGAAACCCGGTGCCGCGTGATCAGCTCCAGGGCCGCGGATTCGGTGAGACGTTCCCGGCTGAGCACCGTCGAGCCTCCACGAAGCAGCGGCAAGAGGATGGAGTTGCCGAACCCGTAGGAGAAGTACATTCGCGAAACGGAAAGGGTGACGTCGTCCGGGGTGAGGTCCACCACCGAGCCGATGGCCTGGTCGTAGACCGCCGGGTCACCGTGTGTGTGGAAGCAGAGCCGGGGAGTCCCTGTCGTGCCGGAGGTGAAGAAGGCGAACGCCGGCGTATCCGCGTCAGCCGCGGCGTACTCGGTTGCCGGTTCATGGTCGCGCAGCCGGGCCGGCGGGACCGGATCGACCTGATCGAGGCCAGGTGTCCCCGGTTCCGCGATGATCAGGAAAGGACTCGCGGTTTCGACCGCGCGCTGGATGGCCGCCTCGTGGATGAAGGTGTTGACGGGGATCGCCACGGCCCCCAGCCGGATCGTGCCGAGGACGGCTTGCACGAGTTCGACACCGTCGGGGAGCAGCAGCAGGACACGGTCTCCCGCCTTCACCCCGTGTGCGGCCAGTCCGCCGGCGTATCGTGCCGAACCGGCGTACAACTCCGCATAAGACACCGTCGCGTCTTCGATACGGTAGGCGATTCGTCCTGGCCAGCCTTTTTCTTCGGCGAGTGCGGCTAGGTGATGGGCCAGATTCATTGGACTATCGCCTCGATTTCGACGAGCAGATCGGGGCGGCAGATGTCGACGTTCAAATAGACGACCCGTGCATCGGGAGAAAAGACTTCCTTGCACCGTGAGCGGACGAACGGGATGTCTTCGGAACGGCTGACGTAAACCTTGATCAAGTCGAGGTCCTGGAGGGTGTAGCCGCCTTCCGCCCGGACTTTCCCCAGGTTTTCCGTGCTGATCAGCGCCGCGATGTTCTCCAAGGTGACGTCGACCTGGCCGGAGATGTCTCCCTTGTGCACGGTTTCGTCGCCGATGATGCTGGCGGTCCCGGAAATGTACAGGATTCCGTCGGCGAAGGTGGCTCGCGCGAAGCTTGGCGCTTTGGGGCCGTAGCTGTCCGGATAGTGGTAAGCCGGAGTCTGCCGGGGGTTCTCGAGATGGTGCACGTCGGCGTCGGCGCGCCCGGAGATGAAGTAGAGGTACACGCCGTTGCCCCGGGTGCCGATCCCGGTGGCCGCCGGGATGTGCAGGATTCTGCCTGACCACAAGGCGAAGGCTTCGGACCGTCCCGCGCAGAAGTCGCGGTAGATCTCCACGCCGTCGGCGTTGTCGTCGATGATGCCGCCGACCAGGTTCCACATGCGGAGGATGTTCGGATAGCCGAGACGCGTGGCGAGCTCGAAGGCGGAGTCGTAGGCGATCCGGGCCGCATCGCGATAGACGCCGCGTTCCGTGACCTGGACGGCACAGAACAGATGGCGGCCGTCCACGGCGTAGACCAGGCCGCCTTCCCTGCCCGCCACGACCGGGCCCGAAGCGGCGAAAACCTCGTGGAATCCCGGCTCGGTCTCCGTGGTCATCGGTACGCCCACCGTCGGTACGCCCTTGTGTATTTCGGGGGCGAATCCATTCTTCTCGAATGCCACACGGGCAAGAATGTGCTGACTGTCCGATTGTTCTCCTGACTGCTCGAACCTTATGTTCGGTCGCGTGTCTTTCGGCGAGTTGAGCAGGTCGACAAAACTCGACATCCGAATTCCCCTCAGTACAAGAGTCGCAGCTCTGCTATCCGCGTCATTGCGTGAAGTGTCTGGGCCGAGCTGGCCGATCGGAAATGTATCCGCAGCCCGACCGCAAGGTCAACTGGAAACGGGGAAAATGGGAATCGCCCGAATGGACTCTTGAAATGCCGGGATGCCGGAGTTCGGATGAGGTTCCCGAGTCGTCATGCCCTGGATCCCTACGTTTTCAGCAACGAGACCGAGGGTTCGATGCTGAAAACGCCGCGAGGCCTGGGCGCTCAAGTGAGCGAAGGTCCCTGGCTTGCCTCTTAGGGGCGCAGACAGTGCCCACATGTCTTACGCCATCCGCAGGCAGAAGGCCGTCCGGCACAGGAAACCCCCTTGCTCGCGCCGGGCGCGAGCAAGTTCGCCTCGTGCGTCGTTCCGGGTGTCACGAAAGCCACTTTCGGGACGTCTGATGTCCTGAAAGTGGCTTTCGCGACACCCGGTGTGGAGGTGAGGTGCCGGTACAGGGGGCCCGGGCGTCCACGACCAGGACGCATCCGCCCACTCGAATGTGTCCCGTGTGGACAGTCGGGGCGCGGCTGCTCTCGCTGGCGGGTCCGCCTGGGGGCGGACCCGCTCACGAGTACGACATGTTTCGCCTTCAGAGGACTATTAATAAATGCGGCAAAGGTCTAGGTGCGTTCGATGAGGTGACCCACGACCTCGGGGCCGGGGTGTGCGTGGCCGGAGCCGTCGCGGCGCGGGTCGATCTCGGGCAGTTCCACCGGGTCGCCGTTGCGGGCCGCGCCTGCCGGGCGCGGGCCGATCCAGCCGACGACCAGCCGCGTTTCGCCCTTGAGGAACCGTTGCGCCCGGACACCGCCGGTCGCGCGGCCCTTCGCCGGGTACTCGTTGAACGGCGTCACCTTCACGCTCGCGCCGGTCGCGGTGACGACCATCGGCTCGCCGTGCTCGGCGTCGTCCGTGCGGATCGCGGCGAAGAACACCGCCTCGGCGTCACCGTTCAGGTTGATCCCGGCCATGCCGCCGCCCTTGAGGCCCTGAGGCCGCACCAGCGAAGCGGCGTAGCGCAGCAGTGACGCTTCGGACGACAGGAACGCCAGAGCCTCGTTGCCGTCGGTGAGCCAGGTGGCGCCGACGACCTCGTCGCCGTCCTTCAGGCTGATCACGTCGAACTCGTCCGAGCGGACCGGCCATTCCGGCGCGCACACCTTCACGACGCCGAGTTTCGTGCCGAGCGCGAGGCCGGGTGAGCCGGCTGCCTGCTCGCCGAGCGGCGCCAGTCCGATGACGTGCTCGCCCTTTTCCAGCGGTACCAGTTCCTTCGCGGCCATCCCGCCGCGCAGGGAGACGGTGCCCGCTTGCTCGGGCAGCACCGGCAGCGGCAGCACATCGGTCTTGAAGGCGCGCCCGCGGTTGGTCACCAGCAGCACCTGACCGCGTGCGGTCGAATGCACGACGGCGGACACCGAGTCGTGTTTGACGCGGCCGTTGCGGCGCCGTACTTCCGACGCCTCCTCCGATTCCGCGGCCGTCCGCGCGACCAGGCCGGTGGCGGACAGGATCACCTGGCACGGATCGTCGGCGACCTCCAGCGGACCGGACGGCTTCGACGCGGCGAGAACCTCCTTGAGGTCACCGTCGATCAGCGCGGTGCGGCGTTCGGTCGGGGAGTCCTTGGCGACCTTGGCCAGCTCGGCCGAGACGACCTTCTTCAGCACGGACTCGTCGTCGAGGATCTTCGACAGCTCGGCGATCTCTTCGCGCAGCTTGTCCTGCTCGGCCTCGAGTTCGATGCGGTCGTACTTCGTGAGCCGCCGCAGCGGGGTGTCCAGGATGTACGTCGCCTGGATCTCCGAGAGCTTGAACCGTTTCATCAGGCCGTCCTTCGCGGCCGCGGCGTTCTCGCTCTCGCGGATCAGCTTGATCACCTTGTCGATGTTGAGCAGGGCGGCCAGCAGGCCCTCGACCAGGTGCAGGCGCTCTTCGCGCTTGCGGCGGCGGTAGCGTGTGCGGCGGGTGACGACCTCGTAGCGGTGGCTGAGGAAGACCTCCAGCAGCGCCTTGAGCCCCAGCGTCCGCGGCTGCCCCTCCACCAGCACCAGGTTGTTGATGCCGAAGGACTGCTCCAGCGGCGTCAGGCGGTACAGGTCCGCCAGCAGCGCCTGCGGGTTCACGCCGACCTTGCATTCGATGACCAGGCGCGTGCCGTTCTCGCGGTCGGTGAGGTCCTTGACGTCGGCGATGCCGGTGAGCCGCTTGGATTTGTTGACCTCGTCGGTGATCTTCTCGATCACCTTCTCCGGGCCGACGCCGTACGGCAGTTCGGTGACGGTGATCGCCTGGCGGCCGCGGCTGCCCTCCAGCGGGCCGGTCTCGGCGCTGGCGCGCATGCGCACCACGCCGCGGCCGGTCTCGTACGCGCGGCGGACCTCGTCGAGGCCCAGCAGCGAACCGCCGGTCGGCAGGTCGGGGCCCGGGACGAACTCCATCAGCTTGTCGAGGGTGGCGTTCGGGTGGTTGATCAGCCACCGCGCCGCGCCGATGACCTCGGTCAGGTTGTGCGGGATCATGTTGGTCGCCATTCCGACCGCGATCCCGGAAGTGCCGTTGACCAGCAGGTTCGGGAACGCCGCGGGCAGCACCGACGGCTCTTCGAGCGAACCGTCGTAGTTCGGCCGGAAGTCGACGGTGTCCTCGCCGAGTTCGCCGACCAGCAGCATCGCTTCGGGGGACAGCCGCGCCTCGGTGTACCGCGAGGCGGCCGGGCCGTCGTCGGGAGAGCCGAAGTTGCCGTGCCCGTCGACCAGTGGGACGTTGAGCGAAAAGTCCTGCGCGAGCCGGACCATGGCGTCGTAGATCGCCGTGTCGCCGTGCGGGTGGTACTTGCCCATCACGTCGCCGACCACGCGGGACGACTTCACGTACGCGTGCGTCGGCCGGTAGCCGTTCTCGTTCATCGAGTACATGATCCGGCGGTGGACCGGCTTCAACCCGTCTCGCGCGTCCGGGAGCGCCCGCGAGTGGATGACGGAGTAGGCGTACTCCAGGTACGAATCCTCGATCTCCGTCTTCAGCGAGTTGTCGAAGACGTTCGCGCCGGGCTGGTCGAACGCGGAGGGGTCGACCTTGGTGGTGGTGCCCTTACGGCGTGCCATTGCTCAAAGCTCCTTGAATAGCAACGAAATCAGGCGTCGATGGCTTCGCGGTCGACCCGGTCGGAGGATTCGACCAGCCAGTTACGGCGCGGCTCGACCTTCTCGCCCATCAACAGTTCGAGCGCGTTCTCCGCGGCTTCGACGTCGTCGAGGGTGATGCGGCGGACCGAGCGGGTGGCGGGGTTCATCGTGGTGTCCCACAGTTCGTCGGCGTCCATCTCGCCGAGGCCCTTGAACCGCGGCACCGGCGTGACGATCTGCTTGCCCGCGCGCTCCAGCGCCGCGAACTTGGTCTCCATCTCCTTCTGGCTGAAGGTGAAGTGGGTCTCCGGGTTGCGGCCCTTGATGACCAGTTTGTGCAGCGGCGGCATCGCGGCGTAGAGCCTGCCGTCCTCGATGACCGGCCGCATGTACTTGGCGAACAGCGTGATCAGCAGTGTCCGGATGTGCGAACCGTCGACGTCCGCGTCGGCCATCAGGATCACCCGGCCGTAGCGCATGGTCGTCAGGTCGAACGTGCGCCCGCTGCCCGCGCCGAGCACCTGCACGATCGAGGCGATCTCGGCGTTCTTCAAGGTGTCGCCGAGCGACGCCTTCTGGACGTTCAAGATCTTGCCGCGCAAGGGAAGCAGCGCCTGGTACTCCGACACGCGCGCCATCCGGGCCGAACCGAGCGCGCTGTCACCCTCGACGAGGAACAGCTCACTGCGGGAGACGCCGGTGGTGCGGCAGTCGACCAGCTTCGGCGGCATGGCCGCGCCTTCGAGCGCGGTCTTGCGCCGGGCGGCGTCCTTCTGCTGTTTCTGGGTGAGCCGGACGCGTGCCGCGTCGACCACCTTCTGCAGCACGATCTTCGCCTCGGACTTGGTCTTGCGATCTTCGGTCCAGGCGCGGATGTGCTTGTCGACGACGCCCTGGATGACGCGGGTGATCCCGGCGGTGGACAGTTCGTCCTTGGTCTGCGAGGTGAACTGCGGCTCCGGCAGCCGGACGTGGACGACCGCCGTCATGCCTTCGAGCACGTCCTCGACGGTCGGCATGTCCTCCTTGGGCTTGAGCAGCCCGCGGGTCTTGGAAATGGCGTCCTGCAAGGATTTCAGCACCGCGCGGTCGAAGCCGCGGCGGTGCGTGCCGCCGTGCACGTTGCGGATGGTGTTGGTGAAGCACTCCACCGTGCGCTCGTAGCCGGTGCCCCAGCGCAGCGCGACCTCGATCTCCGCGTGACGCTCCACATTGGACTGCATGACACCGCTGGCGTCCGCGGCGTTCTCCTTGTACGTGCCCTCGCCGTTGATGATCAGCGTGCCGCAGACGGGCTTCTCGCTGTCCGGGGCGAGGAAGTCGACCATGTCGGCCAGGCCGTTGGGGAAATGGAAGGTCTCTTCGCTGATCGAATCGTCGACGGCGGTGCGCAGGATGTACGTGACGCCCGGGACCAGGAACGCGGTGTTGCGCATCTTCGCGCGGACGCCTTCGACGTCGAGCACGGCGCCCGTCTCGAAGTAGCGCGAGTCGTACCAGTACCGGATCGAGGTGCCGCCGCGCTCGCCGCGCTTCATCTTCCCGGTGATGTTCAGCCCGGACTTGCGGGTGAACTTCGCCTTCGGGCCAGGCCCGTCGAACACGCCGGGGACGCCGTGCGCGAACGACATCTGGTGGACCTTGCCGTCCTGCTTCACCGTGACGTCGAAGCGGTGCGACAGCGCGTTCACCGCCGAAGCGCCGACACCGTGCAGGCCGCCGGAGGTCTTGTAGCCCGAGCCGCCGAACTTGCCGCCGGCGTGCAGCCTCGTCAGCACCAGCTCGACACCGGACAAACCGGATTTGGCGTGCGTGCCGGTGGGGATGCCGCGACCGTCGTCGTCGACCTGGACACTGCCGTCGGCGTGCAGGGTGACCACGATCTTCGCGGCGTGACCCGCCACACCTTCATCGGTCGAGTTGTCCACGACCTCGGAGAACAGGTGGTTGATGCCGCGGCTGTCGGTGGAGCCGATGTACATCCCGGGACGCTTGCGGACCGCTTCCAGACCCTCGAGATGCGTCAGGTCGTCGGCCCCGTACAGGGTCTCAGCAGTCACTGGGTCTTTCTCCTGGAGTCGTGGCTCGCGAACTTGCTCGTGACGGTGGCGTTCAACGCGACACCGTACTGGAGGATATCCGGCCGCCCCGACAGTTACTCTTCTCCAGCGTCCTCGGTGTGGCGAACCACCTGTCCCGATGGCCGGGTCATGGCCGCTGAAAGCGGCTTTCTCCTTCTTCGGATGAGGCGTTATCGTTTCCCGTGTCACAGGGTGACGGGGGGAAGGCAGTGGTCGTCGGAATCGGCCCCACACGTGCGTCGACCGCACAGCGCGTGGTGAGTCTCTGGTATTTCGTGGTGGCGGTCGGGTCACTCGGCGTGTTCGCGCCGCTGGCGTTCGTGCACGCCGCGTGGCGACTGCGACGGGCCGTCCTGTGGCTCTACGTGCTCGGCTACAGCCTTCTGTCCTTCTTCATGACCTACTCGCTCGCGCGGGCGGGCGACGCGGACGACACGGAGATCGCGTTCGGCTTCTTCTGGTTCTTCGGCACGATCCTGTTGGTCACCGTGTCCTGTGTGCACCTCGCCCAGCTGAGGAAGAAGATCCTCTACCCGCCGCCCACGGTGTGGGTGGAGTCCGGCATGCACTGCGGGCTGTTCTCGATCGACATCGCCGGGTTCGGGCAGGTCGGGCGCAGCAGCGAGATCTTCGTCCAGGTCCGGCGGATGCTCTTCGGCCTGCTGGAGAACGCCTTCGCGGGCAGCGGGATCGCCTGGGAGGTCTGCCTGAAGAGAGACACCGGGGACGGGATGATCGTGGTCGTCCCGCCGCAGTTCCCGAAGTTCAGGCTGCTGTACCCGCTCCTCGCCCAGCTCGCGGCGGACCTGGCCAGGTACAACGTGGTCACGGCGCCCGAGCTGCGGATCCGGGTGCGGGTCGCGATCCACGCCGGCGAGGTCACGCTCGACGAATACGGCGTGACGGGGCGGCCGAAGGTGCTGCTGGCCCGGCTGCTCGATTCACGGGTGCTGCGTGACGCGCTGGCCGAGGCGCCGGACGGTTCGCCCATGGTCGTGCTCGTCTCGGACCGGTTCCACGAGGACGTCCAGGACCAGGGCGGCCCCGGTCTCGACACGATGAGCTACCGGCAGGTGCTCGTGCACGAGAAGGAGACCGAGGTCCGCGCCTGGCTACACGTCCCGGATCCGGTGATCAGAGTGCTGCCGTGAGCACCTCCAGCGCGCTGTGCTGACGGGCGGCGTCGATCTTGTCGACCGGTCCCGCCCAGCGCAGGCCGTGCTGGTCGAGCGACGTGCGATTGTGCGCGATCGTCGAGTTCGCTTGGCGCGTCAGGTAAGCGCGGTACGGCCTGCCGGACAGGGCCCGGTCCAGCTCGCCGAGGTTGCGGGCGTACGCGCCCTTGAACGACGGTCCGTCGGCGCCGCAGTCGCCGGACTCGCACGGGTCGCGCAGGATCCCGTTCGCGTGCAGCAGTGACGTCGTGGTGGAGGCGTCGGCGAGCCGACGGGCACGGGTGAGCAGGGCGGTGTCACCGGTCGCGCGGTTCAGTTCGAGCAGCGCGCCGAGGACGATGCCCTGGTTGTAACTCCAGACTGCTTGCCCGTTGTTGGCGCAGGAGGAGTTCAGGCCGTCGTTGATCAGGTCGTCCCCGTTGATCATGCCGCTCGCGCGGAACCAGTCCCAGACCTCGCGTGCCCGCCCGAGCTGGCGTGTGTCGCCGGGGAGCCGGTTGTGCAGTGACGCGGCGACCTTGACGTACAGCTCGTTGGTGACCGCGTTCTTGTAAGTCTTCGCCGTCGACCACCAGAGGCCGCCGCCGCAGGTGCCGTCGCGGTAGGAGTACATGTAGTCCGCCGCGATGACGGCGGTGTCGAGGTAGCGCCGGTCCTTGGTCAGGTCGTAGGCGCGGATCCAGGCGAGCGCCCACCAGCCGGTGTCGTCGATGTACTCGTTCGTGAAGTCGTCGCCGCGGTTGCGGTCGAAGGTGTTGGCGATGGCGTGGCGGTAGTTCCGTGAGCCGGTGCGGGTGCTGTAGTCGAGGATCGCGGTGAGCGCGTTCGCCGAGTTCCACCAGCCCGTGGTCTGCCAGAGGCCGGTGCCGTTGTCGTAGAACTGCATGAGCGCGGTGGCCGCGGCTTCGGCGCGGTCGTTCGCGGCGACCGTGGTGCGGAACCACGGCGTGCAGGCGATTTCCGGCCGGTTGCCCGCCTTCCCGCACGCACGCAGGGCGCCGAAACGGTGGGTGGCGGGGTCGTCCACGTTGAACATCAGGGTCCGCCAGCCGCGCCGGCCGTCGGGGATTTTCGTGTCACCGATCCGGCTGTCGCCCGCCCAGGTGCGGCCGCCGTCGAAAGAGCGGTCGAGCCAGACCTCGTCGCCGGGATCGCCGTTGCCGACGCTGCCCCAACCCATGTTGTCGCCGTCGGAGAGATGCAACGTGATGCCGCGGCCCCAGACCGTCGCCGTGCCGGGTCTTCTTTCGCCGACGGCCAGCGCGGGATCGCGGCTGTCGCAGTATTTGGCGCAGATCGTCGCGGCGACGGCGGGTTCGGGAGTGGTGGTGGCCGGTGTGAGAGCGAATGTCAACGTTGTCACAAGCAGGGAAGTGAGCCACATGGATTCGAGTGTGGGGGCGGCCACTTTCCGGGCCGATCAAGTCACCCTTTCGGCCTGCGTCGATGGTCTGGAATACTTCTTGCGAGCGTGAGGTTGAACGCTCAAGCAACAGTAACCCCGGTCTAGGGAGCAGGTCATGCAGTTCGGAATCTTCACGGTGGGCGATGTGACGACCGACCCGGCCACCGGGGAGGCGCCCAGCGAGTACGAGCGGATCAAGGCGATGGTGCGGATCGCGCTCAAGGCCGAAGAAGTCGGCCTCGACGTCTTCGCGACCGGCGAGCACCACAACCCGCCGTTCGTGCCGTCTTCGCCGACGACGATGCTCGGCTACATCGCCGCGCAGACGTCGAAACTCATCCTTTCCACCTCGACCACGCTGATCACCACGAACGACCCGGTGAAGATCGCCGAGGACTTCGCGATGCTGCAGCACCTCGCCGACGGTCGCGTCGACCTGATGATGGGCCGCGGCAACACCGGTCCGGTGTACCCGTGGTTCGGGCAGGACATCCGGCAGGGGATCCCCCTCGCCATCGAGAACTACCACCTGCTGCACCGGTTGTGGCGCGAGGACGTGGTCAGCTGGTCCGGCAAGTTCCGGACGCCGCTGCAGGAGTTCACCTCGACCCCGCGGCCGCTCGACGGTGTGCCGCCGTTCGTCTGGCACGGTTCGATCCGCAGCCCGGAGATCGCGGAGCAGGCCGCCTATTACGGTGACGGCTTCTTCGCGAACCACATCTTCTGGCCGAAGGAGCACTTCCAGGCGTTGATCGAGCTGTACCGCGAGCGGTACGAGCACTACGGGCACGGCAAGGCGGACCAGGCGATCGTCGGCCTCGGCGGCCAGGTGTTCCTGCGGCCGAAGTCGCAGGACGCGGTGCGGGAGTTCCGGCCGTACTTCGACAACGCGCCGGTGTACGGGCACGGGCCGTCGCTGGAGGAGTTCACCGAGCAGACGCCGCTGACCGTCGGCAGCCCGCAAGAGGTGATCGACAAGACGCTGACCTTCCGCGAGCACTTCGGCGACTACCAGCGTCAGCTGTTCCTGCTGGACCACGCCGGGCTGCCGTTGAAGACCGTGCTGGAACAGCTCGATTTGCTGGGCGAGCACGTGATCCCGGTGCTGCGCAAGGAACTCGACGCGCTTCGTCCCTCTCACGTGCCTGAGGCTCCTACGCACGCTTCGCTTCTTTCGGCTTCGGGGGTTTTGGCATGACGACGATCGCTGTCGTGACCGCGGGGTTGAGCCAGCCGTCCTCGACGCGGCTGCTCGCGGACAAACTCGCCGCCGCGACTTCTTCGGTGCTGCCGGACGTGAAGATCGAGGTGATCGAACTCCGCGACCTCGCCCTCGACGTCACGAAGAACATGCTGACCGGGTTTCCTTCCCCGGCCCTGCGCGCGGCCATCGACACGGTGACCGCCGCGGACGGCCTGATCGCCGTGACGCCGGTGTTCACCGCGTCGTACAGCGGACTGTTCAAGTCGTTCTTCGACGTGCTGGAGCAAAAGGCGCTCGACGGGAAGCCGGTGCTGATCGGCGCCACCGGCGGAACCGAACGGCATTCGCTGGTGCTCGACTTCGCGCTGCGTCCGCTCTTCGCCTACCTTCGCGCCGAGCCAGTCGCGACGGCGGTGTACGCGGCTTCATCGGACTGGGCGTCTCCCGGGGATCTCGACGCGCGGGCTTCGCGGGCGGGGCGGGAGTTCGCGGCTCGGCTGTCTTCGGAGGGGGCGGTTGTGGCTCCGAGCAGCGGGTTTGTGCCGTTTGAGCAGCTGCTGGGCACGGGGGAGTGAGCAAGGGACCTTTGCTATCGCCGGGGTGAGGTGGTGGGGGTGGGGGTCGGTTCAGTGGGTCGTGAGTGGCGATTCTGGTTAGAGCGGACCGGTATTTGCCTACCTACGTGTGACCAGTGCGAAGGTGGGGTGCGGTAGTCGAGGAGCCCTCTCCGGTCTCGGAGTTCGATGACACCGGAATCTCACCGCGACAGGGTTCGAGCGTGGAGGATTCGGGACGCTCAACGTCCTAAATCCTCCACGCTCGGTTCACTCGGCCACCTGACCAGTACGGGGTGGCGGCTCACGCGCGTGCCGGGTGTCGACGATGAAGGAATTGGGACGTTGAGTGTCCTGATTCCTTCATCGTCGAGGGGGGTCGGTCCGGTCTGGGTGCTTGATCGACGGAGGATCGGGGACACTCAACGTCCCCGATCCTCCGTTGATCAAGACCGTGCCACCCCCGCAACCTCGCGGATGGCAGCCGAGTGGGGAGGATCCAGTGGGTAGCCAAATACGGGTCCACCAGAACCCGAATCGCCACTCACGACCACGGTGACCCACTCGGTTCCGCAGGCCTCAGGGAGTCGGCCAGAGCGGCCGGATCTCGATGGTCGCGAACTTGGTGACCGGATGCTTCGAAGCGACCTCGATCGCCTCGTCGAGATCGGCGCACTCGATCAGGTCGTAGCCGAGGATCTGTTCCTTCGTCTCCGCGAACGGCCCGTCCGAGACGAGCAGATCGCCGTCGCGGTGGCGCACGGTGGTCGCGGTGGCCGTCGACCGGAGCCTGCTGCCGGAGAGCCGTACGCCGCGAGCGGTCATCTCGTCGACCCACGCCTGCGTCTTCTCGTCGAGCGGGTCGTCGCAGCCGTCCGCGCCCGGGTAGGGGCTCCCGCAGATCAGCAACATGTAGCGCATCAGTCCTCCATCGTGAGGGCTTTTCCGGGCCGTAGCGCCGAAAGAGCGATCATCAGGTCCAGCGTCTCGAGCAGGCGGCGGCCGCGAATCCCACGCGGAAGCCTCCGGGCCAGAGCAGGGCGGCGCTTGCCATCGGCGCGGGCCGGGTGCATGCGTGCCTCCGTCCTTCAGGGTGGTTCACCACCCCGACGAACGGCCTCGCCGGAAACAGACCGGGCAGGACCAGCGTGTTCCCGGCACAATCAGTCTCAGGAACGACGGCGAGGAGAATGACGTGGGCATCGGAAAACCCGTGAGGCAGGTGCTGATCCTGATCGCGGGCGTCATTCTGCTGCTGGTCGGCATCGCGCTGCTCGTGCTGCCAGGACCCGGACTGCTGCTGGTGCTGGCGGGTTTGCTCGTGCTGGCTTCGGAGTTCCCGGCGGTGGAGAAGTACGTCGATCCCATCCGCGACAGGGCGATGAAAGCGGCCGAGGACAGCGTTTCGTCTCCGCTGCGCATCGCGGGTTCGGTGCTGGCCGGACTGGGTCTGCTGGCCGCGGGGGTGGTCTGGGGGCTCGTGCCCGGGCTGCCGCTCGCCGGCTGGAGCACCGGTTCGAGCCTGATCCTGTCCGGGCTCATCCTGTTCGCGTTGCTGATCTGGAGCTATAAGCGGGTGCAGGCCCGGAGGGCCGCGAAGGCCGAATAACAGCCGGGTGGTCTGGTACCGTGCGGCGCGTGTCCCCCGACTTCCAGCGCGCACGGCGGCCGGAACAGGTGGAGGCGCGGCGCACGGCGATCCTCGGTTCGGCGCGCGAACTCCTGGCCGAGCGGCCCGTCTCGCAGATCAGCCTGCGCGAACTGAGCGATCGCGTCGGCCTGGCGAAGTCGAACGTGCTGCGGTACTTCGACAGCCGCGAGGCGATCTTCTTGGAGGTCCTCGACTCGATCTGGGTCGCGTGGCTCGACGAGCTCGAAGACGAACTATGTGCCCCGAGAGATGTGAAGCCTGGTTACGAGCGCGAAGTGCGCGTCGCGACCGTCATCGCGACGTCGATTTCGCGGCAGCGCCTCCTGTGCGAGCTGATCAGCACGATGGCGGCCGTGCTCGAACGCAACATCTCCGTCGAGACCGCCCGGGCGTTCAAGACCCGGGCAGGCGAACGCACGGAACGGCTCGCGGACCTCATCCGGGCCCAGGTCCCGTTGGACGCCGCAGCGGCCGGGCACTTCGCGAAGGCCGTCTTCATCCTTGTCGCTGGACTGTGGCCCTACGCGAACCCTGGCGAGGCCGTTGCGACGGTCATGGCCGAACGGGGAGCGCCCGCGGGTCGCGAGATGTTCGTCGACGGGCTGGCCGAAGGACTGGCGAACCAGCTGGTCGGTCTGGTCGTTCGCGCAGGTCAGAGCCTCGGTCGATAGCAAAGGTCCCTTGCTCCCTTCCCGCGCGCGCCAAGGCGGCCGACCCTGCATAGGGTGAGCCGGGAACCACGACCAAGGAGCGATCATGAGCCCAGGCGGCACCCTCACTCTCGGCGATCTCACGGTGAGCCGGATGGGCTACGGCGCCATGCGGCTGTCCGGCCCCGGCATCTGGGGGCCGCCGGACGATCGCGAAACCGCGATCGCCGTCCTCCGCGCGGCGGTCGAACTGGGTGTGACCCACATCGACACCAGCGATTTCTACGGGCCGCACACGACCAACGAGCTGATCCGCGAGGCGCTGCACCCGTACCCGGAGAACCTGCACCTCGTCACGAAGGTCGGCGCGAAGCGGACTCCGGACAAGGGCTGGCCTTCGGCGCTCTCGCGTGAGGAGCTGACCTCCGCGGTCCACGACAACCTGCGCAACCTTGGCGTCGACGTGCTCGACGTCGTCAACCTGCGGCTCGCGGGGGAGCACGGCGTCTTCCCGATCCCGGTCTCGATCACGGAGCCGTTCGAGGTTCTCGCCGAACTCCAGCAGCAGGGCCTGATCCGGCACCTCGGCCTGAGCCACGTCTCGGCGGAGCAGGTCAAGGAAGCCCGCTCCATCGCGCCGGTCGTCTGCGTGCAGAACGAGTACAACGTCGCGAACCGCGTCAACGACGGTCTGCTCGACGCGCTCGCGGCCATCAACATCCCGTTCGTGCCGTACTTCCCGCTCGGCGGGTTCACCCCGCTGCAGTCCGGCGTGCTCGACGACTGCGCCCGTCGCGTCGACGCGACGCCGATGCAGGTCGCGCTCGCGTGGCTGCTTCAGCGGTCGCCGAACATCCTGGTGATCCCCGGGACGTCGTCGCTGCTGCACCTGCACGAGAACGTCGCCGCCGCGAAGCTGGAGCTGCCCGAGGACGTCGTCGCGGACCTCGACGCCCTCGCCTGATCCCGCGTGAAGGCCCCCTTCCCTCGGCTGAGTCGCGGGAAGGGGGCCTTCACGCGCTTTCAGAGGACATCCCGGCGCCGCAGCAGCCAGCCGCCGAGAACGGCGAAGGCCACCAGATAGCCGGCCACCACCAGCGTCGCCTGGGAGACGCCGACGAGTTCCCCGATCCCCGGCGTCGCCCCCGAAGCGCCGAGCGACGCGGCCAGCGAACCGGCGTTGGCTCCCGGCAGGGCCAGCTGGAGCGTGCCGACCCAGTCCAGCAGCGGGGCCGCGACGCCGAACAGCAGGTTCTGGACCACCAGCAGCCACACCAGGCCGAGTCCGATCGGCAGCGCCACCCCGCGCATCGCGATGGCGAGCGCGGCGCCGAGGACGGCCCAGGTCATCGCGATCAGCCAGCCCGCGCCGATCCCGGTGACGAGCTCGCCGAACGTGGGCCAGTTCATCGGCTCGTTCTCCGAGGAGGCGATGATCGCGCTCGTGGCGGCTCCGGTCGCGAAGCTCGTCAGCACGACGGCCAGGGTCGCGACGGCCAGCGCGAACAGCTTTCCACTGTAGACGGTCAGCCGCGAAGGTCCTTGTGTCAGAACGGTCTTCCACGTGCTCCAGCCGTATTCGGTGCCGACGGCCAGCACGCCGATCACGAGCACGATCGCGCCGAGGAACACCGGCAGCCCGCCGATCGAGTTGCCGACCAGGTTCGACGGCATGGTCGCGGCCAGCCCGCGATCCGTGCCGGGCGCCCCGCTCGACGAACCCGCCGCGCCCGCGAGCGGCAGCAGATAGGTGAAGGTCAGGCCGAGCAAGACCGCGATCCCCAGCATGAACCAGTTCGCCGGACGCCGGACGAGTTTCGCCAGCTCGGCGGTGCAGCTACCCCACATGACTTGCCACCTCTCCGGTGAGCTCGAAGAAAACCTGCTCCAGATCCCGTTCGCGGACGTGCAGTTCACGTACCGGGATCCCTTCCGTGACGAGTTCGCGGTTCAGCCACGACGCGCGGTCCGGGCCGACGGTCAGATCGAGCCCGGTCCCGCTCGCGCGCACGTTCTCCGCGCCGATCCAGTGCTTCACCAGGTCGGCGGCACGCAGGATCTCGTCGGTTTCGATGTGCAGCACCGTGCCGCCGCGGAGTTCGGTCACCGTGTTCTCCGCGACCAGCCGTCCTCGCGAGACGACGCCGACCCGGTCGCAGATCTGCTGGACCTCGCCCAGCAGGTGGCTCGACAGCAGGACGGTGCAGCCTTCCGCGCCCAGCCGCCGGATCAGCACGCGCATGTCGGCCATCCCCGCCGGGTCCAGGCCGTTGGTCGGTTCGTCGAGGATCAGCAGCCGCGGATCCTTCAGGAGCGCGGCCGCGACACCCAGCCGCTGCTTCATCCCGAGGGAGTAGGTCGAGTACCGGTCCTTACCGCGATCGGCGAGATCGACCAGGGCGAGCACTTCGCCGACGCGGAGCGGATCCGTTCCGCTGTACCGGGCCAGCACCTTGAGGTTGTCCGCGCCGGACAGATACGGGTAGAAGCCCGGCGATTCGATCAGCGCGCCGACCCCGTCGAGGTCGCCGGGCGGTCTGCCGAACAGCCGCACGCTGCCGGACGTCGGGCGGACGAGCCCCAGCAGCATCCGCAACGTCGTCGTCTTGCCGGCGCCGTTCGGGCCGAGGAAACCGTAGATCTCGCCGGGCAGCACGGTCAGCTTCATCCGGTCGACGGCGAGATGTTCTCCGTACCGTTTCGTGAGTTCGTCTGTGTCCACGGGAAGGTTCATGGTGACGAATGGTGGCTCTCGCGAGGCCTCACCACATCCGTTCACAAGCGGCACCCGGCGTACGTCATCGGACGTAGCGCATGGCCGGAATCCTGCGACATCCGTCGAAAACACCCGTATCGGGCACCGGGGTGATGATCTTAGGCTCGGCAGGTGTCGAAAGTACTTCTGATCCTCCACGTGCTCGCCGCCGTCATCGCGGTCGGTCCGGTCACCGTCGCGGCGAGCATGTTCCCGGCCGCCGCCCGGCGCGCGTTCGCCGAACCGGGTTCCGGGCTGTCCGTCCTGCGCATGCTCAACCGGATCTGCCGGGTGTACGCGATCTTCGGGGTGGCCGTGCCGTTGTTCGGGCTGGCGACCGCGGGCAGCATGCGGGTCTTCGGTGACGTGTGGGTGATCGTGTCGATCGTGCTCACCGCCGCGGCCGCCGGGGTGCTGGCGTTGCTGGTCCTGCCCGGGCAGAACGCGATCCTGGCGGTGCTGGACGCCGAGCAGCCGTCGGAACCGGTCACGGCGGGGCGCGTGGCGATGTACACGGGGGTGTTCAACGTGCTCTGGGCCGTGGTGACGGTGCTGATGATCGTGCGGCCCGGGTCGACGACCGGCGCGTAAAAACTCGTGAGTGGTAAGGACGGTTAGAACCGTCCTTACCACTCACGAGGTTTTGGCTACGTGCTCAGCAGTTGGTTGAAGAACGAGCGGTAGCGGCGCAGCGCGATCCGCAGGTCCTCGGTGGCCGGTTCGCCCTGGCTCCAGGCGGATTCCAGTTCCTTCTTGTGGTCCGCGAAGGTCGTGGCCAGGTTCTGGATCACGACGGCGACGAGTTCGTCGGCCTCCTTGACCGCCCGCTGCGGATCGTCCACAAAGGCCGTCTGGATGCCCTGCCAGCTCTCACGGAACCTGTCCACGTCGACGTTTTCGAACAACGTCTGCGCCTCGTCCTCGTGGTGTTCGGCCGTGGTTCCGGTGGTGCGCTCGGGTTCGGCGGCCACCAGGTCCTCGGTGCTCAGCGTGTGCCCGGAATCTTCGTCGGCCCGGGTGTCGCCGAGACCGTCAGCGGTCCGTTCCCCGTCGAGCCGATCCGTCGTCCCCGCGGCGCTTTCCGTGCTCCGCGGTTCCGTTCCCTCGGTTCCCAGAGGCCTGCTCTCCATAACTTTCCGCTCCTTCGCCACCATCGGTCAACAGATCTTCGAACACTTCGCGGTAGTGCTTCATCGCTTCACGCATGTCCTCTGTGGACATTTCGGAATCCCGATGGCGCACCAGCGTGTCGTGCCCGGCGCGGTAGTGCCGCAACGCGTTCGCGTGCCGGACGGACAGATCCGCGAGCTGCTGGTCGTACCCCTCGGTCGGGTAGCCGCGCTCGGCCATCAGGGAGACCAATACCCGGTCCGCGTCGACGACGGCACCGGACGGGCGGTCGACGAACTGTTCCTGGATCAGCGCCCATTCCTGCGCGTACCGGTCCTTTGTGGACGACGGCAGCGGCCGGATGTCGAGGTCCGAGTGGCGTTTCACTCGCGACGACAGCTCGCGTTCCGCTTCTCGCGGGCTTTCGTGTTCCTTGACGGCCCGGTCGTATTCGGGCCCGAACGTTTCTCGCAACCGCCGCTTCCGTTGCTCCGCGACGACGAACCAAGCGGCCGCTCCCACCACCAGGACCGCGGCGATGACGATGATGATGACCAACCACGTGGGCATCGTTATCTCCTCCGGATGTTTTGCCAGGCAACCCCCGACGAGCCGTGAGTTCCCCGGCCTTCGTGGCCGGAAACCCTTGTGCCACAAGTATTTTTGGATCTTAGGCCGGATGGCGCAGTGGGCTCTGCCGGGTCCGCGCGTGGCTTCCGGCCAGTTTCCCTTTCCGGGCAAGGGATTCGTTGATGATCTCGGTCCCGCTAGCGGGTCGGAGACGGCGTACCCCTCGTTCGGCCATTCGGCGCAGGTCGTGAGGTTCGCTAACTAGGCGTCCCCCTTTTGGGTGCCGCCGATGACTCAGTGTAGGTAAAAACTCCCGATCACTGCTCCGTTGTGGCACTATTGCCCCGTTCGCAGGAAGAGGGCCTGCGAATCAGAGGGGGCCCGGTGTGATGGGGCTGCCTGGCACGACAAAGAAAGATCATCAGGGGAGGAGATCGTCAAATGTCGACGCCTACGGACGTCAAGGATCCCATCGGTGAGGAAGAGCCGGTCGACCCGGCTCAGCCCAAGCCCGACCAGGGAGAACACCAGCACAGCCCCGACTGTGAGCACCAGAACGAACGAGTCTGGGACTGCCCTGGCGGATGCGCTCAGACGCCGCCGCCCACTCCCTGAGCAACACTCCTGGCTGAAGAGGTTTCGCCCGTCACCCGGGTAAGAACCGGTGGCGGGCGACTCTCGGCTACGGAGTGTGCTGTCATAGATCAGTGGCGGTTACACAGCTCGATCAAGCCGATGTCATTCGCAAGGCGCGAGAACTGCAGCGCGCCGGTATCGATGCCGCGTGTTCGGCCCGTCAACGCGAGGGAATTCTCCTGCTGCGGCGGGGGATGGCCCTGCTCGATTCGATCCATCCGGTCGCCGAACGGATGAGGAACGACTGGCTGGCCACCCGGATCCGGCTGGCTTCCAGCATCGCGACCGTGGGGTCTGAGACCAGCGGGGGCGTGGCTTCCGGCCTCGCGGGCCTGGACGACGTCCGGTTGTTGCTCAAAGCGGTGGACGACCCCCGGCTCTACGCGGAATTGCGCGGCCAGCTCGACCACAATTACGGACTCCTGCTCATGGCGGTGGGGCGGAACGAGGAAAGCACGGCGTATTTCGATTCCTCGCTCGCGCACAAAGAGGCCCTGCTGGCCATGGAAAAGGATCCCGGGCCCTCGCTCGATCCGTACCTGGGCACGTTGACCACCCGGGGGCTGGCCTACACCAGGCTCGGCGACATCCGCCGTGCCAGGCGGGACCTCGCCAACGCAGTGGCGCTCGCGGAACGGAACGGCCTGCACGCCCAGGCGGCGGACGTCCGCCGCCCGCTGGGCACGCTGGAACTCCGCGTCGGGAACGTGCCCGCCGCACTGCGGCTCTACGAGGAAAGCGAGCGGATCTACCGATCTCTCGACCTGGAGATCCCGCCGCTGCTGCGGTGGGAACGGGCCGAAGCGCTGCTGACCGCGGGCCTGGCCGAAGAGGCCGGAGCCCATCTCGACGAGATCCTGCCGGTGATGCTGGAACAGCGGAGCATCACCAGGGATCTGGGCGGGGTGGAGCTGTTCCGCGCCTCCGCGGCGCTGATGACCGACGACCTGGAACTCGCCCGAACGTACGCCTCTTCGGCCCGGCGCCGGACGCTGCGCTGGGGATGCCAGACCTGTGTCGCCAACGCGACGATCGTCGGTCTTCGTGCCGACGTGCGGGATGCGTTGCGTACCAACGATATCCCGGCCAACCTGACGGCCCGCGCGCTGCGGGCGGCGAACGGGATGCCGATGCCGAGGCTCGCCGATCAGGCCGCTTTGGCGCGCATGCTGGCCGTCCGGGTCGAGCTGCGGAAGGGAAAGCGCAAGCGCGCCGCCGAACTGCTGGCGCGGATTCCGCAGCCGGGCCGGTTGACCGCCGTCGATTACCGGATGCTGCGACGGCTCTGCCGCGCGGAACTCGCGGTCGCCGAGGGGGACAAGGCCAGGGCGCTGGCCGAGATCAGGAGCGGGCTCACCGAACTAGACCGGGTCCGCGACCGGATGGGCGGTCTCGAACTGGTGTCCGGGACGGCGTTGCACGGCAGGGAACTGGCGGATCTGGCCGTCAAGATCGTGCTCGAACGCGCGGACGCGGCCCGGTTGTTCGGCTGGACGGAACGGACCCGCGCGCAAAGTTACCGGTACGAACCTGTTGCCGCGGACGATCCGGATCTCGCCGAGCGGGTCGGTGAGGTCCGGGGTCTCGATCAGGCGATCCACCAGGCGCAGCACGACGGGCATCCGACGGCGGCCTTGCGCGCGAAACACGCCGAGCGGTTGCGTGAGGCGCATCGGCTCGGGTGGCACACCGGACGCTGGGGCAGGCCGCGGCCGGTCGCGCGGCTCGCCGAGGTCGCCGACGAGCTGGGCGAACGCGCGCTGGTGAGCTTCGTGTCCTCCGGAGACGACCTGGTGGCGGTGGTCGTCGCGGGCAGACGGTGCGAACTGGTGCGGCTCGGCTCGGCGGCATCGGCGGCGGAGTCGGCGCGGATGCTGAACGTCGATCTCGACGCCCTCGCGCCGGATCACCTGCCGCCACCCCTGGTCCAGGCGGTACTCGGTTCGGCGCGGAAACAGGCCGAACGGCTCGACGCCCAGCTCATCCGGCCGCTGGAGGGGCTGCTCGGGGATCGCGGCCTGGTCGTCGTGCCGACCGGTCCGCTGTTCGCCGTCCCGTGGGGGGTGCTGCCGGCGCTGCGGTCGCGGCCGATCGTCGTCGCCCCGTCGGCGACCGCCTGGCTGGGAGCCGAACGCACGACGGTCCCCGAGGCGCGGAAGGTCGTCCTCGTCAGCGGACCCGGCCTCGTGGGGACCAGGGGTGAGCTGGCCAAACTCGCCACGCACTACCGGACGGCGCATACGCTGACCGGGCCGGACGCGACGGTGCGGTCCGTCCTCGGCGCGCTGGACGGCGCGAAGCTCGCGCACATCGCCGCGCACGGTGCGCACGAGCCCGAGAACGCCTTGTTCTCCCGGCTGGAACTGGCCGACGGCACCCTCTTCGCGCACGAGATGGCCGGGCTCGCGCAGCCGCCGTCGCAAGTCGTCTTCGCGTCGTGCGAACTGGCGCTGAACCGGATCCGGCCCGGCGACGAAGTCCTCGGTTTCGCCAGCGCGCTGCTCGCGAGCGGCTCGCGGACGGTGATCGCGCCGTTGAGCCGAGTCGGTGACGAAGCCGCCGCAGCCGCGATGGACGATTACCACCGCGGACTCGCCGAAGGCGCCGGACCGGCGACGGCACTGGCGGACGCCGTCGCGGTTGATCCGTTCCGGCGACCGTTCGTCTGTTTGGGTGCGGGCTGATCGCCCGACTTGACAACCCCTGTTCGATCTTCACGACTCCAAGTGCCCGGTTGGTTACTCTTGACCGAGTCGTCTGAACCAATTATGGTCTAGACCACATTCGCCGCTCGGCGCTTCGGCGGATGTGGTCCCAACCTTCATTGGTTTTTCGCTCGCCGTGGCCCCAGGAACCTCGAGTTCCACGGACGGTTCCGCCACCGGGTCGGCGGTGGGTGCACAGATGGGAAAGGGGTAGGCATGAGCTTCAAACGACGGCTTTTGACCCTGGCGGCAGGTGCGGCAACGGTGCCGGCGGTTCTGGTCGCGATCCCGGCGGGTACCGCCAGCGCGCACGGCTACGTCTCCTCACCTGCCAGCAGGCAGGCGCAGTGTGCTCAGAACACCGTTTCCTGCGGTGACATCAAATGGGAACCGCAAAGCGTCGAGGGCCCCAAGGGGCTCATGAGCTGTAGCGGCGGCGTCGGCCGTTTCTCGGATCTCAACAATGACAGCAAGGGCTGGAAGGTGCATTCCCTCGGCCGTACCACCACGTTCCGGTGGACGATCACGGCTCGCCACCGCACCAGCACGTGGGAGTACTTCGTCGACGGCGCGAAGGTCGCGACCGTCAACGACAACGGCGCGCAGCCGGGCGCCACGGTCACGCACAGCGTGAACCTCCAGCAGAGCGGGCGGCACAAGATCCTCGCCCGCTGGAACGTCTACGACACGGCGAACGCGTTTTACGCCTGCATCGACGCCAACATCAGCTAAGCGTCGGCCTCGTGAGTGGTACGGACGGTTCTCACCGTCCGTACCACTCACGAGGCTTTTTGTGTCAGGCTCACCGTCATGAGCGATGACGAGCGTGACGGGGTCAAGCTGACCAACCTCGACCAGCCGTTGTTCGAGGGCGCGACGAAACGCGACCTCGTCGACTACCTGGACTTCGTCGCGGGACGTCTCCTCCCGGTGCTGGAGAACCGGCCGCTGTCGGTGATCCGCGTCCTGCGCGGCCAGGACCCGTTCATGCAGAAGAACCTGCCCAAATACACACCCGGCTGGGTGAAGCGGCACGAAATCTGGGCGGAGACCTCCCAGCGGCAGGTGTCGTACGCGCTGTGCGACGACCGCCGCACGTTGCTGTGGTTCGCGAACCAGCGCGCCGTCGAGTACCACCCGACGTTGATGACCGCCGGGGATGTCGCGGGCCCGACGCATCTGGTCCTGGACCTCGACCCGCCGCCGGGTGACGATTTCGCGCACGTCGTGAAGGCCGCGGGACTGGTGCGGCGGGCGCTCTCCGATTCCGGGCTCGCCGGCGCGGTGAAGACCAGTGGTTCCAAGGGAGTGCACATCTTCGTCCCGTTGGTGCCGGGGCAGACGTTCGAAGACGTCGCGGCCGCGACCCGCGCTCTTTCCGCTCGCGCGGAGCAGGTCGACCCGTCGGTCGCGACGACCGCGTACATCGTGGAAGACCGCGAGGGCAAGGTGTACCTCGATTCGACGCGGGCAGGCGGGAACACGGTCGCGGCGGCCTACAGCCCGCGTTTGCGGCCGGGACTGCCGGTGTCGTTCCCGGTCGCCTGGGATGCCTTGGCGGACGTGGTCCCCGCCGACTTCACCGTCTACACGGCGCCGGGTCTGCTCGGTGACAAGGACCCGTGGGCCGAGGCGATGCCCGCACCGCAGACGCTGCCCGCCGACCTCGTCGAACAGGGGCACACGATCCCGATCGCGCGCGTCGTGGCGATGCACGAAGGGAAACGCCGGGCGAGGTTGCGTGCCCAGAAGGGCTGAACATCCCCCGGCTCAACGCACTTTGTGTACCGTGGATCGCAGTGGGGGAGGGCGCGGGCACGGGGGGCTTTCGTGGGGAAGAACGACGCCGATGTACTGATCGTGGGCGCGGGTCCGGCCGGACTGGTCGTGGGAAATCTTTTGCGCGCGGCCGGAATCGACTGCCTGATCCTGGAGCGGAAAAGCCGGGAGTACGTCGAAAACCGTGCCAGGGCTGGATTTCTGGCCGCGAACAGTGTCCGTGTCCTCGACGGGAACGGACTCGCCGACGGGCTTCTCGCCAACGGCGTCCGGCATGACACCTGTGCCTTCCGTGCCGAACAAGGGGAATTCGAGCTCAGGTACGGCGAACTCGGCGGCGGTGAGGTGCACACCGTCTATCCGCAGCAATTCCTGGTCACCGATCTGATCGCGGAATTCCTCGCCCGCGGCGGGGAGATCCGGTTCGAGACCGAGGTTTCGTCGGTGTCGGGGACGGAGGCCACCGTCATCGCCGACGACCGTCTCTTGCGCGCCGGGTACATCGCCGGCTGCGACGGCAGGCACGGCGTCTCGCGGAGATCCGTTCCCGCCAAGGTCTTCCAGCGAGACCACGCGATCTCGTGGCTCGCGATCCTCGCCGAAGCGCCGCCCAGTATGTCCGCGATCGGCTACGCACTCCACGAACGCGGTTTCGCCGGGCATATGGCGAGGACGCCGACGGTGACGCGCTACTACCTCGAAGTCCCGCGCGGCGAGGATCCGGACACCTGGACCGAAGACCGGATCTGGGACGAACTGCGCCTGCGGATGCGCGGCGAGCGGTACGGCGCGCTCAAACGCGGCCCCGTCATCGAACGCCGGATCGTGGACCTGGGTTCGCACGTGATGGACACGATCCAGCGCGGGAAACTGTTCCTCGCGGGCGACGCGGCGAGCCTGATCAGCCCCGCCGCCGCGAAAGGCGCGAATCTCGCGTTGATGGAGGCCGAGATCCTCGCCAAGGCGTTGATCGCCGCCCACGAAACGGACGACACGACGGCGCTCGACCGCTACTCCGCGGAGTGCCTGCCGCGGATCTGGCGCGCGCAGGAGTTCTCGCACTGGATGATCGGTCTCCTGCACAGCCCGGCCGGATACGACGACGAGGCCCTCTTCCAGCGGGCCCTGCGGGACGCGCGGCTGGAGAGCCTGCGGGTTTCCCGTGCGCACCAGGACTTCTTCGCCGAGAGCTACGTGGGGATCTGACCCGATCCGGGGATGGGGTGAACCGGTGGATCAGCACGTCCGTATCTCCGTGCGGGGGTCCTTCTCTCCGTGGAAAGGACGAACGACGATGCCGGTACGCATCCGCTGGGCGCCAGGGAACCCGTGGCCGCCCCCGAACCGACCCGGACCTTCGGACGAACCCGACCCGGAACCGCTAACCTGCGCGCACTGTGGGCGCGCCGGGCCGGTCGACCGGGAGGAGCCGGACGTCGCCTGAGCGGCCTCTTCCCGGCTCCTCTTCGGTGACGAACCGCAGCGCACCGGTGACCTCGCGGGTCACCATCCGCGCGCCGTGCCAGCCTGCCGGGACCCAGCCGGCGCGCAGGTCGCGGCGCACCTTCTCGGCCCTTCTGACGTGGCGGGCGAACGACCGCGGCCGGATTACGCGCCCGCGCGCGACTTGGCCCGCGCGGGCCTCCTCCGGGGTGACGTCGAGCCACAGCAGCCGGACCGGGCGGCGGCTCACCAGGCCGAGCAGGGCCAGCAGCCCGCGGGTCGTCGCGCGGGTCGACGGCTCGTGCACGACCAGCGGGCCACCGTCCGCGAGCGCGGCCCGGACGACCCGCGCGCGGTGCCACAGGTGGACCAGCGGCCGGTAGCACCGGTACGGCAGCGCGGCGGGCAGCCGTCCGCGCAGCCGCGCGCGGACCTGGTCGGAATCGAGCACCGGCATCGCGCCGGTCGCCGCCCGGGCCAGGAGCGTGGTCTTGCCCGCCCCGGGTATCCCCGCGACCACCAGGAGGTCGCGGCGGCCGAGCTGGAGTGCGATGCGCTCAGTCATACCGCGTCAACGACCCGGCCGATGATAAAGGTTCCTTTACCTTGATCGGCCCGGCTCCGGTACAGGTCAGACCGTCACCCGCGTTCCCGCCGTCACGGTCTTGTCCGGCAGCAGCGTCCCGCCCTTGGTGAGCCACGCGACACCGAACGCGAAGATCGCCACCGACTCCAGCCACAGCGCCGGGTAAAGCGACTTCGTCAGATCGTCGAAGACGAGGCCGCAGAGCACGATCAAGGCCAGGCACACCAGCATGATCACGCCCGAGGTGACGTACAGCCGGTTCCGTTCGGGTTTGCGGGCGCCGGGGATCTCCTTGTCCGACTTGGTGAACAGCACGATGCAGAAGAATGCCAGGGTGAGGAAGAAGACCGCGGCGAACCCGAGGTGCAGCAGGCCGAGGATCTCGTCCGTGCGGTCACCGTTCGACGGTGTCGTGGGGAACAGCGCCACGCCGACCGCGGCCACCGCGGCGATGTTCCCGGCGATGTCGTCGATCCGGCCGTAACCCCGGTAGGACAACAGGAAGACACCGATGGCGCACATGACGCCGACCCAGACGTCGCGCATCCCCGAGTAGTAGTAGCCGCTGATCGAGTTGAGCAGGCCGCCGCCGTCGACGGCGATCTTCCCGAAGATCAGCACGAAAGGCAGTCCGATCCCGAGGAAACCGATGGCACGCCGCAAGAACAGGTAGTTGTGGACGAGGTTGTCGGATGCCGTTCTCGGGCTCATGGCCGCCTCCGTGCCTAGTGCGTATCGCTACTTGGCAGTATCGGCCCGATGAGCACCGGGTATGACACTTCGTGACGACGTTGATACCTTGTGTTATCGAATAGGAGTCAGGCGGCGTCCAACACGACCGCGGCGACGTACCCGCCCATCCCGATCGACGTCTTGACGGTGAGCCCGCTTTCCGGCCGGGACGGCCCGTCCATCAGCTGCGGATGCCCGTCCGCCACCGGTTTCGGCGCCGGGACGAGGTCGCGCTGTGCCGCGAGACAGGTCGTCGCGATCTCGGTCAGCGCGCTGCCGGACTGGCTGTGGCCGGTCAGCGGTTTGATCGAGTAGATCTCCGTGGTGCGGGGGAAGACCGCTTCGAGGATCTGGGATTCCGTGCGGTGGCAGAGTTTCGTGCCCGTTCCGTGCGCGTTCAGGTAGCGGACGTCCTTCGCGGCGGCGTTCGCGTTCTCCAGGGCCCCGGTCACCGCCGAGATCGCGTTCGCCGGGTTCGGGTCGAGCGCCATCGCGTTGTGCGCTTCATGGGACATGGCGCCGCCCAGCACGGTCGCGTACGAGTCGGTCTTCCGCTGGGTCAGCACCACCGCGACGGCGGTCTCGGAGAAGGTGAATCCCCTTGTGCCCTCTTGGAAAGGGCGGCACGCGTCGAGCGGGGGAGTGTCGGTGATCGCCACCCCGCAGTGCACGAAGTTGCGCACCATCGCCCGGGTCGCGGACAGATCGGTGGTGACCACCACGACGTCGTCGGCCATTCCCGCGTCCAGCCACATCTTCGCGGTGAGGACGGCGGCGCTGCCGGTCGCGCACATCGCGGAGGTGGCCATCGACGGGCCGTGGAAACCGAACTCCGACATCAGCGAGGCGATCGGGGTCGAGGGCATCATGCCGATGAACTCGCGCCGGTACATGAGTTCCTCGCCGAGCTGGGTGAGCCTGTCCCAGGTCCGCAGGTCCTCGCGGACACCGCCGGAGATGACGCCCACCCGCCGTCCCGGCGACCAGCCGCGGGTGCCCGCGTCTTCGATCGCTTCCCGCGCGGCGGCGAGCAGAGCGCGGGCGTGCAGACTGCCGTCCCTCGCCTTGCCGCCCTCGGGGATGTGGGCCACCCAGCCGGGCAGTTCCGGGGTTTCCCCGAAGCCGTCGGTGTACTGGGCGCAGGGGACGCCGCTCGCGAGGCCCTCCCACAGCGATTCGCGCCCCCAGCCGTAGGCGGTTACGGCGCCGATGCCGCAGATGTCTGTTTTGCTCCGCACGTGTTTCCCTTCAACTGCATTCCGTCAACGCTGGGGTGGAAAAGCCGCACCGATCAGCTGGACGAGGAGGACGGCTACGTCGATTTAGTGATCTAATCGGAAGCTACATCAGTCGAGTAGGGGGTTTGGATCACATGGATCCTGACGATCTCGACGGTGGGACCCCCGACACCCACCGGCCTTCGGATCAGGATTCCTCGCCAGCGAACGGCACCGCGACCTGCACGGTTGGAGAACCCGACCGTCATGCCTCGCTCGTCCGCCTGCTGACCGAGTTGTCCGCCGAGAGGGATCAACGTGGTGAACCCGCGCTTGCCTTTCTCGGCAAGGGGTACCGCCTTTTGGAGCAAAATTCCGACGGCGGCACTTTGGGTACGCAATACCTCACGATGGTCGAGGCGAGCCCTTACGGGATCTGTGTCCATCAGCGGGGCAAAGTCGTCTTCGTGAACTCGGCCACGATGCGCTTCGTCGGCGCGAGTGTGTCGACCGAAATCATCGGGATGCACATCACGGACCTCGTCGACGCCGGCTCGCAGGACGCGTTGCTGGCGCGGATCGGTTCGCTGGTCGGGCCCGGCTCGTTCAGTGAGCCGACCGAAATGATGCTGCAGACCCTTCAGGGCCACAAAGTCGCCGTCGAATCCCAGGCGGTGCTCACCACCTGGGAGGGCAAACCCGCCTATCAGGTGATCATGCGCGATCTGACCATGCAGAAGGCGGCGGAAGCCGGTCTGCGGTTTCAGGCCGCGCTGGTCGGCCACGCGAGTGACGCGATCATCGCGACCTCGCCCGACGGCCTGGTGACGAGCTGGAACCCGGCGGCCGAGGCCGTCTACGGACACGAACTCGACCAGGTCATCGGGGTGCCGGTGGCCGAAGTCGTGGGCGCGCCGATGAGTCCGCGGCAGGTCGTCGCGGCGGGCGGTGTGGTGCAGGCGACGCATTTCAGCGCCGACGGCACAGCGCTCGCGGTCCGCGTCTCCGCGGCCGAGATGTTCGACGGCTACGTGCTGCTGTGCGCCGACGAGACCGCGCAGCGCCGGGCCGAGGCCGAGTTCGCCACCGTCGTCGAAACGCTCGACGAAGGAGTGCTGCTGGTCGGCCCCAGTGGGCGGATCGAGCTGGCGAACTCCGCCGCGCACCGGATCTCCGGCGTGCCGGAGGGCTCCCTGGTCGGCCTGGAAAGCCGGACGTTGCGGCTGCACGACGAGCACGGCGCCCCGGTGCCCGTCGACGATCTGCCGTCGGCGCGCGTGCGGCGCTCGGGGAAGGTCGAGACCGGACGGGTCGTGCAGGTGCGGCGGCGCGACGGTGCCCATCGGTGGCTTTCGCTGACGTCCGGTCCGCTGATGGCGCCGGGACAGAGCGTGCCCTCGGTGCTGACGTCCTTCGCCGACATCACCGAACGGCGGGCGATCAGCGAGCGGCTGGCCTACGAGGCGACCCACGATCCGCTGACCCGGCTCGCGAACCGCACGCTCGCGCTGAACCATCTGCGCCTCACGATCGCGGATCCGTCGCAGACGACCACCGTGCTGTTCATCGACCTCGACAAGTTCAAGATCATCAACGACTCGCTCGGGCACACCGTCGGCGACCAGGTGCTGCGCATCATCGGTGAGCGGCTGCGGGCCGCCGCCGGGCCTTCGGACCTGGTCGGACGGCTCGGCGGGGACGAGTTCCTGGTCATCACCACCGGTTATCCCGAAGCCGCCGAGGTGCGGGCGCTGGCCGACCACCTCCAGCGGCATCTGGCCGAATCGCTCACCGTGCACGGCAGGGAACTGCATATCAATACGAGCATCGGAATAGTGATCGCAGAACCCGGTGATACCCGCACTGCCGACGAATTGCTGGAAGACGCCGATTTGGCGATGTATCAGGCGAAAACATTCGGACCGGGCCGCTCTGCTTTCTATGCGCCGATCATGCGGAAACGCGTGCAGGACCGTTTCATCCTGGAGCAGGATCTGCGGAACGCCGTCGCGGACGGGCTGGTCGAGACCGTTTATCAGCCCGTCGTCGATCTGCGGACCGGCGACATGGTCGCGGTGAAGGCGAAGTCCTGTTGGGACCATCCGGTCCGGGGGCCGATCGATCCGGCGGAATTGGCCGAGATCGCCGACGACGGCGATCTTTTGACGATCATCGGTGCGGAGGTCCTTGCCAAGGCCGCCGGTGAGATCTCCCGATGGCGTGCCGATCATGGTGTGCACTGTAATGTGAATGTGAGTCTTTCGGTCCGCCAACTGGGCGATCCCACGTTGCTGCAATTGGTTCAGACCACGCTGGAAGACGCGGGGCTGGGACCGCACGACCTGAGCCTCGACGTCGACGAGACGGCACTGAAGGACGCGGCCGACGCCGTCGACGCGCTGCGGAAGACCGGGGTCAGGGTGACCGCGGAACGGTTCGGCGCCGGGTACTCGTCGCTCGCCCAGCTGTGCCGTCTCGATCTGAACGTGATCGAAATCGACCGGTCGTTCGTGGCCGATCTCGGCAGGTCGAGCGACGCCGAGCCGATCGTCGCCGGGATCATGGCGATGGCGCACGCCGTCGACCTCGTGGTGGTCGCCGAGGGAGTCGAGACCGCGCGGCAGCTGAAGGTCCTGCACGAACTCGGCTGCGACTGGGCGAAAGGGCCGCTGGTCGCGCCGGCCGGTCCGGTCGGGGACCTGAAGTCCGCGTACGAACACGTCGTGCGATGAACCGTGCGGCCTCCGCGCACGTGATCCCGGGTGAGAACGTTCCTCGCCGCTGACAGGGACCAAAGCCTCCTATCTCCCCGGCTCTTCCCGGCGCAGTCTTGTCGGTGGGGAACCGGCGAAGGAGGCCCGTCGTGTCGCTTCTGTTCCTGTGGCGCCGGATCCGTCCCGGCCGGAATCCGCTCGCGCGGATCTGGGACCGGATCGAGGCGGTGATCCTCGTCGGCGGCGTCGCGGTGGCGCTGCTCGGCGTCCCGCTGGCCGCGGCGGCCGGTTCGGAGGCTTACGCGGCCATGATGGAGCGCTCGGCGTTCGAGACGGCCGTGCGGCACTCGACGACCGCGTTCCTGCTCGAAGACGCTCCGCAGGCGCGCGTCGGCGTCGATGGGACCCCTTCGGCCGAGACCGCTTCGGTGGCGGCCCGGTGGACGTTGCCGGACGGGACTTTCCGGGAGGAGCCCGTCACCGCCGATCTCGGCGCTTCGGCGGGCGACGGGGTGACCGTGTGGCTCGACGAGGCCGAAGCCGTGGTCGATCCGCCGGTGACGCCGATGGACGCGACCAGTACGGGGGTCGGCGTCGGGGTGGGCGTGTGGCTGATCGCGGTGACGCTGCTGGCGGTGGGGTACCTGATCGCGCGGCACCTGCTGGACCGGGCGCGGCGCGCTGCCTGGGACCGGGAGTGGGAGCGGTTCGGGCAGGACACGCGGTCTTGAGGCGCGGTTAGTCGACTAAATGCGTTCCGGGGGCCTTGGCTTGCTCTCTGTACCTACTAGTATGTACGGTCTCGGTGTGGACAAGAGGGAACAGCTCATCGAGAGCACTCGCGAGCTCCTGTGGGAGCGCGGGTACGTCGGCACCAGCCCGAAGGCGATCCAGGAACGTTCCGGTGCCGGCCAGGGCAGCATGTACCACCACTTCCAGGGCAAGTCCGGACTCGCGCTCGCCGCGATCGGCCGCAACGCCGAAGAGCTGCGGGCCAGGGCGGAGGCCGAGTTCGCCGGACCCGGCACGGTCGTCGAGCGGATCACCGTCTACCTCCGCCGCGAGCGCGACGTGCTCAAGGGCTGCCCGGTCGGCAGGCTCACCCAGGATCCCGACGTGATGGCCGATCCGGACCTGCGAAAGCCGGTCGAGGACACCTTCGGCTGGCTCACCGGCCGTCTCGCCGAACTGCTCGAAGAGGGCCGCGCGAACGGCGAACTGGACGCTTCGCTCGATTCCATCGCCACAGCGACCGCGCTGGTCGCGGTCCTGCAGGGCGGCTACGTCCTCGCCCGCGCCGCCGGATCCCCGGACGTGTTCGCGAAGGCCGTCGACGGCGCCCTCGGCCTGCTCGCCACCAAGGAGAACTGACATGCCCTTCGTGCGCATCGACGCTGTCGGAACCGACAGGCTCGAAGCCCTCGGCAACGCCGTCCACGACGCGATGGTCGAGACGCTCGGCATCCCGGCCGACGACCGGTTCCAGGTCCTCAACGGCCGGAGCACCTTGAAATACGACGACTACCTGGGGATCCACCGGGACGAGGGGATCGTGTTCGTCGCGATCACCATGCGCCCGGGGCGTACCGACGAACGGAAGAAGGCGCTGTACCGGCGGATCGCGGAGCTCGCCGAGAAGTATTCGGGGACCGAGCCGCGGAACGTGCTCGTGACGATCAACGAGACCGATCTGATCAACTGGTCGTTCGGGAACGGCGAGGCGCAGTACGCGTGATCAGGCGGCGTCGGCCGTCACGCGCCGCGTGCCGCTGAAGGCGTGCTGCTCCAGCAGCCACCACGTGTCGCGGCCGAAAGACCAGGTCAGCAGCCCGAGCGCGCCCAGTGTCACGACGAAACCGGCCCAGAGCGGCAGGATCGTCGAAGCCGTCGCGACCAGCACGATGCCCTGCACCGCCGCGACCGTCTTGCGCGCCAGGCTCGGCGGCAGCGGGGTGTTCAGCCACGGCCACAGCCGGCTCGCGGCGACGAAGACGTACCGCATCGCGCCGATCGTGAGCACCCACGGGCCGAGCGATTGGGCGACGACCACGCTCAGGATCAGGATCAGATACGCGTCGACCTCCATGTCGAAGCGTGCGCCGAGGGGCGACGCCGTGCCGGTGCGGCGCGCGACCTGGCCGTCGACGGCGTCCAGGGCGAGCGCGACCGACGCGATGACGACCATCGTGACGATCTCCCCGCCCGCGGTGTCGACGACGAGGGCGGTCACACAGCCGACCAGCCCGGAGCGTCCGAGCGTCACGGCGTCGGCCGGACCGAGGGAGCGCGCGGTGCTCCGGTTCAGGCCGTAGGTCAGGAATCCGCCCACGGCGACGCCGTAGGCCGCTCCGGCGATCCAGCCCAGCGGGCCCAGTCCGGTGACGGCGTCCAGCGTTCCCAACAGTGCCAGCTGGACGAGGACCCCCAGGAAAACTCCGGGGTTGATCACGAGGCCTCCTCGTTATGGTGACGGCGACCCTGTCTCCAAGGTCCGACATGAGAGGACACGATGGAACGCGCCTTCTGGTTCAGTGGTTCCGGTGACGGTGAGCTCCGGCCGGTCACGCTCCCTCCGGTCGGCGACGGCGAGGTGCTGGTCCGCACCCTGTACACCGGCGTGAGCCGGGGTACCGAGACGCTCGTCTTCCGCGGCGAGGTCCCGCCGAGTCAACGAAAAGCCATGCGCGCGCCGTTTCAGGAAGGCGACTTCCCCGGCCCCGTGAAGTACGGCTACCTCAACGTCGGCGTGGTCGAACATGGTCCGGAGCACCTGGCCGGGCAAGTGGTTTTCTGCCTCTATCCACATCAGACCCGCTACGTCGTCCCGGCGTCGGCGGTCACGCCGGTGCCGCACGGGGTCCCGCCGGAGCGCGCGATCCTCGCCGGGACGATCGAGACCGCGGTCAACGCAGTCTGGGACGCGTCGCCGAAACTCGGCGACCGGATCGCCGTCGTCGGCGCCGGGATGGTCGGCAGCAGCGTCGCGAAACTGCTGGCAGGTTTCCCCGCGACGCGGGTGCAGCTGATCGACGTCGACCCGGGGCGAGCGAAGATCGCCGAAGCGCTCGGCGTCGAGTTCTCGACACCGGAGGACGCGCTGGGCGACTGCGACCTCGTCGTGCACGCCAGCGCGAGCGAAGCCGGGCTGGCGCGGTCACTGGAACTGCTCGCGCCGGAGGGCGAGGTCGTCGAGCTGAGCTGGTACGGCGACCGCCGGATCAGTGTCCCGCTCGGCGAGAACTTCCACTCACGGCGCCTGACGATCCGCAGCAGCCAGGTCGGCATGGTCTCGCCCGCTCGCCGCACGAACCGAAGCTACGGCGACCGCTTGGCTCTCGCTTTGCGAATTCTGGCCGATCCGGGCTTTGAAGTGCTGGTCAGCGGGGAATGCCGGTTCCATGAACTACCGGACGTCGTGGGGCGTCTGGCCGCGAATGAACCAGGAACGCTCTGCCTCCGTGTCACGTATCAGATGGAGGACACGCGTTAGGGGCACGACCGGAGGAGGTCCGTTGTTCAGTATCACTGTCCGCGATCACGTCATGGTGGCCCACAGCTTCCGCGGCGAGGTCTTCGGACCCGCGCAGAAACTGCACGGCGCCACCTTCGTGGTGGACGCGACGTTCCGCCGGTCCGCGCTGGACGCCGACAACATCGTCGTCGACATCGGCAAGGCGACCGAAGAGCTCAAGGCGGTGCTCGCCGACCTGAACTACCGCAACCTCGACGACGTGCCCGAGTTCGCCGGGATCAACACCTCGACCGAATTCCTCGCCAAGGTCGTCGCCGACAGGCTCGCTGACCGCGTCCACGCGGGAGCGCTCGGCGAAGGGGCGCGAGGGCTCGAGGGGATCACCGTCTCGCTGCACGAATCCCACGTCGCGTGGGCGAGTTACGAGCGTGTGTTGTGAACGGACTCCACGTCGTCCTGCCCAACGACATCGACGACCTGAGCGCGCCGAGCGGCGGCAACGTCTACGACCGCCGCCTGTGCGACGGCCTCGCCGCGACGGGTGTGGAGGTCCGCGAGATCGCCGTCCGCGGGAACTGGCCGCGGCCCGACACCGAGGCGCGCAAGGTCCTGGCGCGCAAGCTCGCCGAGCTGCCGGACGGTGCGGCGGTCCTGCTCGACGGACTGGTCGCCTGCGGGGTGCCCGAGGTGATCCTGCCCGCGGCGCAACGGCTGTCGATCGCGGTGCTGGTGCACCTGCCGCTGGCCGACGAGACGGGACTTTCGCCCTCGCTCGCCGCCGAACTGGACCGTCTGGAGCGCGAGACGCTCGGCGCGGTCGAGGCCGTGGTCGCGACGAGCGACTGGGCGGCGCGGCGGCTGATCGAGCACCACGACCTCGCCCCGCATCGCGTGCACGCGGTACCGCCCGGCGTCGACAAGGCCGAAGTCTCGCCCGGAAGCCTGAACGGGACGCACCTGGTCTGCGTCGCCAACGTGACCCCGCGCAAGGGGCAGGGCTTGCTCGCGGACGCGCTGAAGTCGCTCACCGATCTCCCGTGGATCTGTGAATGCGTCGGAGCCATCCGCCGCGAGACGCGCTACGTCGAGCGCCTGCGGCGACACACGCTCGGCGAGAGGTTCACCCTCACCGGCCCGCGGTCCGGCGAAGCGCTCGAAGCAACGTACGCGGCCGCAGACCTTCTCGTGCTGCCTTCGCGTGCGGAGACCTACGGCATGGTGGTCACCGAGGCGCTCGCACACGGCGTTCCCGTGCTCGCGACCGCCGTCGACGCGCTGCCGGACACGCTCGGCCGGTCGCCCGACGGCAGCGTGCCCGGGATCCTCGTCCCGGGCGAGGACGTCAACGCGCTGGCCGCAGCCCTTCGCCGCTGGCTCACCGAGCCTGAACTGCGTGACCGTCTTCGCGCCTCCGCCCGCCTTCGCCGCGAGACGCTGACCGGCTGGGACGCGACGGCCCGCGGCGTCGCCGCCGTGCTGCTGAACGAAAGGACGGCGGCATGACCAAGTACGCCCCCAGCTGGCTGCGATTGCGGGAGGACGCCGACGCCGCCGCGCGCGCGACCGAGCTGATCGAGCCGGTCCGTTCCTTCTTGAAGACACAGGACGAGGTCGTCGTCCGGGATCTCGGCTGCGGCACCGGATCACTCGGCCGCTGGCTGGCCAGGCGGCTGCCCGGCCGCCAGCGCTGGATCCTGCACGACCGCGACACCGATCTGCTCACCCACGCGCTGGCCCGCACCAGCCGTCCGGAGCACGCTTTGGACGGAAGCGAAGTCACCGTCGTCGCCGAAGAACGCGACATCACCGAACTGCGCGCCGAGGACCTCGCCGGGACGTCGCTCGTGGCGGCGTCCGCGCTGCTCGACCTGCTCACCGCCGAGGAGATGAGCAGGCTCGCGGAGGCGTGCGTCGAGGCCCGTTGCGCGGTCCTGTTCACGTTGAGCGTTTCGGGCCGGGTCGTGCTGTCGCCCAAGGACAAGTTCGACGTCGAGATCGCCGACGCCTTCAACGCCCACCAGCGCCGGGTGACCAACGGCCGGTGGCTGCTCGGCCCGGACGCGGTGGACGTCGCGTTCGGCGTCTTCGAACGGCTCGGCGCCACCGTGCGGCGAGCCCCGAGCCCGTGGCGGCTCGGGGCGGACCAGGCCGCGCTGACCGCGGAATGGCTCACCGGCTGGGTCGGCGCCGCCCGCGAGCAGCGGCCGGAGCTCGCGGCGGACGGCGACGCCTACCTGCGGTGGCGGCTCGCGCAGTGCGCGGCTGGCGAACTGAACGCGGTGATCCAGCACGAAGATCTTCTGGTGGTGCCGTCGTGAAGCGATTTTGGCCGTGGCTGAGGATCCTCGGCGCGCTCGGCATCCTCGCCGTTCTCGTCTGGCAACTGGGCACCCGGGCCTTCCTGGACGGGCTGCGCGAGGTCGACGCCACCGGCGTCGCCGCCGCGCTCGGGATCGGCTTCGCGACGACGGTGTTCAGCGCCTGGCGCTGGTGCCTGGTCGCGCGGCGGCTGAGCCTGAAGCTGTCGTTGTGGGGCGCCGTCGGCGAGTACTACCGCGCGTTGTTCCTCAACGGTGTCCTGCCGGCGGGAGTCCTCGGTGACGTCAACCGCGCCGTGCAGCACGGCCGCGAATCCGGTGACGTCCCGCGCGGGGTCCGCGCGGTGGTGCTGGAGCGGACGGCGGGGCAGGTCGCGGTGATCGGCGCCTCGGTCGCCGTCGTGCTCAGTGCGCCTTCCGTGGTCCCGCCGCCGATCGACGGGGTCGTCCTGGCCGCCGCGATCGTGGTCGTCGTCGTTGCCTTCGCGGCCGTCGTCACCGGGATGACGGCGGGGAAACACTGGATCCACAGTGGATCGAAGTGGCGCCGCGGTTTCGCCGTCACCCTCGCCGACGTCCGGCTCGGCCTGCTGACCAAGGAGACCTGGCCCGGGGTGAGCCTGCTTTCGGTGGCCACCCTCGCCGGGCACCTCGCGCTGTTCGTCGTCGCCGCGCGGGCGGCCGGGGTCACCGCACCGGTCGGCGAACTGCTGCCGCTGATGATCCTCGCCCTGCTCGCGATGGGGCTGCCGCTGAACATCGGCGGCTGGGGCCCTCGCGAAGGCGTCTGCGCACTGCTGTTCGGCACGGCCGGGCTCGGTTCGGCGCAGGGCGTCACCGTGGCCGTCGTCTACGGCGTGCTCGCGCTCGTGGCGAGCTTTCCCGGCGCCGCCGTACTGCTGGCGCGCTCTTTCAAGACTCATACGCCCGCCGCACCGCGCCTCGGGGTACCTGTACGGATAGGAGAAACGCGATGACCGTGGAGAGGGTCGTAGAGACCAGATTGCCGACCCATTACGGCGTTTTCCGCGCATACGGCTACCTCGACGCCGACGGCACCGAGCAGATGGCGCTGGTGCACGGCGACGTTGAGGGGACGGGCACGTTGGCGCGGGTCCACTCGGAATGCCTGACCGGCGACGTGTTCGGCTCGATGCACTGCGAATGCGGAGACCAGCTCGCCGCCGCGCTGCGAGCGATCGTCGAAGAGGGCGCCGGAGTCCTCGTGTACGCGCAAGGGCATGAAGGACGCGGCATCGGCCTGCTCGCGAAACTGAAGGCGATGCGGCTGCAGGACGAAGGACTCGACACCGTCGAGGCGAACATCGCGCTCGGGCTGCCGGTGGACGCGCGGGACTACCGTGCGGCGGCGGAGATCCTGGCAGACCTCGGGGTGCGGTCGGTGCGGCTGCTGTCCAACAACCCGACGAAGGTCGACCAGCTGAAACTGCACGGGGTGCGGATCAGCGAGCGGGTGCCGCTGCTGGTCACGCCGAACGACGAGAACCTGCGGTACTTGCGGACGAAACGGGAGCGGATGCACCACTTCCTGCCGCACCTGGACGCTGTCGGGCCGATCGGCACTGTCGGTTCAGTCGGCTCCTGAAGCTCCGTTTGCTCCCGCGGCGGATGCAATGAAGGGGACTTTCATTGCGAAATTTGCAATGAAAGTCCCCCTCATTGCACGCGCGGGTGGGTCAGGCGAGCGCGGTCAGGGTGTCCCCGAAGCTCCGCACGAGCGACTCCAGCACCAGCCGTCCCTTCTCCGCCGTCGCCAGCGAAGGACGCCCCACCACGCCGGACTCCGAGTACGGCCGCAGCCCCGTCGTCAGCAGGTGCCGCCGGTCGTCGGCCAGGTGGTCCGCCTCCGCGAAACCGGGCCGGACCAGTGCGGGGTGGGCGTGCAGCAACAGGGAGGTCTCCAGCTCCCCGGCGTGCATGTCGCTGTCCAGTGACGTCTCCAGCCCGGCCGCGTCGTGCGCCGCCTGCCAGCCTTCGACGCCGGGGAAGAGCGCCATCGGCGACGTCGACTCCTGGACCACGTTGGACAGGACGTAGTTGCCGCCGTGCGCGTTCACCAGCACCAGTTTCGGCACCCCGGAACGGCGCAGCGAGGCGGCGACGTCGTTCACCACGGCGTACAGCGTCGCGGCCGAGATGCTGACCGTTCCCGGCCAGTCCGCGTGTTCGTGCGAGCAGGCGATCGTGATCGGCGGGAGGCGCAGCACCGGGTACGCCGAGGCGAGGGCGTCGGCGATGGTGGTCGCGATGATCGCGTCGGTGGACAGCGGGAGGTGCGCGCCGTGCTGTTCGAAACTGCCGACGGGCAGCACCGCGACGTCGGTGTCCCGGGCGCGTTCGTCGGCCGTCGTGGTCGTCGGGAACAGATTCACCGGGCTACGGTACCCAGATGACCGACCACGCCGCATTGTTGTCCGTCGCTCGTGAGGCCGTCGTCAAGGCGACCGGGATCATCCGCTCGATGACGTCGTTTTCCGTTGCCGCCAAGGGTGATCGCGACATGGTGACCGACGTCGACCTCGCCGTCGAGGACGCCGTGCGCGAGTTCCTGGCGCGCGAGACCCCGGAGATCGGCATCCTCGGCGAGGAACGCGGGCACCAAGGCGACGAGAACCTGTGGTGGGCGCTCGACCCTGTCGACGGCACGGCCAACTTCGCGCGCGGAATCCCACTGTGCGGGGTTTCGCTAGGTCTCGTCGACGGTCTCAAGAGCACGGTGGCGGCCATCTCCCTGCCGTTCCTCGATGTCACGTACACCGCTGCGGAGGGTCAGGGCGCGTACGCGGGCGAAGAACGTCTCGAAGCCTCCAAGGCGACGAAGATGTCCGACGCGATCGTCTCGATCGGAGATTTCGCTGTCGGCGAGGGCGCCGAGGCCAAGAACCGCGTCCGGATGGCGTTGCTGGCCGAACTCGGCGGCCGCGTGCAGCGGGTCCGGTTCCTCGGCTCCGCGGCGATCGATCTGGCCTGGGTCGCGCACGGCAAACTCGACGCGAGCGTCATCCTCGCCAACAAGCCCTGGGACACGATGGCGGGTGTCCTGCTGGTGCGCGAGGCCGGGGGAGTGGTCGTCGACGCCGACGGCGCCGACCACACGGTGCGCTCGGCGGCCACCATCGCGGTCGGGGACGGGCTGCATGACGAGATCGTCGCCGCGATCGCCCGCGTGCGCGGCTGAAATTTCCGCCTCCAGATGTGAACCGTCCGGGCTCCGCGTCCGTGTCCCCTTATAAGGCGCCCGCACCTGGAGGTAACCGTGTTCACCTCGAATGTCCGCGTGACCGAACCGGTCGTCTTCGTCCTGCCGGGGGAAGCCGGGGAAACCAGCGGTGAGTACGACCGGCGGATGTGCCAGAACCTCCCGGCCACCGGCCTCCCGTTGCTGGAACTGCCGATCGCGGGCGACTGGCCGATGCCGGGGCCACTCGCCCGGTCGAGATTGGCCCGTTCGCTCACCGCGCTGCCCGACGACACCGTCGTCCTGATCGACGGCGCGGTCGCCTGCGGGGTCCCGGAGATCGTGATCCCGCACGCCCGGCGGCTGCGGCTGGCCGTCCTGGTGCATCAGCCGCTCGCCGACGATCCCGCGCTCGACCCGGCGCAGGCCGGTGACCTCGACGCGTGCGAACGGGAGACCCTGCGGCTCGCGGGAATGGTCGTCGCCACCGGGCCGTGGCTCGCGCGGCAGCTGATCGACCGGCACGACCTCGACCCCACCCGGGTCTACGTCGCGACACCCGGCACGGACGCGGCGCCGCTCGCCGCCGGCGCCGACGGCGTCTCCCGGCTGCTCTGTCTCGCGCCGATGACCGCGCGCCACGGCCAGGACGTGCTGATCCAGGCGCTTTCGATGGTCGACGAACTGGCGTTCAAATGCGTGTTCGCCGGGGCGACGCACCACGATCCCACCTACGTCGACGAACTGCGCTGGACGGTCGAACGGCTCGGGCTCGGTTCCCGGATCAGCCTCATCCGGCCACCGGACGACCTCGACCTGGTCTACGACGGCGCGGATCTGCTCGTCCTCCCGTCGCGGGGCGGCACTTCCGGGCTGGTCGTCGCCGAGGCGCTGGCACGCGGGATCCCCGTGGTGGCCACCGAAACCGCCGGCACGCACGACGCGCTCGGCACGGCGCCCGGCGGCGGGGTCCCCGGCATGCTGGTGCCGCCGAACAATCCGTCCGCGCTCGCGACGGCGTTGGCACGCTGGTCGCTCGACGCCGAACTCCGGCATTCCCTGCGGACGTCGGCGCTCGCGCGGAGCAGCGTTCTCGAGGAATGGGACGTCGCCGCGGGCAGGCTCACCGACGTTCTGTCCCGACTGCAGGCCGCGCCGCGTCAGCTGGCTTGATCATCGCCCGGAAGCAGCTATCGCCGGCGATCATCGGCTCGCTTGACTGGGCGGCATGCGAATCGTCGATCTTGCGTCCCGTCCCGATCTCCTCGACCCCGCACTGAATCTCGGCGATGTCGGGGGTGAGTTCATCTACCGGGGTTTCAGCGGCAAGATGATCACCCCGGAACGGTTCCTGCGGCACTGGGCCCGCTACTTCCTGATCGCGCTGGACGACGACGGCGTGCCGATCGCGCGGGCGCTGTCGGTTCCGCTGACCTATCCCGCCGAGGATCGCCGCGAACTGCCGGAACACGGCTGGGACGAGGCGATCCAGTGGGCCGCGCAGGACCTCATGGACGGCCGCGAGCCGGACACGCTGTGCGCGCTCGAAGTCGTCGTGGCACCGAAAATGCGCGGGACGGGCCTGTCCACGCCGATGTTGAAGGCGCTCAAGGCGCGTGCGGCCGAGACGGGGTTGAAGCGGCTGATCGTCTCGGTGCGCCCGATCGGCAAGGAGGACGAGCCCGACGTCCCGATGGAGGAGTACGCCGTCCGGCGCCGTGAGGACGGTCTGTTCGCCGACCGCTGGCTGCGCACCCACGAACGGCTCGGCGCGCGGATGATCAAGGTCTGCCCGTTCGCCGTGACCATCTCGGGCTCGATCGCCGACTGGCACGACTGGACCGGCGTCAAACTCGCCGACGGCGACAACGTGATCCCCGGCGGGATCGCGCCGGTGCACGCGAACGTCGAGCGGGACTGCGGGGTCTACGTGGAAGCGAACGTGTGGATGGTGCACCCGTTCTAAATCCTCGTGAGTGGTAAGGACGGTTATTGAGGGGAAGGGCAAACGTAGCGTGCTCGTGCCGTTTTCGGTGTCGGTTGTGGGGCGGGTGTTGTGAAGGCCTCGTTCGCAACAGTGAAGGTTGGGAACGTGGCTTTCGGGACACTGTTGTTCTGGGTGACGCTGTTCCTGGCCGGGGTTGAAGGTTCAAACTGTGTGGGTCGCACAGCCGCCCGGGGTGTCGCGAAAGCCACTTTCGGGACATCAGACGTCGCGAAAGTGGCTTTCGCAACACGGCCACTCGGCATCGAGCGCGGCAAAGGGCGCCTTCATCCCGTCACCGGCCCACCCCACGAACACGCCACCTTTGACTCACCTCTCAATAGAACCGTCCTTACCGCTCACGAGGGGCATTCCTCGCGATTTCCGGCAGGAAGATCTCATCGGCCACACCGGTCGGCGACTTTGCCGCACAGTGGTCCCATGGGTATCTCACGAGTCGGTTTCGCGGGGCTGGGCAGCATGGGCGGGCCGATGGCACTGAACCTGGCGCGGGCCGGAATCCCGTTGCTCGTCTGGAATCGCACCCCCGGCAAGACCGCGGAACAGGTGGCCGCGGGTGCCGAGGCCGTCGAGGACGCGGCGGAGCTCTTCACGCGGTGCGACGTCGTGATCCTGATGCTGAAGGACGCGGCGGCCGTCGATGCCGTGCTCGACCGCGGACGGCCCGCGCTCGCCGGCCGCACGATCGTCCACATGGGAACGACGGCGCCGGAGCATTCCCGCGGGATCGAGGCCGAGCTCCTCGCGGCCGGGGCGAAGTACGTGGAGGCGCCGGTTTCCGGCTCGAGGGTTCCGGCCGAGGCGGGTGAGCTGGTCGCCATGCTCGCGGGTGACCCGGGCGCGATCGGGGAGATCCGGTCGCTGCTCGGGCCCTTGTGCCGGGAGGCCGTGGACTGCGGGCCGGTACCGAACGGGCTCCTGATGAAGCTGGCGGTCAACGTCCAGCTGACCGCGGTCGTGACCGGGCTGGCCGAGACCGTCCACTTCGCCCGGGCACACGGGCTCGACCTCGGCCTGCTCACCGACGTCCTCGGCGCGGGGCAGCTGGCCAGCCCGATCCTGCGGGTCAAGGCACCCAAACTGACCGAAGAGGATTTCGCGCCGCAGGCCTCGATCGCGAACGTCCTGGCCAACGTCGAGCTGATCAAGGCGGCGGCAGGGCGAGCGGGACTCACCCTGCCGCTGCTCGACGCGTCCCGTGCTCTCTACGCCGAGGCCGCGCGGCTCGGGCTCGGCGCGGAGGACATGGTCGCCGTCGTGAAGGCGCTCTGAACGCCGCCCCCCAACGCAATTCGTCCTCTGGTTGCGGTACTTGCGCGTGCAAGTACCGCAACCAGAGGACGAAATGCGAGAGAGGGTCAGGCCAGGTACTCCGCGGCGGCGCGGAGGCTGACGTAGGACCCGCTGAACGTGTCGATCCGCGGACCTTCGGTGTCGGGGCCGGGAGCGCCGGTCTCGACCCGGATGTAGTCCACGCCTGCCTCACGAAGCCAGCCGAGGAACTCGCGGACCTCGGGGTGCCGGTGCGCCTCGCGGGTCACCACGACGATGTCGCGCGCGCCGTGGACGGCGTCGATCGCGGTCGCGATCTCGTCCGCGGTGACTTTGAGCGCGCGGGTGCCCGGCACGAGTTCGGTCAGATGCGCCCCGAGCCCCCACGGCATCGGGCCCGCGGCGATGATCGGCTCGGTCTCGATGTCGATCACCAGCGGCGGCCCGTCCAGCTTCGGCGAGCCCTGGATCCGCAGCGCCTTGCGCGCCGCCTCCAGGCCGAGCCGGTGGTCGACCGGCGAGATCGGCGTCGCCACCGGGGGAGTGCCGAGCGCGGCGACCCGTTCCGACGCCTCCACGAGCCGTTCCATCGGTAGCTCACCGGACTCGACCGCGGCCGCGATGACCGCCGCGATCCGGTTCAGTTCGTCCTCTTCGAACGAAACACCGCCGAGGCAGAGCGCGTCGGCACCGGCGATCAGCGCCCGCACCGACGCCCGGCCGACACCCTCGGTCTTGCCGAGTTCGCCCGCGATGGCACCCATGTCGAGCGCGTCGGTGACCACCGCGCCGGTGAAGCCGAGTTCGCCGCGCAGGACGTCGGTGAGCGCCTTCGGGTTGAGCGTCGCGGGCAAATCGCCCCACGCGGGCACGACGAGGTGCCCGGTCATCACCGCGCGCACCCCGGCCGCGATCGCCGCCTTGAACGGGACGAGTTCGATCTCGTGCAGTTCCGCCTCGGTCCTGGGCAGGACCGGCAGCGAGTGGTGCGAATCGTCGGTCGCCGCCCCGTGCCCGGGGAAGTGCTTCGCCGACGCGGCCACGCCGTACTTCTGCAGACCGGTGATGTACGCCGCGACATGCGGCGACGCCTTCACCGGATCCGAACCGAACGCGCGGACCCCGATGGAGGGATCCTCCGCCGCCAGGGTCAGATCCGCGCACGGGGCGAAGTTGATCGTGACCCCGCACGCGGCCAGCCGCTCGCCGAGCGCCGCCGCGACCGAGGTCGTCAGCTCGACGTCGTCCGCGGCGCCGAGTGCGAGTGGTCCCGGGACGAACGAGCCGGTGGCGACGTCGAGCCGCGTGACGTCACCGCCCTCTTCGTCGATGCCGATGAGCACGTCGGGCCGCTCCGCCCGCAGCTGCGCGCTGAGCGCGGCCACCTGCTCGTCGTCGACCACGTTGCGGCCGAACAGGATCGCGCCGCCGAGGCCGTCGGCCACCTTGCGCCGCAGCCAGTCCGGTGCGGTGGTGCCGTCGAAGCCCGATACGAGAACGGAGCCGGCGAGCTTTTCCGGTGAAGACAAGGATTATCCCTTCACTGCGCCTGCGGTCAGGTTGGACACGAGTTTGCGCTGAACGAGGATGAAGAACACCAGCGCGGGTACGGCGTAGATGACCGACGCCGCCATGATCCCGCCCCAGTCCACGGAAAACGCCGTCCGGAACGAAGAAAGCCACACCGGCAGCGTCTGCTTGTTCTGGTCGCGCATGAACACGAACGCGAACAGGAACTCGTTCCACGCGGTGATGAAACTGAACACCGACGTGGTCACCAGTCCCGGCGCGAGCAGCGGCAGCGTCACCCGGCGGAACGCGCCCGCCCGGCTGCAGCCGTCGATCATCGCGGCCTCTTCGAGGTCGTACGGGATGCCGTTGACGAAGCCGTAGAGCATCCAGCACGTGAAGGGCAGCGTCGCGGCGAAGTACACCAGCAGCAGCGAAGGCAGCTGGTTGAGCAGCCCGGCGTCCCGCATCAGCAGGTACATCGGGATCAGCAAAGCCTCGAACGGCGCGAGCTGGGCGATCAGCACCAGCATCAGGAACCCCTTGCGCCCGCGGAATCGCATCCGGGACAGGGGGACCGCGGCGAGCACACCCGCGACGAGCGAGCACAGCACCGCGCCGATCGTGACGATCAGGCTGTTGGCGAGATAGGTGGTGAATCCGGGCTTCGTCAGCGCCGTGACGAAGTTGTCGAACGTCACCGAGAGCGGGATCAGGTCGTAATTCGGAGACAGGACCTCGCCCGGCGTCTTCAGCGCGGACGTGACCATCCAGTACGTCGGGAAGACGAACAGGAAGGCCACGATCACGCCGAAGGTGCCGAGGCCGATCCGCTGTGCGAGGGACTTCTTCATGACAGGTCGGCCTCCTTCGTGCGCACCAGCAGCTGGACGTACCGGGCGGTGAGCAGGATCAGCACGAGCATCATCAGCAGGGCGGCGGTCGCCGCCAGGCCGAAGTGGTTGCCCGCGAGGCCCTTGAGGTACATGTAGACCGGCAGCGTCGTGCTGGAGCCGTCCGGCCCGCCCTGGCGGATCGCCCACACCTGGGCGAACAACTTGAAGTCCCACAGGACCGACAGGAACGTGACCATGGTCAGGATCGGCCGGATCGCCGGCCAGCTGACCGCCCAGAACGCCTGCCAGCCGTTCGCACCGTCGATGCCCGCGGCCTCGTACTGTTCCTTGGGGACGCCGAGGAGCCCGGCGTAGAGCGTGAACGCCACGAACGGCACGGCCTGCCAGATGACCAGCAGGCCGATAACGGTCAGCGTGCTCGGTCCGGTGGCGAACCAGGAATGCCCGATGAATCCCTCGAAGCCGAGTTTCGCGAGCGTCTTGTTCAGGATCCCGTACTGCTGGTCGAAGATCCACTGGAAGATCGTGGTCGTCGCGAGCACCGGGGTCGCCCACGCGAGGATCAGCGCGACCTGCAGGATCACCCGGACCACCGGGTTGAGATGCCGCATCAGCAGCGCCATGAACAGCGCGAGCAGCAGGGTGGTGATCACGACCGCGGCGGTGAACACCAGCGTGCGGACGGTGATCTCCCAGAATTCGGAGTCGGACAGGATCTCGGAGAAGTTCTCGAATCCGACCCAGACCATCTCTCCGGAGACCAGCTCACGGAGGTCGAGCTTGCGGAAACTGATCCCGATCAGCTGCAGTGTCGGCCACCCCAGCAGGACCAGGATCGCGATCAACGCGGGAAGGATCAGCAGGTACGGCGCCGTCCGCTCGCCGAGGCGGAGGCGCCGGTTCGATTTCGGGGGCTTGATGCGCGGCGAAGCCGGCGGGGTTGCCCCCGCCGGCGTCGTCACATCTTTGGTCGTGGTCATCCGCCGATGAGCTTGTCGAGCGCTGCGTTGGCGTCGGCGGTCGCCTGGTCGAGCGATTTGGTTCCGGTCAGGTACGCGGTCAGCATGTCCTTGATCGGGTTCTGACCGGATTCGACGTCACCCCACTTGGGGCTGGTCGGCACGGCGCGGCCGTTCTTGGACGCCTCGGCCATGACCTTGGTGAGCGGGTTCGCGTCGAGCGCGGACACGTCGGTCGAGGTACCGGGGACGTAACCGGCCTTGGCCAGCTCGGTCTGGTACTTCGGGGTGGAGAACAGCTTGACGTAGTCCTTGGCCGCGGCCGAGTTCTTGCTGTTGGCCGGGATGACCAGGTTCGAACCGCCGAGGAAGACCGGGGCCGACTTGTCGGCGGCCTTGCCGGGGATCGGGAAGGCGCCCGACTTCTCCTTGATCGACTTGTCGGTCTTCGCCGCGGTGTCGGCCTCACCCGGGACACCGATCATCATCGCGACCTTGCCGGCGCCGTAGATGCCGGCCTGCTGCGGGGTGGCCTCGTCGGCGTCCTTCGGCGCCTTGGTGCCCGAAGCGTCGGTGAGCTGCTTGTAGAACTCGAGACCGGCCTTGGCCTGCGGGGAGTCCAGGGTCGCCTTGAAGGACTTCCCGTTGGCCTGGGCGATGTCGCCGCCCTCGTCCCAGATGAACGACAGCAGCTCGTACCAGTTCTGGCCGGGCTGGTAGAGGGCCTGGAACTCGGGGTCGCTGCCGAACTTGGCCTTGAGCTTGGTGATCGCGTCGAGCCACTCCGCACGGGTCTTGGGCGTCGCGGTGATGCCTGCCTGCTCGAACATGTCCTTGCGGTAGATGACCTCACGGTTGGCCGCGTAGAACGGGACGCCGTAGGTCTTGCCGTCGTACTCGCCCGAAGCCTTGAGGCCCTGGAGCCACTGCGCGCCGTTGAAGTCGCCCACGCTCGAGGTGAGGTCGGCGAGCACGCCCTGGTTCGCGAACGCGGGGGTCTGGGTGTTGCCCAGCTCGATCACGTCCGGCGGGTTGTCACTGGCCAGCGCGGTGGTCAGCTTCTGCTGGATGCCGTTCCACTGCTGGATCTCGTACTTGACCTTGACGCCGGGGTGCGCGTCTTCGAATTCCTTGTGGAGCGAGTTCGTCAGTGCTTCCGGGGCGGTCCCGGTCATGAGCCAGACCGTGAGCGAGCCGTTCGAGGCCGGAGCGCTCGAATTCGTGCTGTCGCCACTGCCGGAACCGGCGCAGCCCGCCGTCGCGAGGGTGATGGCCGCGGCGCCCGCAGTCATCTTGAGCCAGCGCTTCACTCGTGCCGTCCTTTCGATGCCCGGCCACTGTGCCGGGCTCCCACAAAATGGTGTAGACCAATGCGGGCAGCGTGGTACGTACCACTCCGACTGTCAAGCAGGTGGCCGGTTCGTTGTAAACGAGCCGCAATCTTTCACCTTGAGTGAGCGCGTGATCACGCTGATGATCGGTTTTCGGCGCTGCCGACAAGCGCTCGCGAGGCGCGCTGACATGCGGTTTTTCGTTGACTGTTCCGGTGATCGGTGCATTCGGCGGGAGGCCGTTGCGCCGTTCGGAGGACGGTGGCCTCGCGTTCGCCTAGCGGTAGTCCTCGTCGTCCGCGGGAGGCTCGATTCCGAGGAGCGCGCGGGTCTGATCCTGCAGGAACCACGCCAGGGTCGCGGAGACGATCAGCAGGATCAGGGGGAGGACCGGGCCGCCGTTGGTGAGGATGAACAGTTCGGTGACGCTCGCGCCCACCATGACGCCCGCCAGCAGCAGCGCCGCGGGCCCGCCGAGGCGGGGTATGAGCAGGCCGATCGCGCCGCCGACCTCCAGGACGCCGGTGACGTACCGGAGCCACTGCCCGAGCCCGATCTCGGCGAAGGTCTGTTCGGTGTGGCCGCCGGCGAACAGCAGGTAACCGCTGTAGAGGAATTCGGCCGCCAGCGCGACGCGCACGATCCACAGCGCGATCGAACCGAGGGGCAGGCTTCGGGTGACGCTGGCTCCGTCGGGCATGACGGGCATTTTTCTCCGGGTCGCGAGGGCTGGCAAGCTCGCGTTTAGGGGACTATTTGCGAGGGTCGCCGTGACCCAGTCGGTACTAGCGCCCTGGTCGGGTGGGTCGTGCGTGGCGTGACACTGCCGCTGGGCATCACGGACCTGCGATCACTCGCACCCGTAGGTGCCTAAGGGGCTCCTTGGCCCTGACCTGAAATGCCACTCACGCACACCCCGGCCCTCTCAGTGCTGGCGCCCTGGTCGCTTGAAGTACGGGAAAGCCCCCTTCCGTGCCTAGCGCAAGGAAGGAGACCTTCACGTACTGGAGAAGGCGTGGAGATCGCGCTTCCTCGGCTCAGTCGAGGGAAGGGGCCCTTCACGCGCGGCCGTTGGGACTCGCGAAGGCGGGTCCCGAGGTCCGTGAAGGCCTCCTTGAGGGACTCTGGGTCCCTCAAGGGGCCCTTCACGGACCAGCGCCCGGAGTAGGAAACGCAACTAGAGGACTAAACGTGCCCCAGGCGGGGAGTGAGCGTGTCACTGACAGAACAGGGCACTCGTCACTTTTGTTCACCGAGAAGTATTTGTTCGAGCAGCAGGTCGACGTCGCGGGCGGACTCGGCTTCGCCTATCCGGTGGAAGGTTTCGGCGGCGCGGAGTGCGCGCCGGGCGGCTTCGCGGATCCGGCCCGCGGCGCTGAGCACGTGGGCGGCGACGTGATCGAGCTGGGCGATGAGATGGTCCCTGGCGGGCGCGGTTTCGGTTTCCACCGCGTGCACGGCGGTTTCCGCGGCGTCGAGCGCGGCCAGCGCCGCGTCCAGGTCGCCGGACCGCAGCCGGGAAAGCGTCGCGGCGTTCCGGCAGGTGGCGGCCACGTATCCGCCGCCGATCGCCAGCGCCGCGTCGGCCGCCCGCGCGTAGAAGTCGGCGGCGTTCGCGCCGTAGCCGAGCAGGTCCAGTTGTTCGGCGGCGGCCATGCTCACCGAGATGTAGGAGTGCCCGGTGTCGCCCGACTCCTCCAGGATTTCGGCGAGGACGGCGTATTCGTTGAAGGCGCGCGAAGAGTCGCCGAGCGCGCGGTAGGTGTCTGCGTACATCCACCGGCAGCGGTGGCCCCAGTCCGGCAGTCCGGTGAGCAGGTCGATGGCGTGGGGCGCGACGTCGAGGACCTCGTCGTAGCGGCCGGCGCCGTGCAGCGCGGTGACGAGGACGTACCAATGTTCCGCGTTGTCCTTGCCTTTCGACGCGGCGACACCGAGAGACGCGTAGGCGTCGTCGACGGCTTCCGCGAATCGGCCCGTGCCGATCAGGGACAACGCCCGCAGCTGGCGGAGATGCCCGCGCAACCGTTCCGGGCCGCCGACGGGCAGCGTCACCAGCAGGTGCTCCACGAAGACGTCCAACTCGTCGAGCGATCCTGCTCGTTCGTAGGCGATCCGGACCTGTTCGACGGCTTCGACGGCCTTCTCGCCGACGTTGCCGACGATGAAGGCGTCCGTCGCCGCCTGCGCGAGTTCCAAGGTGGTCACCGGATCCTCGCCGTCGCCGTTCCGCAGTGACGCCTCCAGGCACAGAAGAGTGCCGTGGAGCAAGGGATCGCCCGCTTCACGGGCCCGTTCGGCGCCACGCCGCAAGGCCTCGTACGCCTCGGGAGTGCGTCCTTGCCCGGAAAGCACGTGTGCCAGCCAGTATTCGCCCCAGCAGGCGGCGCGATCGTCGGTCCCGGCGCGCAATCGCGCCGCGGCGACCGTCGTCAGCGCGACCCCGGTCTCCGCCTGATCGTCGAAGACGAGCCACAGGCCGAGCCAGCATTGGTTGAGCAGGAACCGGATTTCGTCGCCGTGCCGCCGGAACCCGGCGGCCGCGCGGCGCAGCCGTTCTTCGGTGTCGTCGCCCTGGAAGAAGATCGCACGCAGTTCCGCCAGCCGCGGGGCGATCTCGTCTCCGACGGTGCCGATCGCGGCGAGACAGGCCCGCGCCTCCTCCGGTTCGGACCGGTGATTGTGGATTTCGGCCCGGACGACGAGTTCCTCCGCCGACAGGTCCGGCGGGGGCAGGATCGGGACCCGCGGGAGTGCGGCAGGCAGGAGCGGGACGAATTCGGTGACCGGTTTCGCGGCCATCTTCCGCTCGGCGTGCGCGGTGAAATAAGCGGTCTGATCGCGTTCGTCGAGTTCCTCGGCCTCGACGAACGCCGCCGCCCGCACCCGCCGGTGCAGCAGCCGCAGGGAAAGGCCGTCGTACGGACCGTTGAGAACGAACCGGGTTTCGCCGTATCCGGTTTCCATTAACCGCCGGGTGAGCAAAGCGGCCGACGCGAAGAACTCCAGCCTGCCGACGGCGTCCGAATGGTCGCCGACACCGTCCAAAAGCGACAGAAGATCGAAACCGGTGTGCTCGTTGCCGGTGAGCGCGCAGAACTCCAGCCGGAGCGCGTGGTCGCCGTACTGACGCGGAGCGCCCATGGACGCCCTGGTCACCCATCGATAAGTCGACGCGGCCTCGGCGTGCTTACCGGCGGCCGCCAGTGGCACCAGGGTCCGGCAGAGCCGGGTGATTTCGGCCCCGTCCCCGTCGGAGCCGTCCGCGTCCGCGCGGCGTGGTTCCACTTCCATGGTCCTGCCCCCAGAACAATGACGTCGACGCCGGATCTTAACTCCTGGAGTTCCGTCATGACCCTGCTTTCGGGTGGATCAGGGAACGCGCACGGCGGCAATTTGGGTGGCTTGCCCGATCAATCGGTTCTTTTCGTCCCAAAGTTCCGCGACCTCGTCCATCCGGTCGCCGCCGATCTCGCCCGCCCGCATCCGCACCCGGACCGGGCCCGGCGCCGGGATCCCGCGCAGGTACGCGGTGAACTGGACGGTCGGCGCCCAGCCCGCGATGCCGAGGTCGTAGGAGATCGGGGGTACCGGGTCGAGCGCCACGAGCAGGCTCACCGGATCCCAGTCGGTGCCGTCGGCGAGCCGCAACCAGGACGAGATGACGCCTTTTCGGGACGGCTGTCCCACCGCGAAACCGGCGGAGGCCGGGTCGAGCCGCTGCTCGACGACGTCCATCAGGCCGATGCGGAATCCGCCGCCACCGTCGGCGGGCACCGGAAGGCAATCCTGCTCCGGCGGGATCTCGACCGGGTCCACTCCGGACCACCACGCGTCGCCGTCCGTCAGGACGCCCTGGGTGATCAGGGCCTCGGTGCAGGGCGCGCCGTGCTGGCTCAGCCGCGCGCGCAGCTGGGTGAGGCCGCGGCCTTCGCGCAGGACCTCGACCTCGACGACCGCGGGGCCGGGTTCCGGGGCCACCGAGAACGAGCCGCTGATCGCGGTCAGATGCGGATGCGCGGAGACCGCCGCGGCGGCCTTGGCGAGGACGGCGAGCAGGTAGCCGCCGTGCAGCTTCGCCCCGATCGTCCACTGTGGATCGAGTTCGGTGTCGAACACCGGGCCGTCGCCCCGGCGGACCAGGGCGGTCGCGGTCTGGAAATGCGCCATACGCTCAAGCTGACATCGTCAAGTTGACGGTGTCAAGTCAATGCTGGCAGCATCACGGCATGGGCGCGAAGCGGACGAAGGCGCGACCGGGCGAAGGGGAGAAGCTGCGGGGCGAGATCCTGCGCGCCGCCGACGCCCTGCTCGCCGAGACGGGGACCGACGAGGCGCTGACGCTGCGCGCGGTCGCGCGGCGGACCGGCGTCTCCACACCGTCGGTCTACGCGCACTTCCCGAGTCGTGACGCGTTGCTGGAGGCCGTCTGCCTGGGGGTCTGGGACGAACTCGCGCAGCGGATGCGCGAACACGCCGCCGAAGTCGCGGATCCCATGCGCGCGCTCAGCCGGTGCGCGCGGGTGTACGCGCGGTTCGCCCTGGACCATCCGGTGCAGTACCGCGTACTCCTGATGCGACCGTCCGGTGGCTCGTCGCCTGGCGCGGTCGCCTGTTTCCGGCACCTCGCCGACGCGACGGCCGCCTGCGTGCGCGCGGGCATCCTGCGTGGCGAACCGGAAGTCCTCGCGATGGGCCTCTGGTCGGCGATGCACGGATGCGTGAGCCTGCTGATCGCCCAGCCCGGCTTCGACTGGCCGGAGGAGCCGGAGGCGCTGATCGACACCGTCATCCGGATGGCGGGGCTCGGCACGGCGCTCGCCTGCCGGGTCCCGAGGGACGCGATTCCGCCGAGTGCCGAACTGGCCGACGGCCTCGACGAACTGGCGGCGGGCTGGACGACATCCCGCCATCGGACTGGCTAGGCTCAGCGCATGTCCGGGACTTCGACCGCCGACGACCGGCTCCGGGTGCTCGAGGCCATCACCGACACCGCGCTGGGGCATCTCGATCCCGAAAGGGTGATGGCCACGATTCTCGGCCGGGTGCGCGAAGTGCTCGGCGTCGACACGGCCACGGTGCTGCGGCACGAGCCGGAAGCCCAGCAGTTGCACGCCATCGCCGCTTCCGGCATCGAGGAAGAGGTCTTCCAGGATGTCCGGATCGCCGTCGGCGCGGGTTTCGCGGGCCGGGTCGCCGCGGAACGGCGTCCGGTGATCCTCGACCACGTCGACGAGACCACCGTGGTCAACGCGCTGCTGCGGGAACGCGGGCTCCGCACGCTGCTCGGGGTGCCGATGGTGGCCGGGGACGAGCTGATCGGCGTGCTGCACGTCGGATCCACGACGCCGCGCGAATTCCCCGAGGCCGACGTCGAACTGCTGCGGCTGGTGGCCGCGCGGCTCGCGCTGGCGTTGCAGATCGACAACTCCGCCACCGACCGTGCGGCCGCGGCGGCGCTCCAGCGGAGCCTGCTGCCGGGACGGCTGCCCGCCGTCGCCGGGATGAAGTTCTCCGCGCGGTACGTCCCGGGTACCGAACCCGGGGTCGGTGGTGACTGGTACGACCTGTTCCCGCTGCCGGGTGATCGCCTCGGCGTCGTGATGGGTGACGTCGCCGGGCACGGCCTCAACGCCGCCGTGATCATGGGACGGCTGCGCAGCGCGCTTCGCGCCTACGCGCTCGAATCTGACGATCCGGCGGAGGTCCTGTCCAAATTGGACCGGAAGGTCCACCATTTCGAGCCGGGGGCGCTGGCCACCGTCGTGTACGGATTGGTACCGGCTTCGCGCGACAGCGTGGCGATTTCGCTGGCGGGACATCTCCCTCCGGTGCTCGCGGTGCCCGGCCGCCCGTCGGTGTTCGTCGAGGTCCCGGTCGACCCGCCCATCGGGGTGACGGGACTGACGCGGCGAAGAACGGTGATCGACCTGCCACCCGGCGGCGTGCTCGCCTTCTACACGGACGGTCTCGTGGAGCGCCGGGATCGCCTGATCGACGTCGGTTTGCAGCGGCTCGCCGACGTGATCACCCCCGAACTGCCCGGAGTGGTGTGCGCGCGGGTGATGGCCGCGCTCGTCGGCTCGAGGGCGGCACAGGACGACATCGCCCTCCTCGTGGCCCGGCGCGACGAGCTCTGAGTCACCGGACAGGGTGATTGGCGCGGAGGTTCACGGCCGCGAGTTCGACGGTCCTGGCGATCCGCCGCTCCCGGGTCTCCGGCTTCTTCGCCGTCAGGATCCATTCCAGGATCAGCCTTTTCGACGACGACGGGAACTTCGCGAAATGGGTTCCGGCGGTTTCGTCGGCGTCGAGCCGGACGCGCAGATCCTCGGGGACGCCTTCGCCGTCGGGCACCATCTGCCAGCGGCCCTTTTCCTTGGCGAGATCGATCGTCGCCTGACCCCGCGCGGTCATCAGCCCGTCGGCGATCAGGCGCGCGGCCCGCTCGCGGTTGACCCGGCTCCACGAACTCCGGGGGCCGCGCGGGGTGAACCGCAGCCGGGAACTGGTCGCGTCGTTCTTGCGGTGCAGCCCGTCGATCCAGCCGAAGCAGAGTGCCTGCTCCATCGCCTCCTCGATGCGGACGCTCGCGACGCCGTTGCCTTTGTGCTGGATGATCAGCCAGACCTCCTTCGCGGTGCCGGCGTTTTCGGCCAGCCAGGCGCGCCATTCGGCGGGGGTGGCGGCGGTGAAGGTGGTCTCGTCCATGACCGGGTTCCTCTCGTCGTAACGTCTGTGACCATCATCGGAAGCAAAGTGCTCACCGACTGAGCACTTTTCGAAGGGAGGCGGCCTCAGATGGAGATCTGGGTGAACCCGGCGTGCGCCAAATGCCGGTCGGCGGTGTCGATGCTGGACGAGGCCGGGGCCGAGTACACCGTGCGGAAGTACCTCGAGGAGCCGCCGACGGCGAAGGAACTGAAGGCCGTACTCAAGCGGCTCGGCCTCGAACCGTGGGACATCACCCGCACCGCCGAGGCGATCGCGAAGGAACTCGGGCTGAAGACCTGGGGGCGCACGCCCGCCGACCGCGACCGGTGGATCGAGGCGCTGGCGACACATCCGAAGCTGATCCAGCGGCCGATCATCACGGCCGACGACGGCACGACCGTGGTCGCGCGGACCCCGGAGGCCGTGCGGTCGGTGCTGCCTGGCTGAGCCGCGGCGGTGAGGCGTTGGTCTCGTGAGTGGTAAAGGCGGTTCTAACCGTCCTTACCACTCACGAGGGCAGAGCAGCACCAGCGCCAGGATCAGCGCCGCCGCACCCGCGAACACGGGCCGCAGCCCGACGACCTCCGCGAGCAGCCCCGCCGCCAGTGCGCCCAGCGGTTTGGTGCCCCAAGCGACGAGCCGGTGGCCACTGGTGCCCCGTCCCAGCAGGTGGTCCGGGATGATCCGCTGCCGCAGCGACACGACGACGACGTTCCACACCACGACCCCGGCCCCGCCGAGGAAGAACACCGCGCCGATCACGTACGGATTCGTGGTCACCGCGGGGATCCCGACGAGTGCGGCGCCGGTGAGCAGGCTGAGGACCAGGGACCGGGTGCGGCCGAGCGTGAGTTCGATCCGCTCGGCCGCGAACGACGCCGCGAAGCTGCCGAGGGCGATGGCGGACAGCAGGAAACCATAGGCCTGTTCCGACAGGCCTATCGCCGACGACGGGCCCACCGCGTGGAGCACGAAGATCGTGATCATGGCGCTCGTGGCGAAGTTGAACCCGCCGACCATGATCGCCAGGATCCGGAGAATCCGGTTCTCCCAAAGGAAACGCAGTCCTTCGACGAGGTCTTCGCGCACACTCGTTTCGCGGGTCCGCTCGGCGCGGAACGATCCCGGGACGAAGAAGAGTGCGACGATCGCGACGATCCAGAGCGCCGAGGGAGCCGCGAACGCGGCGAAAGCACCCGCGGCGACGAGAAAGCCGCCCACCGGTGGCCCGGCGAACTCGTTGGCGGTGAGTTCGGCGGCGTAGAGGCGGCTGTTGGCCCGCGTCAGCTGATCGCGGCCCACGACCTGGGGGAGGATCGCCTGCGCGGCCGTGTCATGGACGGTTTCGGCGAGCCCGAGCCCGAGTGCGACCACGTAGAGCAGCCAGATCGACCCGAAGCCCAGTGCGATCGCGGCCGTGAGCGAGGCGAGCAGGCCCGCGCGGATCACGTTGGCGGTGAGCATCGCGCGACGGCGGTCGACGCGGTCGGCGAGCACCCCGGCGTGCAGGGCGAACACCAGCCACGGCAAGGACAACACGGTCGCCAGTCCCGCGACGAGCGCCGGGGACCGGGTGTACTGGACGGCCACCAGACCGAGCGCGACCTTGACGATCCCGTCGGCCAGATTCGACAGCCCCGACGAGCTCCACAGCCGCCAGTAGGCGGTCCCCAGCGCGCTCACCGATCGAGGATCGCACATCGATGGGGAAAACTCCATCGATGTGTACTTTGCCCATCGCTCGGCTACGCTGCGGTCATGGACGATCAGGTCGCCGCCAGGGTCGCGGACCGGCGGCGTGAGGCGACGGCGCGCGAGGCCAAGGCGCTCGGTCACCCGGTGCGGTTGCGCATCCTCCGGCTCTGCGGGGAGCGGGAACTGACCAACAAGGAACTGGCCGACCGGCTCGGCAAGGATCCCGGCACGGTGCTCCACCACGTGCGGCAACTGGTCGACGCCGGGCTGCTGGAGCAGGCGCCGGTGCGGACGGGCGCGAGCGGCGCGCTCGAGAAGCCGTACCGCAACGCCGGCAAGACCTGGTGGCTGGACGGGCCCCTGAACGAGGAAAACGAAGACACCCGGTTCGGGCCGATCGAGGCGTTCCAGGACGAACTCCGCGAGGCGGGCCCGGCTTCGGTGCGGGTCGTCGAGCGCTTCGCGCTGCACCTCTCGCCCGAGGAGGCCACCGAACTCGACAACCGCATCCTCGACGTCCTCGACGAGTACATGGCCACCGACCACCAGCGGCTCGACAGGCCGTTGCTGAACGGGATCTTCCTGTTGCACCGCATGGCCGAGTGAGCTTCACGAGCCCCTGACGGCCTCGATCAGCAAGCGGGCGGCGATGCCGACGGAACCGTCCGCGAGGTTGCCGTAGCCGAGAACGAGCCCGGGAGTGCCAGGAGTCGCGCGGTAATCGTCGAGATCGGCGGCGCGCAGCCCATTGATCGCCGCTCGTCGCACCACCTCGGCCGCGGATCCGCCCGGCAGGTCCAGCACGAGGTGCAGCCCCGCGGCGACGCCGGAGAGGGGCAGCGGGCCGAGCGCGCCGACCAGCGCGTCGCGCCGGGAACGGTAGCGCCGCCGGGCCGCGCGCAGATGCCGGTCGTACGAGCCGCGTTCGAGGAAGGCCGCGAACGCGAGCTGGTCCAGCGCGGGCGGGGACGGCGAGGGTTCGACCAGCTCTGTCCACTGTGGAGGCAGGGCGTACCAGCCGAGGCCGAGCGCGGGACTGAGCGTCTTGCTGACCGACCCCAGCAGAGCGACCCTCGCCGGATCCATGCCCTGCACCGTTCCGACCGGGCGCCGGTCGTAGCGGAACTCGGCGTCGTAGTCGTCCTCGACGATGAGCCCGTCGACGTCGCGTGCCCAGTTCAGCAGCCCGGCGCGGCGGGCGGGGGACAGGACGGTGCCGGTGGGGAACTGGTGCGCCGGGGTCACGAGGACCGCCCGCACACCGGGCGGGATCTCGTCGACGCGGAGGCCGTCTTCGTCGACAGGGACACCGACGACTTCGAGACCGGCTCTCGTCGCGACGCGGCGGAGCGTCAGCCATCCGGGCTCCTCGGCCGCGACGCGGGTGATCCCGGCCGCGAGCAGCGCGCGGCACACACGGCCGAACCCGTCTGTGACGCCGGACGAGATCCGCACGTCGTCGACGACGGCGCCCCGGCAGCGGCGGAGGTAGTCGGCCAGCACCGCGCGGAGATGCGGATGCCCGCCGGGGACGGGGTAACCGAACTCGCCGTGCGGCGTGTTCGCGAGCACTTCGCGGACCGCCTCCGCCCAGCGCTGCCGGGGGAAATGGCGGAGATCGGGCAGGCCGGGCGCGAGGTCGATCTCCGGCGGCGCGGCCCGGTGGCGAAGGGGTTTCGCGGGCTCCGTCCCCGGCGCCACCCAGCGCACGACAGTGGCCGAGCCGGTGCGCGCGGCGAGGTAGCCCTCCGCGATCAGCTGCTCGTACGCCTGCGTGATCACCCAGCGGGAGAAGCCCAGATCCGCGGCGAGGGTGCGACTCGGCGGCAGCGCGGCACCGGAGCCGAGCGCGCCTTCGCGGATCACCGTGCGGAGTGCCCGGGTGAGCCGCTCGTGCCGGGGACCCGGTCCGGAGAGGTCGAGGAGCACGTCCCAAGCCAGATTGGTCTGGGATTTCGTCATGTGAATGGACTGTAGTCCCGGACCGATCTTTTCGTAAGGTCTAGACCATGGAAAAGGTGGAGCTCGGCCGGACGGGCCGGAAAGTCAGCCAGGTCTCGCTCGGGTGCATGACGATGGGCACCGCCACCGACGAGCGGACCTCGGCACGGATCCTGGACGCGTACCTCGACGACGGCGGCGACTTCCTCGACACCGCGAACTGCTACTCGTGGTGGGTGCCCGGCGCGGCGGGCGGGGAAAGCGAGGAACTGCTCGGGAAACTGCTGAAAGGCAGGCGGGACAAGGTCTTCCTCGCGACGAAGGTGTCGGCCGGGGTCGCCGACGCCGACAGCGCGCGCAAGGGGTACCACGAAGACGGCAGCGCGGACTGGGACTACATCGGACGGCATTTCGAGGGCGCGGGCGGCGACGTGATCCGGCGCGGCGTCGACGAAAGCCTGCGGCGGCTCGGGACCGACCACCTCGACCTGTACTACATCCACGTCGACGACCGGGCGACGCCGCTGGAGGAGACGCTGGCCGCGCTCGACGAGATCGTCCGCGCGGGGAAGGTGCGGCACATCGGCTGGAGCAACGTCCGCTCCTGGCGGCTGGAACGGATCCGCGCGCTCGCGGAACGGAACGGCTGGGCGTCGCCGGTGGCCGTCCAGCTGCAGCATTCGTATCTGCGGCCGGTGGTCGATTCGGCGTCACTCGCCACCGGGGACATGCTCGATTTCCTGCGGGACAACGAAGACATCGCGCTCGCCGCGTACTCGTCGATCCTGCGCGGGATCTACGACGACTCCGCGCGACGGCTCGCGCACCCCGTGTGGCAGTCCTACTCCGGGCCGGACGGCGAAGCGCGGATGGCCGCGATCGAGGCGGTGGCGGCGGAGACCGGGGCGACCGGGAACCAGGTCGCGCTGGCGTGGCTGCTGCGTCAGACGTCGCCGCGGGTGCTGCCCCTGATCGGACCGCGGACCTGGGAACACTACGAGGCGATCCGGCCGGCCTTCACTCTGGAGCTGAGCGCGTCGCAGCTGGCGGTGCTGGACGGTGCCGGAGCCTGACCGCCGCGGGGATGTCAGGAAAGGGGCTTTCAGGACACTTTTCGTCATGAAAGCCCCTTTCCTGACACTGGGGCAGGCAGCCGGGGTCAGGCCAGCTTGCGGAAGAACGCGCGGATGTCGCCCAGCAGCAGGTCCGGCGCGTCCTGGGTCGCCCAGTGGCTGCCGCGGTCGAATTCCTGCCACGAAACGATGTTCGTGTGGTCGCGGTCGGCGAAGCGCCGCAGCGGCCGGAAGTCGTAGGCGAAACTCGCCAGTCCGGTCGGCGCGGTCGTCGGCTCGCTCGGGTGCTCGGTGTGCTTGTCCTCGTAGTAGAACCGCGCCGCCGAGGCCGCCGTGTTCGTCAGCCAGTACAGCGTGGCGTTGGTGAGCACGTGGTCGTCGCTCGTCCCCGACAGCAGTTGCGCACTCCAGGCCAGCTGCCCGGTCGGCGAGTCGGCGAGCGCGTGCGCGAGGTTCTGCGGCGCGCTCTCCTGCAGCTTCGCGTAGCCGGACATGTCGTCGTTGAAGGTCTGGAGGAACTGCATGTACTCCAGTTCCTTCTCCGTCATGCCCTCGAACTCCGCGGGGTCACCACTGGGGAAGGAGAACAACTGCGTCACGTGCACCCCGACGACGTGCTCGGCGTCGACGCGGCCGACCTCGGGGGCGACGAAGGATCCGGCGTCGTTCCCGTGGGTGCCGTAACGCTCGTAACCCAGCCGCCGCATTAGCTCGGCCCAGGCGCGGGCGGTGCGGTACCGGTTCCAGCCCTTCTCGCGGGTGGCGCCCGAGAAACCGAACCCGGGCAGCGACGGGATGACCACGTGGAACGCGTCGGCCGGATCGCCGTCGTGCGACCGCGGGTCCGTCAGCCGGTCGATCAGGTCGAGGTACTCGAAGACCGAGTTCGGCCAGCCGTGCGTCAGGATCAGCGGCGTCGCGTCGGGCTCCGGCGAGCGGACGTGCAGGAAGTGGATGTTCTGCCCGTCGATCTCGGTGGTGAACTGCGGGTACTCGTTGAGCTTGGCCTCCCACTTCCGCCAGTCGTAGCCGTCACGCCAGTAGGCGACCAGGCGCTGTACGTAGTCGAGGGGCACGCCGTACTCCCAGCCCGGCGTGACCGGTCCACGCTGCACCCCGTCGGTGACCTGATCGGCGGGCAGCTCGTTCGCCCACCGGACCCGCGCGAGGCGGTTGGCCAGATCGTCCAATTCGGACTGCGGGACGTCGATGCGGAAGGGTCTGATCTCGGTGTTCTCGTTCATGAGACCAAGGTAAGCTCCTATTAGGAACATGGCGTTCCTAATAGGAGGGCAACCTGAAAATATGTTGGACACTTCGGCTCGACTGCTCCGTTTGCTCTCCCTCTTGCAAACACCCCGTGACTGGACCGGCACTGAACTGGCGGAACGCCTCGAAGTGAGCTCCCGGACGATCCGCAACGACGTCGAGCGGCTGCGCGGGCTCGGCTACCCGGTGAACGCGACCCGGGGCTCCGTCGGCGGCTACCGGCTCGGCGCGGGCGCCGAACTGCCGCCGCTGCTGCTGGACGACGAGGAGGCCGTCGCCGTCGCGATAGGACTCCGCACGGCGGCCGGCGGCACCATCGCGGGCGTCGAGGAGACGTCGTTGCGCGCGCTCGCGAAACTGGAGCAGGTGCTCCCTTCACGGCTGAGGCGCCGCGTCAACGCGTTGCAGGCGTACACGATCCCCGTGCCCAGGGACGAGCCCGGCCCGAGGGTCGACGCGAAGACGCTCACCGTGCTGACGGCCGCCTGCCGAGACCACGAGCAGCTGCGTTTCGGCTACCGGGCCCACGACGGGTCGGAGAGCGTCCGCAAGGTCGAGCCGTACCGCCTGGTCAACTGGGGACGCCGCTGGTACCTCGTCGCGTGGGACCTCGACCGCGGCGACTGGCGCACCTACCGCGTCGACAGGCTGACCCCGCGCGTCCCGATCGGACCCCGGTTCACCCCGCGCGATCTGCCCGAGGACGTTACGGACCGGGTGCGGCGCGGTGTCTCGTCCGCCGCTTGGCGCCATCGGGCCGACGTCACCGTGCACGCGCCCGCCGACGAGGTGACCGCGCGGATCAACCCGGCCGTCGGCACGGTGGAGGCCGTCGACGCGAGTACGTGCGTGCTGCACACCGGCGCCGACAGCATCGAGACCCTGGCCGTCCACTTGGGACTCCTCGGGTACCCGTTCACCGTCGAAGGGCCGCCGCAATTGGTCGACTACTTGTGGACTTTGGCCGATCGATACCGCGACGCCGTCGGCTAGTGCGCGAAAGTCGTCAGGAACCGGTCCCGGAACGTGTGCATCGGCCAGACGGTCGCGTTCCGGTCCGGGTTCAGGCCCTCCTGCCAGTTCCAGCCGGCGATCTTGCCGAGGACGGCCTTGTCCCGCGTGACGACGGTGATCGGGACGTCGCGATCCGCGCCCTCGCCCGCGACGATCGGGTTCGGCTGGTGGTCGCCCAAGAACACCAGGACGAGATCGTCGTCGCCGTAGGTCTCCACGTACGAGATGAGCGAGTTCAGCGAATAGGCGATCGAGTCGCCGTACGCGCCGCGCACCTTGGCCGGGTCGGTGAACACCTCGTCGGGCGTTTTCCCTTGCGAGGGCATGGGGTGGTAGATCGAACCGTCGCCGACGGCGTCCCAGCCGACCATGCGGGGGAGCGGGGTCCACGGCCAGTGACTGGTGACGAGATCGATCTCCGCCATCAGCGGAGGGTGGTCGGCCTTCGCGCGTTCGGCGCGCTGGAAGGCCGAAAGCGTGAACTGGTCCGGCATCGTGGCGTAGGAGAACGGCGGGCCGTGGTAGCCGATGCCGCGTGAGTCGTAGTAGCGGTCGTAACCGTAGACCTTGCCCTCCGGCCAGTCCTCGGTGTGCGCCGGGACGACACCGACGGTTTCCCAGCCCGCGCGTTTGAACGCGCCGCCGAGGGTGAACCGGTCGGTCTTCACGAAGTCGTCGTAGCGGTGCTGACTGTCCACCCAGACCCCGGACTGGAACGTGGAGTGCGCCAGCCAGCTTCCCGCGCTCGTCGTCGGTGACGTCAGGAACGCGCTGCGCGAGCCGTATCCGGCGTTCTTCAGCCGCGTGGTCCCGGCGTCGAGGACCGCGTCGACCTTGGGCGCGATGTCGGAGTCCTGGACGGCCACCCGCCCGTAGCTCTCGATAAAGGTGAACAGGACGTCCTTGCCCCGCAACGCGTTCAGCAGCCCGGACGGCGGAGTGTCGCGAAAGGCGTCGACGGCGACTTCTTCGGCGAAGGACTCCCGGTCCCGGATGCCTGCTCGCACCTGGCGGAGGTCGTCGTAGGCGAACGCGACCGCGCTGCGCGACGCGAGCGGCTGCCCGGGCGCGAGCTGCGCGCCGAACAGCGCGCACCCGATCCAGACCACGCTGAGCACGGCGACCACCCGGGTCGACGCGGTGCGGCGTCCGGCCACCACCCGGCTCAGCCGCAGCGTCGCCAGCGCCATCAGCACGATCACGGCCACGGCCAGCAGGGTCAGCCCGGCGAAGGACGCGATCGCGCCCGTCCGGCCGATCGACGTGCCGAGCAGGTCGACGCCGTTGCCGAGCACACCCCAGTCGAACACCGGGTTGAACCGCCGGTCCAGCGCGAGCCCGAACCCGATGTCGATGGCCTTGACGACGGTCAGTAGTCCGAGGACCGCGCCGGCGGACACCGCGACGGTCCGCCGGGCCCCGTCTCGCAGCATGAGCACGACCGCCACCCCGAGCAGCGCCTCGACCGGCAGCCGCACGAACGCCTCCGGCGTCAGCCTGTCGAGGTCGTTCGGCGCGAGCAGGGCGAACAGCACGAGGACCGCGGAGAGGGTGGTCACCGCGCTGGACGCGATTTCGCGGGCGGCCGTCCGGTCGCCCGGCAGGCCCACGAGGGCGGGAGGCGTGAAAACCGACAACGCAGGTTCCTTCCGGGGGGCAGCCTTCATCCGGTTACACGGAACGCGGGACCCGGCGGTTCAAAGCTCGGTAGTCTGCGCCGGTGAGTGACGAGATCTGGGCGGCCCTCGGTGCGACGACCCTCGACGAGGTAAAGCGGCGAGCCGCGATCATCGACGCGATCACCGAGATCGAGCCGGTCGAGGTGGACGGCGCGGTGCGGTTCGCCTGGAACGACAGCGGCGGGCAGTCGGCCGTCTGGTATTTCACACCGGACGAACGCGCGCTGTTGCTGACCTTCGACCACGAGTCGGACTTGAACCTGTTCGCCGAGGAGGACTACTCGGTGCAGGAGGCGCTCTATGGCGGCGTCCCCCAAGAGCTCGTCGCGTTGGTGCGTGACCGGCCCGAGAACTACGAGTCCCTGAACCTCGTCGACGCGGAGACGGGAGCGACGATCCTCTACGCCGGAGGCGTGTTCTGGTTCGACGGCGAGCGGTGGACGCAGGCCGAAGGCTTCCTCGACCACTGCCGCCGGGAAGGCCTGGATCCGCTGAGCGAGTCCGGGTTCTCCTACTGCCTCGGTGAGTACCGGTTCGGCGAGGAGTTCACCCCCGAGGTGGTCGTCGAGGACCGTGCTGCCGATGGCTACTACGAAGACGACGCCGAACGGGAGAAGGCGCTGACCGAGATCCGGGAGATCTTCTCGCGGCTCGGCTGACTTCGCTCAGCGGACGATCTTGGCCCGGCTGTGGCACCGTTTCAGGAATGAGCTTGCTCCTGGGTCCCCTGCTGAGACACGTCGACGAGACATCGGCGACGGTGTGGGTCGAGACCGGTACCGCGAGTGAGGTCGAAGTCCTCGGCACCACCGCGAGGACGTTCGAGGTCCGCGGCCACCACTACGCCTTGCTGGTGCTCACCGGGCTCGAACCCGGCACCCGCACCGAATACGAAGTGCGCGTGGACGGCGAGAAGGTGTGGCCGGAGCAGGGATCGGAGTTCCCGCCCAGCGTCATCCGGACGCTGCCGGAGAACGAGACCCGGGTCCGGCTCGTGTTCGGTTCCTGTCGCAAACCGCACGACGGCGACGTCTACGGTCCGGATGCGCTGGCCGCGTACGCCCGCCGGATGGCCGACGGCGAGGAAACCGATTGGCCGCAGGCACTGCTGATGCTCGGCGACCAGGTCTACGCCGACGAGACCACCGATGAAACGCAGGAGTGGCTCAAGCAGCGCCGGGACACCTCGAAACCGCCGGGTACCGAGGTGATGGACTTCGAGGAGTACACCCACCTCTACTTCGAGGCGTGGGGCGAACCGGCGATCCGCTGGCTGCTCTCCACCGTGCCGACGTCGATGATCTTCGACGACCACGACGTCCGCGACGACTGGAACACCTCGTACACCTGGCAGCGGCAAATGCGCGCGCAGCCGTGGTGGAAGGAGCGCCTGCGCGGCGCGATCATGACCTACTGGGTCTACCAGCACCTCGGGAACCTCGGCCCCGCCGAACTCGCCGAAGACGAAACCTTCCAGAAGGCGATCACCTCCGGCGGCGACAACGCCGAGTTGCTCGTCGCATTCGCCGACGAGGCCGACAACGAACGCGACGGCACCAAGGGCGCGCGCTGGAGTTACCGCCGCGACTTCGGCGGCGTGCGGCTGCTGGTCATCGACAGCCGCGCGGGCCGGATCCTGGCAGGCGGCGCCCGGTCGATGGTCGACGACGACGAGTTCGACTGGATCGAGGAGAACGCCGCCGAGGCCTGTGACCACCTGCTCATCGGGTCTTCGCTGCCGTGGCTGCTGCCGCCGGTCATCTCCCACCTGCAATCCCTCAACGAGCGCGCCTGCAACCGCCCCGGGTGGCGCGGCAGGCTCGCGGAGAAGATCCGGCAGGCCGCCGACCTCGAACACTGGGCGGCGTTCCGGGCGTCGTTCGAGCGGCTCTCCGCGATGATCGCCCGCGAGGGGCGCAAGGATGATCCGCCCGCGACCATCGCGGTGCTCTCCGGCGACGTCCACCACGCGTACATCGCTGAAGCGCGGTACCCCGAACCGGTGACTTCGACCGTTTACCAGCTCACCTGCTCCCCGGTGCACAACGCGATGCCGCGGCCGCTCCGGCTGGCCTTCGCCGCCACCTGGTCGAGGCGGGTGGCGGCGATCGCGCGCGGCTGGGCACGCCGGGGCGGTGTCGGACCAGATCCGCTGACCTGGGACAAGGTGTCCGGTCCGCATTTCGGCAACGTGATCGCCACGGTCGACGCCGACGGCCGCTCCGCCGTCACGACGATCGAACAGGCCACCGGTGACGGTCTGGTGAAGGTGGGCGGGCAGAGGCTGGCTTGAGCCGATTCCGCGCTCGGTAATATCGCCCCGTGACCACCTCTGCCGAAACACTCGAGTTCCAGTCGGAGGCACGTCAGCTGCTTCAGCTGATGATCCACTCGATCTACTCGAACAAGGACACCTTCCTTCGCGAACTGGTGTCCAACGCCTCCGACGCACTGGACAAACTCCGTCTCGAAGCCTTCCGCGACAAGGAACTCCAAGCGGATACCGACGATCTCCACATCGAGATCGACACCGATTCCGAAAACCGCACCCTCACCGTGCGGGACAACGGAATCGGGATGAGCCGGGACGACGTCGTCGCGTTGATCGGCACGATCGCGAAATCCGGCACCGCCGAATTCCTGAAGAAGCTGAAGGAAACCAAGGATTCCGCGGCCTCGCAGGACCTGATCGGCCAATTCGGCATCGGGTTCTACGCCAGCTTCATGGTGGCCGACAAGGTCACGCTGCTGACGCGCCACGCGGGATCGGACGAGGGCGTCCGATGGGAGTCCGAGGGCGAAGGCACGTACACCATCGAGACGGTCCCGGACCTGCCGCAGGGCACGTCGGTCGTCCTGCACCTCAAGCCCGAGGACACCGAAGACCAGCTCTTCGACTACACCTCGGCCACGAAGATCAAGCAGATCGTCAAGAAGTACTCGGACTTCATCACCTGGCCCATCCGGATGACCGAGGGCGAAGAGGTCGTCACGGTCAACTCGATGAAGGCACTGTGGGCCCGCTCCTCCAGCGACGTCACCGAAGACGAGTACAACGAGTTCTACAAGCACGTCGCGCACGACTGGAACGACCCGCTGGAGACGATCCGGCTCCAGGCCGAGGGAACCTTCGAGTACCAGGCGCTGCTGTTCCTGCCGGGGCACGCGCCGCTCGATCTGTTCATGCGGGAGCGCAAACGCGGCGTCCAGCTGTACGTGAAGCGTGTCTTCATCATGGACGACTGCGAAGCGCTGATGCCGGAGTACCTGCGCTTCGTGAAGGGTGTCGTCGACGCGCAGGATCTCTCGCTCAACGTCTCGCGCGAGATCCTGCAACAGGACCGGCAGATCCAGCTGATCCGCCGTCGCCTGGTCAAGAAGGTCCTCTCGACGGTCAAGACCTTGATGGCCGACGAGAACCCGTACAAGTACGAGACGTTCTGGAAGGAGTTCGGCCGCGCCGTCAAGGAAGGCCTGCTGGACGACCACGAGAACCGCACCGCGATCCTCGACATCTGCTCGTTCGCGTCGACCAACGACCCGGAGAAGCTGACGTCGCTGCGTGAGTACGTCGAGCGGATGAAGGACGGCCAGGAGCACATCTACTACCTGACCGGCGAGTCGCGGCAGAGCATCGAGAACTCCCCGCATCTGGAAGCCTTCCAGGCCAAGGGGTACGAGGTGCTCGTGCTCACCGACCCGATCGACGAGATGTGGGTCGACGCGGTCTCCGGGTATGAGGAGAAGCAGTTCCAGTCGGTCGCCAAGGGCGAGGTCGAACTCGACGAGACCAGCGACGAGCAGAAGGAAGAGTTCTCCGGGCTGCTGACCTGGCTGACGACTTCGCTCGCGGAGCAGGTCAAGGAGGTCCGGCTCTCGACGCGGCTGACGACGTCGCCCGCCTGCATCGTCGGCGACACGAACGACGTCACCCCGACGCTGGAGAAGATGTACCGCGCGATGGGCCAGGAAATGCCGCAGATCAAGCGGATCCTGGAACTCAACCCGGGCCACCCGCTGGTCGCCGGGCTGCGGTCCTCGTTCGCCGAGAAGGGTGAGTCCGAAGGGCTCGCGGAGACCGCGGAACTGCTCTACGGCATGGCTTTGCTCGCCGAGGGCGGGGAACTGGGCGACCCGGCCCGCTTCACCAAACTCCTGGCCACGCACCTCCAGAAGACCCTGTAGTAAGCGCGTGAAGGCCCCCTTCCCTCGGCTCAGCCGAGGGAAGGGGGCCTTCACGCGGGTTCAGGGCCGGGTCCGCCAGAGCACCAGGATGAAGTACGGCGTCCCGACCATCGCGATGACCAGGCCGGCGGGGATCTGGGCGGGCGCGATGACCGTCCGCCCGAGGGTGTCCGCGACGCTCACCAGCAGTGCCCCGAGCGCCGCCGCCACCGGGACGATCCGGCCGTGCCGCCCGCCGACCAGCGACCGCGCCAGATGCGGCGCGACCAGCCCGACGAAGACGACCACGCCGATCGCGGACACCGCGGTGGCCGCCAGGATCCCGGAAGCCCCCAGGATCACCAGCCGCGACCGCTCGATGCGCATCCCGAGCACCTGCGGCGTGTCCTCGTCGAGGGCGTGCAGGTCCAGTTCGCGGTGCTTGAGCCACAGCAACGGAGTCAGCGCGATCAGGGCCAGCGCCACCGGCGCGACCTGCTCCAGCGTGCGGCCGTAGGTCGACCCGGAAAGCCAGGTCAGCGCCTTGGCCGAGTTCCACGGGTCGGAGACCACGATCAGCAGCGTGATCAGCGCCATCCCGGCCGACCAGACCGCGATGCCGATGATCACCAGCCGGTCCGAATCCAGCCCCGACCGCCAAGCCAGCCCGTAGACCAGCAGGAACACCACGGTGGCACCGGCGCCCGCGGCACCCGCGATCGCCCAGGCGCCCGCCACCGGGACGACGGTGATCAGCGTGATCGCGCCGAGCCCGGCGCCCGCGGTGATGCCGAGCAGTCCGGGTTCGGCGAGCGGGTTGCGGCTGACCGACTGGATCCCGCAGCCGGACACCGCCAGCGCGGCACCGGCGAGCAGCGCGGCGAGGACGCGCGGAAGCCGTTGGTCCAGCACGAAGGTGAGCGCCGTCCCGGTGTTGCCGGTGACCCAGTTCATCAGGTCGCCGAGCAGCACCATCCGGTCACCGAACATCATGCCCGCCACGGGGATCACGGCGAGCAGCGCGACCAGCACGACGGAGATCAGCACGAGCCGCCGGGTCGAGCCGGCCACCCCGACGCGTCCCGCCGGAGCCGGACGGCGCGAGCCACTGCCCCGGCCGCGCCGGGCCAGCCACACCATCACCACGGCGCCGATGATCGTGGTCACCACCCCGGTCGGCACCCGCACCGCGGCGGCCGAGCCCATGATCGCCCGCAGGACGACGTCGGCGCCGAGCACCGTCACCACACCGACCAGTCCGGACACCGGCAGCAGCACGCGATGTTTCGCGATCGGCAGCAGCAGCTTCGTGATCACCGGCGCGCTCAGCCCGACGAACCCGACCGGTCCGGCGACGGTCACCGCCGCCGCGGTCAGCGCGACGGTCAGCACGATCGCGCCGATCCGCGTCCGGCGGACCCGCAGGCCGAGCACGGTCGCGTTGTCGTCGCCGAGGGCGAGGACGTCGAGTTTGCGGCCCATCGCGATCAGCGCCACGACGGCGATCACCACGATCGGCGTCATCTGGCCGGTCGCCCGCAGATCGGACACCGTCAGGGAGCCGCTGCCCCAGGCGAACAGGCCGGACGTCTCCTGCTCGAACAGGAGCAGCAGCAGGATGGTCACCGACTGGAGCGCCAGCAGCACCGCCGAACCGACGAGCACCAGCCGCGGACTCGCCGAACCGCCGCCCGCCAGGCCGAGCACGACGACGGCCGCGGCGAGCCCGCCCGCGAACGCCGCCCCGCCGACCGGCACGAGCGGCAGCGAGAGACTGAACGCGGAAATGGCCACCACGGCGAAATGCGCGCCCGCGTTGACCGCGAGCGTGTCGGGCGAGGCGAGCGGGTTCCGCGCCACGGACTGCATTCCCGCGCCCGCGACACCCAGCGCGACGCCGAGCAGCAGCGCGGCGAGCAGCCGGGGAACACGCGAACCCTCGAGTACCGCGAGGGTTTGCGCGTCCCCCTGGCCGAAGATCGCCTTCACCACGTCCAGCGGGCCGGACGTCGAGGTGCCTTGGGTCAGGTGGATGCCGGCGAGGACGACGATCAGCGCGACCAGCCCGGCCGACACCACCGCGGTGCGCACTGCTTGCGGCGCCCGGACTTCTTTCGGCATCAGGCGGTGAGGGCCTTCACGATCTGGTCGGCGGTGAAGATGATCGACTTCGGGCCGCCGAAGGTCCACGTTCCGGACTCCAGTTTGTGGATCTTCTTCGACACCACGAAAGGCAGCCGCTGGTAGACGGCGTTCTGCGCGAGCCCGGTGGTGAAGACGTCCTCTTCGGACGCGCTGTAGAACAGGACGGTCTTCGGGTCGCTGATCGCGGTCAGGCCTTCGACGTCGGTCTGGCCGAGACCCCACTGCGGGTCGACCTGGCCGGTCCAGACGTTCTTCGCGCCGACGGCCTCGGCGGTGTCGGAGACCAGCGAACCCTTGCCGAACGGGCGGATGCTGACGGTGCTGCCTTCGAGGTAGGCGTCGGCCATCAGGAACGGGGTGCCCGTGGCGCCCTTGGCCTCGACGGCCTTCTTGCCTTCGGCGAGCTTGGCGTCCATTTCGGACAGTTGCTTGCCCGCCTCGGCCTCCTTGCCGACCGTCTTCGCGATCAGCTTGAAGTCCTCGCGCAGGCGGTCGAAGTTGCGGCTCGCGTCACTGGTCTTGGTGACCACGACTGGGACGTACTTCTCGATCTGCGGCACCAGGGGCGAGTCGCGCTCCTCGGCGATGATGACGACGTCGGGGTTCAGCCCGACGATCGCGTCGACGCTGGGCTCGTTGCGCTTGCCGACGTCCTTGACCTCGGCGGTCAGCGGAACGGCCTTGTCCCAGACGTTGTAGCCCGCGACGTCCGCCGCGCCGACCGGCATGACACCGAGCGAAGCGACCATCTCGGCCTCTCCCCACTCGAGCGCGACGACGCGCTTGGCGGGGGCCTTGAGCGTGACGGCCTTGCCGCGCGCGTCGGTCACCGTGACCGGTCCGGTCGCGGCGGCGGACTCGCTAGGCGCGGCCGAGGGGACCTCGGTGGTACCGCAGGCGGACAGCAGCAAAGCCGCCGTCGCGACGAGGACGGCGGGGGTCAGCAAACGCATGGTTCTTCCTGCTTTTCTCAGGCGGGCCTGGGCGAATGCCGCCCGAGTGGCCTGCAGTGGATCGCGCCCGTCACCGGGTCGTTCGCGACGTGGACGGTGACGCCGTAGGCCTGGGAAAGGTGCTCGGTGGAGAGCACCTGCCCGATGTCACCCGTGGCCACGATGGTTCCCTCGCTCAGCAGCACGACCTCGTCGGCGATGATCGCCGCGTGGTCGAGATCGTGCAGCACCACACCGACCGCGACGCCTTCGTTGGCGAGATCGCGGACGACGTCGAGGATCTCGACCTGGTAGCGCAGGTCGAGATGGTTGGTGGGCTCGTCGAGCAGCAGCACCGACGTCTGCTGCGCGAGGCAGGACGCGAGCCAGACACGCTGGAGCTCGCCGCCGGAGAGTTCGTCGACCCCGCGCTCGGCCATCGGCGTTACGCCGGTCAGTTCCATCGCGCGGCGGATCGCGGTGGCGCCGTCGGTGTCGACCCCGCGCCAGCCCGAGCGGTACGGGTAGCGGCCGTAGGAGACGACGTCGCGCACGGAGACCCCGCTGGGGGTGGGCCGGTGCTGGGTCAGCAACGTGACCTGGCGGGCGAATTCCTTGCCGGACAACGCGTTCCCGCCCCAGACGGTGCGGTCGCCCAGTTGGACGGTGCCCTCGCGGGGCTTGTGCAGCCGCGCCAGCGAACGCAGGAGCGTCGATTTTCCGGAGCCGTTCGGGCCGACCAGTGCGGTCACCGTCCCGGCGCGCAGCGACAGGGACACGCCGTCCACCACGGCCCGCTCTTGGTGCGCGAGCACCAGGTCATGGCCGGTGAGCAGCGCGTCTTCCGTAGACATGAGGGGAGCCTAACCTAATCGTGCGGTCAGGCCGATGTCGTGAGTGACACAGAGCGCGGGGTGATTGTCCGGTTACCGCAGGCGCCGGTCCAGAAAACGTCCAGTCGTCGTCCGTAGCCTTCCCGGCGAAGAAGGCGGGGGAGGACATGGAAGGTCTCTACAAACTGCTGTGGGACCGCGTGGAACACAACGCGCGGCAGGCGGTCGACGTCTATCTGAGCGAGGTGCCCGATTTCCGGGCGGCGGCCCGGATGGACGGGGCCCGCGCCTCGATGCTGGACTTCGCCGTCCTGCTCAGGCGCCGGGAGGTCGAACTCGCCGCCGACGGCGCGCCTTTCACGGGCGAGGATCTGGCGGTACTGGCCGCCTTCGGCGAGCAACGCGGCGCTCAGGGCGTTTCCACGGCCTCCGGGCGGCGTGTGCTCGATCTGCACGACGTGCTCACCCTGCGGGAGATCCACGAGGCGGCGGGCCTGCACGAGGTCGCTCACGTGACCGAGATGATCGGCTGGCTGCCCGGCAACGGTCTCGCCGGGCAGAACGCCTATCTCCGGGGCTTTCTGGCCGGGCAGCGACGCGGTACGCCGTTCGTCAAACGGGCGCGGGAACTCGCCGAGACACTGCTCGACGACAAGGCGGTGCTCCCCGGTCTCTCGGAAAGCCTCGGCCTGGGTTCCGCCGGCCGATACCTGATCACGGTCGTGCGGTTCTCCGGCGGTCCCTTGCCGTCGGAGGAACGGCGCGAGGAGATCATCGGCGCGTTGCTGAAACGCGTGCGGGTGCCGATGATCTGGCTCGAGCCAGGCGAACTGGTCGCCCTGTTCCCTTGTGAGGACCCCGAAACGGTGCGCGAACGCGCGCTGGGTCTCGTCCGGGAGTGCGCGGAGCTGACCGGGCGGTCCTGCGCGACAGGCTCGGCTTCCGGCCGGATCCGCGCGCTGCGGGACACCGCCGCGCTCGCCCGGCGGATCAGCCGGGTCGCGCCCGTCGAGGCCAGGCCGGGCAGGCTGCCCGTGATGACCGACGTCTTCGTCGAACTCGGTGTCTCCCGGTTGCCGCAGGTCGACGACTGGTTGCGCGGTATCGCGCGGCGGCTGGAAACCGGGCCCGATCTGGTGACCACGCTCGACGCCTACTACCGGCACGACATGAACCGGCTGAACACCGCCGGGGCGTTGCACATCCACCCGCGGACCCTCGACTACCGGCTCCGGCGGATCCGCGAACTCGCCGGGATGGACCCGGGCTCCTACCAGGGCGTCCGGGCGCTCGGCGCTGCCGTCGCCCGGACGCTCGCCGGCCGCTGGAACTGACGCGTCACGCCGCCCGCGCCGCTTCCCGCCTGCGCTTGGCCAGCCGCTTCCCGACGATCCCGTGCCGCGGCCCGAACAGGTACACCAGCGTGAACCCGGCGCCCTGCACCAGCACGATCATCCCGCCGGACGCGGTGTCGAGGTGGTAGCTCAGGTACAGCCCGGTCACTCCGGCGAGCACCGAGAACGACGGCGCGATCACGAGCATGCGGCCGAACCGGTCGGTCAGCAGGTACGCCGTCGCACCGGGGATGATCAGCATCGCCACCACCAGGATCACGCCGACCACCTGCAGCGCGACCACCGCGGTCAGCGCGAGCAGCCCCAGCAGCGCGGCACCGAGCAGCCGGGGGTTTAAGCCGATGGCGTGCGCGTGCGTGGGATCGAAGGCGTACAAGGTGAAATCGCGGCGTTTGAGCACCAGCAGGGCGAGCGTGATCACGCCGAGAACACCGATCTGGATCAGATCCGAGGTGTCGACGCCGAGCAGGTTGCCGAAGATGATGTGGTTCAGGTCGGTCTGGCTCGGCGTCACCGAAATCAGCACCAGTCCGAGCGCGAACAGCGTGGTGAACACGATGCCGATCGCGGCGTCCTCCTTGACGCGGCTGGTGTCGCGGACGACACCGATCAGCGCCACGGCGAGGAAACCGAAGACGATGGCACCCAGCGCGAACGGGGCACCGAGGATGTACGCGAGCACCACGCCGGGCAGCACCGCGTGCGAGACCGCGTCGCCCATCAGCGACCAGCCGATCAGCACGAGCCAGCAGGAAAGTACCGCGCAGACCGTCGAAGCGACCACCGTGGACGCGAGCGCCCGCACCATGAAGTCGTAGGAGAGCGGTTCGAGGAACAGGTCGTAGAGGCTCATGCCTACTCCTCGTAGTGGGTCGCTTTGCGCCGCATGAGCGGGCACTGTGTCGATGGTTCGCTCGCAAGCTCGCTCACGCGGGTTCTTCTTCCCGTTGCAGGACATCGAGTCCGAAGGCCAGCGCGAGGTTTTCCGGCCGGAGTACCTCGCCGGGGGAGCCGTGCGCGAGCACCTTGCGCATCAGCAGGATCGCTTCGTCGGCGAGGCCGGGAAGCGCGTGCAGGTCGTGGGTGGAGATGAGGACCGCGGCGCCGTCGGCCGCGAGTTCCTTGAGCAGCCGCGTGATCGTGGCTTCGGACCGCTTGTCCACCCCGGCGAACGGCTCGTCCAGCAGCAGGACGCGGGCGCCTTGGGCGATCCCGCGCGCGACGAACGCGCGTTTGCGCTGCCCGCCGGACAACTGCCCGATCTGACGTCCGGCGAGTTCGGTCAGTTCGACCCGCTCCAGCGCCAGTTCGACGGCCTCGTGGTCGGCGCGGCGCGGCCTCCTGGTGAAACCGAGATGTCCGTAGCGCCCCATCATCACGACGTCCCGCACCGACAGCGGGAACGACCAGTCGACGTCTTCGCTCTGCGGTACGTACCCGATCGCGCCGGTCTTGCGCGCGCGGACGGGCGGGCCGCCGTCGACCGACACCGTGCCGGAGTCCGGCCGGACCATGCCCATGATCGTCTTGAACAGGGTCGACTTCCCCGAGCCGTTCATCCCGATCAGCCCGCAGACGCGGCCGTGTTCGAGGGAGACGTCGACCCCGTCGAGGGCCAGGACCTCGCCGTAATGGACGGTGACGTCCTCGACGCGGATCGCGGCGCTCACGGCTTCGCTCCGGTGAGGGCGGCCACGATCGTCTTCGAGTCGTGGCGGATGAGGTCGAGGTAGGTCGGCACCGGGCCTTCGGGACCGGACAGGGAATCGACGTAGAGGACACCGCCGAACGCGGCACCGGTCGCGGAGACGACCTGGCGCATCGGGGCGTCGGAGACGGTCGACTCGCAGAACACCGCGGGGACCTTGTTCTCCTTGACGAACCCGATGGCGCGGGTGATCTGCTGGGGCGTGGCCTGCTGTTCGGCGTTGACCGCCCAGATGTACTGCTCGGTGAGACCGGTATCGCGCGCCAGATAGGAGAAAGCGCCCTCACAGGTGACCAGCGCGCGCTCGTTCCGCGGCAGCCCGCTCAGGGCGCCGGTCATCTCGTCCTGGACCGCCTGCAGTTTCGCCTTGTAGGCGTCACCGTTGGCCTTGAACACGGCGGCGTCTCCGGAGGAAACCTCGCTGAACGCCTTGACCATGTTGTCGACGTAGATCCCGACGTTCTTCGGCGACATCCACGCGTGCGGGTTCGGCTTGCCCTGGTAGGAGTCTTCGCCGATGGCGATGGGCTCGACGCCTTCGCTGACCACCTTGTGCGGCGCGTCGCTCTCCGAGACGAACCGCGCGAACCAGGCCTCCAGGTTCAGCCCGTTGTCGAGGATCAGATCGGCCTTCGCGGCCTTCTTGATGTCGTCCGGGGTGGGCTCGTAGCCGTGGATCTCGGCGCCGGGTTTGGTGATCGACTCGACCCTGAGCTTGTCGCCCGCGACGTTCGAGGCGATGTCCGCCAAGACCGTGAACGTGGTCAGCACCACGGGCCGCTTGTCGTCCTGTCCGCCTGCGGGTCCCCCGCAGGCGGACAGGACGAGCGCGGTCACCGCCAGCGCGCAGACGGTCTTGAACGGATTCGCCATCCCGTGAGTCTAGAGTTCGGTATGCCGAACTTCCAACTCTCGTGTGCCTTAAATCTCGGTCGCGGTGCGGTCGCGTTCGCGCACGGTCTCCAGGAGTAGCTGGGACACGTCGCGCACGGTGACGTTCTCGCCACGCTGCTCACTTTGCCGCTGCACGAGACCGTCGTTCAGCATCACGCGGCAGAACGGGCAGCCGGTGACGATGGTTTCGGCGTCCGTGCCGAGCGCTTCGTCGACGCGTTCGAGGTTGATGCGCTTGCCGATCTGCTCCTCCATCCACATCCGCGCGCCACCGGCGCCGCAGCAGAGCGAGCGGTCGGCGTGCCGGGGCATCTCGCTGAGCGTGGCGCCGGTCGCGCCGACGAGTTCGCGCGGCGGCTCGTAAACCTTGTTGTGGCGGCCGAGGTAGCACGGGTCGTGATAGGTCACCGGGCCGGCGTCGACCGGTTTGACCGGGGTCAGCTTCTTGGCGCGGACCAGGCGGTTCAGCAGTTGCGTGTGGTGCAGGACCTCGTAGTTCCCGTCGAGTTGCGGGTATTCGCGGCCGAGCGTGTTCAGGCAGTGCGGGCAGGTGGTGACGATCTTGCGCGTCCCCGGTTCCCGGCCCTCGAAAACCGCGTTCAGCGTCTCGACGGTCTGCTGGGCGAGCATCTGGAAGAGGAACTCGTTGCCGGATCGGCGGGCCGGATCACCGGTGCAGGACTCGTCGGTGCCGAGGATCGTGTACTTGACCCCGGCCAGATGCAGCAGCTCCGCGGTGGCGCGGACGGTCTTGCGGGCGTTGTCGTCGAACGCGCCCGCGCAGCCGACCCAGTAGACGTACTCGACGTCGTCGGCGAGTTCGCCGTCGAAGATCGGTACCTCGAAGCCGAGGTCCTTGGTCCAGGCGAGGCGGTCGGAGTTGTTCTGGCCCCAGGGATTCCCCTTGGTCTCGAGGTTCTTGAACAGGACGCCGAGCTCGCTCGGGAAGGCGGACTCGATCATCACCTGGTAGCGGCGCATGTCGACGATGTGGTCGACGTGCTCGATGTCCACCGGGCACTGCTCGACGCAGGCGCCGCAGGAGGTGCAGGACCAGAGGACCTCCGGGTCGATGATGCCGAAGTCCTCCTTCTTGCCGACGAGCGGACGCTCCTGGGGCGGCTCCTTGCCGTCCAGGATGTAGGGCGCGCTGTCGAAAAGGTGGTCACGCAGATCCATGATCAAAAGTTTGGGGGACAACGGTTTCCCGGTGTTCCACGCCGGGCACTGCGACTGGCAGCGGCCGCATTCGGTACAGGTGGCGAAGTCGAGCATGCCCTTCCAGGTGAAGTCCTCGATCTTGCCGCGGCCGAAGGTGTCGTCCTCGCCCGGATCCTCGAAGTCGATCGGCTTGCCGCCGGACTCCATCGGCAGCAGCGGGCCGAGCGCGTCCGGGAGTCGTTTGGCGGTGACGTTGATCGGTGCCAGGAAGATGTGCAGGTGCTTGGAGTAGAGCACGATCGACAGGAACGCCAGCATGACACCGATGTGCAGCAGCAGCCCGACCGTCTCCAGCGGCTCGGTGACCGAGAGGCCGAGTGGCTCCAGGAGTTCGCCGACGCCGAGGGAGACCCACGCGCCCGACTCGTACGGGAAGACGCCGACCGCCGCCGACGCGCCGCGGAAGAAGAACATCGTCCAGATGACGTTGAAGATCATGAACAGGATCAGCCAGGCGCCGCCGGTGTGCGAACCGAAGAACCGGGACGCGCGATCCTTGCGTTCCGGGGCCTGGCGGATCCGGATGACCGCGAAGACCACGAGCGAGGCGACGACCGCGACGGCGATGAAGTCCTGCAGGAAACCCAGCACCGCCCAGTGCCCGATGAGCGGGATGTGGAAGTCGTGGTCGAACAGGGCGCCGTACGCCTCGACGTAGACCGAGCCGAGGATCACGAAGCCCCAGAACGTGAACAGATGCGCGAGCCCGGGGACGGACCACTTCAGCAGCTTGCGCTGCCCGAAGACCTCGGCCAGATGCGTTTTCGCGCGCACGGCCATGACGTCCGACCGTTTTTCGTCCGGCTGGCCGGATCGGATGAGTTTGGCGAGCCAGACGGCGCGGCGGGCGGCGAAAGCGAGACCGGCGACGGTGATGAGCAGGCCGAGGATGAGACGAACGAGCACGAGTCCTCCGGGGGAGAATCGGCTCAGTGAGAGCCGGTGTAGTACCGGCACGCCTTGCAGGCGTACCGCATTTTGGCCACTCGCCACCGTTTTCGGTAGGCCTCGAGATGTCCCGGCCGTGGCGGATGCACGCCGAGCCTGCGGAGACGGCGGATCCGCCGCCCCGCTTCGAAGAGTTCGGTCGCCAGGCCGAGGTAAGCGCGCCTGAGCGCGATACCGGGTTCCGCGGCGAGGTTGTCCCGGCAGAACCGGTGCAGCAGGGCGAGGTCGGGCAGGCCGGGCGTTGTCGAGCCAGGGAGGTGCTCGACAACGCCGAGTCCGGGATGTCCCACGGGGAGGGCGAATCCGGCCGGAAGTCCACAATGGACGCAGGTGAGCGTGCAGCTCAGGCATCGGGTGACGTGGCGGATCCGCCGTTCGCGCTGATCCCCGTCGATCACCTCGCGAACGTGCCACCCCATGGAGCCTCCCAAGACCGTGGTGTGTCCTGTGTCACTCTCAATACTGGAGAGTAGGGGGCGCCCCGGTGGCGCGACAGGTCCAACCGGATGGCTTCCGGGCGGCCGGTCGGCGTAACGCTCCGCACCCGCCCGGGCCTCGTGAGTGGCCCTGTCCCGCAATTAGAGGACTACTTGCGGCAGGGCGACGACCCGTGCGCACGCTTCCGCACACCGTGACCCACTCGTAGCCGAAAACGGCCCGCCGGGTGTCACGCGCTGGTTATAGTCCTGACCCGGGGTAATGGGGGAGGGAACGACGGCGATGGGCGGGTTCGTCACCGCGGCTCTGGGGTTTCCGGCCGTGCTCTTCAGCTTCCTGCTGATCGTGGTGATCGGCTATTGGCTGCTGGCACTGCTCGGCGCCTTCGGCATCGACGACTCAGTCGAATTCGGCGGCGGCGAAGGGCTCCTGGCGGGCTTCGGCGGGGTCCCACTGTCCATTTCGCTCTCCTTGCTGATCGCATTCACCTGGTTCGCCAGCCTGGCAGGAACGGTTCTTCTCGATGACTTGGAGCTTTCGACCCCTTCGAGGATCGGGTTCGGCTTCGGCGTGCTCGCCATCGCGCTCGTCCTCGGCACACTCGGGACGAGGGTGATCGTGGTGCCACTGCGCCGGGTGTTCGGTCCCGCGAAGGAACCGAGCCGGAGGGACTTCGTCGGTCGTGCCGCGGTCATCCGCACTTCGTCCGTCACCCACGACTTCGGCCAGGCCGAAGCCACCGCCGCCGACGGATCGTCGGCCATTGTGGACGTTCGGCAGGCGGGTCAAGGCAACCTGACGGCGGGGAGCCGCGTAGTTCTCTATGACTACGACTCCGAAGGCGAGTTCTTCTGGGTCGAGTCCTTGGACATCTGAAGCAGAAAAGGAACACTATGGGTGCCATCAGCGTGGGGGCCGGCGTTCTGATCGCCGTGATAGTTGTCATCCTCCTGGTCTTGCTCTTCACGATCACCAGGTTGTTCAAGAAGGTGCCACAGGGGAAGGCACTGATCATCTCGAAGGTCCGCCGGGTGGACGTCACCTTCACCGGTGCGATCGTCCTTCCGGTGCTGCACAAGGCCGAAATCATGGACACTTCGGTCAAGGCGATGGAAATCACCCGAACCGGCCGTGAAGGCCTGATCTGCCGGGACAACATCCGCGCCGACATCCGGATCTCGTTCTTCGTCCGGGTCAACAAGACCGTCGAAGACGTGATCAAGGTCGCGCAGGCGATCGGCACCGAACGCGCGAGCGACGAGGCGACGCTGCAGGAACTGTTCAACGCCAAGTTCTCCGAGGCGTTGAAAACCGTCGGGAAGCAGCTCGACTTCGTGGATCTCTACACCAAGCGCCACGAATTCCGCGACCAGATCATCCGTGTCATCGGCACCGACCTCAACGGCTACAGCCTCGAGGACGCGGCGATCGACTACCTCGAGCAGACGCCGATGTCGCAGCTCGATTCCGCGAACATCCTCGACGCGCAGGGTATCCGCAAGATCACCGAGCTGACCGCGATCGAGCACGTGCGCACCAACGAGTTCCGCCGCGGCGAGGAAAAAGAGATCACCCGCCAGAACGTGGACGCCCGCGAAGCGATCCTCGAACTGGAGCGACGGCAGGCCGACGCCGAGATCAAGCAGCGCCGCGAGGTCGAGACCATGCGTGCGCGCGAAGAGGCCGAGATCGCCAAGGTGCAGGCGGAAGAGCGGCTCAAGTCGCAGGCCGCCGATCTGCGCACGGACGAGCAGCTGGGCATCCAGCACCAGAACCAGCAGCGTGAGATCGAGGTCGCGGGCAAGAACCGTGAGCGCGTGATCGCCATCGAGAGCGAGCGCATCGAGAAGGACAGGCTCCTCGAGGTCATCGGCCGCGAACGCGAGACCGAGCTGTCCCGGATCGCCAAGGACAAGGAAGTCGAGACCGAGAAGCGGTCCATCGCCGAGGTGATCCGTGAGCGGATCGCGGTCGAGAAGACCGTGGCGGAGCAGGAAGAGAACATCAAGAAGCTCCGCGTCGTCGAAGAGGCGGAGCGTCAGCGCTCGGCCATCATCATCCGGGCCGAGGCGGAGGCGCAGGAAAGCCTCGTCAAGGACATCAAGGCCGCGGAAGCCGCCGAGGCCGCGTCGAAGCACAAGGCCCGCGAAGAACTGACGCTGGCCGAGGCGCGCCAGCAGACCGCCGAACTGGACACCCGCGCGAAGATCCGCCTGGCGGAAGGGATCCAGGCCGAGGAGGCCGCCATCGGCCTGGCCGCGGCGCAGGTCAAGGAACGCGACGCCGACGCGCTGGAGAAGGTCGGCCGCGCCGAGGCGATCGTCGAGCGCGAGAAGGCGATCGTGCTCGCCGACGGGATGCGCGACAAGCTCAAGGGCGAGGCCGAAGGTCTCACCGAGAAAGCCGCCGCGATGGCCGCCCTCGACACCGCCAGCCGCCAGCACGAGGAGTACCGCCTGCGCCTGGAGGCCGAGAAGGAGATCCGGCTCGCCGCCCTCAACGTGCAGCGCGAGGTCGCCGAGGCACAGGCCACGGTGCTCGGCATCGGACTGGAGAAGGCCGACATCGACATCGTCGGCGGCGAGACGATGTTCTTCGAGAAGGTCATCGGCTCGATCGGGCTCGGCAAGAGCGTGGACGGGTTCGTCGAGCACTCGGACGTCGTCCAGACACTGGGGAAGTCGTGGCTCGACGGTTCAGGCAGCTTCACCGACGACCTGACCAAACTGGTCGGCTCGGTGAGCACCGAGGACGTGAAGAACCTGACGCTGTCGGCCTTCCTGGCCAAGCAGCTGCAGGCGGGCGGCCCGGACAGCGACAAGCTGCGTGAGCTGCTGTCGATGGCGCAGCGGCTCGGCCTCGCCGACCAGTCTGCCGCCGCCCTCGCCCCCGCGAAGCAGTGACGACGACCGAACCGGCGGCAGGAACGGAGCAGCTGGACGCGGGCACCTATGAGGTGCTCCGCGCCCGGCTCGCCGCACAGGCCGCCGAACTGGCGAAACGCGCGGACGAGCTCAACACCGCGCGGCTCGGGATCTTCGGCAGCGCGCAGCTCGCGCTGATCGGCACGGAACGGATCCGCACCGCGAACAACTGCGTGCCGCGGGACGTCGTTTCGGTCGGCGGGCGGATGTTGTTCGGCTACAACGTCTTCATCGGGCTCAAGCCCGAAACGACGGTCGACGACGTCTTCTCGCTGCACGGGTTCAGCCACGACGAAGAAGCCTTCCGCTTCGACGACGTGTCCGCCGAGGAGATCCCGGGGCTGCTGCGCGACGAGCAGTTCGTCCGCGACTTCGCCGAGCTGTACCGCTACTACCGGCAGGCGAAACTGCTGCAGCTGCGGCGGGTCGAGGGCAAGTTGCTCGCGGTGTTCCAGATCGGTCCGCGGACCGAGGACATCCGCGTGCTGCGCTGGGCGATCGCCGCCGACGGCTCGGTGTCCTATGTGGACAGCCGAGGCGAACGCGACCACGTCTTCCCGCCGTCGCACGACTTCGAATGGGTCGAGACCAGCCGCGAGCAGCACGTTCTCGGGCGGCACCCGCACATCTCGATCGAGGACGAGGTGTTCGTCGAGACCGTCGGTGGCAACCTGACGATCAAGGTCGAGAACAACACCGAGACCGGCGAGGGCGTCTACGCCGAACCGGTCGACGAACCGCTGCAGAGCCTCGCCGACGCCGAGGTCTCCTACGCCAGGATCGGCCCGCTGATCCTGCTGCGGATGCTGCCGTACAAGGAGACCGAGTACCGGTACCTGGTGTTCAACACGCGCACCCGGGACGTGGTGCGCCTCGACGGGATCGGGCAGGCGTGCCAGCGGCTGCCCGAGGACCACGGGATCATCTTCCCCGGCGGCTACTACCTCGACACGGGGATCAGCAAGACGTTCGACACCACCGTGGACGGTCTCGAATTCGAGCGCGTGATCCGCTCGCCCAACGGGGAGGACGTGCTCTACGTCTTCCACGCCAGGGCCGAGGGACGTTCGCTCCTCCTGCCGTACAACGTGATCCGCAAAGAGGTCTCGAACCCGATCCCGTGCCACGGGTACTCGCTGTTCGACGACGGCACGATGGTGCTGTTCCGGGCGATGTCCGACGAGCCGAGCCGGGTGCACCCGATGCAGGTGTGGCGGACGCCGTTCCAGTCGGATACTTACGCGGCGTCGCAGCCGGCCGGGACAGGGCCGCTGGAGCGGGTCGGCAACGCCGATCTGGTCCGCGGGATCTCGGACTGTCTTTCGATCGGCCGGATGGTCGGCGAGATGGCGCCGTCGGCCGCCGTGTTCGAGGCGCTGATCGCCGCGTGCGCGAGGGTCTTCGACCACTATCACTGGCTCGGCGAGACCGAACTCGGTGATCTGCGGTCGCCGCTTTCGGACGTCCGGGTCACCGCGGAGCAGGTGCTCGACGAGTTCGAGACGGTCACCTCGCTCACCGCGCAGGCGGCCGAAGCCGTCGAGGAGGCGGCCGCGGAAACCGCCTCTCTCGTGCGCAAGGTGCGCGGCGAGGCGCTGAACGCGGCCGACGCGTGGGTGCGCAGGCTCGCCGAGATGCACCGCGCGCGGGGACATCTCGTCACCGTGCGGGAACTGCGCTATGTCGACACCGACCGTGTCGACAAGTTGATCGCCGACCTCGACACGGAATTCGGCGAAGCCGCGCAGCGGGCCGTCCGGTTCCTGCAGGGCGAAGACGCGTTCACGAGCTACCACGCCGAGGTCGACAGGCTGATCGAGGCCGCGGGCGCGATCGCCACCGTCGCCGAGGCGGTCCCGGTCGCCGCGCAGCTGGACGAGCAGTCGGGCGGGCTCGAAGTCCTCACCGACGTCGTCGGCGGGCTGGAGATCGCGGACGCGGTGGTGCGGACGAAGATCCTCGAACGCGTCGGTGAGGTCATCGGCGGCGTCAACCGGGCTCGGGCCACGCTCGAGGCGCGGCGCAAGGAGCTGCTGGAGACCGAGGGCCGGGCGGAGTTCGCCGCCGAGTTCGCCCTGCTGGCGCAGGCCATCACCGGCGGGCTCGCGGTCGCCGACACTCCGGACCGGTGCGACGAACAGCTCGGCAGATTGCTGCTGCAGCTGGAAAACCTCGAATCGCGCTTCGGCGAGTTCGACGACTTCCTGGCTTCGCTAGGCGAGAAGCGCACGGACGTCTACGAGGCGTTCTCCTCGCGCAAGCAAGCGCTGCTCGACGAACGCGCACGCCGCGCGGACCGACTGGTCGATTCGGCGGGCCGGATCCTGTCGAGTGTGACCAGGCGGGTCGGCACGCTCGGTTCGGTCGACGAGATCAACACGTACTTCGCGTCCGATCCCATGGTCGCGAAGCTGCGCAGCGTCGTCGCCGAACTGCGTGACCTCGGCGACCAGGTGCGCGCCGAAGAGCTCGAAGGCCGGGTCAAGGCCGCCCGTCAGGAAGCGGGTCGAGCGCTACGCGACAGGCTCGACCTGTACGGCGAGGGCGGGGAGACGATCCGCCTGGGCCGCAACACCTTCGCGGTCAACACCCAGGACATCGACCTCACCCTGGTGCCGCACGACGGCGGGATGAAGTTCGCGATCACCGGGACCGACTACCGCTCGCCCGTGCGGGACGAATCGTTCGAGGCGACGCGGCCGTACTGGGATCAACTGCTGGTCTCGGAATCGCCCGACGTCTACCGCGCGGAGTACCTGGCCACGTCGATCCTGCTCGAAAAGCCCGACTTGCCGGACGCCGAGCTGCTGGAGGTCGTCCGGCGCGCCGCGGGGGACCGGTACGACGAGGGCTACGCGCGTGGCGTGCACGATCACGACGCCGCCGCGATCCTGTCCGCGTTGCTGCGCCTGCGGTCCGCCGCCGGACTGCTGCGCTACCCGCCCGCCGCGAGGGCGGCCGCTCAGCTGTTCTGGGCTTTCGGCGTCGAAGAGGCGGCGAAGTCCGCGTGGACGACGCGGGCCGCGTCGCTCGCGCGGGTGCGGGAGGCGTTCGGGCACACCACGGCGATCGACTCGCTGGCGCGGGAGTTCGCCGAGGCGATGACCGCTTTCGCCGCGTCGTCCGGACTGGCACTGGACCTCGAATTCGCCGGCGAGTACCTGTTCGAGGAACTGGCCGACGCGTCGCCGGGATTCGTCACCAGCGGCGGCGCGCGGACGCTGCTCGACAAGTTCCGGCTCGACCGCCGGAGCTTCGCCGAAGATCTCCGTGCCCTCGAGGACCTCGCCGACCGGCACCAGCTCGCCGAAGCCTGGCTGACGTCCTTTGTGGATTCAGCGGGCCTGCCGGGCGACGAACTGGCGGAGGCCGTCGCGATCGAACTGGCCGAACTGCCCCGGTACGATTCCTCGGCCGAGCTTTCGGCCACCGTGGACGGCCTGCTCGGCTCGCATCCGCGGATCGTCAACCGGTCCCTGACCCTGCGGCTCGACGAGACGCTGGCCAGGACGCAGCGATTCCGGCGTGACCGGGTGCCGGGTTTCCGGGCGTACCAGCGGCAGCGCAACGAACTCGTCGCGGCCGAGCGGGACAGGCTGCGGCTCGGCGAGTACAAACCGAAGGTGATGAGCGCCTTCGTGCGCAACAGGCTGCTCGACGAGGTCTACCTGCCGTTGATCGGCGACAACCTCGCCAAGCAACTCGGCGCGACCGGCGACGCCCGGCGCACCGACCAGTCCGGTCTGCTGCTGCTCATCTCGCCGCCCGGATACGGCAAGACGACACTCATGGAGTACGTCGCGAGCCGCCTCGGGCTGGTGTTCGTCAAGGTGAACGGGCCGGCGCTCGGGCACGACGTCACGTCGGTGGATCCGGCGGACGCGCCCAACGCGACCGCGCGGCAAGAGGTCGAAAAGATCTCGTTCGCGCTGGAGCAGGGCAACAACGTGCTGCTGTACCTGGACGACATCCAGCACACGTCGCCGGAACTGCTGCAGAAGTTCATCTCGCTGTGCGACGCGCAGCGGCGGATGGAAGGCGTCTGGGACGGCCGGACACGGACCTATGACCTGCGCGGCAAGCGGTTCGCCGTCTGCATGGCGGGCAACCCGTACACCGAGCAGGGCAAGCGCTTCCGGATCCCGGACATGCTCGCCAACCGTGCCGACGTGTGGAACCTCGGCGATGTACTGTCGGGCAAGGAAGAGCTGTTCGCGCTGAGCTACATCGAGAACTCGCTCACCGCGAACACCGTGCTGGCACCGCTGGTCTCACGCGAACGGTCCGATGTGGACGTTCTCGTGCGGCTGGCCCGCGGCGACGGCTCGGTGCGGGCGGATCAGCTGAAGCACGCGTACTCGGCGACCGAACTGGAGCAGATCCTCGCCGTGCTGCGGAAACTGATCCAGGTGCAGCGGATCATCCTGAAGAACAACCAGGCGTACATCGCTTCGGCGGCGCAGGCGGACGCGTCCCGGGTCGAGCCACCGTTCCAGCTACAGGGTTCGTACCGGAACATGAACAAGCTCGCCGGGCGGATCGTGCCCGCGATGAACGACGCCGAACTCGAAGCGCTGATCGACGACCACTACGCCGGCGAGGCGCAGACGCTGACCTCGGGCGCCGAGGCCAACCTGCTCAAACTGGCGGAATTGCGCGGACGGCTGAGCGCCTCGGAGGCGCAGCGGTGGGCGGACGTCAAGGCGGCTTATCTGCGATCGCAGGCACTCGGCGGGGACGACGAGGACCCGATGAGCCGGGCGGTCGGCGCGGTGGGCCTGCTGGCGGACCGGGTCGGTGCGGTGGAAGCGGCGATCGAGCGGGCTTCGGAACGGATGGTCGTGCGGGACGTGATGTAGGGGCTTGTGCGTTCTCGGTGGTCGGATTTCGGCTGCCGGGAACGCATTGCCGGAATTCGGCGACGCCTTGCGGTTGCGGTCGGTTCGCCGAGCCTTCATCGCCGGAAATCGACGACGCCTCACCGTGGCCGCATGATCGGAAACTGTCGGTGGCCGGTCGTATGTTGATCACGTGGACACACATAAAGCCACCCCTGTGGCACTTCTCGAAAGACTCACCGACCCGGGGCTGTTGGAGTCGGTGAACGCTGCTGTCGATTCCTTGGATGACAGCGATTCCGTTGCTGTCGCGCGGGCGGCGTCGGCGGGGATCGCGCGGTTGGAGGCGGTTCGGTTCCGGGCGCTGGCGCAGCTGAACCGGCATCGCGACGGTGCCCGTAGTGTTACCCAGGAGGTCGCGTTCGCGTTGTCTCTTGTGGACAATCATGCGGGTGCGATGGTCGCCGCGGCCGAGGCGTTGACCACCCGCCTGCCCCGGACGCTGGGGTTGATGGACCAAGGAAAGGTGGATGGTTTCGGGGCGATGAAAGTCGCCGCCGCCACCGCGTGGCTATCCGACGAGAACGCCCTCGCAGCCGACGCCCTGCTGGAGGATCGGTTACCGGACAAGAACTCCGAGCAGATCCGGAAAGCGGCGAGCCACGCGGCACTCACGGTGGACCGTGAAGGCGCCGGCAGGCGTGCCGAGCGGCATCGTGAGGGCCGCCGGTTGGCGGTGCGCCAGGGTGAGACGGGGGTGGCGTCGATCGAGGTCGAGGACGGCCCCGTCGAAAAGGTCACCGCCGCCTACACCCGGATCGACCGGGAAGCGAGGGCGTTGAAGACCGGCGACGAGACCCGCACCCTCGACCAGCTCCGTGCCGATGTCGCCCTCGATCTCCTGCTCGGCGGTCAGGGCGGCAAAAGTGAACGGGCGGAAGTGTTTCTCTACATGGATTTGTTCACCTATCTCGGGGCGAATGATGATCCGGCGGAGCTGGCCGGGCACGGACATCTCCCGGCCACGCTGGCGCGCGAGATCGCGACCGGGGCGGACACGGTGCTGCGGCGGATCATCACCGACCCACTCTCCGGGCAGGTCCTCGACCTCGGCCGCGACCGATACCGCCCCACCGCGGGCCAAGGCGAGTTCGTCCGGGTCCGGGACCGTGAATGCCGAAGACCGGGCTGCCACCGCCCCGCCCAAGCCTGCGATCTCGACCACTCGGTGCCGTGGGAGTTCGGCGGGCATACCGACGCCTCCGACCTCATCGACCTCTGCCGCCGTGATCACCGGCTGAAAGACGAACCCGGCTGGACCTACCACCTCACACCCAACGGCACCCTCACCATCACCACCCCCACCGGGCAAAGCCACGACAGCACCCCACCACCACTGCACCAACCCCGCCCGACAACCGAAGAACCACCACCGTTCTGAACCCATCGCCGAAAAACGGCCACGGTCGTTTGAGGCATCTCTGCGGCGACTGCTTTCGGGGCGTCGGGTGACTTCACGACTCACACCAGCCGCCCTGCTCCGGCCCTTTGTCGAGTAGGGGTAGCGGTCCCGTCGGCCAGCTGTCTCCGCGCGTCGCCGGAAACCGGCCATAGCCTTGTCGCGGTGGCGTTCTGCCGAGAAACGGCTACTGGTCCTTTGCCGAATAGTGGCGACAAGTCCTGTCTGCCAGCTGACCCCGCCGCGTTGCCGAAAACCGGCCACCACTCAAACCTCCAAAGCCACCAACTGCGCCCCAGTAAGCCGTTCCGTAAGCGGCACCGCGCGATAAGTCCCGTCCTCGACCACCACCGTCACCGGACCGGCGACGTGCGGATGCTCGACGGCGACCCGTACGGCGGCGGCCACCTGCTCGGGTGGCCAGCCCAAGGCGGCGGAAAGCGACTCCAGGGCGAGCGGTCTTCCCGCGTGCAGTAGGGCGGCGAGTACGGTCACCGCGTCGGCGGCGAAGACCGCCACTCGGTCGTCCAGCATGATTTCGTTGATGCGCGCGTGAAACCGCGACAGGTCGTCCATGCGGGCGCCCGCCGGCGTCGACGTGCCGAGGACTTCGGCGCCCTGCCGGGATATCTTCACCCATTCCTGGTTCGCGCGCACGCTCTCGGCCCACACTCGTTGCGGCATCTCGTCGTCGATGACGTACTGCTCCCGCCGCCCGTCCCGTTCCCGCTTGAGCATCGCCTGTCCTTCGAGGTAGGCCACGGCATTCGAGATCGACGCCGGACTCACCTGGAGCCGCTGGGCGAGGTCGGCCGCGCTGAGCACCCCGGCGTCGCTGACGGCCAGGCACGCGAGCACCCGTGCCGTCATCCGGGGGAGCCCGGTGGCCACCATCATCTCGGCGAACTCGGTTTCGAAGAGGCGCACGGCCGCCGGGTCCCGCCCGTAGTCGTTCTGGACGACGGGGACGGCCCGTGGCAGCGGTTTGCGGCGCCGCGCGCGTTCGCCGGTCACCCGGCTCGCTTCTTCGGCGCGGTAGCCGGAGTGCCCGCTGTTGCGTGAGACCTCGCGACTGATCGTCGACGTCGGGCGCCCGAGCCGCCGGGCGATCTCGGCGTATCCGAGACCGTCTTTGAGCCAGGACGCGATCAGTCGCCGGTCTTCCTGGGTCAGCCTGCCGCCCGGCATGGGCACCTCCGGTGCGTTCAGTCGCAGATCATTGCAACGTTTCGTTGCATTCATCGGCAAGATAGTTGCAACGATTTCAGGAAATCTACCAGCTATTACCGGGAAAAGGCCAGATCAGAACTTTGAGCGATCCATGAACGCAACGTAGCCTTTTGTCATGGCTGAAGATCTGGGAGGAACAGCTATGACGACCTCAGTTCCCCATCTCGCGGAATTGCCCCTCGACCGGCCGCGGGGCTGTCCATTCGACCCGCCCGCCGAACTCGGCGCGCTGCGTGACGAGCACCCGCTCGCCCGGCTGACGTTCCCCGACGGTCACGAAGGCTGGCTCGCGACGGGGCACGCGACCATCCGGGAAATCATCGCGGATCCGCGCTTCAGCGCACGACAGGAACTTCTGCACTCACCGCTGCCGGGACCGGCGGCGATGGTGGTGCCGCCTCCCGCGGCGCCGGGGATGTTCATCAAGATGGACGGCGCGGAGCACGCGCGGTACCGCGGCCTGCTCACCGGTAAGTTCACCGTCCGCCGGATGCGCCTGCTCACCGAACGGGTGGAGCAGGTGACCGCCGAGCATCTCGACGCCATGGAGCGGCAAGGGTCGCCCGCCGATCTGGTGACGGCCTTCGCGCAGCCCATTCCGGCGCTGATGATCTGCGAACTGCTCGGGGTCCCTTATGAAGACCACGAGTTCTTCCGCCGCAACGTCCTGCCGTTGAACCTGCCGGACGCCTCGCTCGCGGAACAGGAAGCCGCCATGAACGCGCTGGGGGAGTACCTCTACCGGCTCGTCGTGGCCAAGCGGGCCGAGCCGACCGACGACATCCTCGGCGAACTGGTCACCACGGAACTCACCGACGAGGAGCTCACCGGTATCGCGTTCCTCTTGCTGGGGGCCGGTTTGGACACCACGGCCAACATGCTGGGGCTGGGCACCTTCGCGTTGCTCCGGCATCCGGACCAGCTCGCCGTCCTGCGCGACAAGCCGGAGAACATGGAAGGCGCTGTCGAGGAACTCCTGCGGTACTTGACGATCGCGCACACCGGTGTGCGCACCGCGCTGGAAGACGTCGAAATCGGCGGGCAGCTCGTCAAGGCGGGGGAGGCTGTCGCGATTTCGGCGATGGCCGCCAACCGCGATCCGCTCAAGTTCCCGGAACCCGACCGGCTCGACCTCAAACGGAAGACGGCCGGGCACGCGGCCTTTGGGCACGGCGTCCACCAGTGCCTCGGCCAGCAGCTCGCGCGAGTCCAGATGAAGGTCGCCTTCACCGGGCTGCTCGCCAGGTTCCCGGAGCTGCGCCTGGCGGTTCCGGCCGACGAGATCCCGCTGCGGACGGACTCCGACATCTACGGGGTGTACGCGCTCCCGGTGGCCTGGTGACCGCGATGAAACTCGAGGTCGACCGCGAACGCTGTGTGGGCGCCGGAATGTGCGTGCTGGCCGCGCCGGAGGTGTTCGCACAGGACGAAGAAGACGGCAGGGTCCGGGTACTGGACCCGGAACCCGCCGGGATCGGCGACGCCGTGCAGTCGTGCCCGGCGTCGGCGATCACGGTGCACGACTAGGACGTCGCCCTGGCCAGGGGGTGCCGGGCGGGGCACCCCCTGGCGCGGGATCAGCCGACGTCCACGAGGACCTTGCCCGCGTCGGCGCTCTGCACGGCGGTGCCGGCGTAGAGCTGCTGAACCCGGGCCTTCTCCTGGGCGTTGGGGTTCACGCTGGCGCAGCTGACGCCACCGGTCGAGCCGGACATCAGCGACGAGCACGGCCCGGGCTTCACGTCGGGCAGGCCGAGGCTGTGGCCCAGCTCGTGCGAGGCGATCCGGGTCTTGTTGTAGCCCTGCTGGACGGCCTGCCTGCCGTACCAGACGGTGACCTGGCCGTTCGGGCGGACCGGCCCGAGGGTGGCGCGCGGCCAGCCGTTGTCGGCGACGATCCGGATGTTGACCCGCTGCCCCGGCGTCGCCTTCACGAGGCGGACGTTGGTGACGTTGGTGTTCCAGACGTTGACGCCCGCGGCCACCGCGTCCTTGAACTCCGCGGCCTGGCTGTCGTCGTAGGTCAGGGTGGTCGCCATGATCTCGGCGGCACCGGCGGAGGGTGCCGAGAGCACCGAGATGGAGAGCGCGGCGCCGGTGAGCACCGCGGCGAAGGTACGTCGAAGCACGTTGAACTCCTCGCGTTTAAGGCGTGCTGGAATTTCGGAGCAGTGTCGACACTTTTGTTCTGGCGGGAGGGATCTCTGAGTAGTCCTCCGTTGCCTCCGCGTGATGTTAGGACCTGTCGAGGTCGTCGGGGTACCCGCCGATAGTCGCCTGTCGTTAACCATGATCTTGACTCGACCGGAAGACTGTGCGGCTATGACGACGGCGCGATTCACCGGACACGAAGAACCCATCCTCGCTGTCGCCGTGCACGGAAACCGCCTGGTCACCGGCGGTACGGACAAGACGGTGCGGGTGTGGGACCTGGAGACCGGCGCGCAGCGGTTCGCCTTGAGCGGGCACGATCGGCCGGTGCTCGCGGTGGGTATCTCGGGTCGGTACGTGGTCGGTTGCGATGGGGCGACGGTGCGGCGCTGGCGGCTCACCGGCCGCGAGGCGCAACCCCCAGAGGTCCAGACCACCAAGCGGACACTCACGGTCGCGATGGCGAAGGATTTCGCCGTGTCCGGCGCGGGAAGCACCGTCGAGGTCCGGCGGCTGGACGGCGTGACGGTCCGCGGCCTCCGCACCGGCGGCCCGGAGATCGAATCGGTCGCGGTGACCCCGGACGGCCGGGTCGTGGTCGCCGGGGACGACACCGGTGGCGTGCGGCTGTGGGACGGGGAAGTCGTTTCCCACTACCGGTTCGGCGGCGCGGGCGCGGTCCACGTCGTCGCGGTCTCACCCGACGGCGCGCGGGTGCTGTCCGCCGAGGGGGAGACGGTCCGGTTGTGGGGGCGCAAGGGCGATCCCGCCCTCGTCTTCCCCGGGAACGCCGGCGTGGTGCGGGTGCTGGCCTTCAGCCCGGACGGCGAACTGGTGCTCTCCGGCGGTTCCGGCGGCGAGGTCTGCGTCCGCGAGATCGACAACCCCGCCGACTACACCCTCCTCAAGGGACACGAGGGGAACGTCCGCGCGATCGCCTGCACCGCGGGCAACGAGAAGATCGTCACGGTCGGGGACGACCGGACGATCCGCGTGTGGGACCGCTTCGGCAACCAGATCGACGGCACCGGCTTCGTCGAGCCCAAACCGGGACGGGCGCGCCCGCGGATCACCCCCGACGTCGAGAGCCCGGTCGACCTGATCGGCTTCCAGGACGACGTGCGCACCCTCGCCGCGGTCATCGCCGACCGCGAGACCAGCCCGCCGCTGTGCGTCGCGCTGCTGGGCCCGTGGGGATCCGGAAAGTCGAGTTTCGTGCGGCAGGTGGCGGACCGGGTGGCCGAACTGGCCCGTCGCTCCCGCGGCAACGCGGCGAACAGCGTTTTCGCCGGGGAGATCCGGCAGATCCGGTTCAACGCCTGGCAGTACCACGACGACCACCTGTGGGTCGGCCTGGTAGACCACCTGTTCCGGAACCTCGGCGCGCCCGAGACGCACGCGGACGCAGACGAGGTCCGCGCCGAACGAGAGGAACTGCGGACCAGGCTCGCGAGCCTCCGCGCGATCAAAGCGGATTCACCGCTCACCTGGCGCTGGCGGCTCCTGGTTTCCGGAGTTGACCGCGCCGAGCGACGACGGCGGCGGCTCGCCGTCGCGGGCTACGCGGTCTTGGGGGCGCTGGGCCTCGCCGCGGCGATCACCGGCTGGGCCTTGTGGCACAACGCGATCCTCGCCGCGGCGGGAGCCATCGTCGCGCTCGGTGCGGTGCTGACGCCGGCGCTCACCACCGCCAAGTCGGCCCTCGCGCCGGTGAAGTCCACATTGGACAAACTGCGGTACGACGTCGACAAACGGGCGGAACGGTTCGAGACCGAGCTCCGGGAGACCGAGGAGCGGCTTCGCCGGTTGGACGCGGCAACCCGGCTCGGCGAGCTGATCGAAGAGGCGAAGACCGGCAGATACGGTGACTACCAAGGGGTCTTCGCCCGGGTCCGGGAAGATCTCGCGGACCTGAGCGCCGACTTGGCCGACGCGCGGACGGAGTGGCTGCTGGCGGGCGGCAAGGGCGAGCCGCCGCTGGAACGGATCGTGCTCTACATCGACGACCTCGACCGCTGCCCGCCGTCGAAGGTGATCGAGGTACTGGCCGCGGTGCACCTGCTGCTGGCCCTGCCCGCGTTCGTCGTGGTGGTGGCCGTCGATCCGCGGTGGTTGCGGCGCTGCCTCGACCAGCATCACGAAGAACTGTTCGGCGCAGGGGAAGCGCGGCGGGCCGAGTATCTCGACAAGATCTTCCAGATCGTCTTCGCGTTGCGCCCCATGGGAGCCGCGGCGGACGAGCTGATCGACGCCCTGATGCCGATCGAAGGACGGGCGCCGACGTCGCGCGGGCACGAAGAATGGCCGGAGGACGGGGACACCCGCGAAAGCGGTGAAAGCGGCGAACAGGCGGAGGTCATCGTCAAGGACACGGCCCCGCCGACGTTCTACAACATGCGGCCGGACCGGCTGCGGCTCACCGAGGTCGAACGCGATTTCGTCCACGTGCTGCGGAAAAGGCTCAACACACCGCGCGAGATCCGGAAACTGGTCAACCTCTACCGGCTCGTGCGCATCGGCATTCCCGACGCGGAACTGACGCGGTTCGTCGGCGGCCCCTACCGGGCGGTCCTCGTCCTGCTGACCCTGCTGGTCGCCGATCCGGACGCCGCGCGCTCGACCTTCGTCGCGCTGTCCGGAGGCGCGCTTTCCGACGGTGCAGCGCTGTCCGATGCCTTTCCACCTGAATGGCGGCTAGACGTCGAATCCTTCGATGATCTACAGGTCTATCGGAATTGGGTGGGCACCCTCGCCCGCTTCAGTTTCGAAACCTACGATCTGGTGACCGAGGAGACAGAACCGGGAACCGCGTTGTAGCTACACTTGCCCGCTACAACGGCTAGGGGGCGGCACATGCGGAGATCAGGCTGGCTTTCGCTCGTCTTCGGCGCGCTCGTCGGGGCGGTCGTGATCGTTCTCCTCTCGGCCACGGTCACCGCGCCCTCGAACGCTGCCAGGACCGACTGCGTGCGGCTGATCACGAGTTCTTCCACGGAGAAGGGCGACCTGATCGGGGAACTGGCCGAGCGGTACAACAACACCGACCGGACGTTCGACGGCGGCCGGTGCGCGAAGATCGAGGCGTTCAAGAAGACCTCGGGTGCCACGCTCGACCTCATCGCCGACGGCTGGAACGACCTCGACGAACGGCAGCCCGAACCCCAGGTCTGGATGCCGAGTTCGTCGCTCTGGCTCGATCTGCTGCGTCAGCGAGGCAAGGGGGACCTGCTCCAGGGCGGCCCGAAGACCTCGCTCGCGACGAGCCCGATGGTGATCGCGATGCCGGAGCCGATGGCGAAGGAACTGGGCTGGCCCGAGAAGGGCATCGGCTGGCGGGACGTGCTCGAGGTGAACCGGAACGGCGGCTGGGCCTCCACCCGGTCGAAGAACGCGCAGTGGGGGAACTTCACGCTGGGCAAGGACAATCCGCGCCGCTCGACCTCGGGGCTCGCCGCGACCATCTCGACCTACTTCGCGGCGACGGGCGGCGACTACGGCAAGATCGATTCGGCGGACGCCGTGCAGTTCGTCCGCGGTATCGAGGCGTCGGTCGCCTACTACAGCGACGATTCGGTGGCCTTCCTGAAGACGCTGTACGAAGAGGACCGGAAGAAGCCCACGCCCTACATCAGCGCGATGGCGATGCAGGAACAGATGGTCTACCTCTACAACCACGGCGCCCCGACCGGTGACCCGAAGCAGTTGCAGGACAAGCCGGCCCCGCTGAACCGGCCGCTCGTCGCCGTGCATCCGGACGAGGGCACGATGCTGATCGATCATCCCTTCCTGACCACGGCGAAGGCGTCGCCGGAACAGCGCGAGGCGGCCAAGGACTTCTACGCCTTCCTGCGGGAACAGGCGCAACAGGACCGTTTCCGCGATCTGGGCTTCCGCGATCCCGAGGGCCGCGGAAACGACAAGCTGGCCAAGGGCGTGCACACCAGCGGGATCGCCGAACCCCGGACGATCGGGATCCCCACCGGTGAACAGATCCAGAAGATGCTCGACGGCTGGGAGTACACGCAGCGGCGCGGCCGGATCCTCCTGGTGCTGGACCTGTCCGGGTCGATGAACGAACCGTTCGACAAGAACCGCAAGGACAAGCCGTACTCCGAGCCCCGGATCGACCTGTTGAAACCCGCGATCAAGAAACAGCTCGAATATCTGCATCCCGAGGACGAAGTCGGGCTGTGGACGTTCTCGACGAACGGGCCCGAGGAAAAGATGCCGATCGGCAAGGTGAAAGACGTCCGGGGGCCGATGCTGAACCTGGTCGACAACCTGACCCCGAAAGGGGAAACGGCACTGTACAAGTCCGTGGTGGACGCCAACGACAAGATGCGGCGGGAGTTCGACCCGAACCTCATCAACGCCGTCGTCTTCCTGACCGACGGGGAGAACACCGCGCCCGGGACGACCAAGGAACAGATGCTCCAGGCCGTCGACGCGGAACGGCTGGACAACTCCGTCCGGATCTTCACCATGGCCTACGGCGCGCAGGCGGACAGCCGCGTGCTGGACGAAATCGCGCTGAAGTCCAAGGCGCGCAGCTACAAGGCCGTGGACCCGCAGGGCATCGACAAGATGTTCGTCAACGTCTTCAGTAACTTCTGACATGGCCGATCACGACAACCGGCCGTTCCACGTCGTCGCCGGGGTACTGACGCTGATCGCCTGCCTGCTCGGTCACGCGGTGACCGTGCCGCATCCGCAGGCATGGCTCTTCGGCGGCGTGGCCGCCTTCGCCGTGCTGTTCCCCGCCGAGGTCGCGTTCTTCGTGTTGAACGGCAAGCGATCGAAGAAGGTGCGCGAGGTCCGCGCGCCGGAGCCCGCCGCCGTCTACGACCACTACAGCCTGCTCGGACGGGCGCTGACGGCCATCGAAATCGTGCAGCCAGGCGAAACGGAGCTTTCGACGGTCTTCCGGCGAGCGGTGGCGAGACTCGAAAAGCTGAAGGGCGAGAACTCGTCCGCGGTCGTCGAACTGCGCGTCACGGTGAAGCAGACCACCGAGAAGCTGGAGCGACACGCGCGGGACGAGAACCCGGATCCGGTGATGCTCGTCGAGCGGATGAGGCTGTACCGGGAAGGGCTCGAAGACGCCATCGCAGTGGTCGAACCACGCTGAGTGTTCGGTGCCGAACAGACTACGGCCGTGCGTCATGCTGATCTGACAGCATGCCGTTGATCGGGCGCCGGGTTGTCGAGGGCGTGGAACATGTGGTCGTACCGGTGGAGCACCGGTTCAGCCTGGAGGAAGCCGTGCTGGCGGTGATGGCCGCCAAGAGCACCGTGCGGCCCGCTCCAGGAATCAAGGTCGCTCCGTTGAAGGTGTCGGAGGTACGGTCAGCGCTGCTATACGCGGCGAAGCACGCCGACAGGCGACACCAGATCGTGGACAGCTATTTCGTCGAGGCCGAAGACGGACCGTTGCACCGGCTGGCCGAGTGGATCACGTCGGAGTTGGTCCGGCTGGGCATTTTCACCACCCACGATGGTTCCGCCGCCGGATCGGGTGGCCGATTCGGTTACTCTCCGCGATAGGTGTTCACGACTGCCTGGGAGGGTGTTTCGTGGGTTTGGGCCCAGAGGCCGCCGAAGAGAGAGAACGTCCGTTCCTGGAGCGGCTGGACGAACCCGTCCGTGCGCGGTTGCTGGAGATGGGCACCCCGCAGACCTACGAGAGCAGACAGGCGCTGATGCGGGCCGGTGAGCCCGGCGACTTCGTCATGCTGCTGCGGCACGGCTACGTGAAGGTGACCAGCGCCGACCGGATGGGGGCGACGGTCATCCTCGACGTCGGGGTGCCCGGCGATCTGCACGGCGAGATCGCGGTGATCGCGGGCGGGATCCGGATGGCCGACGTCGTCGCCATCGAAGAGGTCCACGTCCGCCGGATCGCGGCGAGCGAGTTCAACCGTTTCCTGCTGGACCATCCGTCGGCGATGCGGGAGGTGCTCGTCAGTGTCGCCCGCCGGTTCGTGCTCGCCCAGCGGCAGCGGACGCAGTCCTGGAAACCGCAAGCGGTGGCCAGGGTCGCGACGCGACTGGACTACCTCGTCGACGTCTGCGGGATCAGGACGCCCGCCGGCTGGCGGATCGGGATCCCGCTGAGTCAGGACGAACTCGCGCAGTTCATCCCGATGGGACGGACCATGGTCGCGCAGGCACTGGACAAGCTCCGGAAGGCGGGAGTTGTGGCCAGTTCGCGCCGTGCGATCACCGTCGTCGACCGCGAAGCGTTGCGGGTGATCACGGAAAAAGGTGTGACTTAGCTCACTGGCGTTGACCAGGGCGGGGTCAGGTTCTGTTCGGTTCCGAACAGAACTTCCGGTGACGAGTGGGAACACTGCTTTCTGCCGCCAGTTTTCACCGATCAGGGGAGGGGTCGCAGAGATGCAGGTGCTGACCTCAGGCCACTACAACGCGCACACCCACGCCGTACTGTCCGTCGACATCGTCGGTTCGTCCAAGGCCAGTGATGACCTGCTGGACCCGATGAAGACCGAGATGGAGACGCTGGTCTCCCGCTCGTTCACCGCGGTCGGGCTCGCGCCGGGGGAAGCGCGTCACTTCCGGGAGACCGGGGACGGGCTGATGGTCGCGTATCCGGACCGGGCCGTCGGGCAGCTCTGCGAGGTCGTGTTCCACCTGGACCATCTGCTTCGGACCCGTAACCGCTACGCCCGTGTCCCGATGCGGGCCCGGGTGGCCGTCCATATGGGACCGATGGCGGACAACCACCGCTACCACCGCACGTACATCACGCTGACCCGGTTGCTGTGTGCCTCGACCTTCAACGACGCCGTCGGTTACTGGTGCCGGTTGGACCCGACGGGCGACAAGTTCGGCGCCGGGATGATCGTCTCGCAATCGGTGTTCCGCAACGTGGTCGAACCGTTCGGGGTCGCGCTGGTCCCGCCCGCCCGTTGCGCCAGGATCAGCGTCACGACCCCGGATTTCGCGGACAGCGCGTGGATCCACTTGCCGGGCTTGGACGCGGACGCGGTCCTCGCCGAGCTGAACCCCGCCGTCGCGGTGCCGCTCGTGTTCGACCGGGTGAGCCGGTTGTCCACGACGGCCTGACCCCGAGACCGGGCGGTCCGGCTTCCAGGGAGGGAAGGCCGTATCGCTCGCCGGTTTCTGGCCCGGTACCCCTACGCCGGGCCAGAAACCGGACCCCCGGCGCGGGGGGTGGGGGCGCGGGTCATCCCCGCCGCGCCCTCGCTACGAGCCTCGTGAGTGGTAAGGACGGTTAGAACCGTCCTTACCACTCACGAGTTTGTCGTTATTGCCTGCAGCGCTTTCCGCTGTTGACGCATTTCACCAGCTGGTTCATCAACCGCTGCGACATGACGTTCGCGAAGTCGTCGTGGTCGGAGCGCGGGTTGTGTTTCTCCTGCGCGAACGCGTCGACCGCGTACTGCCCGGCGGCCTGGATATTCGGCGGGATGTTGTACACCAGCGTGATCCGCAGCTGCGGCACGTTCTTGAAGCCGCGCTGGCATTTCCCGTTGCGGTCGGAGAACACGATGTGCGTGCGGTGGTTGGCGCTGTCGGTGTTCTTCCCGTCCCAGCAGTTCGGGAACGCGTGGACGCGCGCGACCTTGCTGCCCCGCGGGCAGATCGGGTACAGCTCGGTGAGCCGGTCCTCGAAGCCGGTGCAGGTCCAGCTGGGCCGGGCGTTGGCCGGGCCGTTGGTGCTCTGCTTGGCGTCGCCGTAGAGCACGCGCAGGAACTTCGGCATCGCCACGACGCGGCGGGCGCCACCGCTGGTGAAGGTCAGGTCGACCTTCTCGGGACGCTGGATCTCGCCCTCGTTGTCGCCGATCTCGTTGTTGTCGTTGACGCCGGGCAGGTCGGCGGCGTTCCCGTCGGACTTCTTCTTCTCGGTGTCGCCGGCTTTGCTGACGTCGCTGTTCTGGCCACCGTTGTCGAGGCCGCCTTCGCCGTTCTGTTTCACCGCGCAGCCGGCGAGCTGGTCTTCGTTCTTCGCGACCGGTTTGCCCGCCTGCTTCATGGTGTCGCTGATCTGCTTGATCGACGGCTTCCGCTTGTTCTTCAGCTCTTCGAGCACCTGGGCGGCCTGTTTCCCTTGCGCCAGCTGGCCGTCCGCGTTGTCGGACTCCTTGTCGAGCTTGTCGAGGTTCTCGTCGACCGCGGGCATGGCCTGGTCGGGGACCTCGTCGAGTTCACTCGCGACGTCGGGACAGTCGACCTGGGGCGCGGCCTCGTCCTTGGCCGCGTTCGCGCGGTCGGCGGCGAGCTTCTCGTCGGCCGCCTGCTCGTTTTCTTCCTCTTCCTCGGTGTTGATCCGGATGACCGGCCAGAAGTAGGCGGACTTGTCGCCGTTCTTGCAGGTGGTGCCCGCGCGCAGCAGGCTCTTGTTGTTCGAGTCCGCGTTGGTCGAAAGATTCCCGACGTAGTCGTGGAGATGCTCGGCTCCGTTGCGGACACCGGGCTGCGCGATGAAGTTGTCGCCGTTGAAGTGGCCGTTCTCGTTGCGGCCACAGTCGACGGTGAACGTCCCCCGGGCGCCTCGTTTCGCGAGGTCGAGGTTGACGTTGTTGCCGCGGGGGACCTTCGCGATGTCGATGAAGAACGATTTGTCCGCGCCGTCGGCCCTGGCCGCGTCGGGGGTTCCGGTCGTGTTGATCACGACGATCCCGCCGACTGCGAGGGAGAGCGCGATGGCGCCGGTGGCGACCTTCGTACGGCGTGCCATGCGGTGGCGGCCGGCGGATCTTTGGTTACGGGGCATGAACTTGTTCACCTCGTTCGGTGTCGTTGCGCGAAGCCCGGGGGATGCGGCGCCGGCAGCACCGGCGTCACTGACTCCGCGTTGGCTGAAACGGCCCCAGTGGACAGCCGGTTCAAAACGCGATCTATCCGTTACCTTTTCGTTACCTTCGGCGGCGGTAGTAGGCGATGCCCAGAGCGATGGTGATCGGCCCCCAGAGCGCGAGCGGGGTGATGCACACCAGCGCCAGTGTTTCCCAGCCTTCGCTGACGTATCCGACGCCTTCGGCCACGCCGAACACGGTGAGCCGTCGGCTGTCGCCGAGTGGGATCGTGGTGAACAACGCGGTGAGGATCAGGCCGCCGAGGACGGCGGGAACGACGGCCGCGAGCGGCCGGACGGGCTTGCCGCCGACGAACGGGATCCATCGGGGCGCCACTTCGCCCCAGCCGCGGACCAGCCCGATCGCGAGGATCGCGGTCACTTCGGTGAGGACGCTGAGTGCGAGGACGTACGGGATGCTGAGCCAGTGGTCCGGCATCCCGCCGTCGTGGATCTGCCCCATTTCGAAGTGCACGGCGAAGGGCAGCCGCCACAGGCACGAGGGCAGCAGGAGCAGCGGGAGCAGGTAGGCCAGGCACATCGCCCAGCGGGGGACGGGGCGTTCGGTGTCACCGGCGGGCGGGGGCAGGTGGAGGAGCTTCATGAGGCTGATCCTGCTGCCGGGAGGCACCGGAAAGATCACTCGCGCGGACAGGGTTCCTCCTCCCCGGGAGGGAGAAAGGCCCGGCCTCGGGGCAGTCGAGGCCGGGCCCGTTCCCGTCGGTCAGGCGTCCACCTTGTCCTTGGGCTCCGCCTCGTCGGCGGTGGGACGGGCAGGCAGGAAGCGCTTGATCAACGGGAAGAACAGGATCAGCAGGATGATCACGTAGACCACGATCGCGAACGGCGTGTTGAACAACCCGGTCAGGCTGCCGTCGCTCAGCTGCAGCGCGCGCCGCATCTGCTGCTCGGCGGCCGGGCCGAGGATGACGCCGATGATCGCCGGCAGCACCGGCAGGCCGTAGCGGCGCATCGCGAAGCCGATCAGGCCGATCACGAACATCACCAGCAGGTCGAAGATGTCCGCGTTGACCGCGTACGCGCCGACACTGGCGAAGAACAGGATGCCCGCGTAGAGGTACGGCCGCGGGATCCGCAGCAGCTTCGCCCACAGCGGCGCCAGCGGCAGGTTCAGCACCAGCAGCAGCGTCAGCCCGACGAACAGCGAGGCGATCAGGCCCCACACCAGCGACGACTCCCGCTCGAACAGCAGCGGTCCCGGCTGGATGCCGTACTGCTGGAACGCCGCCAGCATCACGGCCGCGACCGCGGTGGTCGGCAGGCCGAGCGTCAGCATCGAGACCAGCGTTCCGGCGGCCGACGCCGAAGCCGTCGCTTCCGGACCCGCGACGCCCTCGATGGCGCCCTTGCCGAACTCGTCCTTGTGCTTCGAGAGCCGCTTTTCCGTGACGTACGAGAGGAACGTCGGGATCTCGGCGCCACCGGCGGGCACCGCGCCGAACGGGAACCCGATGAGCGGCCCGCGCAGCCACGGCTTCCACGTCCGCTTCAGGTCGGCGCGCGACAGCCACGGCCTGCCGACCGGGATGGGCTTGAACGCGTTGCGCCGCAGGTGCGCGGCGACCCACAGCGACTCGCCGACCGCGAACAGTGCGACCGCCACGATCACCACGTCGATGCCGTCGGCCAGGTGCAGCGAGCCGAAGGTCAGCCGCTGCTGGCCGGTCATCTCGTCCAGGCCGACCAGGCCGATGGTGAGGCCGATCAGCAGCGACGCCACGCCGCGGATCCGGGAGCTGCCGAGTACCGAGGTGACCGCGATGAACGCCAGCACCATGATCGCGAACAGGTCCGGCGCGCCGATGTCGACGGCGTGCTTCGCGATCACCGGGGCCAGCACGACCAGCGCGATAGTGCCGAGGATGCCGCCGACGAAGTGCCCGATCGCGGCCGCCGCCAGCGCTTGCGCACCGCGGCCCTTGCGGGCCATGGGATTGCCGTCGATCGCCGCCACGACCGCCGCGCTCTCCCCCGGGGTGTTCAGCAGGATCGACGTCGTCGAACCGCCGAACATCCCTCCGTAGTAGATGCCGGCGAACATGATGAACGCGCCCGTGGGCTCCAGCCCGTAGGTCACCGGGAGCAGGAGCGCCACCGCCATGGCCGGGCCGATGCCCGGCAGCACGCCGATCGCGGTGCCCAGCAGGACCCCGATCGCCGCCATCGCGATATGGGTCGGGGTCAGCGCGGTACCGAAGCCGTCGATGAGTTGCTGGAACATCAGAACACCTCCATCAACGGGCCACCGGGGAGCGGGACACCGAGCAGGTTGTTGAAGACCAGGAAGGTCGCGACGGACATGCCCGCCGCGATCAGCGGGTCACGCACCAGGTTCCGGCTGCCGAGCGCGTACGCCGCGCCCCAGAACAGGATCGCGCCCGAGATCGGGAAACCGACCAGGCCGATCAGCGCCGCGTTGGCGAGGAAAGCGGCGCACAGCAACAGAACCGTGCGCAGGTCGGCGGGTTCGGTGAGGTCGATGTCCTCGCCGCCTTCGGCTTCGCCCTTGCCGCCGCGCAGCACGTCGCGCGCCAGCAGCACGGCGACGATCAGCAGCAGCGAACCGACCAGGATCGGCACCGCCTTCGGCCCCACCGGCCCGCGCTGGGCGAAATCGGTGGGAATGCTCAGCGCGTCGGTGAGCACCAGCACGCCGAGCACCAGGAGTACCACGCTCACCCCGAGTTCGGAGCGCTCCTTCAGCCACGTGGTCGTCATGCCAGACCCAGCTCTTTCAGCACCGTTGCCACTCGAGTGTTCTCCTCTTCGAGAAACGAACCGAACTGCTCCCCGGGCGCGAACGCTCCGGTCCATCCGTTGCGCTGCAAGGCTTCCTGCCACTGTGGCGTCTTCTGCAGCCGGTCGAACAGGCTCACCAGCTTCGCGCGGTCCGCGTCCGTGATGCCCGGCGGAGCGACGATGCCGCGCCAGTTGGTGAACTTCACGTCCACGCCGGACTCCGAGAGCGTCGGCGCGTCGACGCCGGGGATCCGCTTCTCGCTGGTCACCGCCAGCACCCGGAGCGTGCCCGCCGCGATCTGGTCGCGGTACTCGCCGATGCCCGAGACACCGAACGCGACCTTGCCGCCGAGGACCGACGCGAGCAGCTCCCCGCCGCCGTCGAACTGGACGTAGTTGACCGCCTTGGGCGCGAGCCCGACGGCCTTCGCCATCAGCATCGGCGCCAGGTGGTCCGGCCCGCCGGGTGACGAACCGCCGCCGACCTGGACCGCGCCGGGATCCTTCTTCCACGCCTCGATCAGCTGACCGATGTTCTGGTACGGCGAATCCTTGCCGACCACGACGATGTCCGACTCTTCGATCAGTTTCGCCACCGGTGTGGTGTCGAGCAGCGACGACGGCGACTTGTTCGTGAACACGCTGCCGACGACGCCGAGCCCCATGGACATGACGAGCTTGCCGTTGCCGCGTTCGGCCACCGTCCGGCCGAGGCCGACCGTGCCGCCGGCGCCGGGGAGGTTGAAGACCTCCGCGTTGCCGAGCAGGTCGGCGTCTTCCATCGCCTTGGTCGCCGTGCGGGCCGTGATGTCGTAACCACCGCCGGGTGCGTTGGGCACGAGTACCCGCAACGACCGGATCTGCGAGCCCTCGTCGGCCTCGCCGCCCGGGGTGAGCAACGGTGGCACCAGCAAAACGGCGACGAGCGCCGCTGCGATGGCCAACCAGTTACTGGGCTTCACTGTGATCCCCGCCTCTCTGCCGCGTGGTTGGACATGTTGCACTCGTGTAAACAGAGATGTCCCGCTTGCGGGCCCAATGGTTGTTGTGGTCGTTTTGGTCACGCGGAGGTGGCGATGGGTGCTCGGGGTTCCTTGGCCCGCCAGCTCCTCGTGTGGCAACTGGTGGTCGTCACCTGCCTACTGTGCGCGGTGGGCGTGCTGGCCGTCACCCAGGCGGGGAACAACTTCCGCACGACGGAGGGGCGCCGGGTGCTTTCGGTCGCGGAGAGTGTCGCCGCGCAGGGGGTCGTGGGCGACCTCGAGAACGGCCCGTTCGAACTCAACGCCCCCGCCGAAACCGCGCGGAGCTTCTCGGGCGTGGACTCCGTCGTGATTGCCGGCGCGGACCGCTATGTGCTGGCGTCACCGGATCCGGGCCAGTTGAGGACGACGCTCGACATCGGCGAGAGCACCGTCCTTTCCGGACGGTCGTGGGTCGGCGAACTGGACGGCTCGATCGTGGCGCACGTCCCGGTGCTCGACGGAAAGGGCGGCACGGTGGTCCGCATGGTCGCGGCGGGCTCGAAGTCGCCCGGGTTCTTCGCGGGCGTGCTCGACTCGCCGGACAACGCCCTGCGGGTGCTGGGGGTCGCGCTGGTGATCGGCGTGAGCGGTTCACTGCTGCTGGCGCGGCGGGTGAAGAACCAGACGCTCGGCCTGGAGCCGCACGAGATCACCGCGCTGGTGGAGAACCGGGAGGCGCTCCTGCACGGGATTAAGGAGGGCGTCGTCGGGCTGGATCCGCAGCACCGGATCACCCTGGTGAACGATCAGGCCCGCGCGCTGCTGGCGCTGCCGGAGGACGCCGTCGGCCGGTCGGTCGAGGACCTCGAGCTCAACGATCGGATCCGCGATCTGCTCACCGGCCGCGCGACCGGCGCCGACCAGATCGTGCTGCGGCAAGGGAAGGTACTGACGCTGAACCGGATGCCGATCGACGAACGAGGGGCCGTGGTCACCCTTCGGGACCGCACCGATCTGATGACCCTGCGGGACGAACTCGACGCCAGCAAACACGCCACCGACACGCTGCGGGCGCAGGCGCACGAGTTCAGCAACCGGCTGCACACCATCTCCGGGCTGCTGGAACTCGAGGAATACGAGGAGGTACGCGGTTACGTCAGCCGGATCAGCTCGGCGCAAGGGGAGTGGCGCGCGGAGGTCGGTTCGCGCGTCGGCGATCCGGCGGTGGCGGCACTGCTGATCGCGAAGGCGTCGCTGGCCGCGGAACGCGGTGTCGGGCTGAGAATGGCGCCGGACAGCGAACTGGACCGCGTCGAGGACGCGCTTTCCACGGATTTGGTGACGGTGCTGGGAAATCTCGTCGACAACGCGTTGGACGCGCTGAGTTCGGCCATGCGGGGCGGCGAACGGGGCTGGATCGAGGTCGGGGTCTGGCAAGAGGAGGACGAGGTGCGGGTGGAGGTCCGTGATTCCGGTCCGGGAGTCGCCCCGGAGATCGCGGAAGAAGTGTTCGAGCACGGCTTCACCACGAAGGCCGCCGCACACGGCCAGCGTGGTCTCGGGCTCGCGCTGATCCGGCAGGCGTGTGTCCGGCGGGGCGGTTCCGTCGAGGTGCACAACGACGACGGTGCCGTGTTCACCGCGAGGTTGCCGCGATGATCCGGGTCCTCGTCGTCGACGACGATTTCATGGTCGCGAAGGTCCACAGTGGATACGTCGCGCGCACGGACGGGTTCGCCGTGGTCGGGGTGGCGCACACCGGCGCCGACGCGATCCGGCTGGCGCGGGAACTGAAGCCGGATCTGGTCCTGCTCGACGTCTATCTTCCCGATCTGGACGGGCTTTCGGTGCTGCGGGAGCTGCGGGCCACCGAGGACGTCGACGTCATCGTGATCACCGCGGCGACCGACGTGGAAACCGTGCGGCAGGCGATGCGGGGCGGCGTTCTGCACTACCTGATCAAGCCGTTCGAGTACGCGTCCCTGCGGGATCAGTTGACCCACTTCGCCACGCTGCACCAGCGACTGGACCGGCTCGCCGAGGCCGGGCAGGCCGACGTCGACCAGGTCTTCGGCGCACGGCCGAGCGCGAAACCGGTGCTGCCCAAGGGGCTCACCGCGGAGACCGCGCGGCTGGTGGAGACCGCGCTGCGCGGCGCGTCCGGCGGGATCTCCGCGAGCGAATGCGCCGAGGCGACCGGCGTCGCGCGGGTGAGCGCGCGCCGGTACCTCGAGCATTTCGTGGCGACGGGGAAGGCCGAGGTGACCCTCAAGTACGGCGGGACGGGACGCCCCGAGCGCCGCTACCTCTGGTCCTGACGCAACTAGAGGACTACTTGCGGGGGGCCAGGAGGCCGTTGAGGACGCCGTAGTCCACGGACTCTTCGAGGTGCGAGTAGGTGCCGGTCGAGAAGAGTTCCCGGGCGCTTTCCCGCGCGACGGCGTACGCGGCCTGGCTGATCCCGGAGCCGACGCTCACCCGCGCGACCCCGAGCGCGGCCAGTTCCTTGACGCTCGGCGCGCCGGGGTGGGCCATCACGTTCACCGGCGCGTCGATGCCCTTGACGAGCGCGGCGATCACGGAGGGGTCGGTGGCGCCCGGAACGAAGATCCCGTCCGCGCCCGCCGCCAGGTACGCGGCCGCGCGCTCCAGCGTTTCCGGCACCCCGCCGAGCCCCCTGAGGAAGGTGTCGATCCGGGCGTTGAGGAACACGTCGCCGTCCGCCGCGCGGGCCGCCTCGATCCGCGGGACCACCTCTTCGGGCGGACGCGGGCCGTCCTCGATGTTGATCCCTGCCGCACCCGCGGCGACCACGGCCGCGACGGTCTCGCCGACGTCGCCGGGAGTGTCCCCGTAGCCGCCTTCGATGTCCGCGGTCACCGGAACCGTTGCGAGGCGGGCGATCCGGGCGATCAGGTCCACCGCGAGGTCGCGGCCGAGCAGGTCGCCGTCGGGCGCGCCGAGGCTCCACGCCACCCCGGCGCTGGTGGTGGCGATCGCGGCGGCGCCCGCGTCCTCGATGAGCCGGGCGCTCGCGACGTCCCACGCGTTGGCCAGCACCAGCGGGCTCGACGGGACGTGCAGGGAACGGAACAGCCGGGCGTTGTCGGTCGTCATGCCGCCATTCCAGCAGTCATGCGACATCCTGGTCTGGCGGTTTTGCGACATCGACGTCGGCCCGGAGTCCGGCGATCAAGCGGGCGAGACCGTACTCGAAGGAGGCGGCCGGATCCTCGGCATGGTCGACAGCCGAGTCTCCCTCGACGTGCTGCTGTTCGTCGATCGCGCAGCCGAGGGTGTACCGGCTGATGGCGAGGATCGCGTGCGTCGCGTCCACTTCGGTGAAGCCCGCTTCCCGTAACGGTTTGATCAGCGGCGTCATCGCCGACCGCTCGGTCGGGCGGGAACCAGCGTGCAGGCGGGCGCCGTCCCGGTAGGACAGCAGCGTGCGGCGGATGGTGCGGGCGCGCCGGGTCAGCCACCCGGCCCAGTCGTCCATCGCCGCGAGATCGTCCAGCGGGGCGAGGTTGTCGTCCAGCATGGTTTCGGCCATCTGGTCGAGCAACGCCTGCTTGCTCTTGAAGTGCGTGTAGAGCGCGGGACCCCGCACGCCGAGTTTCTCCCCGAGCTTGCGCAGGCTCAAGCCGTCCAGCCCGACCTCGTCGAGGAGTTCGAGCGCGGCTCGAACGTAGCCATCCCGTCTCACGACCATGGGCACACTTTCGCTGGTCCGTATCGGACTTGACAACTCCAGTCGATCTTATCACTGTTAAGATCTTAACAGTGATAAGAAAGGCAGGTAGGATGATCGGGCGTGCCGCTGACGAGCGCATTACCCCCGCTTTGTGGGGGATGGCCTCGATCTTGACCCTCGGCGGGTTCCTGTCGATGTTCACCTCGACCGTGGTGAACATCGCGCTCGGCACGATCGCGGCCGGATTCCGTGCCTCGCTCGGTACCGCTCAGTGGGTCGCCACCGGCTACCTGCTCGCGCTCGCCGCGATGGTGCCGGTGAGTGGCTGGGCGGGCCGCCGCTTCGGGACGACCCGGCTCTGGTTGCTGTGCGTCGGCCTGTTCGCGGTGTTCTCCGCGCTCTGCGCGACGGCGACGTCGATCGAGGCGTTGATCGTTTTCCGCGTCCTGCAAGGCGCGGCTGGCGGACTGCTGGTCCCGGCCGGGCAGATCCTGTTCGCGGTGACGGCGGGGCCGAAGCGGCTCGGCCGGATGATGGCCGTGCTGAGCATCCCGATCTACCTCGCGCCGGTGCTCGGCACCCTGTTCGGCAGCGTGCTCGCCGAAGGGCTGGGCGTGCCATGGCTGTTCCTGGTGAACGTGCCGCTCGCGGTGCTCAGCCTCCTGCTGGGCCGGAAATGGCTGCCGAGAGAGACTCCCGCCGGCGCCGAACCGCTGGACTCGCGCGGGTTGCTCCTCACCGTGACCGGGCTGCCGTTGCTCGTCTACGGCGTGGTGGAAACCACCCCGTTCCCGGCGATCGCCGGGGCGATCCTGCTCGCCGTCTTCGTGGTCACCGCGTCACGGTCGCGGGCGCCGTTGCTCGATCTGCGGCTGTTCCGCGACCGCGCGTTCTCCTCGGCCGCCGCCGTGATCTTCGGGATGGGGGTCGCGCTGTTCGGCGCGATGATCGTCCTGCCGCTGTACTACCTCGACGTCCGCCACGAGAGTCTCGTCGCCACCGGGTTCCTGACCGCCCCGCTGGCGCTCGGCACGGTCGCGGCACTTCCGCTGGCCGGCAGGCTGACCGACCGGATCGGCGGTGCCCGGGTGATCTTCGCCGGGCTGATCGTCACGATCCTCGGGACGGTGCCGCTGGCGCTGCTCACCGGATCCGACGACTACTGGTGGCTCTCGGCCGTGCAGGTCGTCCGCGGCTGCGGCATCGGCCTGACCACCACCCCGGCGCTCGCCGCCGGGCTGATGCTGGTGCCCCGGGAGCGGATTTCCCACGCGATGCCGATCTTCGCCATGCTGCAACGGATCGGCGGATCCTTCGGGACGTCGATCCTGACCGCGGTCGTCTCCGCGGGGCTCGCCGCCGCTCCGGGGGCCGCGTCGGCCATCGCGGACACGCATTGGTGGATCGCCGGGATCACCGCGATCGTGCTGATCCCGGCGTGGCTCCTGGTGCGGGCGGAGCGGTCCACAGTGGACTAGAAGGCTTCCGTGGGTTTCTTCCCGCCAGGGCGTCACCAAAGGTTCCGAATGTCGTGAGCGAGTCTTCGCCGTGGCATTCGGGACACCCCGGGGAGAACGCCGTAGGCTCGGCTGAATGAGCACGGCATCCACCACGGAGCATCCGATGGTCGAAACCCGGCACCAGACCCAGTTGCTCACCCTGCTGCGGGACGAGGGCCCGATGTCCCGCGTCGAACTGGGGGAGCGGCTGGAGCTGCCGCGTGCCCGGGTGGGTGCCGAAGTCGCGCGCCTCGCCGAGGTCGGCCTCGTCGAAACCGCGGGTCCGTCGGCGAGCCGGGGCGGAAGGCGGTCGACGCTGGTGCGCCTGGCGGGAGACCTGCGCGTGCTCTCCGTCGACATCGGCGCGACCTCGGTCGGGGTCGCCCTCACCGACGCTTCGTGCGAGGTGCTGGTGCACACCGTCGAGGACTGCGACGTCCGGCAGGGACCGCACGCCGTGCTCAAACGCGTGAGCGCCCTCGCGGAGAAGATCCGCGAAGAGGCGCCGGGCAAGCTGATCGCCGCCGGGATCGGCCTGCCGGGGCCGGTGAGCTTCGCCGAGGGCATGGCGGTCGCACCGCCGATAATGCCCGGCTGGGACCGGTTTTCCGTCCGTGACCATCTCGGCGGACTGCTGGGCTGCCCGGTCACCGTCGACAACGACGTGAACTCGATGGCGCTCGGGGAACGGCACGCCGGGGTCGCCCGCTCCACCGACGACCTGGTGTTCGTCAAGATCGGTACCGGCATCGGCTGCGGGATCGTGCTGGGCGGCAAGGTGTATCGCGGCGTCGCGGGGACCGCGGGCGACATCGGGCACATCCGCCTCGACGACTACGGACCGACTTGCGTCTGTGGTGAGACCGGTTGCCTGGAGGCGTACTTCGGCGGCGCCGCGCTGGCCCGCGACGGACTGACGCTCGCGCGCAGCGGCCGGTCGGCGTACCTCGCCGACGTCGTCGCGGACCGGGGCGCGATCACCGCCCAGGACGTCGGCCGCGCGGCCGCGTCCGGCGACTTCGGCGCGGTCAACCTGATCCGCGACGGCGGGCGGCGGCTCGGTCAGGTGGTGGCCTCGCTGGTGAGTTTCGTTAACCCCGGCATGGTCGTGATCGGCGGCGGCGTGGCGCAGCTCGGCCATCAGCTGCTCGCCGAGATCCGCAGCTCGGTCTACCGGCGGTCGCTGCCGCTCGCGACCGGGAACCTGCCGATCGTGCTGTCCGAGCTGGGGGACGCCGCCGGGGTCATCGGGGCCGCCTGGTCCGCCACGGACCGAGCCTTCACGCTGAGTAGCTGACCGCGCGGAGCGGGAACCGGAAGCGCTGAGTGACCTCCCAGCCGCACGGTGAGCACCCACTCGATTCCGATTAGTAACGTCAAGATCGTACAGACTTTTGCTCGCCAAGTACAAAAGTCCGTACCGATCTGGACGGCTATTCGGGTGACGGCGGGCATTTCTGTCCTGTTGTCACCTTGACGAGTGACACGCACCACCCTACTTTCGCTGGCTAAGTAACAAAGTTTGTTACGGCCGATTCGTAAGTGAGGGCAGTGTGGCCGCGACCGATCCACGCACGGCGAACCTCGCCGCGCTCCTGCGCGCGTTGCGTGGGGGGCCGCTTTCGCGCACCCAGCTCGCGGCGCGCTGCGGGATCACCAAAGCGGCCGTCTCCGGGTTGATCACCGAGCTGTCCGAACGCGGCCTCGTCCGCTCCGCGGGACTGCAGGCCGGCGGCAACGGCAGGCCCAGTCAGCTGGTCGAGCTGAACGGGGCCAGCGCCTACGGGCTCGCGCTCAGCGTCGAGGCCGATCGCTTCGCCGCCGTCGTCACGAGCCTCGACGGCAGCGTCGTCGCCGAGCGCACGGAGACCGCCGACGTCGCCGCGCTCGGTCTCCACCGGAGCATGGACGAGCTCGCCTTCCTCGCCGGGCAGGTGCTGCGCGACGATCTGCCGGTCGGCGTCACGGTGTCCGTCCCCGGCCTGGTCGACTCGGCCGCCGCCGTGCTGCGGTTCGCGCCGACCCTGCGCTGGCGCGACGCCGAGATCGCCGATCTGCTCGCCGCCCGGCTCGGGCTGCCCGCCGACGCCATCGCGGTCGACAACGAGGCCAACCTCGGCGCGGTCGGTGAGGCCGTCGCCGGTGTCGGGTGCGGCGTGCGGGAGCTCTTCTACCTCAGCGGCGGGATGGGCGTCGGCGGCGGACTCGTGTCCGGCGGCGCGATCCTGCGCGGTGCCAGGGGTTTCGCGGGCGAGGTCGGGCACATCACCGTCGACCCGTCCGGCGAACAGTGCCAGTGCGGCCGGGTGGGCTGCCTGGAGACCAAGGCGGGGCTCAACGCCGTCCTGCGCGGCGCCGCCTCACCCGGTGACCCGCTGCACGACCCCGCGCTCGGTGTCGACGGCCGGGTCGGGCTGCTCAAGCACCGTGTCCAGCGCGGCGATCAGCGCGCGGTCGCGGCGGTCTCGGAACTCGGGGTCGCGCTCGGCGTCGCGGTGTCCACCGTGGTCGACGTGCTCGACCCGGACGTCGTGGTGCTCGGCGGCTACTTCGCCGAACTGGGCGAGTGGCTGGTCGAGCCGGTGCGCCGCGAACTGTCCGCGCGTCCGCTCGGGCACGAGCCAGCCTGCCGCGTCGAGCCGTCCCCGCTGGGCACCACCGCCCCGCTGCGCGGCGCCGCACATCTTGCCACCGAACGGCTTTTCGCCGATCCGACGCTCGTTCCGTTCGTCACCCAGGAGGCACCGGCATGACCCTGCTTTCGGTCCGGGGGATCGTGAAGACCTTTCCGGGGGTGCGCGCGCTCGACGGGGTCGACTTCGACGTCGAACCCGGCGAGGTGCACTGTCTCCTCGGCCAGAACGGCGCGGGCAAGTCCACGCTGATCAAGACCCTCGCCGGGGCGCACCGTCCCGACGGCGGCGAGATCTTCTGGCAGGGCGAGCAGGTCACGCTGCCCTCGCCGGTCGCCGCCCTGAAGATCGGGATCGCGACCATGTACCAGGAACTCGACCTGGTACCGGGACTTTCCGTCGCCGACAACATCTTCCTCGGTCGCGAGCGCGCGTCGTTCGGCTTCACGCGGATCAGCGAATCCCGGAAGAAGGCCGCTCAGCTGATGGCCAGGCTCGGGCATCCGGAGATCACGCCGTCGACCGAGGTCGGCAAGCTCTCCGCCGCCGGACAACAGCTGGTCTCGATGGCGCGGGCACTCGCGTACGACGCGAAGCTGCTGGTGATGGACGAACCCACCGCGGCGCTGGCGGGGGAAGAGGTCGACAACCTGTTCCGCATCGTCGGCGAACTGACCGCCGAGGGCGTCGCGATCATCTACATCTCCCACCGCCTCGAAGAACTGCGCCGGATCGGCCACCGCGTCACCGTGCTCAAGGACGGCAAGACCGTTTCCACCGGCCTCGACGCCAAGGAGACGCCGACCTCGGACCTCGTCGCGCTGATGGCGGGCCGCAAGGTCGAGACCGTGTTCGGCCCGCGTCACCAGGAACACGTGGACCCGGACACCGAGGTCCTCAAGGTGGAGAACCTGACCACCGTCGGCGAGTTCGAGAACGTGAGTTTCACCGTGCACGCGGGCGAAGTCGTCGGTATCGCGGGTCTCGTCGGCTCCGGCCGCAGCGAGCTGCTGGAGACGATCTTCGGCGCCCGCAAGCAGGACACCGGTTCGGTGTCGGTCGACGGAGAGCCGGTCCGGCCGGGCAGTGTGTCGGCGGCGGTCAAGGCCGGGATCGGCCTGGCGCCCGAGGAACGCAAGAGCCAAGGGCTGTTGCTGGACCTGCCCGTCGTGCACAACGTGACCCTGGCGAGCCTCGGCAAGTACGCGACGTTCGGCTTCACCGAGCGGTCGCGGGAACTGGAAGACGCCGGGGAAAGCCTGCGGCGGCTCGATCTCCGGCCCGCCGACCCGCACCGGATCATCCGCACGCTGTCGGGCGGCAACCAGCAGAAGGCGGTGCTCGCGCGCTGGCTGGTCCGCGGCTGCCGGGTGCTGCTGCTGGACGAGCCGACGCGCGGGGTCGACGTCGGCGCGCGGGCCGAGCTGTACCGGCTGATCGAGGAACTGGCCGCGACCGGGGTCGCGATCGTGCTCGTCAGCAGCGAGATCCCCGAAGTACTCGGACTGTCCGACCGGGTGCTGGTGCTGCGTGAAGGACGTGTCCTGGCTGAAAAGCCGTCTGCGGAGCTGACAGAGGCGGATGTGCTCGACGTGATTCTCGAGGGGAGTGCGGCGTGACTGACCAAGCCGAGTCGGTGCGAACGGGAACCGCCGGGAAGGAACCCGTACCACCCAAGCTCGTGTCCAATAAAAGCAAGGGGCTCGCCTTCTCACTCGATTCCCGGCTGCTCGCGCTGACCGGGGTGCTGGTGATCCTGTGCGTCGTCGGGAGCGTGACCCGGCCCGACCAGTTCTTCACCGAAGGCAACATCTCGACGATCCTGCGGCTCGCCGCGGCCATCGGCGTGGTCAGCGTCGGGATGACGTTCGTGATCATCGCCGGCGGCATCGACCTCTCGGTCGGGTCGATCGTGGCGCTTTCGAGCGTTTGGCTGACCACACTGGCCACCCAGTCCTACGGCCCGTGGGTGATGATCCTTTGTGGACTCCTCGTCGGCCTCGGCTGCGGTCTGGTCAACGGGATCCTGGTGTCCTACGGGAAGATCGTGCCGTTCATCGCCACCTTGGCGATGTACGTCTCGGCCCGCGGGCTCGCGGAACGCATCAGCGGCCGCCGCACGCAGGTGGTCTCCGAGGCGGGTTTCCTCGAGTTCTTCCGCGGTGACCTGCTCGGCATCCCGGTGCTGATCTGGATGTTCGCGCTGGTGTTCGCGGTCGGCTGGGTGGTGCTGAACCGCACCACGTTCGGCCGCCGCACCTTCGCCGTCGGCGGCAACGCCGAGGCGTCGCGCCTGGCGGGCATCAACGTCAAGCGGCACACCGCACTCGTCTACGGCGTCGCCGGCCTGTGCTGCGGCATCGCCGCGCTGATGGTCGTCGCCCGCACCACCGCGGGCGCCTCGACCAACGGCATGCTCTACGAGCTCGACGCCATCGCGGCGGTCGTCATCGGCGGCACGCTGCTCACCGGCGGCCGCGGCTCGCTCATCGGCACCCTGATCGGCGTGCTGATCTTCACCGTGCTGTCCAACATCTTCACGCTCAACAACCTGGACACCGACATCCAGAACATCGCCAAGGGCGTGATCATCGTGCTGGCCGCGCTACTGCAGTTCCGCTCCGTGAAGAAAACCAAGACGAGTACTTGATCACCGTGGATGGAGAGTCGTCATGACCGAACAATCCCTGCATCGCCGCCGTTTCCTGCTGGGAGGCGCGGCCGTCGGAGCGGGTGCGCTGCTGACCGCGTGCACCTCGAACGAGGCACCGGCGCAGAACAACGCCGCCAACGTGGCCAACGCCGGGGCCAACTCGCAGCCGGGAACCCCGGTCACCATCGGGTTCTCGGCCCCGGCCGCGGACCACGGCTGGATGGCCGCCATCACGAAGAACGCCCGCGCGCAGGCACAGAAGTTCAGTGAGGTCACGCTCAACGCGACCGAGGGCACCAACGACGTCAACCAGCAGATCTCCCAGGTGGAGACGCTGATCAACGCCAAGGTCAACGTCCTGGTGATCCTGCCGTTCGACGGCAAGGCGCTCACCGCGGTCGGCCAGCAGGCGATGGACGCCGGTATCCAGGTGATCAACCTCGACCGCGTCTTCGACACCCCGCTCGCGTACCGCACCTGGATCGGTGGCGACAACTACCGGATGGGCGTCAACGCCGGGAACTACATCGCCCAGCAGATGAAGGCGAAGAACATCGCGAGCCCCGTGATCGGCGAGGTCGCCGGGATCGACTCACTGCCGCTGACCCAGGAACGCAGCAAGGGCTTCAAGGACGCCTTGGCCCGTCAGGGTTTCGCGGTCGGCCCGCGGGTCTCCGCGGAGTTCACGCCGGAGTCGGGCGAGAAGCAGACGTCGAACCTGCTGCAGTCCGCGCCCAAACTGGACGCGCTGTGGAACCACGACGACGACCAGGGGGTCGGGGTCATCGCGGCGATCAACAACGCCAACCGCAAGAACTTCCTGATGGTCGGCGGCGCCGGGTCGAAGAACGCGATGAACCTGATCAAGTCCGACGCCGAGCCGCTGAAGGCGACGGTGCTCTACAGCCCGTCGATGGCGTCTTCGGCGATCTCGCTCGCGCGGCTGCTCGGCCAGGGCAAGGGCGCCGGTGACTTCGCCGAGCACGAGATCCCGGCCGAGATCACCACGTACTCCGCGGTGGTCACCAAGGAGAACGTCGACAAGTACATGGACGTCGGCTTCGACTCGTAAGACCCGCGTACCCGACACACGCAAGCGGACCTAGGAGGGGCATGAGCACGGCAAAGGAAACGATCGGGATCGGCATGGTGGGCCACGCGTTCATGGGTGCGGTGCATTCGCACGCGTGGCGCAGCGTGCACCGGTTCTTCACACCGCCGCTGATCCCGAGACTCGCCGTGCTCGGCGGCCGTGACGAGGTGCGGGCGAAGGCCGCGGCGGAACGGTTCGGCTGGGAAGACGTCGAGACGGACTGGCGCGCGTTGATCGCCCGTGACGACGTCGACCTGGTCGACATCTGCACGCCGGGCGACAGCCACGCCGAGATCGCGATCGCCGCGCTCGAGGCCGGGAAGCACGTGCTGTGCGAGAAACCGCTGGCCAACACCCTCGCCGAAGCCGAAGCGATGGCCGAGGCGGCGGCGAAGGCCCGCGCGAACGGCGTCCGGTCGATGGTGGCCTTCAACTACCGCCGGGTGCCCGCGCTCGCGCACGCCAGGAAGCTGGTCGCGAGCGGGGCGCTCGGCGAGATCCGCCACGTGCGGTCGGTCTACCTGCAGGACTGGCTGTCCGATCCGGCGTCGCCGATGACCTGGCGGCTGCACAAGGACAAGGCGGGCTCGGGCGCGCTGGGCGATCTCGGCGCGCACATCGTCGACGCGGCGCAGTTCGTCACCGGTGACACGATCACCGGGGTTTCCGCGCTCACCAACACCTTCGTCAAGGAGCGGCCGGACGGGAACGGCGGCACCGGGCAGGTCACGGTCGACGACACCGCCCTGTTCCTCGGCCGGTTCACCAATGGCGCGGTGGCGAGTTTCGAGGCCACCCGGTTCGCGCTGGGCCGCAAGAACGCGATGCGGCTGGAGGTCAACGGGTCGAAGGCGAGCCTCGCGTTCGACTTCGAATCGATGAACGAACTGTCCTGGTTCGACGGTGGCCAGCCCGCCACCGAAGCCGGGTTCCGCCGGATCCTGGTCACCGAACCCGAGCACCCGTATGTCGGGGTGTGGTGGCCGCCGGGGCATCTCCTCGGCTACGAGCACACCTTCACCAACGAGGTCGCCGACCTGCTCTCCGCGATCGGCGACGGCACTGATCCCGAACCGTCCTTCGAGGACGGGCTGAGGGTCCAGCAGGTCTTGGACGCGGTCGAACGCAGCGCGTCCGAAGAGTCCCGGTGGACCGGTGTGCCCGGCGTCACTGTGAAGGGAAGTAGCTGAGGACATGGAAGAAAACTGGGGAGGCGGAGTGGTAACAGCAGCGTAGATCCAGCCGAAAGTCGCATGGACGTACATCAGTGCGACTTGGTTCGATCCGAAACGTCCGACCATCCGATGGTGAACACAGTTGGCGTTTTCGGGTTCTGGAAAGGTGGAGAAATGCCTGCTCACGAGCGTACGGGCATCTGGTTGATCGGGGCGAGGGGGTCTGTCGCCACGACCGCGGCGGTGGGGCTGCTCGCCCTCCGCGCGGGGGTGACGGGCGGTGGCGGTTGCGTCACCGAACTGCCCGATTTCGCCGGGGTTCCGTTGCCGGGCTGGGACGATCTGGTCCTCGGCGGGCACGACATCGTGCACACCCCGCTGGAGAAGCGGGCCGAACAGCTGGCGCACGCCGGCGTATTCGGGCACTCGGTGTTCTCGGCGGTCCGGTCCGGGCTGGCCGAAGTGGACGCCGAGATCCGCGACGGCTACCACCCGGCGACGCATACGGGTGCCCAGTCCGACGCGGCCGCCCGGCTCACCGCGGACATCCGAGCTTTCGCCGACCGGCACGACCTCGCACGGGTCGTCGTGGTCAACGTTTCCTCCACCGAGGCTCCGTGTCCCCACCTGCCCGAGCACGACGACCTCGACGCGCTCGAAACGGCCATGGCCGATCCGGCACGGGCGGTACTGCCGTCCAGCTCGCTTTCGGCCTACGCGGCACTGAAAGCGGGGGCTCCGTACGTCGAGTTCACGCCGTCGGCCGGGATCACCCTGCCCGCGCTGCGGGAGCTCGCCGAACGGGAAGGCCTGCCGTACGCGGGTTCCGACGGCAAGACCGGCGAGACCCTGCTCCGCACCGTCCTCGCGCCGATGTTCAGCGCGCGGGCGCTGAAGGTCCGTTCCTGGGCGGGCACGAACCTGCTGGGTGGCGGTGACGGCGAGACTCTGGCCGACCCGGTGACCGCGAACAGCAAGCTGGAATCGAAGGCACGCGGGCTCGCCGCGCTGCTCGGCGAGGACGTCACCGCGCCACTGCACATCGACAACGTGCCCGACCTCGGCGAGGTCAAGACCGCGTGGGATCACGTGTCGTTCGAGGGTTTCCTCGGCGCGCGCATGAGCCTGCAGTTCACCTGGACCGGCTACGACTCCGCGCTCGCGGCGCCGCTGATCCTCGACCTCGCCCGCCTGGTCACCACCGCGCACGCCGCGGGCCGGAGCGGCGCGCTGACCGAACTCGGCTTCTTCTTCAAGGACCCGCTGGGCAGCGACGAGCACCGCTTCGCCGAGCAGTCCGCCCGCCTGATCACCTGGGCGGCCGCCCTGTGAAGGCTTACGTAGAACTCGTGCGGGCGCCCGCCGCGCTCACGGTGCTCGGTGACACGGTCGCCGGGTCCGCTGCGGCGGGGCTCAAGATGACCGGGCGACGGTTGCTGCTGCCGTTGTCCTCGGTCGCCTTCTACTGGGCCGGGATGGCCCTCAACGACTGGGCGGACCGGGAGCTCGACGCCGTGGAGCGTCCCGAGCGGCCGATCCCGTCCGGGCGGGTGAGCGCGGGCGCGGCGCTCACCACCGGCGCCGCGCTGACCGCGGCCGGGCTCGGCCTGGCCGCGCTCGGCGGCGGCCGCCGCGCGATGAAGGTCGCGGTCCCGCTCGCGGCCGCGGTGTGGGCCTACGACACCGTGCTCAAGCCGACCCCGGCCGGACCGGTGGCGATGGCGGCCTGCCGCACGCTCGACGTCCTGCTGGGCGCGGGGGACGAACCTCGCCGTGCTCTTACCGCCGCGGCTGCCGTGGGGGTCCACACGCTCGGCGTCACCGCGTTGTCCACCGGTGAGGTCCACGGTGGAAGCCCGGCGACGGCCCGTGCCGCGCTCGCCACGAGCTGTGCGGCGACAACGTTGGCATTGAGCGGTCCCGCCCGCGGCGGCTGGCACCGCGCGGCGTCTCTGGCGGCCGGTTCGGGCTACGCGGGCCTGGTCGGCCGTGCGCAGGCGGACGCCGTTCGCGATCCGTCGGCGAAGTCCGTGCGCTCGGCGACCAAGTCCGGCATCCACGGCATGGTCCCGTTGCAGGCGGCGGTCACGGCCAAGGGTTCGGTGCTGGGGGCCGCGCTGGTCGCGGCCGCGCTGCCGCTCGCCCGCAAGCTGTCGCGGAAGGTGAGCCCCACATGAGTTTCTCCCTGGGATACGGCACCAACGGGTTCTCCAACCACCGGCTCGACGACGCGCTCGCCGTCATCGCGGACCTCGGGTACACCGGGGTCGCGCTGACGCTGGACCACGACCATCTCGACCCGTTCGCCGACGATCTGGCGCGACAGGTCGACCACGTGGCGTCCCGGCTTTCGGCGCTCGGCCTGAACCGGGTCGTCATCGAGACGGGCGCGCGGTACCTGCTCGACCCGTGGCGCAAGCACTCTCCGACGCTGCTGTCGGACGACCCCGCGCTCCGGATCGACTTCCTGGCGAAGGCTTTGCAGATCGCGGGAGACCTCGGCGCGGACTGCGTCTCGTTCTGGTCCGGTGTGTCCACTGTGGACAACGACGTGGCCTGGTCCCGGTTGCGTGAGGGTGTCGCGGCGGTCCTGGAGCACGCCGCGCGGCTGAACGTCCGGCTGGCCATGGAACCCGAGCCCGGTCACCTCGTGCAGCATCTCGGCCAGGTCTTGGACCTGCGCAAGGAGCTCGGCGAACCGGAACTGTTCGGTGTCACGCTCGACGTCGGGCACTGCGTCGCCGTCGAGCCGGTGGACGCGGCCGAATGCGTCCGCCTCGCCGGTCCGCTGCTGTGGAACGTGCAGCTGGACGACATGCTGCCGAAGGTCCACGAGCATCTGGAGTTCGGCGACGGGCAGCTGGATCTGCCCGCGACGTTGGGGGCACTGGCGGAGATCGGCTACACCGGACTGGCCGGGGTCGAACTGCCCCGGCACAGCCACGCCGCGCCGGACACCGCACGACGCGCCTTCGAGGCGTTGACCGCGGCCATGCCGGAATCGTGGCTGGACAAGGCGGAAAGCCGGATCCGGGAAAAGCCGTCGGTGATCGGCGGGCTCTTCCCGGCGGTCGGCCGCAAGGTCGGGCGGGCGGCACTGCGACCCGCCGCGGATCCGCAGGGGCTCGTCCACGGCACGGTCGACGACCGGGCCCGCGTCCGGCTCATCGCCGTGCTGGCCGACGCCCTCGACAGTTCGGCGCTGGCCGCCGAACTGCGGGACCTCTACCGCTACGGCGACGACGCCGAGCGGCGCGGCGTACTGCGGGCGCTCGGTTCGCTGGAGTCCCCGGCCGCCGAAGTCGTCGACGCCGGTGTCCACCTGGTCCAAGACGCCTTGCGGGCCAACGACATCCGGCTGGTCGCCGCGGCCATGGGGGCTTTCGCCCGGTTCCTGGACGACCACACCTGGCGCCACGGCGTCCTCAAATGCGTTTTCGTCGGTGTTCCCCTCGCCGCCGTCGCGGAGCTCGAAACCCGCGCGGACGACGAGCTGAGGCGCATGCTCGCCGATTTCGCCGACGAACGCAGGGCGGCCGGACGTGACGTTCCCGCCGACGCCCTCTCATTGCTCAAGGAAGGCCACTGACCGTGCGCATCTTCGATCCCCACATCCACATGTCCTCCCGGACCACCGACGACTACGAAGCCATGTACGCGGCCGGTGTCCGCGCGCTGGTCGAACCCGCGTTCTGGCTGGGGCAGCCGCGCACCAGCGTCGGCTCGTACACCGACTACTTCGACGCGCTCATCGGCTGGGAACGGTTCCGCGCCGCCCAGTTCGGCATCCGGCACCACTGCACGATCGCGTTGAACCCCAAGGAGGCCAACGACCCTCGCTGCCGTGAGGTGCTCGACGTGCTCCCGAGGTACCTGGCCAAGGACGGCGTCGTCGCGGTCGGCGAGGTCGGCTACGACTCGATGACCAAGGAAGAGGACGAGGTCTTCGCGCGGCAGCTGGCGATGGCCCTCGAACACGATCTGCCGGTGATGGTGCACACCCCGCACCGCGACAAGCTCGAAGGCACCAAGCGCACCCTCGACGTCGTCCGGGAGGCGGGTATCGCGCCGGAACGCGTCATCGTCGACCACCTCAACGAGGTCACCGTCAAGCTGGTCAAGGATTCCGGTGCCTGGATGGGCTTCTCCATCTACCCGGACACCAAGATGGACGAGCACCGCATGGTCGAGATCCTGCGCCAGTACGGCCTCGACAAGATGATCGTCAACTCGGCCGCCGACTGGGGCCGCTCGGATCCGTTGAAGACCGCCAAAACCGGGCAGGCGATGCTCGACGGCGGGTTCACCGACGCCGACGTCGACAAGGTGCTGTGGCAGAACCCGGTCGCCTTCTACGACCAGAGCGGGCGGCTCACCCTCGACCCGCTGCCCGGTTTCACCGGTGAGGCGGAGACGTTCGAGGGCAACTCGGTCCTGCGAGGTGCCCGCAAATGATCTCCTACTGCACGAACGTCCACCCCGCCGAAGACGTCGACGGCATCGTCGCGCAGCTGGAGCGGTACGCGCTCCCGGTGCGTGAGCGGCTGGGCGCCGACAAGCTCGGCGTCGGACTGTGGCTCTCCGCGCCGGTCGCGCGCGGACTCGCCGACGACGCCGGAGCGCGCAAGGCCTTCCGCGCGGAACTGGACGCCCGCGGGTTGTCCGTCTACACGCTGAACGCCTTCCCGTACGGCGGTTTCCACGACAACGTCGTCAAGCACGCGGTCTACCGTCCCGAATGGACGAACAGCGACCGGGTCGCCTACACGATCGACTGCGTGACCGTCCTCGCGGATCTGCTCGCCGAGGACGCCGCTTACGGCAGCATCTCCACGCTGCCGCTGGCTTGGCGCGAGCCGTGGACCGAGCACGACGACCACCGGGCGGCCGAGGCATTCGGACAGGTCGTCCAGGCGATCCGGGCCACCGGTGACCGGCCGATCCGGCTGGCGGTCGAACCCGAACCCGGCTGTGTGCTCGACACCGTGGCCGACGCGCTGGGCTGGCTCTCGGGCCGCGTCGACCCGGAGTACGTCGGGCTGTGCCTGGACACCTGTCACCTCGCGGTGTCGTTCGCCGATCCGGCGGAAACCCTCAAGGCGATCGCAGAGTCCGATGTGGACATCGTCAAGGTCCAGGCCTCCGCGGCGCTGCACGTCGAAAAGCCCGCCGAGGCGGCGGAAGCCCTGGCCACCTTCGCCGAGCCGCGCTATCTGCACCAGGTTCGGGAGCTCGGCGCGGACGGTGTCGTGCACAAGGCCGACGACCTGCCCGAAGCCTGGACGGAGTTGCCGGGGGAAGGCCCGTGGCGCGTGCACTTCCACATGCCGCTGCACCAGGCCCCGGCCGCGCCGCTCGCCACCACCACCGACGTCCTGCGCACGGTCGCCGCCGGGCTGCCCGGCGAACCGCACATCGAGGTCGAGACCTACACCTGGAGCGTGCTCCCGGACGCGGGCGACCTCGTCGGCGGGATCGCCGCCGAACTCGAATGGGCCAAGGCGAACCTTGTCCGGGAAGGGGTTTCCGCGTGAAGCCGCTGGTCGTCATCGACGTCGTCGGGCTCACCCCGAAGGCGTTGCGGGACATGCCGAACCTGTCAGCCGTCGCCCGCGACGGCTGGCAGGCCGAACTGGGCACGGTGCTGCCCGCCGTCACCTGCAGCGCGCAGTCGACGTTCCTCACCGGGCTCATGCCCGCGCAGCACGGGATCGTCGGCAACGGCTGGTACTTCCGGGAACTCGGCGAGATCTTCCTGTGGCGCCAGCACAACCGGCTCGTCGGCGGCGAGAAGCTCTGGGAGACCGCGCGGGCGGCGCACCCCGGCTACACGTCGGCGAACGTGTGCTGGTGGTACGCGATGGGGATGAGCACCGACGTCACGGTGACGCCGAGGCCGATCTACCACGCCGACGGCCGCAAGTCGCCGGACGCCTACGTGCGCCCGCCGGAACTGCACGATCAGCTGACCGGAGCGCTGGGGGAGTTCCCGCTCTTCCAGTACTGGGGCCCGACGGCGTCGATCAAGTCGAGCAAGTGGGTGATCGGCGCGTCCCGGCAGATCCTGCGCGAGAAACGGCCTGACCTGCTGCTGACCTACGTCCCGCATCTGGACTACGACCTGCAGCGCTTCGGCCCGGACGCTCCTCAGGCGGCGCTGGCCGCGCGGGAGCTGGACACCGCGCTCGCGCCGCTGCTCGACGACGCCCGCAACGCCGGGGCGACCGTGGTCGTGCTCAGCGAGTACGGCATCACCAACGTGGACCGCCCGGTCGACATCAACCGGGCGCTGCGCCGCGAGGGCCTGCTGGAGGTCTACACCCAGGCGGGGATGGAGTACCTCGACCCGTGGGCGTCGCGCGCGTTCGCCGTCGCCGACCACCAGGTCGCGCACGTCTACGTCCGCGACTCCTCCGACGTGGAGCGAGTGCGGTCGATCGTCGGGGAACTGACCGGTGTCGACGAGGTCCTCGACCGTGAGGCACAGGCGAAGTACGGGATCGACCACGAACGCGCCGGCGACCTGGTCGCGGTCGCGGAGCCGGACTCGTGGTTCACCTACTACTACTGGCTCGACGACGAGCGGAAGCCCGACTTCGCGCGTGGCGTCGAGATCCACCGCAAACCGGGTTACGACCCCGCTGAACTGTTCTTCGATCCGGAGGACAAGTTCGCCAAGGCGCGGGCCGGACTCAACCTGGCGAAGAAGTTCGCCGGGCTCCGGTACGCGATGGACGTCGTCCCGACCGACCCGCGCTGGGTGCGCGGGTCACACGGGCGGCTGCCGGATTCCACAGAGGACGGTCCGGTGCTGCTCTGCAGCGATCCGGCCTTCCAGCCGTCCGGACGTGTGGGAGCGACCGACGTGCATCCGCTGCTGTTGTCCCTGCAAGGCCTGAAATAGGAGGTGGCGTAGTGGTGTGGTCGGCCTGTGTCGCGAAAGCCACTTTCGCAGCACCTCACGTCAGCTCCGTGACGGGAGCGCTTCGGTCCAGCGGGTCGGGGGGGGGGGGGGGGGGGGGGGGGGGGGGGGGGAACCCCCCCCCCCCCCCCCCCCCCCCCCCCCCCCCCCCCCCCCCCCCCCCCCCCCCCCCCCCCCACCAACCAACCCCCCC
>NZ_JBVILA010000021.1:432-37487 GCF_055580625.1 Amycolatopsis sp. NPDC031561 | reverse complement strand
CCGCGATCCGGGGGGAGGGGTCTTTTGGGTCGGGGGGGGGGGGGGGGGGAAGGGAGGGGGACCCTCCCCCCCCCCCCCACGACCACCCCGACCCACCACTCACCTGCACCTTCCCCTCCCCGCCTCACCCATCGAAAGGAAGCTTCACCCGCATTCCGTTCCTTGATCGCCGCCGCTCATCGAAAGGATCGCTACAGCCATGTCCTTAAAACGACGGCTCGGCGTGCTCGTCACGTCGATGGTCACCGCTCTGACAGGCTTCGCGCTACCGATGCCCACCGCATCGGCGCACGAAGCGGCGACGGTGCTCGTGTTCTCCAAGACCGCGGGCTTCCGGCACGATTCGATCCCCGACGGGGTCAAGGCGATCAAGGAACTGGGTGCGCAGAAACACTTCGGAGTGGAAGCCACCGAGGACGCGGCGGCCTTCACCGACGCGAACCTCAAGCGCTTCAACGCGGTGATCTGGCTTTCCACCACCGGTGACGTGCTGAACGCGGACCAGCAGGCCGCGTTCGAACGGTACGTGAAGGGAGGCGGCGGGTACGTGGGCGTGCACGCCGCCTCCGACACCGAATACGACTGGCCCTGGTACGGCGAACTGGTCGGGGCGTACTTCAAGTCCCACCCGCAGATCCAGAAGGCGAACGTCAAGGTCGAGGACCACTCCCACGTGTCCACTGTGGACCTCCCGGAGACCTGGCCGCGGACCGACGAGTGGTACAACTACCGCCAGAATCCGCGCAGCAACGTCCACGTGCTCGCGAGCCTCGACGAGAAGAGCTACCAGCCCGGCGACGGCGCGATGGGCGACCACCCGATCGCCTGGTGCCACGAGAACTCCGGCGGCCGCTCCTGGTACACCGGCGGCGGGCACACCAAGGAGTCCTACAGCGAACCGGCGTTCCGCAAGCACCTGGTGGGCGGGATCAAGTACGCCACCAAGCTGAGCGAAGCGGGCTGCGCCAAGACCCAGGAAGACCCGGTCGACGCGGACTTCGACCAGATCACCCTGGCCAAGGGCGAGGAGAAGACCGGCGAGCCGATCGCGCTCTCCGTCCTGCCCAACCGCGACGTCCTGCACACCTCGCGCGACGGCCGCGTCTGGTACACCAGCGCCGCCGCGACGACCAAACTGGCCGCGACGATCCCCGTCTACAACCACGACGAGGACGGCCTGCAGGGTGTCGCGATCGACCCGGACTTCGCCAAGAACCGCTGGGTCTACCTGTACTACGCGCCCAAGCTGACCACCCCGGCCGGTGACGCGCCGCAGAACGGCACCGCGGCCGACTTCGCACCGTTCAAGGGCTACAACCAGCTTTCGCGGTTCAAGCTCACCACCGACAACAACCTGGACCTCGCCAGCGAGCAGAAGATCCTGCAGGTCCCGGCCGAACGCGGCATCTGCTGCCACGCCGGCGGCGAGATCGACTTCGACGCGCAGGGCAACCTGTATCTGTCCACAGGGGACGATTCCAACCCGTTCTCCTCCGACGGGTTCACCCCGATCGACGAACGCGCCGACCGCAACCCGGTCTACGACGCCCAGCGCACCTCCGGCAACACCAACGACCTGCGCGGCAAGGTGTTGCGGATCAAGGTCGACGCCAAGGGCAAGTACACCGTGCCCAAGGGCAACCTGTTCCCGAAGGGCAAGGCCAAGACCAAGCCCGAGATCTACGCGATGGGCTTCCGCAACCCGTTCCGGTTCGCCGTCGACCGCAAGACCGGCTGGCTCCACCTCGCCGACTACGGCCCCGACGCCGGTGCGGCCGATCCCAAGCGCGGTCCCGGTGGCACGGTCGAGTTCAACCTGATCAAGAAGCCGGGCAACTTCGGCTGGCCGTACTGCGTCGGGGACAACCAGCCGTTCATCGACTACGACTTCGCCACCAAGCAGTCCGGCGCCGCCTTCGACTGCGCCAAACCGAAGAACACCAGCCCGCGCAACACCGGGCTCACCGACCTGCCTCCGGTCGAGAAGGCATGGATCCCCTATGACGGCGGTTCGGTGCCGGAGTTCGGCACGGGTCCGGAATCCCCGATGGGCGGACCGGTCTACCAGTACGACGCGAAGAACCCGTCGCAGACGAAGTTCCCGGAGTACTTCAACGGCAAGACCTTCGCCTACGAGTGGGAACGCAGTTGGATCAAGGAGATCACCGTCGGACCGAACGGTGAACGCGGTGCCATCAAGCCGTTCTTCGACTCGATGGACCTGGTCCGCCCGATGAACGTCGAATTCGGGCCGGACGGCGCGATGTACGTCCTCGACTACGGCACCGGCTACTTCGGAGGCTCCAAGGAATCCGCCGTCTACCGGGTCGACTACACCAAGGGACGCCGGACGCCGGTGGCCCAGGTGGCCGCGGACAAGACGTCGGGTCAGGCGCCGCTGACCGTCGAGTTCGACCCGGCCGGGACGAACGACCCCGACGGTGGCGCGCTCACCTACGCCTGGGACTTCGACGGGAACGGCACGACCGATTCCACCGAAGCAGGCCCGGTTTCCCACACCTACACCGCGAACGGCCAGTACACGGCGAAGCTTTCGGTCACCGACCCCACCGGGCTGACCGGGGCGGCGAGCACGGTGGTCACCGTCGGCAACACCGCGCCGGTGGTCACGCTGAAGACCCCGGTCAACGGCAGCGTGTTCAGCTTCGGTGACACGGTCCCGTTCAAGGTCGAGGTGACCGACGCCGAAGACAACCCGATCGACTGCTCGAAGGTGACCGTCGAATACATCCTCGGTCACGAGGGGCACGGGCATCCGCTGAGCCGCGCGACCGGTTGTGAGGGCACTATCGCCACTCCGGCGGACGAGGGTCACGGCGCGGACGCCAACGTCTTCGGCGTCATCAACGCCAGCTACACCGACAACGGTGCCAACGGCGTCCCGGCGCTCACCGGCGAGGCGGAATCCTTGCTGCAGCCCAAGCTGAAGCAGGCGGAGTTCTACACCCAGTCCAGCGGGATCGAGGTCGTCGGGCACGACGGCGCCAGTGGCGGCAAGCGGGTCGGCCACATCGAAGCGGGTGACTGGATCAAGTTCGACCCGGTGAACCTCGTGGGTGTCCGCGGCATCGGCTACCGGGTCTCTTCCGGTGGGGCGGGCGGCACGATCGAGGTCCGCTCGGGCGCGGTGGACGGGCCGCTGGTCCAGACGGTCACCGTCGCCAACACCGGCGGCTGGGACACCTATGCCGACATCCCGGCCTCCGCGATCACCGACCCCGGTGGCACCGGCGCGCTGTTCCTCGTGTTCAAGGGCGGTTCCGGTGGCTTGTTCGACGTAGACGCGATCACCTTCGAGGAGAACTGATGAGCCGTCCGATCACCTTGTTCACCGGCCAGTGGGCGGATCTCCCGTTCACCGAGGTGTGCAGGCTTGCCGGCGAGTGGGGCTACGACGGCCTCGAGATCGCGTGTTCCGGCGACCATTTCGAGGTCGACCGCGCACTGTCCGAAGAGGACTACGTGCCCGGGCGTCTCAAGCTGCTCGCCGAACACGGCCTCAAGGTGTGGGCCATTTCCAACCACCTCGTCGGCCAGGCCATCTGCGACGATCCGATCGACGAACGCCACCAGGCCATCATCCCGTCCCGGGTGTGGGGCGACGGTGAACCGGAAGGCGTCCGGCAGCGGGCGGCGCAGGAAATGGCCGACACCGCCCGCGCGGCCGCGAAACTCGGGGTGGACACGGTGATCGGCTTCACCGGTTCGAAGACCTGGAAGTACGTCGCGATGTTCCCGCCGGTCTCGCAGGCGGTCATCGACGAGGGCTACACCGACTTCGCGGACCGGTGGAACCCGATCCTCGACGTCTTCGACGAGGTGGGGGTGCGGTTCGCGCACGAGGTCCACCCGTCGGAGATCGCTTATGACTACTGGACGACGAAACGTGCGCTCGAAGCTGTCGGCAACCGTCCGGCGTTCGGGCTCAATTGGGATCCTTCGCATTTCATCTGGCAGGACCTCGACCCGGTCGGCTTCATCCTCGATTTCGCCGACCGGATCTACCACGTGGACTGCAAGGACACCAGGAAACGGTTCGACGGCCGGAACGGACGGCTCGGCTCGCATCTCCCCTGGGGAGACCCCCGACGCGGCTGGGACTTCGTTTCGACCGGGCACGGCGACGTGCCTTGGGAGGACTGTTTCCGCGCACTGAATTCGATCGGCTACGCCGGTCCGATCTCGGTGGAGTGGGAAGACGCCGGCATGGACCGGCTCAGGGGCGCGGCGGAAGCCGTGACCTTTCTGCGGGGGCTCCTGTTCGACAAGCCGTCGGCGGCCTTCGACGCGGCTTTCAGCAACCAGAAGTGAGGGCGGTTTCATGTGCGGTGAAGAAGCTGAGCGGTTCCACTCTCGACGGTCGCTCCTGCGGGGTGCCGCGACGGCGGCGGCCGCGGTCGGTGCGGCGGTAGCCCTGCCGGGAATCGCGAACGCGGCCACGTCGGCGGAGACCCAGGGACACGGCCATGGTCACGGGCACGGCCGGGTCCCGGTGGACAAGATCAGCATCCAGCTCTACTCCCTGCGCACCGCGCTGCAGGCGGATCTGCCGGGAACCCTGTCCGCGCTGGCGGACATCGGCTACCGGAAGGTCGAACTGGCGGGCACCTACGGCCGCACGGCGCAGGAGTTCCGCGGTCTGCTCGACAAGAACCGGATCCGGGCGACGTCCACGCACATCGGCATCGACGTGGATCTCGACAAGACCATCGCGGACGCGAAGGTCCTCGGGAACACCCGTGCCAACGTGCCGTTCGCGGCCTTCGACACCCTCGACGGCTGGAAGCAGTTCGCCGGACGGCTCGACACGGCGGCGCGGAAGTTCCGCCAGGCCGGGATCCCGCTCGGGTACCACAACCACGCCCACGAGTTCGCGCCCATCGACGGCGTGCGCCCGTACGACGTGCTCACCAGGAACACCAACCCGCGTTACGTGCATCTGGAGATCGACCTGTTCTGGGCGGTGGAAGGCGGGGTCGACCCGGTTTCGCTGTACCGCCGGCACTTCCCGCGCGTGGTCCAGTACCACGTTAAGGACCGGACCGCGGACGGCCAGATGGTCGACCCCGGCAAGGGCGTCATCGACTTCCCGCGGATCTTCCGGAACACCCGCGCGAACCTGCACGAGTACATCGTCGAGCACGACAACCCCACGGATCCCCTGAGCACCGCCCAGACCGGATTCACCTATCTCCGTAACGTTCGCTTCTAGCTGGGGAATCCACAATGGACAAGAGTAAACGCGGGCTGTCCCGCAGATCGATGCTCGCGGGCACCGCGGCCGGGGTCATCGCCCCGGTCGTGGTGTCGGCCAGCGCCGGTTCGTCACCCGCCGCGGCGGCCGGGATGACCCGCAACATCACCGTGTACGCCGACTACGTTCCCGGTTCGACCCGGGTCGGTTACGGGCTCGAGCCCGGCAAACCGACCATCCCCGGGCCGCTCCTGGAGTGCTACGAGGGCGACACGCTGGTGATCGAGCTGGTCAACAACACCGACCAGCGGCTTTCGATCCACCCGCACGGCGTCAACTACGACACCAAGTCGGACGGCTCGCCGTTCAACGATTCCTTCAACAAGCCGTACGAGACCAAGACCTACACCTGGAAGACGCGGACGGCTTACCAGGCGGCCAACGGTTTCTGGATGCCCGGCAGCGCGGGGTACTGGCACTACCACGACCACGCGTTCGGCGGGGACCACGGCACGGTGGGCCTGATGAAGGGCCTCTACGGCGGCTTGATCGTGCGCAAACGCGGGGATCTGCTGCCGAGCAAGCAGTTCACCGTCGTGTTCACCGAAATGTGGATCAACCACCAGGTCGCCCCGAACACCCCGATCTTCGAGGCGAACCTCGGCGAACGCGTCGAGTTCATCTGCATCGGGCACGGGAACCTGATGCACACCTTCCACCTGCACGCGCACCGCTGGGCGGACACCCGCACCGGCATGCTCACCAGCGCGACCGACAACGCCCCGATCCTCGACAACAAGACCCTGGACCCCGGCAACTCCTTCGGGTTCCAGGTGATCGCCGGTGACGGCGTCGGGCCGGGCGCGTGGATGTACCACTGCCACGTCCAGCAGCACTCGGACGACGGCATGTCCGGGGTGTTCCTGGTCCGCAACGCCGACGGCGGGATGCCCGCAGGCGCGCAGGCGGCGATCGACCGCTTCAAGGGACACCAGCACGGCACAACGTCGACCCCGGACGCCACCGGCGCCTCGGCACATTCCCACCACTAGCCTCGAAAGGAGCGAGAACTTGAGACGAGTCTTTTCACAACGTCGGCTCCGCAGACGGTCTTTGGCCGCACTGGCGGTCGGCGCCGTCGTCACTTCCGGGCTTCCGCTGGCCATCGCACCGGTGACCGCCGAAGCCGCGACGAACGTCCCGGTGAACGTCCTGGTCTTCCACGGCACCGCCGCGGGCCAGAAGGACCCCGTCCTGCGCGCCACGGACGCGATTTCCAGCCTGGGGCAGGCGAACGGGATCTCCGTCGCGTCCTCTTCGGACCCCGCGGTGTTCACCCCGGCGAACCTCGCGAAGTACCGCGGTGTGGTCTTCCTTTCCGCGCAGGGCATCACGCTCAACCGCGACCAGGAAACCTCGCTGCAGAACTACATGAAGGCGGGCGGTGGTTTCCTCGGGCTGTCGGACGCCGCGCGCGCCCAGGACGGTTCGCAGTGGTTCTCCGGGCTCATCGGAGCTCGACCGGTGGGTGCGCGTCCCACGCCGGAGGCCGTCGCCTCGGTCACCGCGAGTGCGGAGAACGCGCCCAACGAGGGCAAGGACAAGCTGGCCGACAACAACGAGAACACCAAGTGGCTGGCCTTCACGAACACCGCATGGATCGCCTACAAGCTGGCCGCGCCGGTCGCGGTGAGCAGCTACGCGCTCGTCTCGGCGAACGACTTCGCCGGCCGTGACCCGAAGAGCTGGACCTTGCAGGGTTCGAACGACGGGACCACGTGGACCGATCTGGACACCCGCACCAACGAGGTGTTCGCCGACCGGTTCCAGAGCCGTACCTTCACCTTCGCCAACACGACGGCGTACGCGAACTACCGGCTGAACATCACCGCCAACGCCGGTGAATCGGCCACCCAGCTGGCCGACTTCAAACTGTTCAAGGACCAGTCGACCACCCCGCCGCCACCGGAGACCGCTCCGACGGAGGCCACGGTCGACGTCCTCGACAAGGCGAACCCCACCACGGCGGGCCTGCCGCAGAAGTGGGTCCGCACGGACCGGTGGCTCAACTGGGAGGTCAACCCGGTCGGCACCGTCCACACCGTCGCGCAGGTCGAGGAGTCGACCTACAAGCCGGGAGTCGGCGCCAACGGCGCGTTCCACCCGATCTCGTGGTGCCGTGACTACGACGGCGGCCGCTCCTTCTACAGCGGGATGGGCCGGACCGAGGCGAGCTACGGCGAAGCCCAGTTCCGCACCCACATCCTCGGCGCGCTGAAGTGGACCACCGGCATGGTGCGCGGTGACTGCAAGGCGGGCATCGCGGCCAACTACAAGGTCGAACGCCTGACCGCGAAGAACCAGCCGGGCCAGATGGACCAGATCGGCGAACCGCACGGCCTGACCATCGCGCCCAACGGCCGGGTCTTCTACATCGGCCGCGCGGCCTGCGCCGGCAACTCGGTGCCCACGCCGAACGAGTGGACCAACCCCGAGATCGGTGCCGGCTGCGGCACGATCCACCAGTGGGACCCGGTCACCAAGAAGCCGAAGCTGCTCACCACGCTCAAGGTGATGGGCAACCGCGGCAGCGGCGACGAAATGGTCAAGAACGAGGAAGGCCTCCTCGGACTCGAGCTGGACCCGAAGTTCAGCGAGAACGGCTTCATGTACGCCTACTGGATGCCGCACGCGTCGATCGACATCGACAAGCGGATCGGCAAGCGCACGGTCTCGCGGTTCACCTACGACCTGACCAAGCAGACGCTGGACCAGGCGACCCGCAAGGACCTGCTGTCCTGGGACGTCCAGATCCACAGCTGCTGCCACGCCGGTGGCGGCATGGCGTTCGACAAGGACGGCAACCTCTACGTCGGTTCCGGTGACAGCAACTCGTCGCAGGGTTCCAACGGGTACTCCGGCAACAACTGGACCGAGGACTACAAGGGCGTCTCGTTCCAGGACGCGCGCCGCACCGCCGGCAACACCAACGACCTCAACGGGAAGATCCTGCGGATCCACCCCGAGGCCGACGGTACGTACACCAACCCGGCGGGCAACCTGTTCCCGGAGGCCAACGATCCCGGGAACAAGACCAGGCCCGAGATCTACGTGATGGGCGTGCGGAACATTTCGCGTCTGCAAGTCGACAAGAAGACCAACTGGCTGACCGCCGCGTGGGTCGGTCCGGACGCGTCCACGCCGAGTCCGGAACTCGGCCCGGCGAAGTACGAGACCGCCACGATCATCACCGAGGCGGGCAACCACGGCTGGCCGTACTGCATGGGCGACAAACAGCCCTATCGTGACCGCAGCAGCACCAACGCCGGAGTGCTCACCGGCTGGTACGACTGCGACAACCCGGTCAACACCTCGCCGCGCAACACCGGCCTGGTGAACCTGCCGCCGGTCAAGAAGAACATGATCTGGTACTCGCCGGACGGCGGCGGGCCGGTGTTCCCCAACCGCCCCAACAGCTCCGTCCCGTCGTACAACGCGGCCGAGGCCACCTACACGCAGCCCTACCTCAAGGGCGGCGGCCAGGCGGTCATGACCGGGCCGACGTACCACCGCGATCTGGTCAACACCACCAGCGGTGTGGCGTGGCCGTCGTACTGGAACGACAAGTGGTTCATCGGCGACCAGAGCAACGGGCAGAACCGGATCGCGGTCACCGTCGACCCGAACGGTGTGCCCAAGCAGGATCCGCCGGTGTTCGCCGAAACGGTGCGGCAGATCATCCCGAGCGGTGGCGGCGACACGAAGCTGCAGAGCTGGATGGACGCCGAGTTCGGTCCGGACGGCGCGCTGTACGCGCTCGACTACGGCAGCGGCTTCTTCACCTTGCAGGACAACCAGAAGCTGGTGAAGATCAGCTACACCGGCGGCGAGGCCACCCCGTCCGCCGCGGCGATGTCGACCATGGTGCAGAACAAGCCGCTCACCGCGGCCTTCACCGGGTCGAAGTCCGGCGGCGTCTCCTACAAGTGGGAGTTCGGCGACGGCACCATCTCGACGCAGGCCGACCCGCGGCACACCTACCCGCGCACCGGGCTCTACACCGCCAAGCTGACCGTGACCTACGCGGACGGCGAGACGGTGACCACGCGGAACTCGGTGAGCGTCGGGTGTTTCGTGGCCGATTCCAGTGCCACGGTGAGCATCGGTGACACCGACACCGGGGTGAGCAACCGGAACGCGGGCGGCGGGTGCTCGGTCGACGACATGATCGACGACGAGAGCACGTGGACCTCCCACGCCGGTTTCGTCAACCACGTCACGCAGACCGTGGGCAGGCTGGACGATCTCGGGGTGTTGAACTCGGCCGAGGCGGACAAGATCAACGCCGCGGCCGCCGCGTCGCCCATCGGCAACAAGGGCGTCACCGGCTACGACGCGATCTACGACGGCACGGCGGAGTCGTTCCGCAACTGGTCGCAGGCACCGTCCGGGCAGTTCGCCATCCAGCCGGACGGGTCATTGCGACCGTCGGGCGGGCTGGGGATGCTGTGGTACTCGGCACGGCAGTTCGGCAACTTCTCGGTGAAGCTGCAGTTCAAGGACATCGCGCCGACGGGCAGTGCCAACAGCGGAGTGTTCGTCCGGTTCCCGGATCCGCGTACGCCGCTGGAGCAGCGTCCGCCGGGCAGCTGCGGCACGGTCGGGTCGGCGAAGACGTCGCAGGCCTGGGTCGCGATCTACTGTGGACACGAGGTCCAGCTGTACGACGGGGCCGCCGGTGAACCGCAGAAGACCGGGTCGATCTACAACTTCGACCCGCGGCCGCTGGACCAAGCGGGCGTGAAGCCGAAGGGGACCTGGAACGAGTACGAGGTCAAGGTCGTCGGCCAGAAGTACACGATCAGCCGCAACGGTGTCGTGATCAACGAGTTCGAGAACGCGCCGGGGATCCAGTCGTCGCGGGCGGGCGATCCGTCGACCGACTTCCGGCAGTTCGTCAGCGGGTTCATCGGCCTGCAGAACCACGGTGACAACGACCTGATGGAGTTCCGCAACATCCGGGTGCGGCAGCTGTAGCGCGAAAGCCGGCCGGGCGCGACCTCCCTCGCGCCCGGCCGGTCTCCCTGTACGGAAGGTTTCCCTGCGATGTCCCCAAGAATCCTCGTCGCGGCCCTCCTGGCCGCGGCGCTCGCGATAGCGGGCCTGGTGTTACCGGGCTCTTCCGCACCCGCCTCCGCCGCCCCCGTCCAAACCCTGGAATGGACCGCGGGCGACAGCACCGACCACTACCTCAGCGCGCCCGCCACCGCGGTGGCGGGCGAGACCACGATTTTGTTCAAGAACACCGAAGCGCTCGGCTCGACGATGTCGCACACGCTGACGTTCGACACGTCGACAGCCGGTTACAACCACGACGTCAACCTCAACATCCTCGCGAACCCCTACGACGAGCAGAACGGCGAGCACCAGGCGACCGTGACGCTGACGCCGGGCAAGTACCGGTTCTATTGCACGATCCAGGGGCACGGCAAGATGGTCGGTGAGCTCGTCGTCACCGATGGCGGCGGTTCCGACACCACACCGCCGACCGTGACCGCGAACGTCACCGGCACCAAGGACACCGCCGGGAACTACGTGGGTTCCGCGACGGTGAACCTAGCTGCTTCGGATTCGCAGTCCGGAGTGGACAAGGTCGAGTACCAGCTCGACGGCGGCGCCTGGACCGCGTACTCCGCGCCCGTGGTGGTCAACGCCGTGGGCTCGCACATGGTCCACTACAAGGCGACGGACAAGGCGGGGAACGTTTCCCCGGAAGGGATGTCGTCGTTCAGTGTCGTCACCGGGCAGCCCGGTGACACGACTCCGCCGACGGTGGCGTCGGAAGTGACGGGGACCAAGGACGGCGCGGGGAACTACCTCGACACCGCCACCGTGAAGCTCACCGCCACCGACGCAGGCTCCGGCGTCGACAAGGTCGAGTACAAAGTGGACGATGGCGCGTGGGCCGCGTACACTGCTCCGGTCGCGGTTTCCGCGCCGGGGATGCACATGGTGCACTATCGCGCGTCGGACAAGGCGGGCAACGTCTCGCCGGAGGGCATGGCGCACTTCACGATCGTCAGCAGTGACACGACCGCGCCGACCGTGACGTCGGAAGTGACCGGGACCAAGGACACCGCCGGGAACTACGTCGGCAAGGCGACCGTGACGCTCACGGCCACCGACGCCGGTTCGGGGGTCGGCAAGATCGAGTACAAATTGGACGGTGGCCCGTGGCTGACGTACTCGGCGCCGCTCGCGCTGACCGTCGTCGGCGCGCACACGGTGAACCACAAGGCGACCGACAAGGCGGGCAACGTCTCGGCCGAAGGCACGGCGACGTTCACCATCGTCGCAGGCGACGACAGCACCGCGCCGGTCGTTTCCGCGGTGGTGAGCGGTGATCTGGACGGAAGCTGGTCGTACATCGAGGACGCGACCATCAACCTGACCGCGACGGACACCGGGTCCGGCGTGGACAAGATCGAGTACCAACTGGACGGTGGGGCCTGGACGGTCTACACCGCGCCGGTCAAGGTGACCGCGCTCGGCACGCACACGCTGACCTACAAGGCGTCGGACAAGGCGGGCAACGTCTCGGCGGAACAGAGCGGCGCGTTCACCATCGTCGCCGCGCCGCCGGGTCCGGACACCTGCCCGGACTCCGACGTCCGGGACACCGTGATCCTCGGCTCGGCGGACAGCCAGGTCGAGAACCGCGACACCGGCAACGGCTGCACGATCAACGACGTGATCGACGACGAGTCGGACTACTCGTCGAACGACCAGTTCGTGACCTACGTGCGGGCGGTGACGCAGGAACTCCTCGACGGCGAGGTCATCTCGTCCGACGAGCGGAACCTGATCGTCACGGCGGCGATCGACTCCGGCATCGGCGGCTCGACCGCCGAACCGCAGAAGCGGCCGGAGACGAAGAACCCCGGCATGAAGAAGGTCGTGAAGACGCCGATCAGGGACGTCTGAGCCTCCATGCCTCGTGAGTGGTAGGGACGGTTCTAACCATCCTTACCGCTCACGAGGTCGTCGGTTACCTTTCTCGCGTCGCGTTCGTCATGGACATGACGGATTCGGCGCGAGAAAGGTATCGACATGACCGGCGAAGCCCTGGCAAGCGCGTTCGAGGAGCAGCGCGGACGCCTGGTGGCGGTGGCCCACCGGATGCTCGGCTCGCGCGCGGACGCCGAAGACGCCGTCCAGGAGGCCTGGCTGCGGCTGGCCCGTCAGGACGCCGACACGATCGACAACCTCTCCGGCTGGCTGACCACCGTCGTCGGCCGCGTCTGCATCGACGTCCTGCGGTCCCGCAAGACCCGGCCCGAGGACTCGTACGACGACGAGCCGCCCGAACCGCTGGTGCTCGAAGACTCGCCGGAAGAAGACGTACTGCTGGCCGAATCGGTCGGGCTGGCGCTGCTCGTGGTGCTCGACACACTCGGCCCGGCCGAGCGGCTGGCGTTCGTGCTGCACGACCTGTTCGCGGTCCCGTTCGCCGAGGTCGGCGAGATCCTCGGCAAATCCGCGGCCGCGGCCAAGATGCTCGCCAGCCGCGCCCGCCGGAAGGTGCAGGGACAGCGCCCGGCCGACGAGCCGCAGCAGCGAGCCGTGGTCGACGCGTTCCTCGCGGCCGCGCGCGAAGGGGATTTCGAAGGCCTGCTCCGGATGCTCGACCCCGACGTGACGTGGCGCTCGGAGACCGCGCGCGGCGTGGTCGTCCGCCTGGGCGCGGCCGAGGTGGCCACGCAGGCCCGGCGCGGCGCCCGTGCCGCGGTGACCGTGCGTCCCGCGCTGGTCAACGGCAAGACCGGGCTCGTGTCGTGGAGCAAGAGCGGCAGGCTCCTCGGGGCGATGGCCTGCACCATCGCCGACGGCCGGATCGTCGCGATCGACTCCGTGAGTGATCCGGATCGCCTCGCGGCCATGGGTGTTACCTCTCGGGAGCCGTTCTCGTCCAAGTAAACGAAACACGGACGAGAAGGAGAAACCCATGCAGGCACGACTCGAAGTCTTCAAGACCGCTCTCGCGCCGAAGCTGGTGAAGCACCTCGTCGCGGCGGGAAAGGTCCTCGAAGGCAGCGAACTTCCTGCTGTGACAAGGGAACTGGTGAACATCCGGGCCAGCCAGATCAACGGCTGCTCGGGCTGCCTCGACATGCACACCAAGGAGGCCGCGCACGCGGGGGAGACGCCGACTCGGCTGAACCTGGTCGCGGCCTGGCGGGAGGCGACGGTCTTCACCGAGGCCGAGCGCGCCGCGCTGGAGCTCACCGAGCAGGGCTGCCGCCTCGCCGACAGCAGCGGCGTCACCGACGAGGCGTGGGAGGCCGCCGCCAAGCACTATGACGAAGAGCAGCTTCTCGCGCTGGTGACCCAGATCGCCCTCATCAACGCCTTCAACCGGCTGAACGTCATCACCCGGCAGCCGGCCGGGAACTACACGCCGGGCCAGCTCGCGGGGCACTGATGGACACCGCGCTGTGGATCGTCGCCTGGCTCCTGGCCGTCGTGTATCTCGCGTCCGGTGTCGGGAAGCTGTTCGTACCGAAGGAAAAGATCGCCGGATTGTCCTCGAGCGCGGAATGGGTCCGGGATTTCCGCCCCGGCGCGGTGAAGGCCATCGGGGCGGTCGAGATCCTGGGCGCGGCAGGCCTGGTCCTGCCCGCGCTGCTGGACATCGCGCCGGTGCTGGTGCCGCTGGCCGCACTGGGACTGGCGCTGGTCATGGCGGGGGCGGTGGTCCTGCGGATCCGCCGTCGCGAGCCCAAGGTCGCGCTGCTGGACCTGGGGTACCTCGCCTTGTGCGCGTTCGTCGCACTCGGGCGCGCCTGACACGCGTGAAGGCCCCCTTCCCTCTGCTCAGCCGAGGGAAGGGGGCCTTCACGCGCGATCAGCTCAGGACTTCTGCTTCGACCGGCCGAGGATGCGACGGCGGCCGTGGCCGTTCGTGCGTTCCTCGTGCAGTTCCTTCAGCGACAGCATCATCGCGTCTTCCTGCTTCATCAGCGGGTCGTTGCGCAGGTCCTTCCAGACCGACGCGCACAGGCCGACCATCACGAAGACGAACGGCACCGCGATCAGGATGGTGAGGTTCTGCAGACCGGTCAGCGCCTTGTCCCCGCCGACCAGCAGCATCACCGCCGCGACGGCGCCCATCAGCACGCCCCAGAAGATGACGACACCCTTCTTCGGATGCACGCTTCCGCGCTGGGACAAGGTGCCCATCACCACCGACGCCGCGTCCGCACCGGAGACGAAGAAGATGGACACCAGGATCATCACCAGGATCGCGATCGGGATGAACCACGGCAGGGTCTCGAGCAGTTCGAACGTCGCGGACTGGGCACTGCCCGCGCCCGCGATGTCCGTGCCCGCCCGCTGCCTGCTGATCGCCGCGCCACCGAAGATCGCGAACCAGATCAGGCTCACGATGCTCGGGATCGCGATGACACCGAAGATGAACTGCCGGATGGTGCGGCCGCGGGAGATCCGCGCGATGAACATGCCGACGAAGGGCGTCCAGGAGATCCACCACGCCCAGTAGAAGACCGTCCAGCCGCCGAGCCAGGTCTGCATCTCCTCGCCACCGGTCATCCCGGTGCGGCCGGACATCTCCGCCAGTTCGCGGAAGTAGTCGCCGATCGCGCCCGGCACGATGTTGAGGATCAGCACGGTCGGCCCGACCACCAGCACGAACACCGCGAGCACCGCGGCGAGCACCATGTTGATGTTGGACAGCCACTGGATTCCCTTGGCCACCCCGGACACCGCCGACGCGATGAACGCGATGGTGAGGATCGCGATGATCGCGACCAGGAGGCCCTTGCCGGGGTCGTCGATCCAGCCGACGGCGCCCATGCCGCCACCGACCTGGAGCGCGCCGAGGCCGAGGGAAGCGGCGGAACCGAACAGGGTGGCGAAGATCGCCATGATGTCGATCGCCTTGCCCAGCGGGCCTTCGGTGCGCCGCTTGCCGATCAGCGGCGCGAACACCGAACTGATCAGCTGGGTGCGGCCCTTGCGGAAGGTGCTGTAGGCGATCGCGAGACCGACGACGGCGTAGATCGCCCACGGGTGCACGGTCCAGTGGAACAACGTCGTCGCCATCGCGGTGTGGACGGCTTCGTCGGAGTTCGGTGCCGCGGTGCCCGGAGGCGGGCTCGCGAGGTGGGAAACCGGCTCGTACACCCCGAAGAACATCAGGCCGATACCCATGCCGGCGCTGAACATCATCGCGATCCACGAAGAGGTCCGGAACTCGGGCAGTTCCTTGTCCGCGCCCAGCGGGATCCGGCCGTAGCGGCTTATCGCCAGACAGACCGCGAAAACAACGAAACCGCTCGCGGTGAGGACGAAAGCCCAGCCGCCGTAAGGAATGACGGCGTCGTTGAGGAGGGTCGACGCGACGTTCGCGAGGCTCTCCGGCGCGAGAACGCCCCAGACGATGATCGCGAGCGCGAGGGCCGCCGCCACCCCGAAAACGGTCCGGTCGGTTTCGGCGGGTCGTTCGGAGGCGAGGGGGACGTGTTCATCGGGGGTGTGCCCCGGACCTGTCGTATCCGGTGCGTGGGCGAGGTCTGTCGCGGTCTCCGCGACGGCCCCTTCTTCCGCTTGTTTACCGTCCTGCGAACTCATGTTCAGCCACGCGCCGATGACGGCGCGTTCTCCTTCCGCCCGAGTTAACCCGTTTGCACCACTGCACCCTAACCAGAAAACTGGTAACCGGCAGAAAATACGGGCGAAGAGGTTTAAACCCCTGATTGTGGGCCTGACCTCGGCGGATATCGGCTTCGTTCGCGCCTTCGGCGGGGGACGTGTCGCTCATGACACCGGGCCCCGCCGTCGGCGGGTTCAGACGGTGGCGCCACCCCTCCAGAACGGGCGGCCGAGCGGGTCGCCGCCGGACGCGGTCGGACGGCCTTGCCGTTCGTGGTTGCGCTCCAGGAGGTAGGTGACGAGGGCGATCAGGGCGAGGGAGGCGATGATTGCGGTCATGGCAGTAAGTTTGCGCCACCCGACATCCTGCCAAAAGTGGCAGTCCTGTCGTTGTGCGTCAAAATCCTGCCAGCTATGCTCCCGGGCATGTTGAAGAGCGTCGCCGTGGTGCTGCTGGACGATTTCGCCGTCTTCGAGTTCGGTGTCGTCTGCGAGGTGTTCGGCTACGACCGCACCGACGACGGGGTGCCTTTGCTCGACTTCCGCGTGTGCGGGGAGCGGGCGGGAGAGCCGCTCAACCTCGGGCACGGCGTGAAGATGACCCCGGAGCTCGGCCTCGAAGCGACGGAGGACGCGGACCTCGTCGTCGTCCCCGCCTGCGACGTGCGCGACGAGTACCCGCCGGCGGTGCTCGAAGCGCTCCGTGCGGCTTCGGCGCGAGGTGCCACGCTGCTGTCCGTCTGCACCGGCGCGTTCGTGCTGGGCGCCGCGGGCCTGCTCGACGAGCGGAGGTGCACGAACCACTGGCGGCACAGCGCCGGGTTCCGGAAGCGCTTCCCCCGGGCACAGCTGGACCCGGACGTCCTCTTCGTCGACGACGGCGACATCATCACCAGCGCGGGGACGGCCGCCGGCATCGACGCCTGCCTGCACCTGGTCCGGCGCGAACTCGGGTCCGCTGCGGCCACCGCGATCGCCCGGCGCATGGTGGTGGCGCCGCAGCGCGAGGGCGGGCAGCGTCAGTTCGTCGAGGTGCCGATCCCGGAGTGCACCAGCGACAGCCTCCAGCCGGTGCTCACCTGGATGCTCGACACCATCGACCGGGAACACCCCGTCGTCGATCTCGCCCGCCGCGCGCAGATGTCCGAGCGCACCTTCGCCCGCAAGTTCGTCGCCGAGACGGGGACCACGCCGCACCGATGGCTTTCGACGCAACGGGTGCTGCACGCGAGGTCGCTGCTGGAGGAGACGACGATGAGCGTCGACGAGGTCGCGCGCCGTTGCGGTTTCGGCTCGGGAGCCCTGCTGCGCCACCATTTCCACAAGGTCGTCGGCGTCTCGCCGCAGGATTACCGCCGGACCTTCGCGCCCAGTCGACAAAGGACGACCGTCAGAGCGTGAACACGGTGACGTATTCCGCGTCCCGCACGACGTAGCCGAACCGGGCGCGGAGTTCGCGCACGACCGCGCGCATGTGCTCGGCGCCGTAGACCACGCCGATCGTCCCCGGCTCGTGATGCCGCCGCTCGTGCAGCCTGGCCAGCGCGTCCACGAGGAGCTTGTCGCGGCTGACACTGATCAGGTCGTCGAACTCGGGCATGGCCTCGGCGGATTCGACCCAGGAATCGTCTTCGTCGTCGACGGTCAGGAACCGCGCCAGCATCCCGCGAGTGCCGAAGCCGCGCAGGAACACCCCCAGCGCGGGCGCGAGGACGGACATCATCAACCGGTCGCCGAGGGGGACGCGGCGCCAGCCCTCGGTGAAGCCCGGGCCGTCCAAGTCCGGGCGGACGGTCGGCACGGTGAAGGTGCCGGCCTTCAAGTCCTGCACCACCAGCCCGAGGCGCTTGTTCCGGGCGGCGAGCCGGTAGCTCGCTGTCAGCCGGGACACCGGCTTCGCGTCGCCGACCCCCTCGGCCACCACCACGTCGCACTCGTTCGCCTGTCGCCGCACGGTGTCGAAATAGGCCTGCGTGCCGATGTGCACCATGGGGAACAACCGGAAATCGAGCGCCGATCCCCTGGCCCGCAGTGTCAGCACCACGGCCCGGACGCCCAGTTCGTTCGAGACGATGATCTCCATGGCCCGCTCCTCCCCGTGCAGGGAGAACGCGCGGCGGGGCCGGAAGGTTGCCGTGGGTCAGACGGGACGTCGCCGCACGGCCTCGGAGATGTCGTAGGTCAGCATGGCGGCACCTTCGGTGAATCCGTTGATGAGGATCTTCCGGCCGTCCGCGAGCTTGACGAGGCAGCCGACATCGCCGCCGAGAGTCTTGGCGAGGATGTTGCTCTTGGTGTGGTCGACGACCACCTCGATCGAATCCCACGGCACGATGGTGGTCGACCGGCGCCAGGTGTGCACGAATCCCCGCTCGTACAGCGTGAAGGTCTCACCCCGTTTGCCGATGGCCTGCCAGCAGAGCCAGCCGCCCATCAGCATCAGCCCCAGCCCGCAGCCGATGACGAGACCGAGGAACATCTCCCCGCCGAAGACCCCGGCCTCCTGTCCCATCAGGAACAGGACGATTCCGAAGAGGGCGATCGGGGCGCCGATCGCCATCGCGGCCAGCCCCCGGAGCGCGCGGCTGCGGGAGTTCGTCTCGAAGCGTTCGACGTAGGCACCCAGTTCGGTCACCGACAGGACGCTAACGGCGGGCGTGGGGACCGGTCCCCTTGTCCTTCGAGGGCTTGTTGAAGAAGCCGAGGGACTGAGCGAAAGCCGCTCCGCCGACCATCAGGCCGATCGGCAGGGTCTTGATCCAGAAGGGGCTCGCGTCGAGCGAGAACAGCAACGCGAACAGACCGACGGCCAGCGCGACCAGTACGAGCATTCCCAGCGCGAGGCGGGGCTTCGAGACCATGTGTCCTCCAAGTGAGTTCGGAAGAGCAAGCCTCGCGATGGCTCCGACGCGCAGCGAGGTCAATTTTGCCGCGTTCGGTCGTCCCGGAACTCAGTCGAGGTATGCGGGGCCCAGGCCGACTTGCCGTGAACACCGAGTTTGCGGGCCGATCGAAACCGGGCGTACGATCAGGGCAGTCGTACAGGACGAACGCCCTAGGAGGCGATGGTGGCAGGCTCCCCGGCCGCGGAACGTGGCCGACTCGCGCGACGGCGACTGCTCGAAGCCGCGGTCACGCTGGTGCCCGAACTCGGCTGGTCCGCGGTCAGCACCCGGATCCTGGCCGAGCGCGCCGGGGTCACCCCGAGCGTCGTGCACTACCACTTCCCTTCGCTGCAGGCCTTGCTGATCGAGGCGGTGCTGGGGGCGATGGGCGAGGTCGCCGGTGCTTTCGAGCCGGCGCTGGAAACCGCCGGGACACCCGAAGGCGCGGTGGACGCGTTGCTCGCGTCGGTCGGCGAGTACACCGGCACCGATCCGATGTCGTTGCTGTTCGCCGAGGCCTACCTGGCCGCGACCCGTGACGACACCTTGCGTCAAGGCATCCGGGAGATCCTCGCCGGCTTGCGCGCCAGATTCGGCGGTTGGCTGGCGGAGCACGGAGTGGCCGACGCCGAGGGCGCGGCCGCGGTGCTTTTCGCCACGGTGGACGGGCTTCTGCTGCACCGCGCGCTCGAACCGGAGTCCGGCGGCGGTGCCACCTCGGCCGTCCTGCGCCGGCTGGTCCGCTGAATCGAAAGGGAGGAAGTCCATGAAGGTGGCGATCTGCGGTGCCGGGATCACCGGGCTGGCACTGGCGCACCGGCTCGCGGCGCGGGACGTCGAAGTCGTGGTGCTCGAACGTGCCGCGGGACCGCGGGAACAGGGCTACATGATCGACTTCTTCGGCCCGGGTTTCGACGCGGTCGAGGAAATGGGCCTGCTGTCCGAGGTCGAAGATGTGGCATACCGAGTGGACGAAGCGAGTCTGCTGGACGAGCACGGCCGCCGCCGGGCGGCGATCGACTACGTCCGGTTCGGCAGGTCGCTGCGGGGCAGGCTGTGCAGCATCATGCGGCCCGATCTGGAGCGGGTGCTGCGCACGGCACTGCCGTCCACAGTGGACGTCCGGTTCGGTTCCGGGGTCACGGGAGTCGAGGATCTCGGCGACCGCGTGCGCGTGACGTTGACGGACGGCGAAGTGCTCGAAGCCGATCTGCTGGTCGGGGCCGACGGAATCCATTCGACCGTCCGGCGGCTGGTTTTCGGTGCCGAAGACCGGTTCCTGCGATACCTCGGGTTCCACACGGCCGCGTTCGTCTTCGAAGACGAAGAGATCCGCGAGCGGGTGGGGGAGCGGTTCTGCCTCACCGACACCATCGGCATGCAGATGGGTTTCTACGGTCTCCGCGACGGCAAGCTCGCCGCGTTCGCCGTGCACCGCACCCCGGATCCGGCCCTGCCGGACGACGCGCGAGGGACCCTCCGCGCGACCTACGGTTCTCTCGGCTGGGCCGTGCCGAAAGCGCTCGACCTGTGCCCGCCCGCCGAGGAGGTGTACTACGACCAGGTCGCGCAGATCGAGATGCCGTCGTGGAGCCGCGGCCGGGTCGTTCTCGTCGGCGACGCCTGCTACGCCGTCTCACTCCTCGCCGGACAAGGTGCCTCCCTGGGAATCGCGGGCGCGTTCGTCCTGGCCGAACAACTCACACAGGCGCACTCGATCGAGGACGCCTTCGCGAAGTACGAAGAGCTGGTGCGTCCGGTGGTGACCGAGAAGCAGCAAGTCGCCCGCCGCGGAGCGCGCTGGTTCCTGCCCGCGAACCGGCTTCTTCTCCAGGCGCGCCGGGTCTTCCTGTGCGCGGCAAGGCTGCCCGGCCTCGAACGCACGCTCGCGACCGCCATCACGGGCAAGTCGACGGCGCTGGTGACGAATATGCGCGAACGCGTGAGAGCAGAATGAAAAGCGATGGACTACGGAAGGGTGAAGAAGTGCATTCCGACCTCGAGGTCGCGCCTGGGAAGGGCGGTATCTTCGCGGCGGTTCTGGTGTACGAAGCTACCTCGTCGGCGCACGACGATGAGCCTCTGTACGAGGAAACCGTGACTCTCTTCGTCGCCGGATCCGTCGATGAAGCGACACGCAAGGCTCGCCTGCACGGTGAGCATCGGGAAACGAGCTACGAAAACGCCGACGGTGCGACCATCACCTGGAAACTCAAACACGTGCTCGACGTCGCCGAGGTGGTCGACGACCCAGGCGACGACGGCGCGGAGATCTACACCCGCCACTTTCGCGACTACCACGCGTACGAAATGTTCGAAGCCCTACTCGGCAAAACCCAGCTGTAGACCGCGCGGTGCGTGATGTCATGAAAGGGTCGTTCAGGACCAAAAACGTCAGGAAAGACCCTTTCATGACATCCCGAGAACGGGTCAGTGCGACACCACTAAGCTCTGAAGCACAAAGTGCCCCACTGAAAGCCCGCCCCGATCGCCGACACCACGAAGGCGTCGCCCGGCCGCACCGATCCCTCCGAGAAACCCTTGTGCAGGACGGTGATCACGCCCGCCGAGCCCGTGTTGCCGAGCCGGTCGACGGTGATCGGCGCGCGGTCGCGCGGCACGCCGAGTTTGTCCATCGCCGCCTGCACGATGTTCAGATTGGCCTGGTGGAGGAAGAAGTGAGTCACTTCGTCCACCGTCAGCCCGGCCTGGGCGGTGGCGTTCAGGACGCTGTCCGGCAGGCACCGGGTGGCGGTGTCCCAGACGGTCCTGCCGTTCATCTTGAGGTAGTGCCGCCTGTCCGCGAACGTCGTCGCACCGGCGGGCTGCCGTGAGCCGCCTGCCGGGATCTCGACGTCGTAGGACAGTTCGGCGCCGAAGTCCCAGCCGAGCAGTCCGGCCCCGGGCGCCGTCGCCCGGGTCAGCACGGCGGCGCCGGCGGCGTCACCGAAGAACACCCGGGTGGTGCGGTCCTCCGGATCGGTCACCCGGGACGCGCTGTCGGCCGCGATCACCAGGACCCGTTCCGCCGCACCGGTTCGCACCAGCAAGGAGCCGAGGAACAACGCCTGGACGCCGTTCGCGCAGGCCGCTTGCGTGATGTCGAAGGTGAGCGCCCGGAACGCGCCGAGTGCTTCCTTGACGATCAGGGCCGTCGACGGCAGTGGCTGGTCGTAGGTGTAGGTCGCGACGATGATCGCGTCGACGTCCCTCACGGCGCATCCCGCGGCCGCGAGCGCGGGATGCGCGGCGGCCACGCACATGTCCGAGGTGGCGAGATCCGGGGCCAGCCAACGGCGTTCCCGGATCCCGGTGCGGTTCACGATCCACTCGTCGGAGGTGTCGAGGGTTTCGGCGAGCCGCCGGTTGGTGACGATGTCCGGTGGCAGGTGGACGCCGGTGCCGGCGATCCGCACGGGGAGCGCGGTCACGTGACGGTGCTCCGCTCCGGGCTCAGCTGGCGGTCGAGGTCGGTGTAGAACCGGCCGGACGCGCACGGCAGGCCGAGCAGGATGCGCCGCGCGGCCTCGCCGCAGAGTGCGCCGCCCAGCGCGACCCCGGAGGCCAGTTGTGGCCAGCTGCTCAGTGTGCGGCCGAGTTCGCCGAAAGAGGCGGCCAGTTCCGGGCTGATCCGGTCGGCGTCGACCATGGCCAGGATCAGGTCGACCTTCTCCTGATGGCTCAGCTCGGCGACGTCCACGGATTTGATGTCGCCGAGCAGGCCGTGCAGCAGTGGCCGGTCCGGCTCGTGGTCGAAGCGTTCGACGTCGAGCATGCCGCGGTCGTTGCAGTCCATGACGACCGGGATGCGCAGGTCACGGGCGTATTCGCGGGCCGCGATCTTGACCCACGGGGTGTCGCACTCCTCGATCAGGAGGTCTATCCCGCCGGTGAAGAACGCCTCGATGTTGTCCTCGGTCAGACCGCCCCGGTGGATCTCGATGTCGAGATACGGGTCGATCTCGAACATCTGGCGCGCGGACAGGACCGCTTTGTTGACACCGAGTTCGTGCACGCCCGCGCGCAGCCGGTTCAGGTTCGAGAGACTGAAGTCGTCGAAGTCCGCCAGCGCGTAGGCGCCGCCGATGCCTTCGAGCGCGAACGTGAGCGCCGCGCTGTTGCCGACCGAGAGACCGATGATCCCGATGCGTTTGCCGAGCAGGCGGCGCTGTTCGGGCCGGTCGACCTTGCCGCGGTTGCGATCCGTGCGCACGAGCCGGAACTCGTCACGCGGCAGGACGTGCACGAGCCGCCGCGACCACGGGTACCAGGCCCACGTGCCGTACTCCCAGTGCGCCAGCCCAGCGAGCTGCTCCCGTTTCCGGTCCTCGATCGCGGCGGTGTCCCGGCACGACGGTTCGCGGCTGCGGATCAGTTCGGCGAGTTGCTCGTCGATGGTGTCATGGATTTCGCGGACGTCACCGGAGGCCAGCAATGCCGTCAGGGCGGCGAAATCCGCCGGATCGCGGGGTGCGAGCAGGCGCGGCCGCCAGACGTCGCGATCGGGTCCGGAGACTTCGGCGAGCGCGGCGGGCGCGGGCCTGCCCGAAGGCGACCCGGCCGTGAGCACGGCCGGGGTGGAAGCGGCGATCCGAGGGAATTCGTCCCGTAGCCGGGTGACGAGTTCGTGGTGGCGTCCGGCTCCTTCGGCGACACGATGGAACATGATGACGACGTCTTCGGTGTACTGCTCGACATAGCGGCGAGTGCCCGGCATGGCGCGGAAACCGAACTGCTCGTGGAAGCGGTCCTGGCCGTCCTTCGTGCCCGAAGTGCCGATCATCGCGTGGGCGCCGAGGTGGTGCGCGGCGCCGATCGCGAGCGCGTTGAGGTACTGCCCGAGGCCGAGTTTCCGGGACCGGTGCTCGACGACGAGCCTGCTGTGCTCGAAGACGTGACCCGGCTCGACGCCTTGTGCGGCAAGCAATTCCTCGTACCGCCCGGTGCCGAGGTAGGCCCGCGACTGGAAACTTTCGCCGGTGGCCGGGGTGGAGAGCCGGATGTAGCCGAGCGGCGGGCCGTCCGGATGCTGCCGCGCGATGAAATGCCAGGCCCCGAAGTCGAGATCCTGGTCGTCGGTATGAGAACCATCCGCCCGGCGAAAGGCCGGACGGCGGCCGCGGTCGAACAGGATCCGTGCGCGGAGTTCGCGTACGGAGTCGAGCAGGCAGGCGTCGGCCCCGAGGAACGCAGCGACGATCCACGGGGGGTTGAGATCCGTCAAGTGGTGCCTTTTCTGAGGAAGATGCCGGAATTCGGCGCGATATTCGTGGGGACGGACCGGAAATTCGAAGGAAAACGAAACCGGTCGAATGAGACGGAACTGTAGCAGCGAGACGATCAAGCTTCAGTGGATGTGCCCGGCGGCAAGTGGTACGCACGAGCGGGTCCGGCAATCGTTTACCGGTAAGGCGGATCGACAATCCGTCACGGCGACGCAATCAGATTGATGAAGTCCGGCGGAATTCCCACCCGATGGTGTGGCGGGCTGTTTCGGAGTGAAAGCAGGCCACTCCGCTCCGTGTGGTGGAGGTCACAGCGTGTTGTCTACCAGGTGGGATGGGCGGACACGCCGCCGTCCACGATCAGGTTGTGTCCCGTGATCCACGACGCGAGTGGCGAGGCGAGGAACAGGCAGGCGTTCGCGATGTCCCCGGGGGTACCCAGCCTGCCCAGCGGCGCGGCCTGCTCCCAGCGGCGGACGCCCTCCGGCCAGGCGTCGCCGAGTCCGGGACGGTCGACGAGACCGGGGGAGACGGCGTTGACGCGGATGCCCCGGGGCCCGTATTCGAGCGCGGCGGCGCGGGCGTGCATGACCAGAGCGGCCTTCGCGCTGCTGTAGTGCGCGTGCCCCGGCGCGGGCCGGTCCGCCTCGATCGAGGCGATGTGGACGACGATGCCGCCGCTCATCACCTCGGCGGCGGCCTGCGTGCACGAGAACGCGCTGGTGAGGTTCGCGTCGAGGACGGCGCGCCAGCTTTCCGCCGACATCCCCGGCAGCGGCTCGACCGGCTGCACCCCGGCGTTGTTGACCAGGGTGTCCAGCCGTCCGGTCCAGGCCGCCGCGGCTTCGACCAGCCGGCGGCATTCGCCGTCGTCGGTGAGGTCGGCGGTGAACGCGGCCGCGGTGCCCCCGGCCGCCTCGACGCGTTCGACGAGGGCGAGTGCCGAGGCCTCACCGCGGTGGTAGTGCACGGCGACGGCGCTGCCCGCCTCGGCGAAGCGCAGGGCGATGCCCTGTCCGATGCCGCCGCTGGCCCCGGTGACGAGGGTCGTGGTGCCGGTCAGGTCGAGCATCGAGGTCCTTTCCGCAGCGCGAGTACGGCCGACACGGCGAGGAAGACCAGGCCCGCGAGGACGTAGCAGTTTCCCAGCCATTGCTGGGCCGTCGTCCACGTCTGACCAGGCCGGTCGAAGGCGGGGAAATACCGGAACGGCGCCGCGACGAAGATCGTCGCGACGACTCCGGTGACGGCGAGCCAGGTCAGCGCCAGCCAGTGATTCCGGCGGTGCAGCACCACGCAAGCCGCGGTGGTGAACAGCGCCGGGGCGATCCACACCCAGTGGTGCGACCACGACGTCGGCGAGATGAGCAGGGCGAACGTCGCGTTCAGCAGCAGCGCGGGCACCACGGCCGAGCGGTACATCGTGAGCGTCACCAGCACGAGCAGGACGCCGGTCGCGAGGAGCCACCACGGCTTGGCGGAGTCGGCCCCGAGCCGCGCCAGCACGGCCTGCAGGGTCTGGTTGGTGTGGAACGAGGTGCCGCTGATCCCGGACGCGCCGGCGAAACCGCCGAACCAGTAGCGCGCGGAGGCTTCCGGGGCGACCGCGAACGCGACGGCCGAGGCGGCCACGAACGTCCCCATCGCGGTCAACGCACCGCGGAAGTCCTTGCGTACCAGGAAGAACAGCAGGAACGCCATCGGTGTCAGCTTGATGGCGGCGGCGAGGCCGACGCCGATGCCGCGGTAGCGGCCCCGTGTCAGCAGACAGTCTGCAGCGACGAGTCCCATCAGCAGCAGGTTGATCTGACCGAAGCCGAGCGTCTGACGGACTGGTTCGAGGAAGAGCGCCGGGGTGATGGCCAGCGACGCGATGAGCAGCGCCTTCCGCCGGTCTCCGGACGGCCACAGGCTGCGGGTGATCGCGTAGAAGGTGATCCCCAGCGCGGCCAGGCTGAGCGCGAAGAGCAGGAGCACCGCGCCGGTCCACGGCACCGCGGCCAGTGGGGTGAGCACCAGCGCGGCGAACGGCGGGTAGATGAACAGCAGCGGGATGCCCGCCTCGGAAAGCGGCAAGGCGCCGTAGAGGTCCCCGCCGCTCCACAGGGTGTCGACGCCGAAGCGGTAGATCTCGAGGTCGCTGTGCGAATCGCCCGCCGTCGCCCAGGCCACGGCACACGCCAGCACGAGGGCGGCGAGCGCGCCGAGCGACCACCGGGCCCGCCCGCGCGACGTGGCTGGAGACATCGCGTGGTGACCCTTCGGACGTGCGTCGACGATCCGACTGTACCGGGCGGTCATATGCGACTTCCGTTGGCAGTCACCGGACACATATTGGTCTAGACTTTTTATTCCCCAGTATGGTGAAAGGGACCGGTCCATGCGCGGAACGACGGTGTTGCCCAGGACGCCCTGCCTGAAACCGAAGGCGGGGGAATTGCCGCTGCACCGGCTGGAGGTCCGCGCGCCGGACGCCCTGCCGTTCACGGTCGGCACCTTCGACACGATCGGGCCGATGTCGCGGGCGGCTTTCCCCCATCGGCACACATTCTATGAAATCGTCCACGTCACCGGCGGGACCGGTGACCACGTCGTCGATTTCACGCGTTGGGAATTGGGGCCGCCACAACTCGCGGTCATAACACCGGGGCAGGTACATCATTGGGATGCCCGCGATCTCAGCGGATTCGTCGTGTTGTTCACCGACGACTTCCTGCTCGAACATCCGGCGGACCGCGAAACCCTGCGAAGGCTGAGTCAGCAGCCGTGGCGGCTCGACGAACGCGCGGCCGAGGAGACGGCACGGCTGGTCGCCGAACTGGACGAGGAGTTCCGTTGTGGCGGACAGGGTACCGATTCGGTGCTGCGGGCCCTGATGCACGTGCTGATCGTCCGGGCTGGACGGCTGCCGGGACTGGCCGATCCGCGTCCGCCCGCCAGGTCACAGGCGGTGGGAACGGAATTCACCAGGCTGCTCGGCAGGCCCGATCTCGGGCTCTGGTCGGTGGGCGCGCTCGCGGAACGGATCGGGGTCACGCCGGGATATCTGACGGACGCGGTGAAAACGGCGACCGGCCGGACGGCGGCGCAATTGATGCGCGAGGCGAGGACCCGCGAGGCGAAACGGTTCCTGCTCGGCACGGATCTCACCGTGCGTCAGGTCGCCAGCCGGGTCGGATTCGCGGATCCCGCCTATTTCTGCCGGTTCTTCCGGCGGGAAACGGGGTTGAGCCCCGGTGATTATCGCCGGACCGGAGACGCCGCCCCCGAGATTCACCACGACTGACCAACCCAGTCCATCGTCCCGAGCTGATCTTCTCCATACCGTCGAGGGTGATTCCCGAAGCCCCCACGAGGAGCAGGTATGGACGAAGAGAACAAGCTCAGCCGAAAGACTGTGCTGAAGGCCGCGCTCATCGCGGGTGTCGCGGCCCCGGTCGCGCTGATCGGTGGCCCCGCCCTCGCACGCACCACCGTCGCGAGCGGCCAGGTACCCGAGCTGACCCCGTACTGTGACGACGGCGACGACCCGACCATCCCGCAGACCGAAGGCCCTTATTTCAAGCCGAACTCCCCGCAGCGCACCTCGCTGGTCACGGGGAGCACGCCGGGCACGAGGCTCACCGTCTCGGGCTTCGTCTTCGGTCTCGGCTGCTTGCCGATCGCGCGGGCGCTGCTGGACTTCTGGCAGGCCGACGTCAACGGCAACTACGACAACGTGGGGTACACCTTCCGCGGTCACCAGTTCACGAACGACCAGGGCGCGTTCTCGCTGAGCACGATCGTGCCCGGCCTGTACCCCGGCCGTACGCGGCACATCCACGTCAAGGTGCAGGCGCCCGGCAGGCCGATCCTGACCACGCAGCTCTACTTCCCCAACGAGCCGCGCAACAACACCGACACGATCTTCGACCCCCGGCTGCTGATGACGGTGCGCGACCAGCCGCCCGGCAAGCAGGCCTCGTTCGACTTCGTGCTGAACGTGCCGCAGACGTCGACCACCCGGCCGACCAGCACCACGCAGACGACGCAGACGACCTCGAACCCGCCCACCACCTCGACCTCCAACCCGCCAGGCGGGACGACCTGGGCGCCGGGAACCGGCTATTCCGCGGGCACCCGGGTCACCTACAGCGGTCGCGGTTACGTGTGCTTGCAGGGGCACACGGCCCAGCCTGGCTGGGAGCCGCCGTCCACGCCCGCGTTGTGGCGCGCGGAGTGACGAGCAGCCGCTGCGGAGGGAGATAAACGCGGGTGGATTCCCGCCACCGGGACCCACACCCCGGTGGCGGGGGTCCACCCGCGTCCCGCATGGTGGGGTTTTCCCCCGGTCGAAGTCGGAGCTCTGCTACAGCGCGCCACCGCCGATGCGCGGGCGATGATCGTCCACGACATCGAGCGTAAGGGGCGAAAGACATGGCAGACACGAAGAAACGCTGGGCAAGACGAGGGGTGCTGGCGGCCGCGGTGGTGGTCACGGGGGCGGTGCTCGCTCCGCTGGCGAGCCCGGCTCTCGCGAGTGAGGCGGAGACGGCCACGTCCTGGCGGGATCCGGTGCGGTCGCTGGAACGGGCGGCGCATCCGCTGCGCTCGACCGAGCCCGGCCGGAACACCGCCGACCTGCAGGCGCTGGGCGCGATGATCGGCGGCGCGAAGGTGGTCGGCCTCGGCGAGGCCACCCACGGCTCGCACGAGTTCTTCACCATGAAGGAGCGGGTCTTCCGTCATCTGGTGGAGGAGAAGGGGTTCCGGGCCTTCGCGCTCGAGCTGAGCTGGTCCGCCGGCCTCGAGATCGACGAGTACGTCCAGACCGGCCGAGGTGACGCCCGGGAGATCGCGAAGCGGACGCTGACCGGTTCCCCGTGGGACCGCGAGGAGTTCGTGAGCCTGATCCGGTGGATGCGTGACTACAACCGCGCCCACCCCGGCCGCACCGTGCACTTCGTCGGCGACGACCTCGGCGCGCCGTCGGTGAACGACGCGTTCTTCGCCAAGATCACCGACTACGTGGGCCGGCATCACCCGAAGGCGCTGCCCCGGCTCAACGAGCTGTACACGGGACTGCGCCCGATCGACGACGCCTTCGTCTACCTCCGCAAACCCCTCGACGAGCGGCAACGGCTCGCCACCAAGGCGGAGCAGGCCTTCGAACTGGTCAAGGGCCTGACGGGCGCGGACGCCTACGACTGGACCGAGCAGCACGCCCGGTTCGTCGCGCAGACCGCCCGGTTCCTCGCCGTCGACCTCACGGACCCGAAGTCGCTGCCCACCGCGCAGATCCTGCGTGACAAGGCGATGGCGCAGAACGTCGCGTGGTGGCAGAAGCGGACCGGGCACAAGATCCTGCTGTCGGCGCACAACGGCCACGTCTCGTACGTCACCGACAACCCGGGCCTGTACCCGAAGACCCAGGGTGCCTTCCTGCGCGAAACGCTGGGCCGGGACTACCTGCCGATCGGCTTCAGCTTCGACCGGGGTTCCTTCCTGTCCAAGGACACGGCGGTCGGCGGCGACTGGAAGCGGTTCTCCGTGCCCGCCGCGCCGTCCGGCTCGAACGAGAACGCCCTCGACAAGGTCCGGTTCGACGACTTCTACCTCGACGTCCGCACCGCGCCGCCCGCCGCCCGTGCCTGGCTGGACACCGCCCGGCCCACCCGCACGATCGGCACGCAGTTCCCCGTCGACCCCGCGGCCATCTCGCTCGGGCGCTCCTACGACGTCGTCATCCACCTGCACGACGTCCGTCAGGCCGATCTGAGAAAGTAGTGACGCCGCGCCCGTTTAGAGGTTTTTAACCCGGTTTGCCTGGCGTGCCGCGGCGGATCTCGGTAGTAGTCGAAGTGTTCGCTTTCGCGGCACCCCAGTTTCCAGTAAACCAGCGGAGGAAATCCCTGATGTTCAAACGGATGCTCAGCGCCTTCGGGGTCGGCGGCCCGTCCGTCGACACCGTGCTCGACTCACCGCACGCCGTTCCCGGCGAGGTGATCACCGGCCAGGTCCGCATCCAGGGCGGTTCGAGTGACGCCCAGATCGAAGAGATCCTGCTTTCGCTGGTGACCAGGGTCGAGGTCGAGCACGGCGACCACGAGCGCGCCGGGACCGCGGAGTTCCTGCGGGTCAGTGCGGGCCGCAAGGTGAAGGTGACGGCGGGGCAGCTGACCACCGTGCCGTTCCAGCTCGCCCTGCCGTGGGAGACGCCGGTCAGCGCGGTCGGCGGTCGTGAGCTGCCGGGCATGGTCGTCGGCGTGCGGACCGAGCTCGTCATCGCCGGCGCGCCGGACAAGGGCGACCTCGACCCGCTGCTGGTCGGACCGCTGGAGTCTCAGGACCGGGTGCTGGAGGCGTTCGGCGAGCTGGGCTTCTCCTTCCGCAGCGCCGACGTCGAAGCTGGGCGCCTGCACGGCGTCCGGCAGGAGCTCGGGTTCTTCCAGGAGATCGAGTTCTTCCCGCCGTCGCGCTACGCGGGCCGCGTCAGCCAGGTGGAGCTGACCTTCGTCGCGAGCCCGAGCGAGCTGGTGGTGATCCTGGAGGCCGACAAACGCGGTGGCATGTTCCGCTCCGGCGGTGACACCTTCGGCCGCTTCCACGTCTCGCACGAGGAGGCCCTGCGCACCGACTGGGCGGCGGCGATCGACGGCTGGCTGGCCAAGGTCGCCGAGTCCGGCGGCGGGCACGCCATGTTCGGCGGTCACCACGGCCACCACGGCCACGACCACGATTACGACCACCACGGCGGGCACGGCAGGCGTGGCATGGGCATGGGCGGTGTGGTCGCCGGCGCCGCGGCCGGTGTGGTCGGCGGCATGATCCTCGGCGAGGTCATGGAAGACGTCTTCGACGGCGGCGGCGAGGGCTTCGAGGAGTGATCCGGCTCCTGGGCACGCCGGTTCCGGCGTGCCCAGGGGTCACTTCGCGGTCAACGGAGCCAAGGCGGCGTCGACCGCGTCGGTGAGCCTGCGCGGGTCCGCCTCCGCCCTGGCCACCACGTGCAATCCCTGCATGACCACGAGCAGGAGGCGCGCCTGCGCCCCGCAGTCGAGGCCGGCGCGGACCTCCCCGGATCGCTGGGCGGCTTCGAGTCCTTGCGCGATACCGGTTTCCAGTGCCTCGAATCCACTGTGGACCACTTTTCCCGCCGCTTCGTCGGCGGGCAGCAGCTCGGCGGCGGTGTTGCCCAGCAGGCAACCGCGTCCCGGGTTTTCCTTCGCAGCTTCAAGGACGCTGAGCAGAAGCTCGCGAAGGTGTGCGAGAACAGGACCTTCGGCGAGAGCGACCGCCTGATTTCCGGCTCCGCCCGCGTAGCGCTCCAGTGCCCGGAGGAAAAGCGTGTGCTTGTCGCCGTACGCGGCGTACAGGCTTCCCGGCAGGACGCCGAGTTCCTCCTTGAGATCCCGCAGCGACGTCGCCGCGTACCCCCGCCGCCAGAAGACGTCGAGCGCTCCTCCGATCACTTCGTCCTCGTCGAAGGACCGTGGCCTTCCCGTGCGTGGCATGCCGCCATCCTACGACTTCTTGACAGGCCGTTCAAGAAGCGTACGTTGACTTCTTGTCCGAGTGTTCAAGAAATCGATGCTGGAGTTCCCATGGGGCGTCTCTTCCTGCACGTCAACGTGTCTCTCGACGGCTACATCGCCGACGCCGCAGGTGACATCGACTGGCACTTCGCCGACGACGAGTTCCAGCGGCACATCGACGAGCTGCTGGAGTCGCTCGACGGCATGGTCTTCGGCCGCAAGGCCTACGAGGAACTCGCCGCCTACTGGCCGACCGCGGGCGACGAGGTCTCGGCGACCCAGCGGCGCCGGATGCACGAGCTGCCGAAGTACGTCCTGTCGCGCACCCTCCGGACCACCACCTGGCACAACTCCCACCTGCTCGAAGACGCCTCGGCCCTCGCCGATCTCGAGGGTGACGTCGCGCTGTTCGCCGGGGGAGGGGCCGCGACGTCCGCCGCCCGGCTCGGGCTGCTCGACGAAGTGCGGCTCGTGGTGAACCCGGTGCTCCTCGGCGGCGGGACACGCCTGTTCGACGGCGAATACCCGAAGAAGACACTCACGCTCGTCGACGAACGCCGATTCGCCTCGGGTGCGCTGCTGCTCACCTACGCCGTCGCGCGCGACGATCGGTGACGGTGCGGCTGACCGCCTGAATGCCGGATTGATCCATCGGAGTCGTTCGGTGATCCTTGCTCAGGAGTGAAGAACGAACTGGGGGTCTTTCGGCATGCGTAAATACTGGGGTTCCGTCGTGGCCGCGACAGGGATGGTGCTCGCCTTCGCGATGCCGTCACAGGCGGCGGACGGCGGTCAAGCCTTCGGCTGGGGCCGGAACACGGCAGGACAGGCGGGGGACAACACCTGGATCGACCGGTCGCTGCCGGTGGCGACCTGCGCGGTCGGGGCCACCGACTGTACGGCGAACCCGCTGACCGGGGTCACGGCACTGGCGGGCGGCGACACGTTCACCTTCGCGGTCCGGGCCGACGGCACCGTCACCGCTTCCGGCTCGAACGGTCGCGGGCAGCTGGGCGACGGCACGACGACGAAACGGTACACGCCGGTGACCCTCCCGCTGACCGGGATCACCGCCGTGGCCGCCGGGGAGAATCACGGTGTCGCGCTGTCGTCCGACGGCAAGGTGTACACCTGGGGCGGAAATACCTTCGGCCAGCTGGGCAACGGTGTGATGGGCGATCGTCCCACACCCGGCCTGGTCTGCGCGGTCGGCGCGACCGACTGCGTGGCGAATCCGCTCACCGGGGTCCGCGCCATCGCCGCGGGCGCCTGGCACAACCTGGCCCTGCTGGCGGACGGCTCGGTGGTGACCTGGGGTGCCGGCGGAGCGGGCCAGCTGGGCGACGGGACCTCGGAGTGGGGGCGCCGGACCCCGGTGACGATCGGGCTGACCGGCGTCGCGAAGGTCGAGGCCGGGCGAGAATTCAGTCTAGCGCTGCGGACCGACGGGTCGATGCTGTCCTGGGGATTCAACGGCAGCGGCCAGCTCGGGACGGGCACCACCACCGGCAGGACGGTGCCGGGTCCGGTGTGCGCGGTCGGCGCGACCGACTGCGTGGCGAACCCGCTGACCGGCGTCGCGACCATCGATTCGGGGCACAAGAGCGCGCACAGTGTCGCCGTGCGCACCGACGGCACCGCGCTCTCCTGGGGCTTCAACGGCAACGGAGAACTCGGCATCGGGACCGACGTCGATCGGCACACGCCGGGTCCGGTCTGCGCTCCCGGCGCCACCGATTGCGCCGCGAATCCCTTGACCGGTGTCGCCGAGCTGGCGGCGGGTGGCCAGTTCACCTTGGCGCGCAAGACGAACGGCACCGTGTTCTCCTGGGGCTTCAACTACGACGGCCAGCTGGGCGACGGCACCACCACCGAACGGCCCACGCCCGTCCAGGTGCTCGACCCGGCGGGCACCGGCCCGCTGACCGGGGTCACGGCCATCGCCGCGGGCTACTGGCACAGCCTCGCCGTCCGTTCCGGTTCCTGACCTTCGCGGTGGTCCGGGCGGTGGGTGCCCGGACCACCGCGAACGGGTCGATCAGGTGTACCAGGTGGGTTCCGGAAGTTCGTTCAACAGCGCGTACGCACCGACCTCGCGGCGTTTGTAGGCCACCGGGTCGTGGAGCGAGTGCGTGCGCAGGTTCCGCCAGAACCGGTCGAGGCCGAATTTCGTGGCACTCGCCCGGGCGCCGGTCAGCTCGAAGACCTTCGTGCCGATTTCGAGTCCGGTGTCGATCACGCGCTGCTTGGCGGCTGCGATGAGGACCGCGACCTCACCGCGAGCCTCGGGCGTGAGATCTTCGCGCGGCGCGTGCAATACGGCCGAGATCGCCGCCCCGGCCTTGTCCACCAGCGCCTCGGCGGCCCACAGTTTCGACTGGAGATCGCCGTAACCGTCGAGGATGTACCACTCCTCACCGGAAGACGCCTTGTTGTCACCGCCGTACGGCCACGCGCGGGTGTGCTCGCGGGTGTACGCCAGCGCGGTTTCCAGCGCGCCTTGGGCGATGCCGAGGTAGAAGTTGGCGAACACCAGCTGGATCGCCGGGACGTTGAGCGTGTTGTAGGTCAGCGGATGGAACTTCTTGTCGACGTAACCCGCCGCGCTCGCCCACGGAACGCGTACGTCGGTGATGGTCACGCTGCCCGACTCCGTGAGCCGCTGGCCGATGTTGTCCCAGTCGTCGTGGAAGACGATCCCGTCCTGTTCGGACGGAACGATGGCGAAGATGTGGTCTTCGGTGCCTTCGAGGATCCCTTCCAGCACGGTCAGATCGGAGACCTTGCTGCCGGTGGAGAACGACTTGTGTCCGTTGTAGACGATCTCGTCGCCGTCCTCGGTGATCTTCAGATCGGAATCGCGCGGGTTGACCGCGCCGCCGAAGACGAAATTGCTCCGCGTGTACAGTTCTTCGACCGCGGCGACCTGCTCGTCGGTCGCCACCAGCCGCGCGGCCCAGGCCCAAAGATAGTGATAACCGAGCAGTTGTCCGATCGAGCCGTCGCCGCGCGCGACCTCGCGGGTCACGCGATAGGCGGTCTCCCAGCTTTGGCCGCCACCGCCGTGCTCGACGGGGCCCAGCAGTGTCACCAGCCCGGAATCCTTGAGCAACTGGACTTCCGCACGGGGAGTTTCGTTCTTGCGGTCGCGCTCGGCCGCGTCCACCGCGAGCCGGTCGGCGACCTCCTTCGCGGCGGCCAGCCATTCGGTGGCGGACCGGACCCGGTTCTCGGTCGTGGTCATGGATGAATTCCGTTCTGTGCGAGGGTGAACGGGAATTCCGGGCAGGGCGGAGCGCCCGGAATTCCCGGGTGATTCTCAGAGTGAGCGCGGAGACTGCGTCAGGCCGTACAGAGAGTGCCTTCCATGCGTCCGAGTAGAGCAGTGGCGCTACGGGGTGTCAACGAACGTCCGCGCTCTGAGACCGGGGTAATCTCCGGGCGTGCCGGATCACGTTGACCACATTCTCAGCCAGTGGGCGGTAGCCCGTCCCGACCTGGACGTCTCCCCGATGGCCGTCATCGGACGGCTGACCAGGTTGACCCGGGTGCTGGACGGCGAGCTGCGCAAGACGTTCGCGCGGCACGATCTCGACCGGTCCTCGTTCGACGTGCTGGCCACCTTGCGCCGCGGCGGCACGCTGACCCCGGCCGACCTGATGCGTTCGGCGATGATCACCTCCGGCGCGGTCACCCAGCGGCTCGACCGCCTCGAGGAACGCGGCCTCGTGGTCCGCGCGCCCGACGAGACGAACGGCCGCCGCGTCCTGGTCGACCTCACCGCCGAGGGCCGCGAACTCATCGACCGGGCGCTGCCCGATCACGTCGACACGGAGCATCGGCTCCTGAGCGCGGTCAGCCCCGAGGATCGGGATCAGCTGGCCGTCCTGCTGCGAAATCTGTTGCAGTCACTGGGAGACGTCGCCCTGGAGGACTGACCCTCGCCGCTGTTTGACTTAGCGCTAAGCATCGAATAGCTTAGCGCTAAGAGGTCCGCGGGGTTGTCCCGTGTGCCGCCGATCTTCCTGGGGATGAAGCACCCCGCGGCCGGAATCGCCGGTCCTGCAGGGGTTTCTTCGTCATGCTCGTGAATCGAGAGAGAAAATGGTCACCCGAACCGAAAGTGCGCATTCGACTCTGAAGGGCTGGGCCGGGGTCGCCGCGATCACCGCCAGCCTGTTCGTCTTCCTCACCACCGAACTGATGCCCGTCGGCCTGCTCACGCCAGTGAGTTCCAGCCTGGGAATCTCGGTGGGCGTCGCCAGCCTGATGGTCACGCTCTACGGCGTCTCGGCCGGGCTCGGCGTGCCGTTCATCGTCGCGTGGACGCGGCGGATCAACCGGCGCGTCCTGCTCTCCACCTTGCTCGCGATCCTGGCCGTCGGCAACCTGATCACCGCGCTCGCGCCGAGTTATCCGCTGGTACTGGCGACACGGCTCGTCATGGGCTTCGCCAACGGGGCGTTCTGGGCCATCGGCGTCGGCATGGCGATGCGGATCGTCCCGGACCGCCACGCGAACCGGGCGGCGGCGGTGGTGATGTCCGGTATCTCGATCGCCACGGTGCTGGGCATGCCGCTGGGCACCATCCTGGAAAGTCTCACCAGCTGGCAGACCACATTCCTGATCTGGAGCGGGCTCAGTGTCCTGGTCTTCCTCGCCGTCGTCGTCCTGGTCCCGTCGCTGCCGTCGGCGAACGCGGTTTCGGTACGGGAGGTCTTCGGCCTGCCTCGGGTGAACGTGCGCCTGCGCTCGGTCCTGATCACCGTGGTGCTGTTCGTACTCGGGCACTTCGGCGTCTACACCTTCATCCGTCCCTTCCTGGAAGGCACTTCCTCGGCGTCACCCACCTTCATCACGGTGTGCCTGATCGTCTTCGGCGCCGGGGGAGCGGCGGGGAACTTCGTCGCCGGGTATTTCGTGGCGAGGAACGTTTTCGCGAGCTTCACGGTCGGTGCCGTCTCGCTCGTGGTGTCGCTGGTGTTGCTGCTCACCATCGGCCACGGACCGGTCGGGGTGATGATCGCGCTGGCGCTCTGGGGTTTGTCCTACGGTGTCGTGCAATTGAGCCAGCTCACCATGACGCGGAATTCCGCCCCCGAGACGTTCGAGGCCGCGATGTCGCTGAACACTTTGGCGTACAACACTTCCATCGCTCTCGGCGCGTTGGTCGCCGGACTGCTGGCGGACAACGCCGGCATCACCAGCGTGGTGTGGTTCGGCGTGGTGCTGACCGCGGCGTCACTGCTCTTCACGGTCGGCACCCGCCGGGCGCGGAGCTGGGGCGTTGAGGGGTAAGAGGGTTGGAACCCGCATTGCCACTCATGAGAGCCCGCCCTGACGCAGCAATCGTCGACGGATCCACGACGCCGACTGTGTGGATTTCGGGACGTTGGATGCCCCAAAATCCACACAGTCCCGCGTGACCGGTTCGATCATGGCGGGGGGGGGGGGGGGGGGGGGGGGGGGGGGGGGGAGCTTTCCCCCCCCCCCCCCCCCCCACAAAACCAGGCACCACACACCCACACCACCCGAGACCCCCACC
>NZ_JBVILA010000021.1:0-422 GCF_055580625.1 Amycolatopsis sp. NPDC031561 | reverse complement strand
TCTTCTTGTGGTGTTTTTGGGGTTTTGGCCCCCCAAACCCCCAACCCTTCCCGTGCGCCGTTTTCGCGCGTGGTGGGGTGTGTGGAAATAGGGACGTTGGACGTCCCTATTTCCACACACCCCTCACCCGCCGGAGGGCCCGCCTGGGAGACCTGGAGCCCTTGACTGTCCTAAAGGGACGCTTTCGCGATGCGGGCGGCCGATTCAGGCGCTTTGCGTATTTTGTGACCGGGGTCGTGAGTGGCAAAGAAGGTTATTGAGGGGAAGGGCAAACGGGGCTTGCTCGTGCCGTTTTCGGTGTCGGTTGTGGGGCGGGTGTTGTGAAGGCCGCACCAGCCGCCCGGGGTGTCGCGAAAGCCACTTTCGGGACATCAGACGTCGCGAAAGTGGGGTTTTTGGCACAAGCACCCTGCATCGGGAGG
>NZ_JBVILA010000020.1:148162-194689 GCF_055580625.1 Amycolatopsis sp. NPDC031561 | reverse complement strand
GTCCCGAAAGTGGCTTTCGCGACACGGCCACTCGGTATCGAACGTGGCGAAAGACACCTCCACCCCGTCGCCTGCCCCGCCCACGAACACGCCACCTTTGACTTACCCCCCAAATAGATCGTCGGCTACTCGATCGACTGCCGCATGAAATCCTCACTCGCGGTCGCCGCTTGGTTGTTTGTTCGGCCGGACGTCGGCTATCTGGTGGTCAGGGGTCGAGCGGGCTTCCAGGACGGCGAGTTTTTCCAGCACTTCGGTGAGGGTTGCGTCGACGTGCTGGTCGTGTTTGGACTGGAGTGTCTCGGTTTTTTCGACGGTTCGGAGTCTGTCCACGAACCAGGCGGCGATGGAGGCGGTGACCACTCCTAGTACGGCGATTCCTGTGAGCATGACGACAGTGGCGACTATTCGGCCGTCCGTGGTGACCGGGTAGCGATCGCCGTAGCCCACTGTCGTCAGGGTGGTCAAGGCCCACCACGCGGCGTCGCCGAAGGTGCGGATGTTCGCGTCGGGGGCGTGTCGTTCGACGTCCAGCATGCCGACGGCGCCGACGAACATGACGATGATCGCGGTCGCGGTTATCTGGATCGCTGCTCTGACGTGGAGGTGGGATCCGATGCGCTGGGTGGCGCGCATGGCGATGGCGCCGGAGCGGGTGAACCGGACCAGTCGCGCGAGTCGCGCCATCCGCAGTACCCGTAATGCCGGTACGACGATGACGATCAGGTCCGGGATATTGCGTACGAGGAACCGTCCGGGCCGTGGTGTGAGGAGGAGCCGGAGCAGGTACTCGATTGCGAAGGCTGCCCAGATGATGGTGTCGGTGAGGGCAAACGCGGTCAGCCAGCCTGCTGGGAGTGTCTCGTCGAGCACCGGGATGACCAGCACGGCGAGGAACACGATGGACAGGGCGAGCATCGGCAGTTCGCCCCACTTGATGAAACGGTCGTAGGCCTCACCCGTCCGGAGCCGGGCTAGGCCGGTGGGCGGGGCGCGTCGTGCGGTATCTCGTGGCATGAGTTGAGCCTCGTCCTGCTACGGGTAGAACGCCATCCGCGATTCGATCCGGGAAAGTTGACTCGACCTCGGGATCCAGGATGGAGCGTCTCGTCATCTGCGGCGCGGGTGCATCTTCTCCAGGACGTCGACGATACTTTCAGCGAGGCGGTGGGAGTCCTGGATGATGGTGGCTCGCAGGGGCTCCGTCCACGCCGATGACCGACGATTCACTTGGCGCGCTCCACGTACTGTTCGCTTCCCTCCCGGCCACCGACTGCGTCAACTACGGCGTTTATTCGGTGGATCAAATTGTCCGTGACGAGCGCCCGGAACATCGCCAGGAAACCGCTCCTGGTCCGATGTTCCGGGTGCTGGGGAAATTACGCCTTGGCGCAGGCGACGAGGACACCGATGGTCGCGGTGGCGGCCGTGGCGTGTGCGGCCGCGCTCGCCGCCGCGGCCGTGGCGGCAGCGGTGCTGAACGCACCCAGGTTGGCGGCGGCGTCGTTGATCGCGGCGGGAGTCCCGGTGAGCACACCCTCGGCGAACGCCTTGGCAGCGGCGGCTGCGGCGGCCGAGTCGGCGACGTTGGCCGCGGCGGCGGTGGCCGAGTTCGCGGTGTCGACCGCGGCGGCGATGGCGCTGGCACAGCTTGCGGGAGGGGCGTTCGCCGGTGCCAGATCCGCAGTGGTCGCGGCGGCACTGGCCGGCGTCATGGTCAGCATCGCGAGGGCGCCGATGGCGAAGGACGATGCGGCGATGCGGCGAATTTTGATATTCATCAGTGGAACTCCTGAATCAGGAATGAAGCCACGAGTCCCGGTCGGCCCGGTGAAAAACCGAACTGCCGGAACAAAGTCGGCTGAAAATGAACCGGCTTATACAAGAAGTGGAGCACCGAACGAATATCAAATACGAAAAGGCACCCGTACGTGTCCGCGTGGCGAGAATGCTCGTCGTGGTGTTCACCAACCGAGCTCCGTTCAGTGGCTCGACGAGTAGAACTCCTCGCCGAGCACGTCTTCGCGCTGGTGTCTCGAGTCTCATGAGCCTGGCGACCTGGGAGAAAGAAGGATCATCGAGCTCGCGGGGCATGGTGCCGCTTCCCGGGAATTCCGTCGAGTCCGGTGGAGGCGAACGCGAGACTGTCGCCGAGAAGCTCCCGATGCTGGCCGCCTTGAGGGCGGACCACCGACGGCACGCTGGACGGTGTCGTCGGTGGTCCGGGAAGCCGAAGATCTGTTCCGGCCCAGACCGACACGCGTGCCACGGCGCTGGAGACCCGCAAGGTTCCCCGCGATCCGGACCGCCGGTGCCCGCCCGCGGTTCACCGAGACCTGGATTCGCGATTACCCTTCACAGGACCATTCAAGCCCGTGCTGCTGTCGCTGGAGCAAGGCCGGTTGCTCGAGACAAGAGGCTTCGAGTTCGGTGGGGTTGGCGCTCGGACAAGAACCCTCGCGCGGAAAGTCGTCGCGTCACCGCGGCGGGCCTGCGAGAATTTCTGAGCGCACACCTGCCCCGTCATGTGTGAGAAACCGATCCGGCCAAGAGAAGTCAAATGGCGACGTGGGTGGCTTGTGGCCCGGCGGGCAGGAGGCAGGCGTAGCTCAAGGGAAGCAGGTTCACGAACGTCCCGTTGGATCCGGTGCAGATGCGGGTGGCTTCCTGGACTCGGCGGTTGGCCGGGTTGAGGGGGTTGAACACGCAGACGTAGCCGACCGGGTTGACGGTGAGGGACAGGACGCCGCCGGTCGTGTTGCACAGTTCGGTGGCGTTTCCCGTGCTCGAGCCCGGGCCGGACGTCGGTGGTGTGCTCGTGTTTTCGCAGCTGGCGTGGATGTCGGGGTCGGGTGCGGGTCCTTGGCAGGTGTCGATGCCGTCGCCGCCGTCGAGACTGTCCTGGCTGCCGTCGTTGGAGGCGCCGATGAGGGTGTCGTTGCCCGCGCTGCCGGAGATGGTGTCGATGTCCAGCCCGCCGGCGAGAGTGTCGGCCCCGGTGCCGCCGGTGATGGTGTCGTTGCCGTCGCCGCCGTTGACCGTGTCGTCGAAGTCCGTGCCGGTGATGGTGTCGTTCCCACCGTTGCCGTTGATCGTCTTGGCGGGGTTCGTGCCGCCGCAGTCGATGGTGTCGTTGCCGGGACTTCCGGTCACGACCGTACTGGTCTGGGTCACGCCGGGGCTGACGACGCAGTCGACGGCGGCGTGGGCGGTCAGCGGGGTAGCGGCCCACAAGGCCGGGACCGCGAGGGTTCCGGCCAGCATGGCGACGATTCCCCGGCGGACCGGATTCTGCTGAAATCTCATGATCTTCATTTCCTGAAACACAGTGAGCGATGACTCGCGCGGACGCGGTGCGCCGGCGGAATAGGGTTGTGCGAACAGTGATCCGCAGCGCGGCCGAACTGTCGACGTTCGCCTCGTTCACACAAAAAACCTCGGTTCGTGATCCCGAACCGTGATCTTCACGGATATGTCACGTCACCGAGGTCTGGGGGTACGACAGGCGAATTTACTCCGGCGGGTGCGGAAACCGATACGGCTGTACCTCGAATGGGCGCACACCGCCCGGTGTCGACACGAGACCGTGTCGTCCACGCTCGGACGATTTGGCATGACAGCCGTCGCCGCCTGTCGGAGTTCGACGCGACAACATTTTACGTATTCCTGGTGGAAAGAAAATATCGAGGCTTCACCTCCGATTCGCCCTCGGTCATCCAGATCGTCCGGTGGCGCTTCAGGGATGCCGGCGACCGAAGTGCGGGTGACGGTTGATCATGGCCTGCGTCGCTGTACGTCCTGGCGGACACGTGCGCAGACGTTGGGGCCGCTGTCTGGATCGTCGTCGTAAGCGTCGGTCCTCGATGTTGCAGGCGGAGTCGGTATGAGCGGCTATCCGGTTCATCGCGTTGGATGACGCTGAGAGGCGTAGGGTTCGTTGTGCCGAGAGCAACTCGTGCGCACGCGTCCAAGCGTGTGCCGCCCTCGGCGCTCTGACCGCCGGTCGCGGGTCGATCGGGGACGGGAGCGCCGACAATGACGTCGGACTCGCTCGACGCGTCCTCGCACTGATCAGCACGCTGAGAGGCTCCCGTTTCGATGGCGCCGCGCTGGTTTCGTCCAGCGGTGCGTGTACCGGCGCCGAAACCGTGTCCGCTCAAGGAGCCGTCATCGTGCTGACCACCGTCCCTGGATCCGTGTCCAGCCTTGCCAAAGAGGATCTGGAGCTGATAGACGCCTACTGGCGTGCGGCCAACTATCTTTCGGTCGGGCAGATCTACCTGTTGGCGAATCCGTTGCTGCGGGAGCCGTTGCTGGCCGAGCAGGTGAAACCGCGGTTGCTGGGTCATTGGGGGACCACGCCCGGCCTGAATTTGCTGTACGCGCACATGAATCGGATCATCGGCCGCCGTGATCTCGACGTGCTGTATGTGACCGGTCCGGGACATGGAGGACCCGGTCTGGTGGCGAACGCCTATTTGGAGGGCACCTACAGCGAGGTCTACCCGGATATCGGCGAGGACGAGGACGGCCTGCGCAAGCTGTTCCGCCAGTTCTCCTTCCCCGGCGGTATCCCGAGCCATGTGGCACCGGAGACCCCCGGTTCGATTCACGAGGGTGGTGAACTCGGCTACGCGCTGGTGCACGCGTTCGGCGCGGTGTTCGACAATCCTCATCTGGTCGCGTTGTGCGTGGTGGGCGACGGGGAGGCCGAGACCGGTCCGCTGGCGGCCAGTTGGCATTCGAACAAGTTCCTGAACCCGGTGACCGACGGTGCCGTGCTGCCGGTGCTGCACCTCAACGGCTACAAGATCGCCAACCCTGCCGTGCTGGCCCGCATCCCCGAGACCGAACTCGCCGCGTTGATGCGCGGTTACGGCTACGAGCCGCACTTCGTCACCGGCGACGACCCGGCCACAGTCCACCGCCTGCTGGCCGCGACGCTGGAGACGGTGTTCGACGACATCGCCGCCATCCAGCACGCCGCCCGTGGTGGAGCCCCGGGAGATCGTCCGGTATGGCCGATGATCGTATTGCGCACCCCGAAGGGCTGGACCGGGCCGAAGGAGGTCGACGGCATCCCGGTCGAGGGCACCTTCCGGGCACACCAGGTTCCCTTGGCATCGACCAAAACCAACTCCGACCATCGGGCGCTTCTGGAAACCTGGCTGCGCAGCTACCGGCCTGAGGAGCTGTTCGACAAGGCCGGCCGGCTGCTCCCGCACTTGCGCGCCCTCGCACCGGAGGGCGCCAAGCGGATGAGCGCCAGCCCGCACGCCAACGGCGGACTGTTGTTGCGTGAGCTGTCGCTGCCGGACTTCCGGGCTTACGCCATACCGGTGGACCGCCCCGCCGTGGAGTCGAGCGAGGCGACCCGCGTGCTGGGTACGTTCCTGCGTGACATCGTCGCCGACAACACCGACCGGTTCAGGATCATGGGTCCGGACGAGACGGCGTCGAACCGTCTGGGCGCGGTCTTCGAGAAGACCGACCGTGCGTGGAACGCGACCACCGTGCCCGGCGACGACCATCTCGCCCCCGACGGGCGGGTCATGGAGGTGCTGTCGGAGCACTTGTGCCAAGGCTGGCTGGAAGGCTACCTGCTCACCGGCAGGCACGGGTTGTTCAACTGCTACGAGGCGTTCATCCACATCGTCGACTCCATGCTCAACCAGCACGCGAAATGGCTCAAGACCAGCCGCGGCATCCCATGGCGGGCCCCGATCGCGTCCTTGAACTACCTGCTGTCCTCACATGTGTGGCGCCAGGACCACAACGGGTTCTCCCACCAGGATCCCGGGTTCATCGACCACGTGGTGAACAAGAAGGCCGAGATCGTCCGCGTCTACCTGCCGCCGGATACCAACACCCTGCTGTCGGTAACGGACCATTGCCTGCGCAGCAAGGGTTACGTCAACGTCATCGTCGCGGGCAAGCAACCCGCACTGTCCTATCTGGACATCGATGAGGCGGCCGCGCACTGCGCACGGGGACTGGGCATCTGGCCGTGGGCGGGCACCGCCGACGGTGAACCGGACGTCGTGCTCGCCTGCGCGGGCGACATCCCGACCCTGGAGACCGTCGCGGCGGCGGACCTGCTGCGCACCCACTTGCCCGAACTGCGGGTCCGGGTGGTCAACGTCGTCGATCTGATGCGCCTGCAATCGGAGACCGAGCATCCGCACGGGTTGTCCGATGTGGACTTCGACGCGGTCTTCACCGCCGACACACCGGTGATCTTCGCCTTCCACGGCTATCCGTCGCTGATCCACCTGCTGACCTATCGCCGCACCAACCACCGCAACCTGCACGTACGCGGTTACAAGGAAGAGGGCACCACGACCACCCCGTTCGACAACGTCATGCTCAACGACCTCGACCGCTTCCACCTCGTCATGGACGTCATCGACCGGGTGCCCGCGCTGGGCGACAACGCGGCAGCGTTACGGCAGGAGATGGTCGACAGCAGGGAGGCGGCCCGCCGCTACACCCGTGAGCACGGCGAGGACGACCCGGCGATCGCCGGGTGGACCCTGCGGCACGGGGACTGACGGTGCGGGTCCTGGCCGTCAACGCCGGGTCGTCGAGCCTGAAACTGCGCCTGCTCGACGACGACACCGTGCTGCGCGGCGTCGACCTCCCCGCCGATCATGGTGATCTGGCCGACGTGGTGCTTGGCTGGGAGAAGCCCGACGCGGTGGGGCATCGGATCGTGCACGGTGGCACCCGCTACCGCGGCCCGGTGCGCGTCGACGACACCGTGCGGACCCGGCTGGGTGAGCTGACCGATCTCGCCCCCTTGCACCAGCCGGCATCGCTGGCCGCGCTCGACGCGATCACCGCGCTGCTGCCCGGTGTGCCCGCGGTCGCGTGCTTCGACACCGCGTTCCACGCCGCGATGCCCGCTGCCGCCTCGACCTATGCGATACCGCGCGAATGGCGGGAGCGCCACGGGATCCGTCGCTACGGGTTCCACGGGCTGTCCCACGCCTACTGCGCCCGCCGTGCCGCTCAAATGGTGGAGCGGCCACTGGCGGGGCTGCGGGTGGTGACGTGTCATCTGGGCGCGGGCGCGTCCTTGGCGGCCGTGCTCGACGGTCGCAGCGTCGACACGACGATGGGTTTCACCCCGCTGGAAGGCCTGGTCATGGCGACCCGCTCGGGCACCGTCGATCCCGGCCTGGTGCTGTGGCTGCAAGAACACGAGGGACTCTCGGCGCATGAGGTGGCCACCGCGCTCGAGCACCACTCCGGAATGACCGCCCTCGCCGGCACCGGTGACCTGCGCGAGGTCGAGACCGCCGCCGCGGACGGTGTCCCGGACGCGCTACTGGCGTTGGACGTGTACACCCACCGGCTGGTCGCGGGCATCGCCGCGATGACCGCGGCGACCGGCGGGCTGGACGTGCTCGTGTTCACCGGCGGGGTCGGCGAGAACTCCGCCGGTGTGCGGCGCCGCGCGGTCGAGCGCCTCGGTTACCTGGGCGCCACCCTCGACCCGGAACGCAACCGGTCCGCACACGGCGACACCGACCTCACCGCCGCGGGAGCGGCGCTACGGACCCTGGTGATCACCGCCAGGGAAGACCTCCAGATCGCCCAAGAGACCCGGTGCGCCGCCCCGGTGCCGAACCGACACTCCCGATGACCACGGTGAAGATCGGCTCGGTGACCCGGCCGGATGTGGCGGAGGTGATGACCGCCGCGGCTCGTCCTGTGACAGAAGTCCTGCACGATCTCGGTGTCACCGCCGCGTACGGCCGCACCCAGGCAGGCGTCGTTCAAGGGCAGGCCAAGTGGGGACCCAACGCGGTGTCCTCACACCGCGCCCGCGTGTTCCCGGTGCTCTGGCACCAGCTCCGGTCCCCGTTGCTGGGCCTGCTGCTGGCGGCGGCGCTGGCGTCCGCCCTGTTCGGCCAGCGTGGTGACGCGGTCATCATCGCCACGATCGTGCTCGTGTCGGTGGGGCTGGGCTTCACCAACGAGTACCGCGCCGAGAAGGCCGCCGAGGCCCTGCACTCCCGGATCCGCCACGAGACCACGGTCATCCGCGACGGCTCGCGGTCCCGTGTGGACGTCACCTTGCTCGTCCCCGGCGACGTGGTGGAACTGCGCTTGGGCGACATCGTCCCGGCCGATCTGCGGCTGGTGTCGGTCACTGGCCTGGAATGCGATGAATCCGTCCTGACCGGCGAATCCCTGCCCGTCGGCAAGTCCACCGCGCCGGTGGAACCGGGCACCCCGCTCGCCGACCTGTCCGGCGCGGCGTTGATGGGAACGGTGGTCCGCGCGGGCTCCGGTGCCGGCGTCGTGGTCGCCATCGGTGCTCGCACCCGGTTCGGCTCGATCGCGGCCGGGCTGGACACCCACCCGCTCGACACCGAGTTCCAGGTCGGCCTCCGCAAGTTCTCCCTGCTGCTGGTCTACGTCGCCGCCGTACTCACCACGGCGATCTTCGTGGCGAACATCCTGCTGGACAAACCGATCTTCGACGCGCTGCTGTTCTCTTTGGCGATCGCGGTCGGTATCACTCCGCAACTGCTGCCCGCCGTGGTCTCCACCAGCCTCGCCGCCGGATCACGCCGGATGAGCCGCCGCCGGGTCCTGGTCAAAAGACTGGTCTGCATCGAAGACCTCGGCAACGTCGACGTGCTGTTCACCGACAAGACCGGCACCCTGACGCAGGGCCGCGTCCAGTACATGCGCGCGGTCCCCACGGCGACCGGCACGCCCGACGACGTCCTGCGCCGGGGCCTGCTGTGCACCGAGATGGCCGCGCGAACCGGCGGCGGCAACCCACTCGATCAAGCCTTGTGGGCCTCACCCGCCACAGCAGGTCTGGGCGCCGCCGCGTCGGAGCGGGAACCGACGGCGGTACTGCCTTTCGACCACGACCGTCGCATGATGTCCGTCATCTCCTGCGGCACCTCGGGCGTATCGACTCTCATCACCAAGGGCGCACCGGAAGCCGTGCTGGAGCGCTGTGTGGACGTGCCGCCCGAGGCACGGGCCGCCCTGGACGCCGAGTTCGCCGCGGGCAACCGGGTCGTCGCCGTAGCCACCCGGCTCGCCGGTGACCTGGCCGCACTCACCTCCGCGGACGAGCAAAACCTGCACCTGACCGGGTTTCTGGTCTTCCTCGACCCGCCCAAGACCGACGCCGGAACCGCGCTGCACCGCCTGACCGGCCTCGGCGTCGCGGTGAAGGTCGTCACCGGCGACAACGCCGCCGTCGCGATCAAGGTCTGCCACGACCTCGGACTGACCGAGGGCGGCGCGCTCACCGGTGCGGACATCGATGACCTCGACGACGACGCCCTCGCCGCCGCCATCCCCGGCACCACCGTCTTCGCCCGCGTCAGTCCCGAACACAAGGCAAGGATCGTGCGCATCCAGCGCCACAGGTCCGGCGGCGTCGCGTTCCTCGGTGACGGGGTCAACGACGCACTCGCTCTGCACGCCGCCGACGTGGGCGTCTCGGTCGACTCGGGCACCGACGTCGCCAAGGACGCCGCCGCCGTCATCCTGCTCGACAAGGATCTCGGCGTGCTGGCCGACGGCGTCGTCGAAGGCAGGCGCATCTTCGCCAACACCATCAAGTACGTCCTGATGGGCACCTCCAGCAACTTCGGCAACATGGCCTCCGCCGCGGGCGCGTCCTTGTTCCTGCCGTTCCTGCCGATGCTCCCGTCACAGATCCTGCTCAACAACCTGCTCTACGACACCAGCCAGCTCGCCATCCCCACCGACAACGTCGACGCCGGACAACTCCGCCGGCCCGCGCATTGGGACATCGCGTTCATCCGCCGGTTCATGCTCCGCTTCGGGCCGCTCAGCTCAGTGTTCGACTTCGCCACCTTCGGCCTGCTGCTCTGGGTCCTGCACGCCGGGCCCGAACAGTTCCACACCGGCTGGTTCGTCGAGTCCCTCGCCACGCAAACCCTGGTGATCTTCGCCATCCGGACCAGAACCGTCCCGTTCTTCCGCAGTCACCCCAGCCTTCCCCTCACCCTCGCCGCGCTCGGCGTGGTCACCATCGGCGCCCTGCTGCCCGCCACACCACTCGCGCACGCACTGGGCTTCCAGCCGCTACCGCTCGCCTTCTACGGCGTGCTGGCGATCATGGTCGCCGGCTATCTCGTCCTCATCGAGATCGGCAAGCGGTTCTTCTACCGAGCCGCCCGGCCTGCCCGGCCGCAGGCGATCCCGCCCCGCGGTCGCAAGTTGCGACGCCGCGCCGGGCGCTTCAGCACCGTGTCCCCCATGCCACGACGAACAGGAGTTCCCCGATGAAGAACATGCTGTCCGGCCGACCGGCCGTCACCGGTGTCGACGGGTAGGTGTCGGCTACCCACGCCGCGCACTGGGCGGCGGCGGAGGCCACCCGCAGGCACGTGCCGTCGCGGCTGGTGCGCGCCATCGACATGGCCGCCTGCGCCCAACACGGCGGCGGCGAGCAAGCCGCTCGCCCGTGCGTGGCTCCCCAGGGGACGAAAGGAGTGAGCCATTTGTTGTAGGTAATCGGTTCCGAAAGGTGGGCGAAGTTGTTCGATGACTGATGACGCAGCCGTCCCGAAGGGCTTGATCCTTTTGTCGCACTACGAATTTCGGAGCTGCCGCAGATGCGTGATGGCCCTCGTCGACGCGGGTATCCGTATGTGACGGGACGGAAACCTGTGGAATTCCCCGAAGGTCGGGTTATTGATCTTTCGGCGCCGAATCCGGGGCTTGACACGGTGACATTCGCTGGGTAGACAAAGGTGTATCAGTGGTCTCGACCATTGAACTGCTGGGGCGGGAATGTGAAAATAAAGGGGGACTGGGGGAGCGGGTCTTTCTGACGGGATTCGTTTGCGGCCTCGGGTCGCTCTCTGGGGACTTCTTTGTTCGATCCTGCTGGATCGTTTTCTGTGTCTCATGGGTGTTTTCTCTATTCGTCATTCCTCTTGACAAGGAGCTGTCATGGGCAAAATCGCCGTCATCACCAACGATCTTCAGGGTGACGTGGTCTACCTGACCCCCGAGCGCACAGCGGTGATGACCGACGCGCAGCCCCACTACATCGCCTACCTCGACGAGATGCGGCGCCGCGGCCACACGGTCTACCACCTGCAGCTGATCAACCTGCCCGACGACCCGAACGCGAACCGCCGGGCGGACGGAACCCTGCCGCTGCAACGCGAAACCGAGGGTGCGGCGATTCTCCCCGCGTTCCTCGGCGAAGGCGACGTCGTCGTGGAGAAGAACAAGGACAGCGGTTTCTACGAGACGAAATTGCACGATCTGCTTCAGGCGGAGGGTGTCGAGACCGTCGTGGTCACCGGATTGCAGACCCAGATCTGTGTCCAGACCACTGCCGCCGACGCGTTCTTCCGCGGTTACAACGTCTGGGTGCCCGCCGAATGCGTCGTTTCCGACAAGACGGCGGATCGTGACCGTTCCCTCGCCTGGCTCGCCGGGTATTGCGCCACTGTCGCGAGCTCGCAAGAGATCTTGGAGACCCTCGACACCAAGGGTGAACTGCCCCGAATGGTCGTCAAGACCCTTCCTTGAGCACTGTCCGAAAGGGCTTCCGGCCCTCGCTCGAAGAAAGGAAGGTAGGACGCCCGATGACAGACTCGGTGACCGGCCTCGACGAGGTCGTTCTGGACCACGGAAGCGGAGCCAAGCTCAGCGGTGAGTTGATCTCCTTCGTCGTCGAGACACTCGGCGAGGTGTACATCGGCGAGATGGAGGACAGCGCGATGCTGTCCCTTCCCGCCGGGCGGATCGCGATGACCACGGACTCGTTCGTGGCCGATCCGCCGTTCTTCGGCAACGGGGACATCGGCAAGATCTCCGTCTGTGGCACGGTGAACGACCTCGCCGTGGTCGGCGCGCGGCCGCTCTACCTGACACTCGGGATGATCCTGGAGACGGGCCTGCCGATGGCCCGGCTCCACCAGGTGTGCACGTCCATCCGGGAGACGGCGCTCGAGGCGGGCGTCCAGATCGTCTGCGGTGACACCAAAGTGGTCCGCAAGGGCGAGGTCGACCAGATCTACCTCAACACCGCCGGCATCGGCGTCTTCGAACGCGCGCCGCTGCGGATGCGCGACGTCCGGCCCGGTGACCGGGTGATCCTCAGCGGACCGATCGGCAACCACACGGTGCACCTGCTGTCGATCCGGGAGGGCCTCGGCTTCGAGCAGCGCGTGCTGAGCGATTGCGCGCCGCTCAACGGGCTCATGGACACGCTGCTGACGACGGTCGGCGAGGGCGCGGTGCATTCGGTCCGGGACGTCACCCGCGGCGGGCTGGCGGCCGTCCTGCACGAGTACGCCAGGGCGTCCGGGCACGCCGTCCGGTTCGAACAGGACCGGCTGCCCATTCAGTTCGAGACCGTGATGGCCGCGGACATGCTGGGAATCAACGCGATTCACGCCGCCAACGAAGGCTGTCTGTGCCTGTTCGTCGATCCGGCGGCGGAGCAGGAAGTCCTGGCCGTGCTCCGCTCGCACAAGTACGGCGCCGAGGCGACGACGATCGGCGAGGTGACGGGAGACGCGGATCCGATCGTGCTGAGGCGCGACGCGGACGGACGGGATTCCGTGGTCGAGGAACTTCAGGGCGCCGAGCTGCCGCGTCTGTGCTGATCAGTGAAGTGCCGATCAGTGAAATACCGAGCGGGGAGGTGACGAGATGCCGAGTAGTGATGTGAGTGTCCGGCGGAGTATTCGCGTGGCAGGCGTGGTCCAGGGCGTGGGGTACCGGCCCTTCGTCTACAAGCTCGCGTTGAACTGCGACCTGACCGGCTGGGTGCTCAACGACCCGGAGGGTGTGCTGATCGAGGTCACCGGCAGGCCGGAGGAGGTGCACCGCTTCACCGAAGGCCTCAGCACGCAGGCGCCGCCCCAGGCCAGGGTCACGGCGGTCCAGGTGAACGACCTGCCCGAGGCCGAGGCGCGGCCGGAGGGGTTCACCATCCGGGAAAGCAGGCACGGCGGCCTCCGGACCACGGTCGTGCCCGCCGACTCCTACGTCTGCGCCGACTGCCGTGCCGAGCTGCGTGATCCGGCCGACCGGCGCTACCGGTATCCGTTCATCAACTGCACCAACTGCGGCCCGCGGTACTCGATCATCCGCGAGCTGCCCTACGACCGGGCCGTCACCACGATGGCGGGCTTCACCATGTGCGGCCCGTGTGTCACCGAGTACGGGGACCCGCTGGACCGTCGCTATCACGCCCAGCCCAACGCCTGCCCCGACTGCGGTCCCCGGCTGTTGCTGGCCGGTTCCGGTGGCGAGACGGCTTCGGGGGAGGAAGCGCTCGCCGCGGCCACGGCGGCGCTCGCCGAGGGCGGCATCGTCGCGGTCAAGAGCGTCGGCGGATTCCATCTCGCGGTCAACGCCCGTGACGGCGGGGCGGTCGCCCGGCTGCGGACCCGCAAACGGCGTGATTCCAAGCCGTTCGCGGTGATGGCCCGCGATCTGGGCACGGTCGAAGGGTTCGCCGAGGTCCGTCCCGCCGAGGCCGAACTGCTGCTCTCGCCTGCCCGGCCGATCGTGTTGCTACGCAAGCGATCCCCGGGGCTGCCGGAGCAGATCGCCCCGCGCAACCCCAATCTCGGCGTCATGCTCCCCTCCGCGCCGGTGCACCACCTTCTGCTCGACCACGCCGGACTGGACACCCTGGTCATGACCAGCGGCAACATTTCCGGCTACCCGATCGTGTACCGCAACGAAGACGCGCTGGCGCAGCTCTTCGCCGTCGCCGACCTGATCCTCTACAACGACCGCGACATCGAAGTCCGGGTCGACGACTCGATCGTCCGGTACTCCGAGCATCCCGAACTCGGTGAGCCACTGGTCGGTTTCATCCGCCGGTCCCGCGGCTACGCGCCGTATCCCGTGGAGGTCGGCACGCAACTGGCGCCGCTGGTGGCCTACGGCGCCGAACTGAAGACGACCGTCGCGTTGAGCAGCGGCTCACGTGTCTACGTCAGCCAGCACATCGGCGACATCAAGAACGACGAGACCTTCAGCGCGCATCGGGAAGCCGTCCGTCATCTCGCCGATCTCCACGACCTGCGTCCGCGGCACGCCGCGGTGGACCTGCATCCGCAGTTCCGCGCGACCCGGTTCGCCTTTCAGGAGCAGGGCGAAACCTTCGAGCAGGTCGTCCCGGTCCAGCACCATCACGCGCACATGGCCTCCTGTATGGCGGAGAACCGGCTCGGCGGCGAGACCATCGGTGTCATCTTCGACGGCACCGGCTACGGCGACGACGGCACGATCTGGGGTGGCGAGTTCCTCGTCGGCGGCTATCGCGATGCACGCCGCGTCGCGCATCTGCGGACCGTGCCGCTTTTGGGCGGCGACAAGGCGGTCACCGAACCGATCAGGACGGGGTTCGCGCTGGCGCTGGACGCGTTCGGCGAGACTTCCGTTGCGGTCAACGCCTTTCCGGTGCTGGAGACCCTCGACGAGCAGGCGCGGCACGTCTTCGCGACCATGGCGCAGCGTGGGATCAACGCTCCACCCGCGTCCAGTATGGGCCGGTTGTTCGACGGCGTCGCCGCGTTGCTCGCCATCACCACACACGCCGAATACGAGGCGCAGGGCCCGATCGAGCTGGAGGGTCTGCTCGAACGCGACTTCACCATGGCCGAGCAGGAACACCGGTACCGATTCGGCCTGAACGACCGGGAAATCGACCCTCGGCCGGTGATCAGGGCGCTCGCCTCGGACCGGGAGGCGGGGCTGGACTCCGCCACGTTGAGTCGTCGTTTCCACTCGGCCGTGGTCGACATGGTCGTCGACCGATGCCAGGCGCTCCGGGAGTCCGGAACGCACCGGGTGGTGCTCTCCGGCGGCGTCTTCTTGAACGAGTTCCTGGTGGTCAACTGCATGGTGGAACTGCGGAAGGCGGGCTTCGACCCGTACTGCCACCAGCAGGTGCCGACCAACGACGGCGGCATTTCGCTCGGCCAGATCGTGGTGGCCGACGCCAGGCTGGGAGACGACGCGCGATGAAGAAGTACCTGATCACCGGCGGGCGAGGGTATATCGGATCGGTCCTGACCAGGCGACTCCGCCAAACCGGGGCAGAGGTCGTGGTCATCGACAACGGCCTGGTCGGCGGTCCGGAACTCGAACTGCCCGGGGTCACCTACATCGACGGCGACGTCCTCGACACGGGTGCCTGGGGCAAGGCCCTCGACAGGGTGGACGCGGTGGTGCACCTGGCGGCGATCGTGGGCGATCCGGCCTGCGGCGTCGACACGGACACCGCCTGGGACGTCAACTATCTCGGCACCATCCGCGTCGCCGAGGCGTGCCGGCGGGCCGGGATCCGGTCGCTGGTCTTCGCTTCCACTTGCAGCAACTACGGATTCACGGCGGACGCGGAGGTGGGCGTCCTGTCACCCATGGCGCCCCAGTCGGTCTATGCCGAATCCAAGGTGCTGTCCGAGCACTACCTGCTCTCCCTGCCCCGTGACGAGCTTTTCCCTCGTCTGCTGCGGTTCGCCACCATCCACGGCCTTTCCCCGCGGATGCGGTTCGACCTCGCCGTCAACATCATGACGGCGAACGCCGTGGAACACGGCCGGGTCACCGTGCACGGCGGGACCCAGTGGCGGCCCTTCCTGCACGTCGAGGACGCGGCCGCGGCGGTGCACCTGGTACTCCAGGACGACCGGCCCGCCGCCCCGAGCATCTACAACTGCGGCTTCGGCGAAGAGAACTACCGCATGGACTCCATCGGCAAGCTGATCGCCGAGGAGATCGACGGCGTCCGCATGGAGATCCTCGAAGAGCACACCGATCCACGGAACTACCGGGTGAACTTCGATCCCATCCGGCGGGAACTGGGCTTCACCCCGAGCCGCCGGGTCGTCGACACCGCGCGGGAGATCCGGGACGCCATGCGCGAAGGGAAGTACTCGGACTTCGCCTCGCCTCGCTACAGCAACTACCTGACCGCGGTGGCCCAGCGCGTGGACCCGGTCTCGGCGTGAGTTTCCGTCTTACACCCTCAGGAGCCCGACCATGACCGACCTCAGCCCGAACACCCGGCCGAGACGTTTTCCCGAACTCGTGCCCATGGTCCGCCCGACCGTGGAAGCCGATGCCGAGATGGAGCTGGCCGTCAAGGAGATCCTCCAGTCGGGGATGCTCACCAACGGGCGGTACGTAAGGGAATTCGAGGAAGCCGCGAGTGCGTACCTGGGGGTCGATCACGCGGTCGCGGTCAGCAACTGCACCACCGGGTTGATGCTCGTGTTCCGCTGCCTGGAGCTGACCGGTGACGTCGTCGTCCCGAGTTTCACCTTCATGGCTTCCGGCCACGCTCTCCGCTGGGCAGGGCACGGGATCCGGTTCGCCGACTCGGATCCCCGCACCTGGACCCTCGACCCGGAGGCCGTGGCCCCGCTCCTGCCGGGGGCGGCCGCCGTGCTGGCGGTGCACACGTTCGGCGTCCCGTGCGACGCCGGTCTGTTGCAGGAATCGTGCGACTCCCGGGGGATTCCGCTCGTCTTCGACTCCGCGCACGGCTTCGGCAGCCGCTACCCCGACGGGAGCATGGTCGGCAGCAAAGGGGTGGCCGAGGTGTTCAGCCTCAGCCCGACCAAGACCCTCAGCACCGGCGAGGGCGGGCTGATCACGACGAACGACGCCGCTCTCGCCGCCAAGCTGAGGATGGCACGCGAATACGGCAATCCCGGCGACTACGACAGCCGGTTCGCCGGGCTCAACGGCCGGATGACGGAGGTCTCCGGGTTCATGGGCGTACACGCGCTCAAACGGTTCTCCCACTGGATCGGCATCAGGCGTTCCCTGGCGGAGCGCTATCGCTCCCGGCTGGACGGACTGCCCGGCCTGGAGTTCCAGACGATTCCGGAGGGCGCCGCGACTTCGTACAAGGACCTGGGGATCCGCGTCGACGCCACCCGCTTCGGGATGACCCGCGACGAACTGGCCGAGCGGCTGGCGCAGGAGAACGTCAGTACTCGCAAGTACTTCAGCCCGGCCTTGCACCAGCAGACCGCCTACCGGGACGTCCCCGCCGTCGCGGAGCTGCCGGTGACCGAGGAACTGGCTTCGAGCATGATCACGCTGCCGCTCTACTCTCATATGCCCGCGGGGGTCGTCGACGAGATCTGCGACCTCATCCGCGAACTATCCGCGACAGCACAGAAAGCAGGCGGTAGAGCATCGTGAACGACTACGTGGCGGAACTGCGGAAACTGGTCGGAACCCGGCCGCTGATCCTTCCAGGGACCTCGGTCGTGATCACCGATCCGGGCGGCCGCGTCCTGCTGCTGGAGCGGGTCGACACCGGCGGCTGGGGGCTGCCCGGTGGCCTCATGGAGCCGGGGGAGTCGTTCGAGGAGACCGGACGGCGGGAGGTCAAGGAGGAGATCGGCCTGGAGATCGGCGAACTGAATCTGCTGGGGCTCTTTTCCGGAGCGGAGTACTACTACCGCTATCCGCACGGCGACGAGATCTACAACATCACCGCCGCGTACGTGGCCCGCCTGCCGGAGGACGCCACCATCGTCCTGGACACCGCGGAGAACAGCACCTGGCGGTTCTTCGGGCTGGACGAGATCCCGGACACCGTGATCACTCCGGAGCAGCCCATCATCGCGGAATACGCCAAGGTCGCGCCATGACCGGACCGGATCCCGGATTCGCGGAGTTCATCGAGACCTGCCTTCGTGAAGCGTCCAAAGTGGCCTTGGGAATGCGGGGCACCGGCGAGACGACGGTCAAGCCGTCGGACGTGAACCAGCTCGTGACCGACACGGACCTCGCCGTCGGCGCGCTGCTGACCGGGCGGATCAGGGAACGGTATCCGCGGCACGCGATCCTGGAAGAGGAGAGCGGGGCGACCCCCGGCGACGACGAGGTCACCTGGATCGTGGATCCGTTGGACGGCACGAGCAATTACGCCGCGGGCAGCCCGCTCTACGGGGTGATGATGGCGGCGGTCGGCGCAGGGGGCGTCCTCGCGGGCGGACTCGCGCTGCCGGCGTTCGACACCGTTTACGTCGCCGAAGCAGGCAAGGGCGCCACGCGCAACGGGCAGCCGCTCGGACCGCTCCCGGCCACCGGTCCGGAGAAGTCGTTGGTGGCCTTCGGAATGGACAAGGGGCCGCCCGGCCTGATGGCCGCCGAAGGCAGGCTCGCCGCGGCACTCGGGACGGCGTGCCTCGGCGTCCGCATGAGCAACAGCGTCTTCGACATCTGTATGGTGGCCGACGGCGCTTACGGGGCGTTCGTGCATCGCAGCTGCCGGATCTGGGACGTGGCGGCCGCGTTGTGCGTTCTGGGGGAATGCGGCGGGGTCTGCACCGATCTCGACGGGCGGCCGCTGGATCTCACCGACCCGCTGACGAAGGCGGATCGGGTCTTCGAAGTCTGCTTGGCTTCGGCCAGTGTGCATCCCGCCGTGATGACCGCGCTGAAAGCGGCGGCCCCGGCGTGAGGGGCTACTCGCAGGACGCCAGAGTGAGCATCTTCGCCCTGATCCTGGGATTGACCTGCGGCTACGACGCCACCGCGATGGCGGGCGCGCTGCTGCTGGTCACCGACCACTTCGACCTCACGACGACCCAGCAGGGTTCGCTGTACGCCGCCACGGCGGCGGGCTGGATCGCCGGCGCCGTTTTGGGCAGCAAGCTCGTCAACGCCCTCGGCCGCCGCAAGACCCTGCTCGGCTTGACACTCCTGTACCTGGTGGCCACCGGCATCGCCGTCACGGCGGCGAATCCGCTGTGGCTGGGCGCGGGCCGGTTCGGGCAGGGCACCGCGATCGGCATCGCCATCGTGACGACCCCGATCTTCATCGCCGAATCGGCCACCACGCGCGCTCGCGGGCGCATCGCGGTCCTCTACCAGGTGGCGACCTCCGTCGGGATCGCGATGGGCTACTTCGGCGGCTACTTCCTCGCGGACAGCGGGCAATGGCGGCTGATGCTCGCCATTCCCGGCGTCCTCGCCCTCGCCACCGCGTTGTGGCTGCTGGGGTTGCCCGAGACCGAACGCTGGCGGCAGCTCCGGCGGGAGGGAGCCGCACGCCAGGTGGGCGTCGTGCGCGCGATCTTCGGGCACCGCTACCGGAGACTCACGCTTTTCGTCGTCACACTGGGCTTTTTCGTCCAGGCCACCGGCATCAACGCGATGGTCTTCTTCAGCCCGCGGATCTTCCAGCACATCGGCTACACCGATGACTTCGGACTGCTCGTCCTGCCCGGTTTCGTCCAGCTCGCCGGTGCCGCCGCGGCGCTCGTCTGCGCGCTGACGATCGACCGGTTCGGCAGGCGGCCGGTGCTGCTCACCGGTACCACCCTGATGGGGCTGGGACACGCGCTGCTGGTGATCGGCTTCGCCACCGATTCTCCCGGTGTGGTCGGCTTTCTCGGTCTCATCGCCTTCATCGTCGGCTTCAACTCGGGCTTCGGGGCGCTGGTGTGGGTCTTCGCCGCCGAAGGCTTCCCGGATCACCTTCGAGGCGCCGGGGCGTCGGTGATGCTGCTGACGAATCTCACGACGAACCTGTTCGTGGCCCAGTTCTTCCTCGACGTGCTCAACGCCATCGGCGGCCTGCTGACCTTCCTCGTCCTCTTCGCCATCACGGCTCTGGCCTGGATCTTCGTGTTCTTTCTCGCTCCGGAGACGAAGGGCCGGTCGCTGGACGAGGTCCAGTCCTATTGGGAAGCGGGCAGACGCTGGCCCGCCCCCGACGACACCCATGCCGCGGCCTCCTGAACCGCGGTCGGTGCTGGTGATCGGCTCCGGTCCGGTCGTGCTCCGCCATACCGCCGCGGCGTGCCGGGTGCTCAAGGCGGCGGGGCTGCGGGTCACGATGGTCGACAGCAACCTGGCGACGATGACGACCGACCCGGAGTTCGCCGATTCCACCTACCTGGAGCCGATCGACCCCGGCACGGTCGAGCAGGTCATCGCCAGGGAACGGCCGGACGCCCTGTTCGCCACCCTCGGCGGGCAGGCCGCGCTCGACACCACGGTCGCCCTGTACGAGTCCGGGGTGCTGACCCGGTACGGCGTCGAGCTGATCGGCACCGGTATCGACGCGATCCTGGCAGGCGAGAACCCCGAGGAGCTCGCCCGGATCGCCGGGCGGGCGGGGGCCGAGATGGTGTCTGAAACGTCCGTGCCCGGCTGGGAGAAGTTCGAGCTCGAAGTGGTCCGCGACCGCGAAGACACGGTGGCCGTCGCCTGCTCGACGGAAGGATCCGGCTCGCTGACCGACCGGGCGTACCGGCGGATGTGCGACGTCGCCGTCGCGGTGACCCGGGCGGTCGGCGCCGGACCCGGTGGCTGCACCGTCCGGTTCGCGGTCGACCCGCCCGGCGGCCGCGTGGTCGTGACCGGGTTCGACTCCCGGGTGACCGGCTCCAGTGCGCTCGCCGTCAAACTGGCCGTCGGTCACACCCTGGACGACCTCGGTTTCGTGACGGTGGCACGGCCGCAGGGCGCCGGCTCGACCGGCGACGCGCTCGAGATCGACGTCGACGCCCTCTACGACGGCCAGGAGTTGTATCTGGGCGGGGTCATGGAGCGCTTCGAAGCCCCCGGCGACCCGGCCTGCGTGCTGCCGCCGATCACCCTCGGCCGCGCCGATCTCGCCAGGATCCGCGAGGCCACCCGAGTCCTGGCCGAAAGCACGGGACTGCGCGGGCCGCTGAACGTCCGGTACGCGCTCACGCCGGGTGCGTTGTCCGTCCTGGAGGCGAATCCGCGGGAAGACCGCACCATCCCGTTCGTGTCGAAGGCCACCGGCGTGCCGCTGGCCAAGGCCGCCGCACGGGTGATGCTCGGCGCCCGCATCGCCGATCTGCGCGCCGAGGGCCTTCTGCCGCCCATCGGGGACGGCGGCACCCTCCCGCCGGACTCCGCCGTCGCGGTCAAACAGGGCGAGGTGATGGGGATCGACTCGAATTTCGGCACCGCCTACGCCAAGGCGCTGGCCGCCGCGTCCGGTCCGTTGCCCACCAAGGGCCGGATCTACGCCGCGTTCGCCGCCCGCGACAACCGGTCGATGATCTTCCCGGTGAAAGCACTGGCGGACAACGGTTTCGAAATCCTGGCCGCCGAAGGAACCGGCACCATCCTCCAGTACCTCGGGCTGCCGGTCACGATCGCCCGCGAACACTCCCTTGTGGACCTCGTCGAGGCAGGCGACATCGTTTTGGTCGTCGACACCCTGCCCGGGACACGACAGGACGAGATCCGCACCGCGGCGGCCGCCCGCGGAATCCCGTACCTCACGACGGTCCAGGGACTGGCCGCCGCGGTGCAAGGCATCGAGGCCGTCACCCGCGGCCACTCGAGCGTCATCTCGCTTCAGGAACACATCGCCGCTCTGTGGCCGGTCCGGGCCTGGCAGGATTCCTCGTAAGGGAAATCAGGCTGACCGACCAGGAGAAGATGTGACAGACGCGCCAAGACGGTCGCACGTCGACGAGATCTGCGAGCTCGTCGGCTGGCAGGCCGGAGACTTCCGGCCGGAGCTGGACTGGACCACCGTCGAACGCGAACTGGGAACACCGCTGCCCAGTGACTACAAGGAGTTGCTCACGCGGTTCCCTGCCGGCGGTTTTCGCGGCGTGATCGAGATTTCGAATCCCGGCCAAAGCGCCGAGGAATGCGCGAACGTCAAGAGGAACAACCACCGGATGCTGGGATTCTTCGGCGACGAAGACCTCGGCTACCTGCGCGGTGTCACGTACCGGTTGTTCCCGGAGCCCGGTGGCCTCTACCCCTGGGGGAACGACGGTGCGGGCGGAACGTTCTGGTGGCTCACCGGGCAGGCGGATCCGGACGAGTGGCCGGTCGTCTACCACGATCGGGATGCCTGGCACGAAGAGCATCCCGGGCCGATGACGAGCGTCATCCGGGATGTGCTGGTGAGCACCGGGGAGGACAACATCTTCGGCTGGAGCATCGCGGAAAAACCGGTGGAGTTCGGCGGCTTCTGGGGAAACCGGTTCATCGCCCATCCTGGCTGAGGCTCGTTTCCGGAACCGGCAAGGGTTTCCGAACGTCGAACCACCGACGGGCCGGCAGCCCGCTCGGCCCGTCGGATCCGGCGCCTCGCGCCGCGAGAGAGGGAAGGACGTGTCGATGCGCGAAAGCATCAGCAAGATCGGCCTGGCCAAAGGAACGATGGTCATGATCGGAGCGTTCACCGCCGCGAGTCTTGCGCTGCCCGCCACCGCGAACGCCGCCCCCGCCGCCGGGTGTTCGGCCTTCATGAACTCCGCGGTCAGCGGCGGCTACAAAGCCACCCTCAACTGCAAGGGCATCGGGCTCTCCTTCATCGACGGGCTCGGCACCACCCTCACCGATGCCAGTTCGGAAGCGCGTGCCCTGGCACAGATCGCGCTCGGCGGTGGCGACACCTGCAGCGCCTTCGTGTACGCCACGACTCCAGGTGGCTACAAAGTCACCCTCACCTGCGTCCACAGCGGTCTGGTCTCCGGTGTGGGCACCACCTTGACCGACGCTTCACGGGCTGCCCGGGCGTCCATTTAGTGAGGGGCAAGGCAAAGGCGGCTTGATCGGGTGCTGAGGGTCGTGGGGGGGGGGGGGGGTTTTTCCCCCCCCCCCCCCCCCCCCCCCCCCCCCCCCCCCACGACCACCCCGACCCACTCGGTACCGGCGCCCTGGTCGCCGACCCTTTCGGCGAGGAACAGGTCGACGTTCGGAGTGACGGGTACGCCGTCCGGCATCGTGGCGGGGCGGCGGTGTGCACCGGCGGATCCGCAGCCGCCTGTCGAGGTAGTGGATCTCGCCGGTGCCGACGTCGCGGGCGAAGGGCAGGAACGGGAAGCCGTCACCGTGGCCGGTGTGCTCGGCCAGGGGGGTCGGTGACGAACACGAACCGGGGCGGCAGCGACTCCCTGATGTCGTCGGCCGTCGCGTCGATGAGGTGCACCGGTAGCGGGCCGCTCATCCTGCCGTCACGATCGAACGCGGCCTCTTCAGCAGGCCAGGTCCAGAACCAGCCGAGCGGGAAGTCCGTTGTGGCCGCGAGCGCACGGGTGCGGTCCGGGTCCGTGCGCAGCGTCGTGGGCTGGCTGCCGAGCTGCCAGTGGTCGCGCGGCCGAGGTCTCGCTCGTTTCACAGCCACCTGCGGAGGCCGGAGATCGATGACGTGACGTAGCCAGTTCAGCAGTTCCTGCTTGGGCTCTGCGGTCACGCCGGTATCTTCTCGCTTCCACTCAGAGGCTCCGCGCGTGTCTCGCTACCGGGCCGACGGCCACTCGGCGACGTCGGCACCGTCGCCTCCCGCCTGCGCGATCCGCCGCCGGTGATCCAGCCCGCACCAGTGCGGCTTCGCGCTGGTTCGGCGGCCGTATGAGCCCCGCCCGCATAGCCGCGACGTCCCGCAGGACACCACGCATCCTCGCTGCGCTCGCCGATACCGACGTTGTCGACCGGGGTATCGGCGCAAGCCGCGCCATCGTGATAGCGACTTCGGCGAGACCATCCGCTGTGTACTGAGACTTGGCAGGCATCGAGCTAACCAAACGACAGATGTCGTGTTCAGCTGCTGCGAAGATCGGCGTTTGTCGGCTGTGCGGCGCCACTCGCGAAGCTCAGAATCAGGGACGGGTCGACCTCGAGCAGGAAGGAACGCGTGAGTGGCAGACGTGGACGCGACAGAGATCCATCAACGGGTTACGGCACACCTGACAGCGCTTCACGAGCCCGCCTTCGGCCAGCCGCACGCGATCCGCGAGCCGCATGTGACTCCGGACGGTTCGCGCACAGTGGTAACCGGTGCGGTGTTCGACGAGCTGGAGGGCGTGCCCAGGACCGCGATCTACACCGCGGACGGCGGTGAATTCCAGCCTGTCACCGGTGGCCCGGGCTCGTCGCGGGGTGCGCGGTTCTCGCCGGACGGCACCACGCTCGCCTTCCTGTCCGATCGGCACGAGACCGGTGTGTTCCAGCTTTACCTGCTCGATCACGACCGATTCGGGGAGGCGCGGCCCGCACCGGAGTTTCCTGGTCACGTCGAGTACGCCCATTGGTCCCCCGACGGCGGCAAGGTGCTGCTCGGGGTGGCGGGGTTCGGGGCGGACCTCTCCGGCGGACAGGGCTCGGGCACGGCCTCGAAACCGGACCGGGAGCGCCCCTCCTGGTTCCCCGAGGTCGACGACGGAACTTACGGCACCGGGTGGCGGAGCTTGTGGGTCCACACCGTCGCGACCGGCGAGTCGACTCAGGTGTCCCCGGCCGGTATGAACTGCTGGGAAGCCGGGTGGTGTGGTCCCGGCCGGATCGTGGCGATCGCGTCCGACGCACCCGGCGAGGACGCGTGGTACACCGCGCACCTGAGTCTGATCGACCTCGACGGCGGCGTCCGCGAGCTGCTCGGCAGCGATGTCCAGCTGGGATTGCCGACCGGTTCCCCGGACGGCAGGTGGGTGACCGCGGTCGAAGCGGTCTGCAGCGACCGGTTGCTGGTCGCGGGTGATGTGGTGCTCATTGACGCGGCCACCGGTGCTGCGCGGCGGATCGACACTCGCGGCACGGACGTCACGCAGCTGGAGTGGATCGGTAGCGGACGCCTGGGCTACATCGGGCTGCGGCGACTCGACTCGGTCGCCGGGATCATCAGCGTGCCCGGCGGCGAGGTCGAGGAGGTGTTGTCGACACGGCTGGCGTGCTCCGGCGGAGGTTTCCTCCCGCAAGGGGCGTTCACCGCGGACGGCCGCGTGCTGACTGTGCAGGACTCCTACGAACTCGCGCCACGACTGGTGCTGGGCGACGGGCGGCCGCTCGCCACGGTGGCGCACGCGGGAACCGAGTTCCTTCGTTCGGTGGCCGGGTCGGCCGAGGTCGTCACCTGGACGGCGCCGGACGGCCTGGACATCGACGGCATCCTGTGCCGCCCGGACGGGCAGGGCCCGTTCCCGCTGGTCGTCAGCATCCACGGCGGCCCGATCTGGGCGTACCAGAACTCGTGGTCCATGCGGTATCCCTGGGTCCCGTTGCTGGTGGAGCAGGGTTATGCCGTGTTGAGCCCGAACCCCAGGGGCAGTTGCGGGCGCGGACAGCAGTTCGCCGGGCAGGTGGTCGGCGACATGGGTGGCGCCGACACCTACGACTACCTCGCCGGAATCGACGCGCTGGTCGAGCGCGGGGTCGTCGACGGCTCCCGAGTCGGCCTGATCGGCGGCAGCTACGGCGGGTTCATGTCGTCGTGGCTGGTCACCCAGGACTCGCGGTTCGCCGCTGCGGTGCCCGTTTCGCCGGTGACGAACTGGTACAGCCAGAGCTTCACCAGCAACATCGCCGCGTGGGGCACCCGCTTCCTCGGCGCGGATCCCGAGCAGCCGGGCACCCTCGCCCACCTGCGCAGCCCGGTGCTGCAGGCGAGCAAGGTGCGGACGCCGTGCCTGAACGTTGCAGGCGCGCGGGACAAGTGCACACCACCCGGCCAGGCTCGTGAGTTCCACCAGGCCCTGCTCGCCCACAGCGTGCCATCGGCGCTGGTGATCTACCCGGAGGAAGGGCACGGTATCCGGGCTTTCCCCGCCCAGACGGACTTCCTCGCCCGTGTGCTGCAGTGGTTCGGGCGCCACATGCCGGCTTGCTGAAGCACAGGGAGGACGAGGACGATGAGCTCACAACTCAGTGCGGACGTCGTGGTGGTCGGCGCGGGCGTGATCGGATCGGCGATCGCGCTCGAACTGGCGAAGGCGGGACGCCAGGTCGTGGTGGTGGACCGCGCGAGTGGCGCCGGACAGGGCTCGACGAGCGCGTCGAGTGCCGTGGTGCGGTACAACTTCTCCACTCTCGCCGGTGTGGCCACCGCCTGGGAGTCGCACTTCTGCTGGTCGGCGTGGAGCGAGCACCTGGGCCATGACGTCGGCGACCTGGCCCGGTTCGAGCGCAGCGGGCTGGTCATGCTGGACGTCGCCGCCGCGCCGCGCGACAGCTGGCTGCCGCTGTTCGACGAAGTCGGCGTGCCCTACCAGGAATGGGACAGCGCGACCCTTCTCGACTGCGTGCCCGGCATCGACGCAGGCCGGTTCTGGCCGCCCCGGCGCATCGACGATGACGCCTTCTGGGCCGACACCACCGACACGCTCGGCGCCGTCTACACCCCCGACGCCGGGTACGTCACCGACCCCCAGCTCGCCGCGCAGAACCTCGCGGCGGCGGCCACGCGGGAAGGCGCGCGGTTCCGGTTCCGCGCCACGGTGTGCGCGGTGGAATCACGCCACGGGCGGGCAAGCGCCGTCGGGCTCGCGGACGGCACGAAGATCGCCGCACCGGTGGTCGTCAACGCCGCGGGACCGTGGTCGGGCAAGCTCAATGAGCTGGCGGGAGTCGGGGCAGACTTCACCATCGGCGTTCGGCCGCTGCGGCAGGAAGTCGCCCACGTGCTCGCGCCGGAGGGATATCACCCGCCCGGCGGGGTGGGGCCGGCTGTGGCAGACATGGACCTGGGGGTCTACGTCCGCGGTGAGGTCGGCGGTGGCCTGCTCGTGGGTGGCACCGAGCCGGCGTGCGACCCGCTGCACTGGCTCGACGACCCCGACGACGCCCAGCCGAACCCGACCATGGCCGTGTTCGAAGCCCAGGTCACGCGGGCGGCACGACGGCTGACCGGGCTGCGGGTACCGAACCGGGCGCGCGGGATCGTCGGCGTGTACGACGCCGCCGACGACTGGACGCCGATCTACGACCGCACCGAGCTGCCCGGGTTCTACGTCGCGATGGGCACCAGCGGCAACCAGTTCAAGAACGCCCCCGTCGTCGGCAGGCTGATGGCCACGCTGATCGACCGCGTCGAGTCGGGCGCCGACCACGACACCCGCCCGGCCCGCTACCGGGGCGCCCACACCGGCCTGGAGATCGACCTCGGGGCGTTCTCCCGCAGGCGCGAGCGCAACTCGGGCAGCTCCGGCACGGTGATGGGCTGACCGCTCCGGTTGGGGACGGCTACCGTGGACGGCATCCGCCGAGGGAAGGGACGGGTGTGCCCGACCGCGACCTCCAGTCCATCGTGGACGAACTCGCCGAGCGCCTGCGGCGGTCGGTCGCGATCGACGACCCGGCCCTGCGCCTGCTCGCCGCCAGCCGCCACTTCGGCGACGAGGACACCCTCCGAGTCAGCTCGGTGATGAACCGATCCGTGCGGCCGGAGATCGTCGACGACATCCTTGCCCATGGCATCAGCCGCTGGGTCGCGCCCGGCTTCGTCGACGTCGAGGGCGCGATGCCGAGGCTGTGCGCGCCGGTGCGCTGCAACGGCATGCTGCTCGGCTACCTGTGGCTGATCGACAAGGACGGCGCGTTCACCGGCCGCGAGGTGGCGGCAGCAGGCGAGGCAGCAGCCTCCGCCGGGGTGGTGCTCCTGCGCCGGTTGCTGCTGCACGAACGGTCGAAGGCACGTCAGGAAGGCATCCTGCGCGAACTCGTCTCCGCCGACCCGGCGGTGCGTGCGCAAGCGATCGAAGACCTGCACGCCGAGCAGCTTTTCGGCGACGAGTGCGGCCACTTCACCGTGCTCACCGTGCAGTGCCCGGCTTCGCAGGCTTCCGCGACACCGCGAGAGGTCGCGTTCGACGCAGCAGTCGAGGACGGGCTGCGGGCCGTCGCCGACGACGTAGCCCTGATGGCGACGAACCGCTGGCGCGCGTGGATCCTGCTCGTTCAGCGGGTTCCGCCGTCGCGGGCCCTCGTCGACGCGGTCGCCGAGCGGATCACGGGCCGCTTCCGGCTGCTCGGCGATGAGCAGGCGCGGCTGGTGTTCGGGCTCGGCGGTTCCGTGACGGTCCTCGGCGACGTCGTTACGTCCTACCAGCAGGCGTTGCTGGCCGCTCGCGCGGCCCTGCTGCTGCCTGGTTTCGGGACGCTCGCCCGCTGGGGTGAACTGGGTCCTTACGAGCTGCTGCTGAAGCTCGCGCCCGAAGACCTCCTCAACGCATCGCAGGTTCCGGCGCTCGCGGCGGTGGAGGCGGAGGACACGCACGACGTCCTGATCTCCACGCTGTCCGCCTTCTTCGACCACGGCGGCAACATCCAGCGCGCCGCCGACTCGCTGCACGTCCACCGCGCCACTCTGTACCAGCGCATCAAGCGGATCGAGCAGATCAGCGGGTGCAGCCTGGACTCCGGCGACGACCGGCTCATGCTGCACCTCGGGCTCAAGCTGCGGGTCATCGCCGCGGCCTACCGCGATCACCCGAACCGCTGATCTCATGACCGTCGAACGCCGGCATGGCACGCGTTCGCCTCTCCGGCGGACGCCACCCACGTCCTCATCCTCGCTGAGGATGAGGACCGGGAGATCGACGTGGAAGGCCGGACGCGCGTGCCCGATGTTCGATTTGGCTCGGATCAGCTCCAGCTGGTATTTCCAGCGGGTCTCCATGAACTCGAACGGTCCTGCGTCGATAAGTGCCAGGGTCGTAGGTCGTTCTGAGGCTCGGTGCGTTGGATAGCCAGTCAGGCGAAGGCTGGCTGCGGCCGGCGACTGGGAGCTGGGCGTTCGAGATCCCGAGCGTGTCGCGCACTCGGGCTTTGACGTCACTGCTGCCCTGCAAGCTGGCCTCGGTGCGGACGTCAATGTAGACCTTGATCATCTGTTGCCGGACTGGATGACGCGGCAACTGCTTCGAGCTCAAGCCTCGAGTGCTGCGGATTTCGTGCCCTACGTTGTCTCCGATTGGGCTCCGTTTGCTCCGGTGTGGCGATAGTTGGAGAAGTGCTTTGCAGAGCCGGTGGTGGCGTAGCAGCCTTTCTGCTTCCTCGTCACAACCGCTTCCACGGTTGGAGGGTGTACTCGTGGTCCGCTTTTACTCGAAGTGCGGCTACTCGATTCCAGCGATTTGGAGCTGATACGTAACCCCGTCCACGCAGGTCCGACATTGGCCTGACCGTCGATTCACGACGACGATGCCGGGTCGCAATACGAATCAAAGCAATCAAGAAAATGACTGTGCCTGAGGGGATTGTGGCGGTGGGAGCCGACGCGCCAGACAAGGGGGCTCTCATAGTACCTGTATCGCCAGGGACTCCCAGGCGTCCAGGACGTCTGTCAACCTGTTTGAGTCGACTTCCGGTTAGCTGCAGATTTACCTTCATCAGTTCAATTCAGCTGCACTGGACGCGTGACCGTGTCAGCACATGCGTCCACGGCAGAAGGGACGAAGACCCATGGCGGACAACCAGTTCACCACTCACTCAGGACTTTTCGATCTGAGTGGGAAGTACGCACTTGTCACCGGCGGCACCAGGGGCATTGGGATGATGATCGCGCGCGGCCTTCTGCAGGCGGGCGCCCGCGTCGTCGTCAGCTCACGCAAGGCAGACGCGTGCGCGGAGGCACAGCGTCAACTGTCCGAATTCGGCGACGTTCAAGCAATCCCCGCCGACCTGTCCAGATACGATGAGTGTCAGCGCCTCGCTGATCTGGTCAAGGCCGACTCGGAACGCCTGGACATCCTCGTCAACAACGCGGGGGCGATGTGGCGCGAGCCGTTGGAGACGTTCCCGGCCGAGGCATGGGACGCAGTGATCGACCTCAACCTCAAGTCGCCGTTCTGGCTGGTGCAGGCGCTGCTGCCCGCACTGCGCAGGGCGGGCACCGCCGATGATCCCGCGCGGATCATCAACATCGGCAGTATCGCCGCCATCCACGTCGCCGAGGCGCCCAACTACTCGTACGCCAGCAGCAAAGCGGCACTCCATCAGCTCACCAGGGTGCTTGCCAGGGAACTGGGCCCACAGCACGTCACGGTGAACGCGGTGGCCCCGGGAGTGTTCCCGTCGCGGATGATGGCGGCCACGATCGATGCCATCGGCGACACGATCGCGGCGAAGGCGCCCTTGCGCCGGCTCGGCCGCGACGACGACATGGCAGGTGTCGCCGTGTTCCTCGCCAGCCGGGCCGGGTCTTACCTGACGGGCACCATCGTCCCGGTCGACGGCGGCACCGCCACGACCGCATCGGGTACCTAGACGCGAGACTTTGCCGTCGGCCGACGGGCCCTCGTGAACTACTTCAAGTCGGGTCTCAACGGGGGTACCAGCAGAACCTCCCTTCGCCCGCGGACGGGGCCTATGGTGAAGGGGTGGTCAAGATCGATCTGCGCACCGAGATCAAGGAGTTCCTGAGTTCGCGTCGCGCGCGCATCACGCCCGAGCGGGCCGGACTGCCCTCCTACGGCGGCAACCGCCGGGTCAAAGGTCTGCGCCGCGAAGAGGTGGCTCTACTGGCAGGGGTATCGGTCGACTACTACGTGCGTATGGAGCGCGGCAGCCTCACCGGCGCCTCCGATGGGGTGCTCGACGCGTTGGCGTCCGCCTTGCACCTTGACGAGGCCGAGCGCGATCACCTCTTCCACCTCGCGCGGCAGTCCAGGGCACCCGGCGGTCCGCGCCGCCGGCGACCCGCCGTGACGGCGCGCCCGGCGCTTCAGCAGGTGCTCGACGCCATCACCGATGCGCCGGCGTGGATTTGCAACAGCCGTTACGACGTGCTGGCCATGAATCACCTTGCCCGCGCGCTGTATTCACCGGTGCTGGCCGAAACGCGACGGCCGGCGAACACCGCGCGGTTCGTGTATCTGGATCCCGAAGCGGCAAAAACGTTCTTTGTCGACTATGACCGAATCGCCTGCGACGTGGCCGCGAAGCTGCGCATGGAAGCCGGCCGCAATCCGTACGACGAGGAGCTGGTCGCCCTGGTCGGTGAGTTGTCAACACGCAGTGAACTGTTTCGGCAGCGGTGGGCATCTCAGGACGTCCGGCTCCACCGGTCCGGACGCAAGCGCCTGCACCATCCGGTAGTGGGCCAGCTCGACCTGGACGTCGAGTCAATGGAACTGTCTGCCGACCCCGGCCTGCTCCTGACCGTTTACACCGCGGCCGTCGGCACGGCGACCGCGGACGGTCTGGCCCTGTTGGCGTCGTGGGCGGCAAGCCAGGAGAATCCAGCGACCGAGACTCAAGCGCTCAGCTGATATTCCGACCTTTTCAGTCCGTCTGAGTCAGCACTGAACAACCGCTGCCTGAGATGGGGATTCCCTCCGGCAGGGGCCCGCCCAGGCGGGCGCGCACGCGCGAGGCGAAGAGGTCGTAGCGCGTGGCCATTCGCGCTGTCGGGAGACGAATCGGTTCGTGCGCCGACGCCGGGCCGAATTGCTCACCAGCACGGAACTGATCTCGAGTCAGGTCAACCTCGATGCCGCTGGGCAAGCGATTCCAATAGTGCAGACCGTCGCGCTGACCATCGCGTCGAAAGACCTCCGAACAGAGTAGAACACCGCCGGAGAGTTCTGCCACTGCCATCGACGTGACACCGCAGTGCCCGGCCGCAGGGTTGCCGTCATCCCACGGGACGGCCGGATCGCAGGTCTGTTCGTCCCAACACTGCCGGAAGACGGCGTCCAGCTCCGTCAACGACCAGACAAAAGTCATCCACGCCCTCCCGAAGATCAGGTCCTTCAAGCCGTCGAGCCTATCGCCGGCCATCACAGGCGGCCGCGCTGCCGGAGCGTCAGCACCGGGCCTTGCGGCCTTGGTCGCGGCGTCAGCTCCTGAGGACGGGGCCGGCCCTCCGCCGAACGGCAGGGCCCGGAAGCACCCTCAAGCTGAACGTCGCCATGCGATGAAGGTTCTCTCACGATGCGGGCGATGGTGGTTATTTGTTCTTGCAGTAGTTGGACAGAAGTGTGCCGCCGGGCAAGGGGTTGTCCTGGGTGATCCAGATGCAGCCGGTGTAGACCGGTTTCCAGACGCCGCCCCAGTTGGTGTTCGCGTACAACCAATGCCACTGGCCGTCGGCGGAGACAAGGGTGTAGCCGCTGCCGCCCGCGACCTGTGCCCCAGCCGAGTCGTAGAACGCGGTAACGGCCCAGACACGCCGGTTTTGCCCGCAGTAGGCATGGAAACCACCGGTGGAGCCCCAGTTGTCGAACGCGAGCTGCACGTTCGCGACGTGGCAGTCCGCCAGTGGCGTCGCGCGGGTCTGAGCGGCGTTCGCCGGTGTCGTTCCGATGGCCAGACAGCTCGCGAACAGGGCCGCCGCTGTCAAGAGCTTGCGCATGTTTGCTCCATCTTCCACTGTTGTCCGGTTTTGCGGTGCATGAAGCGTTGCACTCCCGGGACCATGAGCGCGCGGGCGGTTGTTCCGCCGCAGGGGCAGTGGTTCCTGCCCTTATGGCCGCTTGGATCGTGGTGAAACGTCCTGATGACGCGTCGTTCCGCGGTCCGGCCGCGGAGGCTGGGAATCCCGACCTGTCGGAGACTCTGTTCGAGCGTCCTCGGGGACATGAGCCGGCCTGCTCGGCGGCCAGGGAACAGCCAACGGGTCCCAGCGAATGGCATGACCACCCGGGATATCGAATCTCATTTGCGTGACGTATATGACGTGAACGTGTCACGGGAATTGATCTCCAACGTCACCGAAGTGGTGACCGACGAGATCGCGTTGTGACAATCCCGGCCTTTGGACGAGATACCCGATTCTCTATGTCGACGGCCTGCGGCTGCGGATCAAGGACAAGGGGGTGGTCACCTCCAACGGACGAGACCGCCTGACCCCACCCCCGCCGTGTCCGGCGAGCAGGGGAACCTCGGGATCTTCACCGCCACCGTGCCCCGCCTACCGCAGCTGGAGCAGTTGAAACGCTGGCACAAGCGGAACTGTTGCCGCTGCGGCCGATGGCGGCCGGCGGAAATTCGGCTCGTCGCAGCCGACCGCGCCGATGAATCCGCGACGACGAGCTCTCACGTGCACCGGATCCACCGTGCCGACGTCGATGCCGGCAGCGTCGGGCCGCCGACATCGGTGGCCGGGTGCGGTTACCCGTGTTCGGCCAGGAACGGCACGATGATGGCGGCCATGTCGTCGGGTACTTCCTCGGCGAGGTCGTGTCCGGCGTCGAAGACGTGGCCAGTGACGTCGTGGGCCATGAGCCGCATCTGGGACTCGTTGCGGTCGCCGATGAACGCGGATCCGCCAAGCGCCAGGACGGGGATGTCCAGTTTCTTCTGTGCGGCTCGCCGGTTTTGTTCGGCGTCGACGAGCATTGCCCGGTAGATCGAGAGCATCGCGCGGATGCCGCCAGGCATGGAGTAGCAGCGCACGTATTCGTCGACCGCGTCGGAAGTGGCGGTGTCGGGGTGGCTGCGTTCGTACTTGATCATGTAGGTGATCAGCTCGCGCTCGTGCCCGGCGATCAGCATCTCGGGTACGTCCGGCTGGAAGTAGAAGCCCAGATGCCACAGGTGCATGCCGCCGGCGACGTTCTCGGGGGTGAGCGCGGTGTGGTCCTCGAAGCCGAACCCGGGGAACAACGCTTCCGCGAACACGAGAGCGTTGACGTGGCCGCGGTGGCGGGCGGCGAGCTGGTAGCCGATCACCGCTCCCCAGTCCTCGCCCGCCACGGCGTAGGTCTCGTGTCCGAGGTGGGCCATCAGCTCGGCGATGTCGTCGCTCATCGTCACGGAGTCGTAGCCATCCGCAGGACGGGCGGAGTCGCCGAGACCGCGAAGGTCCGGAACGACGACGGTGTGGTGGGGCGTCAGCTTCGGAACGAGGTGGCGCCAGTGGTAACCGGTCTTGGGCACGCCGTGCAACAGCACCACCGCGGGGCCGGACCCGGCCGCCCGGTAGTGCAGGCTCGTTCCGTTGACCGCGGCACGTCCCGTGCGGACCGGCGTTCCGTCATGGTCGAACATCATGTTTCCCAACTTTCCTGGCGTACTTCGCAGTGCGAGGTTTTCTGGATCGAACGATCCAGTTTGAGGGCGGCAAAAATCAGTCGAGAGCGGTCAGGGCGACCTCCACGAGTGGTTCGAGAGTGGAGACGTCCGGGGTGATCTTCGCGGAGACCAGTAGTCCGTTGAGGAAGGTGACAAGGAAGGCGGCCAGCGTGTGCGGGTCGTGCCGCGTCGCGATCTCGCCCCGCTCCGCCGCGATACGCAGCACCTCGACGAGCGCGTCCCGGCTGGCGTCCTGCATGTCCCGCACGGTGCGCCGGGTTGCCGTATCCTTCGGCAGGCGCTCGCAAGCGGCATTGACGACCAGGCAGCCCCGGCCGTCGTCTTCCACGGCGATCAGGACCCGCTCGACCAGCATCGTGCGGATCATCGACCGGGCGTCCGCCCCCTCCTTGAGGTCGCGCAGGGCGGCCGCCGCGAGGGTGGTTCGGTAGCGCTCCAGCGCCGCCTGGTACAGGCCCTCCTTGTCGCCGAACGCGGCATACAAGGACCCTTGCCCGATTCCCAGGTGCCGGGTCAGGTCCCGTACCGAAGTCGCCTCGTAGCCGCGCGACCAGAACAGCTCCATCGCGCGGCTCACCGCCGCCTCGGTATCGAATTCGCGAGTTCTGACCACGACTTCACCGTACCCTTTCTGGATCGAGCGATCAAGAAAGGGGGTCTCGGGTAGAACTGGCCACCCCGGCTACAGAGTCCCGTCGAACACGACGATGCCGTTGGCATCACGCGCTCGAATGTGGACCCCTCGCGGGACCGGATCGTTCACCTCTTTCGGAACGAAGGCCACGAAGGTCCCGTCGACCACATCGGTCGTCGAGGTCGGTCCGGCGCCGAAGTCACAGGTCACCGTCACCGCGGTCGCCGGCAGCAGCGTCCCGGCGAACGGCGTCCGGGCGTTACCCCGGTCACCGCCGTCTTCCACCCCGCCCAGTGGCTGCATCGGGATGTTCCGGGGCTGCACCGGCGGGAGCTCGAAATGGTCTTGGTAGACACGCATCTTCAGCCGGCCGGGACGCCGCGGGTCCGGAACGGTCGTGCACGCCAGGCTCCGGTCGCCCAAACGGCCGAGAACGACCTGATAGCCGTCCTTGTCCAGCATCGCGCCCGGCTTATAGCCCGCCACGTCGGAGACGGCGTCCGCCGCACCGGACAGGCATATGCCCAGTGCACGTCCCGCGGGCGAGGTCCGGTCGGCCGGGGCGACCGGGCGATCGACGGCCGAAAGCAGCGGCGCCGGAGCCGGCGGCAGGCTCGTGGTCGTCGCTCCGACGGGCTCGTAGACGGACAGTCGCGTCTTGGCGGGGTCGGTCCAGGAGAACGAGACGAACTGATGTGTCAGAGGCGAAGCTTCCACGGCGTCCCCGCCGCCGGAATCCTCGGCCTGGAACGCGAGACCCGCACCCCGCAAGGCCGGATCGAGCACCCCGCCGATCAGCCCGGTCGCGCTCTGCAGGAGCAGCCCGGTGAGGGTGCCCGGCACATACGCGGGGGCGGCGTTCGGGTCGGACAGGGTCACGGTGGTCAGCGTCGTCTCGCAGAACATCGGCTTGCCCGCCGCCGTCGCGGCGACGACCGAAACGTCCAGCATGACGTCCGTGAACTGGGGAACCCAGTCCTCGCGCGGGGGCACTCGATCCGTCTTGCCCGCGGCCCGCACCGCGGCCCAGCAACGGTCGAGTGAGGACGCCGCCAGCCTGACGTCCAGGTTGAGCTCGCCGGCGGCCGGCTCGGGGCGGGGGTCCGTGCCGTGCTGACGGAGCAGCTGCGTCGCGGCGGCGGCGCCGGACGCGACGAGAACGGCCGCCGCGGCGGCGTACCAGATGCGTGCCGGCCGCCGCGGCTTCGCGATCCCCTCTCGGACGGCCGATCGCATCCGGGTGCGGACGTCGTCCGGCATCGCATGGCGAGGTGGGTACACGGGTTCGCCGCTCATTTCTCCTCCAGCAACGTACGCAGCCGGGCTCGTCCCCGGGAAAGATGGGCGCGGACGGTGACCTCGGCGATGCCCAGCAGCTCTGCGGCGTCGGCGATGCTCACCTCGGCGGCCAGGCAGAGTTCGACGACGTCACGCTGCGATTTCGGCAGTGACCGGACGGCTTCGGCGACTTGTCCCAGCCGGCGCTGGCCGTCGATCTTCTCGGCCACCGAATCGGCGTGGTCGGACACGGCGGGCTGGGCCGGGATCTTCCCGAGCAGCCGCAGCCGGCGACGAGCACCGCGGTACTCGTCACGGGCGACATTGGCCGCGACCGTGTAGAGCCACGGCAGGGCACTGTCCCGCACCAAGGTCACCTCCGCCCGCCGCCGCCACGCGATGAGGAACGTCGTGGACGCCAGGTCCTCGGCGCTGCTCCACGAACCGGTCAGGCGATACGTGTAGTTCCACAGAGCCTCGGCGTGCCGCTCGAACAGCTCGCCGAACGCCCCCTCGTCGCCGCCGGCCGCGCGGGCCCACAGTTCCCGGTCACCGGTCTGTTCCACCGGTACCCCCGCCTCGATCGTATGGCTGCTCACGTCCTGGTTGTGGCCGGCACCGGCCGAACGTTGCGCGCAACTTTCCGGGCCGGGGGAGCCATATCAAGCCATGATCATGGAACAGGTCCGGACGACGGACAACCGGACGACGTCCTGGCGGATGCCCCTGGCCGTAGCGGTGCTCTCGGCGGGGGTGTTCCTGCTCGCCCGTCCGCATTTGATCGACGACACGTTCATCACGCTCGCGTACGCGCGCAACGTCGCCTTCCACGGCCACTGGGGCTTGCTCGCCGACGCGACGTCGAACACCGCGACGTCGCCGGCGAACGTGCTCATCCTGGCGGTCTTGACCATCTTCGTCCGCGACGCCGTCTTCGCCGCCGGAGCGTTGTTCGTGCTGTGCCAGGTCCTGCTCGCCCTGGCGTTGCGCAGGCTCGGCGGGGCGGCGGGGCTGCCGCCCCGGTTCCCTGCTCTGACACTCGCCGCGCTGACCGCGAACCCGCTTCTGCTCTCGTCGATCGGGCTCGAGGTCACCCTCGGTGCGGCGGTCCTGGGCTGGCTCACCGTGTTCGCCGCCGAAAAGAACCCGTTCGCCTTCGGTCTTGCGGCCGGCGTGCTCGCCCTGGTCCGGCTGGACCTGATCGTATTCGCGGTGGTGCTCTTCGTCTTCCTCCGTCCCGGCACGGGACGCGCACTGCTCGGAGCCGGGCTGATCACGCTGCCGTGGTTCTGCTTCAGCTGGGTGGTGCTCGGCGCGGCGGTACCGGACACGGTTGTGATCAAGACGCTCCAGGGCGCGCAACATGCTTGGGGCGCTTGGAACTTCGGTAACGGCCCGCTGTTCTACGCGCGGACTTCGCCGGTGATGGCGGCACTGGCGTTCCTGCCCGCCGTACTCGCTGTCCTCGCCGTGGTGACACTGGCCATCCGGCGGCGCACGATCCCCGCCGGGCTGCGGCCGTTCGTTCCGCTCGCCCTCGGTGGCCTGCTGTACCACCTCGGCTACGTGTCGCTGACGGTCCCGCCCTACCACTGGTATTACGGCCCCGGCCTCACCGTGGCGACTGTTTTCGTCTGTGCCGTAGCGGTTTCCCACCGGATCATGGTCCGCGGGGTGCTCGCGTTGATCGTCGCCGGTCTGATCACGTACGCGGCTGCCGGGCTTCCCCGCATGTACGCGCCGTTCACGTCGAACTACACGTCGAGCGCGCAGTACGCACGTATCGGAGCAGAACTGGGAACGCTCTCCGGAGGCCGGATCGTCGGCAGCGCGGGCGAAATCGGCATCCTCGCCTACACCTGCGGCTGCCCGGTCGTCGACGTCTTCTCCGACCGCGGCCTGCTGCCGGCCGCGATCGAGGCGCGCGGCAAGGAGAACCGCTGGACCCGCGCGATGCTCCGCGTGAACTACGCCTTCTTCGACTTCGACGTCCGGCCACGCCGTCCCGAACTCGTGCTGCGCCGGCTGGCGACCCCACCACAGGACGCGCTCGCGCACTGGACGCTCGACGCGCCGACACTCGGAAAGCAGGAGCTGTACCTGGTGCCGAACAAGGAGTGACGCCACCGCGACCTGTCGATGACTTGCTCGCTGGTACTCACCAGCCGGCCGGTCGCACCTCGGCGAAAATTCCGCAGAAAACCGGTCATGGGCTGACCGGATTAGTCGGCAAAGTGGGTGTCGCGGCCTCATCGACGAGTCCGACCATCCACGACGGTGCCGGCCCTCGGCCTGTCAGGGGTGTGCCGACACCATCGTCAGAGTGCTTTCGCCGCCTGAACCCTGTAAAGATTGGGAAGAAATTCGATGTTCGATCCAGCCGACTTTCCCGAGCCCACCCTTGTACCAGTCAACGGCGTGGAGCTCGAAGTGTTCGAAGCAGGCCGAGAAAACAAGGGCAAGCCCATCGTGCTCTGCCACGGCTGGCCGGAGCACGCCTTCACCTGGCGTTACCAGATGCCCGTCCTCGCCGCAGCCGGCTACCACGTCATCGCACCGAACCAGCGGGGATACGGCAATTCCTCCCGCCCCGCCGAGGTGACGGACTACGACATCGAACACCTGACGGGTGACCTCGTCGCGCTCCTGGATCACTACGGCTACGAGGATGCCACCTTCGTCGGTCATGACTGGGGCGCGTTCGTCGTCTGGGGGCTGACCCTGTTGCACCCCGACAGGGTGAACAAGCTGATCAACATGAGCCTGCCTTACCAGGCGCGCGGAGAAACGCCGTGGATCGAGGTCATGGAAACCTTCCTCGGCGGCGACTTCTATTTCGTCCACTTCAACCGGCAGCCGGGTGTCGCCGATGCCGTGTTCGATGGCAACACCTCCCGGTTCATCCGCAACCTCTACCGGAAGAACGTGCCCCCCGCGCCCCCTGAGCCGGGCATGGCATTCATCAATCTCGCCAAGGCGGAAACACCACTCGGTGAGCCCGTCATGAGCGACGGCGACCTGGCCGTCATCGTCTCCGCGTTCGAGACGTCGGGGTTCACCGGCGGCATCAACTGGTACCGGAACCTCGACCGCGACTGGCACCAGCTGGCGGACGCGGACCCGATCATCAAGCAGCCCACCCTCATGATCTACGGCGATCGGGACCTCGCGGTCCCGAGGTTCGAAAAACTGGCGGAGTTCGTGCCCGATGTGGAAGTGGTCGGCCTGGACTGCGGTCACTGGATCCAGCAGGAAATGCCCGAAGAGACGAACCGAGTGATTTCAGAATGGCTGGACCGGCAAGGCTGATGGACCCGCTGGCTGACGTGCCGGAGCCGCGGATCACCGTGGTCCATTGTGGACAAGCCCGCCTCAGAAGCGGGGAAGCTCCAGCAGGTTGTTCTTCCAGATCCCGTCCGCCCGCGTGCGGAGGAACTCGGGGCCGAAGGTCGGCTTGATGATCTCCACCGCCACCCGGTGGATTCCCTCGTCCACGTAGGCCTTCCCGTCGTCGTCCTCGATCCACGCCACGATCGCCGAAACGAAGCTCTCGCCGGTCTCGCCGCTGCCGGGGTTGATCCAGCGCAGTTTCGTGATGCTTTCGTGGAACTTCCCGCCTTCGAGCCGCGCTGCGATGATCTTGATGGCCATGATGCTGCCTCCCCGGCTGGGTGCCCTCGAAGCGAACAGGGGTAATGCTGTACTCGCCACCTGTCGGCACCCCGTTACGCGGTCCGGGCGTCGTGCCTCGAACGTTACGAGTTCGAGCGCCGCCCGTCCGTTCTGAGTCAGATGACGCAGACCGCGCGCGTTCCCGCATGTCACAGTCCTCGCGCCGGCCGGAACACCAGCCGGAAGAGAGGGGAAACAGACATGTGCGCTGCCCGTAAGACATCGGCCGGGTTCCTGGGCGCGGCGGGAATCGCCCTGGCCGCGATGGCACTGTCCGGTTGCGCGCCGGACCCGGCACCGCAGGCCGCCCCGGCGCCGCCGCCGGTGACGACCTCGTCGCCCGCCGCGGATTCGGCCGCGACGGTGGCCTGGATGAACGGGTTCTGCGGCGCGATCCGGGATTTCGTCGACGGCAACAACAAGATGCCGTCGGCGAGCGGTGAAACCGTCGAGGTGATCAAGAAGAGCACGAGCGACCAGCTCGGGCACTACTCGACCATTCTGGCCAAGACGGTCGACGGTCTCAGCGCCCTACCCGTCTCGCCGGTTCCGGCGGGGGAGACGGCGAAGCAGGAGTTCCTCGGTAAGTACACCGCGGCGCGCGACAAGACCGTGAAAGCCAAGGCCGACCTGGACGCGTCCGGGAAGAACGACACCGCGGCACAGGGCCGGGCGGTCGAGGGGCTCATCGCCGCCCAGAAGGACACGAACGGCGCGCTCGACCCGGTCGCGGCCATTCTGGGAGCGCCCGAACTGAAGACGGCCGCGGCGACCGCGGAACGCTGCCGTCCGTGAACGCGCTGGGCCTCGTGAGTGGCAAGGACGGTTCTAACCGTCCTTGCCACTCACGAGGTCACTCGTCGGTGAGAATCTTGCGGAGCCGTGTCAAAGCCCGGTGCTGCGCCACCCGCACGGCACCCGCCGTCGATCCGACCACGCCTGCGGTCTCCTCCGCCGAAAGGCCGACGACGATCCGCAACACGACGATCTCCCGCTGCTTGTCCGGCAGGATCCGCAGCAGTTCCCCCATCCGGTCGCTCAATTCGTTGTGCAGCGCGTGTTGTTCGGGGCTCGCGGTATCCGAGACCCCGTCGGGGACTTCGGCGACGGGTTCGGTGCGGTTGCGGGCGGCGGCGCGGCGGGCGTCGGCGACCTTGTGCTGGGCGATGCCGTAGACGAAGGCGAGGAACGGCCGTCCTCGTTCGCGGTAGGTGGGCAGCGCGCGGAGGATCGCCACGCAGACCTCCTGCGCGACGTCGTCCGCCGAGGCGTACGTCCGTTCCTGTCTGCCGATCCGCGCCCGGCAGTACCGGATCACGATCGGGCGGATGGTGGTCAGCAGGTGGTCCAGCGCGCGCCGGTCACCCTGTCCCGCGGCCGCGACGGGACCGTCGAGGGTGTACCAGTGATCCGGCGTCACCTGCTCGGGCTCCGCCTCCGTCGGGGTGCCCGGCTCCACCAGGGCCAGGTCCCGGATCATCGCGCGGTTCTTGATCCGGGACAGGGTGTCTTCGACGTCGAGCCCCACCCGCAGCGCGTCGACGAAGGCGCCGTTGGCGCTGTCCAGGCGGCCGATGAACTCGGGGTCGTGCTCCTCCAGCCGGCCGCGCGCGTGACGCAGTGTCGCGCTGACGGCCTCGTCCGCGATGCCGAGCACCCCGGCGATCTCCCGGGAGGTGAAGCCGTCCAGCGACCAGGCCATACCGAGCTGCTGGCGTTTCGGCAGCCGCCCCAGCATGGTCAGGACGGACGAGGTCTCGTCGGCGAGGACGGTGAGTTTGTCCTCCCGGCCGGCGTCGGCGAAGGCCCAGTCGGCGCGGACCGCGGTCTGCTCCTTCGCCCGCCGGTGCCCGACGCGGCGGACCCACGATTTCGGCTGGTTGATGGTCTGCCAGTCCTCGTAGGCGTTGAGCATCGCCTCCGCAGCGGCGTCCCGCGCCGGGTCGAGCGCGAAGCCCGCCTTGCACAAGAAGCCGGTGAGCAGCGGAAATTCGCTGTGAAAGAACTCGTCGAACTCTTCTTGGCCCATCACCCGCACTCACCGCTCCCAGCCGCCTGACGCGAATGCCCTCACAGGACAGGTGCAGTGAGCGGGCCGCTGAGTGTAACGATTCGGTGAAGGTGATGTTTGCGCCGCGTACCGGGGTGGATACCCGGGCTTCGAGCGGAAGTCGTTTGACGCGGAAGGGAAAATCGAAGAAAAGGAGGTGATAGGAAAATGGAAACGAGGATGGCCGGTGACCTGAGTGAGGCCGCTTGCCGCGGTGAGGATCCCGAACTGTTCTTCCCGGTCACCGAAACCGGTCCCGGCGCACGGCAGGCGAACAGGGCGAAGGCCGTTTGCGCACGGTGCCCGGTGATTTCGGCCTGCCTGGCCTACGCCCTGGACAACGGACTCGCCCATGGCGTTTTCGGCGGGCTGACCGGTAGTGAGCGGCGCCGCCCGATTCGGGTCGGCAGCGCCGCCTGAATCCACTCGATCGCGCGACTGAATTTCCATCGCTTTCTTTCGCGCGCGAAAAAAGAGGGGCCCGGTTCGGCGAACCGGGCCCCTCTCTCGTGGTGGTCAGGCGACGGCGTCGGCGGCCGTCTCCTCGGCCAGCCGCTCGTTCCCCGACTGGGTCTTGAGCGGCTTGTGCTTGAGGAACGCGACGGCGACGACGACCAGCAGGGCGATCGGCGCGCTGATCAGGAACAACTCGCTGGTCGCTTCCCCGTAGGCGTCGCGGACGACGTTCGCGACCGGTTCGGGCAGCGTGGCGATGTTCGGCACCGCGCCGCCTTCGCCGCCACCGGGCAGCGGCCCGAGGTCCTCGGTGATCAGCGCGGTGACCCGGTTCGCGAGCACCGCGCCCAGCGCGCTGACCCCGATCGAACCGCCGAGGCTGCGGAAGAACGACAGTGTGGAGGTCGCCGTGCCGAGGTCCTGCGCGTCGACGTCGTTCTGCGCCACCAGGACCAGGTTCTGCATCAGCATGCCGACGCCCACGCCCAGCACCACCATGTAGGCGCCGAGGACGACGAGGTTCGTCTTCGAGTCGAGCGTGCCCAGCAGGGCGAGGCCCGCCGTCATCAAGGCCGAGCCGAGCAGCAGGTGGCTCTTCCACTTGCCGGTCCGGCTGATCAGCTGCCCCGAGACCGTGGACGACACGAGGAGGCCGAAGATCATCGGCAGGCTCAGCAGCCCGGCCACCGTCGGCGACTTGCCGAGCGACAGCTGGAAGTACTGCGACAGGAACACCGTCCCGCCGAACATCGCGACGCCGACGAGGAAGCTCGCGAGGGTGGTCAGGGTGACCGTGCGGTTGCGGAACAGCCCGAGCGGCAGGATCGGCTCGGCCACCTTCGACTCGACGTAGACGGCGAGGGCGAGGATGACCACGCCCGCGGTCACCAGGCCGGCCGTCCACAGGGAGGCCCACGCGAATTGGTGCCCGGCCAGCGAAGACCAGACCAGCAGCGTCGAGACCCCGGCCATGATCAGGAACGCGCCGAGGTAGTCGACCTTCACGTCACGCCGGACCGTCGGCAGGTTCAGGGTGCGCTGCAGCAGCAGGATCGCCGCGATCGCGAACGGCACGCCGAGGAAGAAGCACCAGCGCCAGCCGAGCCACGAGGTGTCCACCATGACGCCGCCGATCAGCGGGCCCGCGATGGTCCCGACCGCGAAAACGGCACCGAAGACGCCCGAGTACTTCCCGAGTTCACGCGGCGAAACGATGGCCGCCATGATCACCTGCGCGAGCGCGGTGAGCCCGCCCGCGCCGATGCCCTGCGCGACGCGGCTGCCGATCAGGAGCTCGATGTTGCCCGCGAACCCGGCGACCAGCGAGCCGACCACGAACAGCCCGAGCGAGAGCTGGATCAGCAGCTTCTTGTTGTACAGGTCGGAAAGTTTGCCCCAGAGCGGAACCGTCGCGGTCATCGCGAGCAGTTCGGTGGTGACCACCCAGGTGTAGGAGGACTGCGAGCCGCCGAGTTCGGAAACGATCCGCGGCAGCGCGTTCGCGACCACCGTCGAGGCGAGGATGGCGACGAACATGCCCATCATCAGCCCCGACATGGCTTCGAGGACCTGTTTGCGGCCCATCGAATCCGGTGGCGATTCCGGTTCTCGTGATTCGGTCATGGATGCGGACATGGTTGTCCCCCTTCGTGTTCTGGGATGCCGAGCGCGTCAGCGCGCGCGGCCGCCGGGCTCCGGGAGCCCGGCGAGAAGCATTTCGACGGCTTCGTCCAGCAGGTCGAGCGCGGACACTCGGCCGTCGTGCCGGGACCAGAGGATGAGCACGGCGTTGACGGCGCCGCCGAGCGTGGACAACAGCAGCGTCGGATACAGGTCGTCCCGGGGATCCACGCCTGCGCGGCGCGCGATCGCCTCGATGGTCGGCGCGATGGTGTCGTGGTTCATCGCCACCGCGCGCGAATGCAGGGTGGCGTTCTCCTGGATCGCCTTCATCCGGCCGAGCCACTCTTCACGGTTCTCGTCGATCTGGGCGAAGTCCTCTTTCAGCGCGGCGACGAAAGCGCGCGGAATGCTGACTTCCTTCGGCGCGGCGAGGAACTTCTCGATGATGCGTTGCGAACGCTCGGCGTTGTCGGCGTGCGCGATGACGACAGCGTCCTCTTTGGACGCGAAGTAGTTGAAGAAGGTGCGCGACGAGACCCCCGCCGCCGCGCTGATGTCCTCGACCGTCACCTGGTCCAGGCCGCGTTCGGCGACGAGCCGGACGGCGGTGGTCGCCAGCGCGCGGTGGGTTTCCAGCCGCTTGCGCTCGCGGAGGCCTTTGACGGGTTCGGGCATGAGCACCACGATACGCCCAAAGATGCAGATACTGCAAAATTGCAGTTTGTGAACCGTGCCACTGGCCGGCGGCCCCGAACCGCCTGGCAGACTGCGGCGGGTGAGTGGAACGGTGCTGGTACTGGGCGGGCGCAGCGAGATCGGTCTCGCGGTCGCGGAGCGGCTTGCCAAGGGCGGGGCGCGCGAGATCGTGCTGGCCGCACGGCGGAGCGCGGACCTCGGTGCGGAGACCGAACGACTGCTGGCCGCGGGAGCGAAGACGGTCGACGTCGTCGAGTTCGACGCCGACGACCTCGCCGGGCACGGCCCGTTCCTGGAGAACGTCGCCGCGGAGCACGGCCCGCTGGACGTCGTCGTCACCGCTTTCGGGATCCTCGGCGACCAGGCGCGTGCCGAAACCGATGTCGAGCACGCCGTCGCGATCGTGCACACCGACTATGTGGCTCACGTGAGTGTGCTGACGCATGTGGCCAATGTGCTTCGTGAGCAAGGAAGCGGAAGCCTCGTGGTGTTCTCGTCGGTCGCCGGGGTGCGGGTCCGGCGGGCGAACTACGTCTACGGTTCGGCCAAGGCGGGCCTCGACGGTTTCGCGAGCGGCCTGGCCGACGCCCTGCACGGCACCGGCGTGCACCTCCTGCTCGTCCGGCCCGGGTTCGTGATCGGCCGGATGACCGAGGGCATGTCCCCGGCGCCGTTCTCGAGCACGCCCGATCAGGTCGCGGACGCGACGGTCGCCGGAATCCGGAAACGCCGGGATACGGTGTGGGTGCCGGGACTGCTGAGGCTGGTGTTCGCGGTGATGCGCGTGGTGCCTCGCGCGATCTGGCGCCGGATGCCCCGCTAGGGAGCGCTGCGCGGTCGGTCCGGCACTCGGTGTCGCGGCCGGTTGTCTGCTTGATCACTTCTGCTGGGCCGAACGGGCTTTAAGACCCGGTTATGACACGTTTCTCAGGTAATTCCCAGCTAACGCGGTGATCCTCGAATGCGGGGGATCATTCACGGAAGCGGGGAGAAGGTCGTGCTGCTCACGTCGCGAGGACGGCGGATCGGCGGCCGCGTCGCACTGGGCCTGGTGTCGACGGCCGTACTGGGGGTCACGGGTTTCGCGTGGACGCAGTTGAGCCGTTTGGACGAAGGCATCGTCACGGCCGACGTGATCGCGCCCTCCGCTCAGATGCCCGACGGTCCGGCTGGCGAACCGCTGAAGGTGGCGCAGAACATCCTCCTCGTCGGGATCGACTCCCGCACCGACACCTACGGGAACCCGTTGCCGCAGAACGTGCTCGACACGCTGCACGCCGGGGCCGACGACGACGGCGGCGACACCACCGACACCATGATCGTGGTCCACATCCCGGCGGGCGGCGCCGCGGCCACCGCCATCTCCATCCCGCGCGATTCCTATGTGGACATCGCGGGCGGCTTCGGCAAGCACAAGATCAATTCCGCCTACAGTCGTGGCAAGAACGCCGCGATGAGCTCGCTGCGCGCCCAAGGCCTGAGCGGTGCCCAGCTCGAGGTCAAGGCCAACGAAGCGGGCGCCAAACTCACGATCCAGACGATCGAGCAGTTCACCGGGCTGAGCATCAACCACTACGCCGCCGTCAACCTCGCCGGGTTCTCCGCGCTGAGCGAAGCCGTCGGCGGTGTCGAGGTCTGTCTCAAGGAACCGGTCCAGGACAAGTTCTCGGGCGCTGCGTTCCCGGCGGGGAAGCAGCTGCTTTCCGGGCCGCAGGCGCTCGCTTTCGTGCGGCAGCGGCACGGGCTGCCCAGCGACCTCGACCGCATCGCTCGGCAGCAGGCGTTCCTCTCGAGTATGGCCAAGACCATGCTGGACGCGGGGACGTTCACCGACCCCTCCAGGCTGAGCGCTCTGACCGGCGCGATCCAGGGGGCGGTCGTGCTCGACCGCGGCTGGGACGTGCTGAGCTTCGCGCAGCAGTTGCGGGGGATGAGTTCGGGGGCGATCAAGTTCCAGACGATCCCGATCCAGAGCCTTTCCCTGCCGACGCCTTCCGACGGTGACGCGGTGAAGGTGGATCCCGCCCAGGTGAAGGCGTTCGTGAACGCCACGCTGACGTCGACGAACGTCGCCGCGGTGGGGGAACCGACGGGCGGAATCGGGATCAAGCCGGTGGCGGCCACCTCCTCGGTCGCCGCTCCGCCCTCGTCGTCCACGTCGTCCGCGCCGCCTGCTTCGGCGGGTTGTGTCAGCTAAAGCGGCCAAGGTTCCGGAGCGGGGTGGGCTGGGTCGGTCGTGGGGGGGGGGGGGGGGGTTTCCCCCCCCCCCCCCCCCCCCCCCCCCCCCCCCCCACCCCCCCCCCCCCCCCCTTCCCCCCCCCACAGAAGGCAGGGAACCTCTTGGAAA
>NZ_JBVILA010000020.1:109732-148152 GCF_055580625.1 Amycolatopsis sp. NPDC031561 | reverse complement strand
AGGGGTCACGTTTTCGGGGGGTGGTTGTTTGGGTGCGGGGGGGGGGGTCTTTTTGTCCCCCCCCCCCCCCCCCCCCCCACGACCACCTGGACCGACGCCTCGCTGGCCACCTGGTCACGTCCCGGGCGAGTGAGGGGAACTTTGAGGGACCCTGGGTCCCTCAAGGAGTCCTTCACGGACCTGCGCTCAGCTCGCACCCGGCCCAGTCGCCTTCCGCATTTAGTCCTCTGGCTGCGGTTTCGTGCCGAGCGCGAAAATCCCCAAGATTCTTTTGAACCGCATCCCGCCGCCGTCCGTGTCGATGGCGTAGGGGAGTTCCAGAGAGCCTGGAACCCCGGGTGCAGGGGAGAAAGAATCGTGCTCAGCAAAAGAGTTCTGCCGATCGCCGTGCTCGCCGCCGCCGGAGCGTTGTCGCTCGCCGCCTGCGGCACGCAGAACACCGCGCTGCCGACGGCACAGGCACCGGTCGAGCAGGTCGCCAACGAGTTGTCCTTTCTCGCCGGGACCGCGAAGGCCAACAACGCGCCGCCCAAGACCGGTGACTGGGCAACGGGTTCCGACGGGACGCCCGGGACCGCCGACCAGAACGTCGCCCGCAAATGGGTGCAGCTCAAAGCCGCCAAGGCAGGCGCGCTCGACCCGGTGGTGGTCAACGGTGCGGGACTGACGTTGTACCGCTTCGACAAGGACACCGCCAAGCCGTCGAAGTCGACCTGCGACGGCGACTGCGCCAAGGCATGGCCGCCGGTGCTCGTCACCTCGGGGAGCAAGGTTTTCCTGGCAGGGATCAAGAAATCCGCCGTCGGCACGGTCAAGCGCGCCGACGGCACCCTGCAGCTGACCGTCGGCGGCTGGCCCGCGTACCGGTTCGCGAAGGACACCAAGCCCGGTGACACGCTCGGCCAGGGTGTCGGCGGGACGTGGTTCGGGCTCGCCCCGAACGGTCGGAAAGCACAGGACGGGCAGCCTGAAGAGAGCACGCCTCCGCAGAAACCAGCGTCCAGCGCGGTTCTCTTCGACGGCAGGAACTTCAGCGACGACGAGCCGTCGCAGGGACTCGCGGGCAAGGGGTGCCAGAACGTCGCCCGCCCTGGCGTGACGTCGTCGGTCTCCGCCGCCGGTTCGCTCAAGCTGTGGTCCGAGAAGGACTGCAAGGGCAAGTCGCTCGTCATCGAAGGTGACGTGCGGGATCTCGCCAAGGTGAACTTCGACGACAAGGTCACCTCGATTTTCTTCGGCTGAACCGAACCAGAGACGGGAATGGTGTGATGAAGCGTCGATCCGGTTGGGCGATCGTGGCAAGCCTGTCTCTGTTCCTCACCGGTTGTGCCGCGACGGTAGGGGGAGCGGCACAACCGGTGGACCCCACCCGGGTCGCCGGGCTCGAGATCACCGACGGGCCCAGCGGGCTCAAGCCCGGCGTGCTCGACGCCGCATTGCCGGTCGACGGCGGTGACGGCGGCGAGATCGACAAGCTCGCGGCCAACGCCGTCGCCGACGTCCAGCGGTATTGGCGCGAGCACCTGCCGGCGGTCTTCAGCCGTGACTTCCGGCCGCTGGCCGCCCTCGCTTCGTACGACTCGGCGGGCCGCGGTCGCGTGATCTGCGGGGCCACGACGGCCGGGCTGGTGAACGCGTTCTACTGCTCCGGGCAGGACATCGTCGCCTGGGATCGCGGGGAACTGCTGCCGATGCTCAACGACTCCATCGGCCCGGCGGCGGTCATGGCGGTGCTCGCCCACGAGATCGGCCACGCGGTTCAGTTCCGGCTTGGCCTCCCGGCGGCGACGCCGTCGATCGTGAAGGAGCAGCAGGCCGATTGCTACACCGGCGCGTACCTTCGCTGGGTCGCCGAGGGCAAGTCGCCGATGTTCCAGGTCTCCACCGGCCGCGGGCTCAACGAGGTGCTCACCGCGCTGTTCCAGATCCGCGACTCCGCCGGGGTCGCCTTCGACGACGACGGCGCGCACGGCAACGCCTTCGACCGCGTTTCCGCGTTCCAGTTCGGCTTCACCGACGGGCCCGGCCGCTGCGCGATGATCGACGAGCGGGAGATCGAGGGCCGCAGTACCCAGGGCGGTTTCGGCTCGGCCGCGGCGAACGAGCAGGCGGCGGCGGAGAACGTCCGTCTCGACGACCGCGAAGCGCTGGCCGATCTCACCACCAGCCTGCGGCAGGCCTTCCGGCTCGCGGCCACCCCGCCGACGCTAACCACCGGAGCGGCCTGCGGGGTGACGACGGAGGACGCGCTCGCGTCCTACTGCTCGGAGTCCAACCAGATCAACCTCGACCTCGACGGCCTCGTCCGCATCGGCACCCCGCCGCGCAGGGGACGGCAGGGTGGCATCGGCGACTTCGCCGCGTTCGCCGAGGTCGCGTCGCGCTACACCCTCGCCGTCCAGCAGGAGGGCGGTTTCCGGCTCGACGGGCCGGTGGCCGCGCAGCGCACGGCCTGCCTCACAGGGTTCTGGGCGTCGACCATTGTGGACGGTAAACGCGGATCGCTCACCTTGTCGCCGGGAGACCTCGACGAGGCCGTCGCCGAGATGCTGACGCGGAACAGCCTGATCGCGGCGGACGTCCGGGGCCGGACGCTCCCGGCGGGCTTCGCCAGGGTCGCCGCCTTCCGGGACGGCTTCTCCTCCGGTGACCAGGACACCTGCGGCAACAAGTACCGCTGAACGCGCGTGAAGGCCCCCTTCCCTCGGCTCAGCCGAGGGAAGGGGGCCTTCACGCGCAAAGCGAGGCCTACACGAAGGCGCTTTGGCCGGTGATGGCCTTCCCGACGATCAGCGTGTTCATCTCCCGGGTGCCTTCGAACGAGTAGATCGCCTCGGCGTCGGTGAAGAACCGCATGATGTCGTTGTCCAGCACGATCCCGTTGCCGCCGAAGATCTCACGGCCCCAGGCGACGACCTCCCGCATCCGCGACGTCACGAACGCCTTCGCCAGCGACGAGTGCTCGTCCTTGAAGATCCCGGCGTCCTGCAACCGGGCGAGCTGCACGAGCATGCCCCACGACGCGGTGATGTTGCCGAGGCTCTTCACCAGCATGTCCTGCACCATCTGGAACCGGGCGATCGGACGGCCGAACTGCTCGCGCTCCTTGGCGTAGTCCAGCGCGAGTTCGTAAGCGCCGATCATCACGCCCAGTCCCTGCCAGGCCACGCCACCGCGGGTCGCGCGCAGGATCTCGGCGACGTCGCGGAACGAGTCGATGCCCTGCAGCCGGTTGGCCTCCGGAACCCGGACGTCGGTCAGCGTGATCTCCGCGTTCTCCACGATCCGGAACGCGAACTTGTTCTCGATCTTGACCGGGACGAATCCGGGGGAGTCCTTCTCGACCACGAAACCCTTGACATTGTTGTCATCCTCGTCGCGGGCCCAGACGATGACCAGGTCGGCGAAGGTCGCGTTGCCGATCCACTTCTTGGCACCGTTCAGGATCCAGGTGTCACCCTCGCGTCGAGCCGTGGTGCGCATGCCGCCCGCGACGTCGGAACCGCCGAGCGGCTCGGTCATCGCGAACGCGCCGATCTTGTCCATCGCCGCCATCGACGGGAGCCAGCGGTCGCGCTGCTCCTGGTCGCCGCCGGAGTAGATGCTGTACATCGCGAGTCCGTTGTGGACACCGAAGAACGTGGCCACGGAAGGATCCGTGCGGGTCATCTCCATCGCCATCATCCCGCTGAGCAGGTGGCTGGTGGCCGGGAGGTGCTCGCCGTAGCCCTCGTAGGGCAGCCCGGCGAGGCCCTGTTCGCGGAATTTGCCGACGAGTTCGTGCGGGAACTCGCCCTTCGCCCAGTACTCGTTCACGAGCGGCTTGACCTCGGTGCGCATGAAGTCGCGTGCCTTGAGCAGCAGCTTGCGCTCCTCGTCCGGCAGCAGGGCTTCGTAGTCGTAGAAGTCGGCGGTCAGCTGGTCTTCCATCAGTTCTCCTCCTTGACGGCGTTGTCCAAAGCGGACAGCACCGCGAGCTGCTTGCGGTCGCGCGCCTCGGCGAGTTCCGAGTACGTGGAGGAGCCGTAAGCGGATTCCACGGCTTCGATGAGCCGTTCCTGTTCTTCGGGGCTCTGCGAGGGCTGGCCGAGACCGGCCCACATCTTCTTCATCGACTTCCCGATGTGCTCGGCCATGTGCCGGTAGCCGCCGGGGCCGCCGCCCAGGTGCGAGCCGAGGAACGGCCCGACCGTCGACCAGCGGATGCCGAGCGAGTTCGTCATCACCGCGTCCACTTCGGACGGTGACACGACACCCTGTTCCACCAGGTAGATGGCCTCGCGGCTCAGCGCGTTCTGCAGCCGGTTGCCGACGAACCCGGGGATCTCCTTGCGTTCCACCACCGGGGTGCGGCCGACGAATCGGTAGAACTCGACGGCCCGGTCGACCGACTCGGCACCGGTGCGTTCGCCGGGGACGACCTCGACCAGCGGGATCAGGTGCGGCGGGTTGAACGGGTGCCCGATGAGGACCCGGGTAGCGTCGTCCAGGTCTCCCGTGAACGCCGTCGAGGGGATCGCCGAAGACGAGCTGAGCAGCAGTGCGTGCGACGGTGCCTCGCGGACCAAAGTCGCGAACAGGTCCTTCTTGAACTCGACGTTCTCGGGCCCGTTCTCCTGCACGACATCCGCGTTCCGGACGGCTTCGGTGACGTCAGCGGCGAGGTGGACGCGAGGGGCGAGGTCCGCGGCGTCCCGGCCGAGATGCGGGGCGAAGTCCGCCAGTGCGCCGGCGACGGCGTCGGCGAGGTCCGGCCGCGGGTCCGAGATCCAGACGTCCAGGTCGTGCGAGGCGAACAACGCCGTCCACGAAAGGCCGATCGTGCCCGCGCCGATCACCGCGGCGGTGCGAAAAGTCATGACCGTGCTCCCTTCAGGTAGTCGAAGACCGGCTTGACCGGGGCGAGTGTCAGGTCGGTGAGGATGTGGCTCGCGGAGACGACCTCCAGCACCGGGAGATCCGCCAGCGGGGCCAGGACGTGCTGGAACAGTTGCAGACGCGCGGGTCCGGTCCACGCCTCCTTGACCACAACGTCGGTGATCTCGGTGCGGACCAGTTCGAAGACCCGCGGCGAACCGTCGTAGTCCGGGATGGTCTTGAGCATGAACGTCGGCACGGTGATCTGCGCTTCGGCCTCGCGGACGTCCAGCCGGTTGTGCTTGTAGCCCATGGTCGCGGTCGCCACGCGCTGGCTGCCGTAATCGAGCGCTCCGACGAGCGCGCCGTTCTCGGCGAACAGCTTCGGCGAGCCGATGGTCTTCGGGTACGCGCTGATCTCGCGGCCGGACGCGGTGGCCGGGAAGTTGTCGAGGTACATCGCGTGCAGGTACTCGCCACGCTCGCCCTCGAAGCTCACAGGGATCGCCTGGCCGGACTCGGTGTAGGGCCCGTAGCCGCTGACGTCGCCCATCTTCATCACCTCGAACCGCACCAGCGGCTCGTCGATTTCCAGGGGCTCCGGGACGACGGCGCGCAGGGCGTCGGCGTCGGTGCGGTAGACGATGTTGAGGTACTCGCGGTTGGTGAACCGGGGCACCACCGGCGCGTACGCCGGGTTGGTGAGCGGGGTGGTCACGTGCTGGAGGACTTCTTGCTGCTTCATTTCACTCACCTGCCCACTGCGGAGCGCGGCGCTCGGCGAAGGCCTGCATGCCCTCGCGGACGTCGGCAGACTTCATCAGCGCCGGCATCTCCGAACGCTGGGAGGCAAACGCTTGCGCGTCCGGCACGCCGTCGGCGGCGCGGACGATCTTCTTGACCAGTGCCAGCGCCAGGGGAGCGTTGGCGGCGACCTGCTCGGCGAGTTGCAGCGCGACGGCGGCGGCCTCGCCGCTCGGGACGACGCGGTTCACCAGGCCGAGGCTTCCGGCGCGCTCGGCGCCGATCGGCTCGCCGGTGAGCAGGAACTCCATCGCCAGGTGGTGCGGGATCCGCTTCGGCAGCCGGATCACCCCGCCACCGGCCGCGATCAGCCCGCGCTTCACCTCGGGCAACCCGAACTTCGCGTCTTCGGCGGCGACGATCAGGTCGCAGCCCAGCGCCAGTTCGAACCCGCCGCCCATGGCCCAGCCTTCGACGGCGGCGATCAGCGGCTTCGACAGCTCCGCTTCGGTCAACCCGCCGAACCCGCGGCCGGAGATCTCGGGCGACTCGCCCTTCAGCGCCGCCTTGAGATCCATGCCGGCGCTGAACGAGCCGTCCGCGCCGGTCAGGACCCCGGCCCGCAGCGCGGGATCGGATTCCAGCAGGTCGAGTGCTTCGGCCAGCCCGGCCGCGACGGCGGCGTTCACCGCGTTGCGGGCTTGCGGCCGGTCGATCGTGATCAGCAGCGTGCTGCCGACCCGTTCTGTCCTTACTTCTGTGCTGCTCATGGTTCTTCCTCAGCTGGGTGTTCTCAAAGCGTGGTGGCGAGTTCGCGCAGGACCTCTTCGGTGTCCTGACCCGGCAGAGGAGCCAGGCGCCGGACGGTGCCGGGGGTCGCGGAGAACTTCACCGGGATGCCGATGGTGCGGATCGAGCCCTCGCTCGGGTGCTCGACGACGTCGAGCAGGTGGCCGTCGCGGACGTATTCGTCGTCCTGCGCGTTGTCCAGTTCCAGGACCGGGGCCATCGGGATGCTGTGCTTCGCGCAGACCTCGGTCCACTCTCCGGTGGTCAGCGCCGGGGCGCAGTCGGCGATCAGCTCGGCCAGCGCCTCGTGGTCGGCGCCGTCGATGGCGTCGCCGTTGACGCGCGGGTCCTCGGCCAGTTCCGGCCGTCCGGCGGCGTGGAAGAAGTCGCGGAAGTTCTGCGGGTTGTAGGGGATCACGCAGGCCATGCCGTCCTTGGTGTGCACCGCCTTGTGTCCCGGGTTCATCGACGGACCGAAGCCGGTCGGGCCCTCCGCGGGTTCGAAGACGTGCCCGGCGAGGTGCTCGACGAGGTTGAACGCGATCAGCGTGTCGGTCATCGGGATCTCGACCCGCTGGCCCTCGCCGGTCTTGTCGCGGTGCACCAGCGCCGCGAGCACGGTGTAGGCGATGGTCAGGGAGGAGACCTTGTCCCCGATGATCGTCGGCAGGTAGACCGGCTTGCCCAGCGCGCGGTTCGCGACGTCGACCAGGCCGGACGACGCCTGCACCGTCTCGTCGTAGGCGGCGTGGCCCGCGCGGTCGGAGTCGCCGCGGAAGCCCTGCGCGTGGGCGTAGACCAGGCCGGGGTTGCGCGCGGCGACGTCGGCGTAGTTCATGCCGAGCCTGCTCAGCGCACCCGGTCGCATGTTGGTGATCAGCACGTCGGCGGTGTCGATGAGCTCGAGTGCCTGCTCGCGCTGCTCCTCGTCCTTGAGGTTGAGGGCGACGCTGCGCTTGTTGCGGTTCACGTTCAGGTTGAGCGGTGTCATGCCCGGCGTCGTGCGGAACTTGCCCACCCGCACGGTGTCGGCGGGGGACTCGATCTTGATCACGTCGGCGCCGAGGTCGCCGAGGATCTGCGCGGCGTACGGTCCCATGACCACCGTCGAGAGGTCGATCACGCGAACGCCGTCCAGTGGTCCGGTGGCGGTCTGAGTCATTTTGCTTCCCTTCGCCGTTGTTCGCTCTACCTTCGAAGTTAGGCGCGAATGGCGATAAAGGGAATGATCAAGAAACGAAGAATGGTATGACCGCGGTGGTCATACCATTTATGTCGAAAGCGGTTCGGCGAAGATCTCGCGGACTCCGGAGACGAGTTCGGCGAGGTCGCCGTCCTCCGCGCGGTCGCGCCGCCAGACCAGGGAGGTCTCCAGCTGGGGCCGGAAATCCGCGAACGGCAGGATGGTGGCGCCGTCGACCAGGAACAGGTGCATCGGACTGGCCGGATCGAGCATGGTGATCGAGAACGACGAACCGTTCGCCACCAGTTCCGAGATGCCCGAATATTCGGTTCCGCCGACTTTGAGCCTTTTCTTGATCCCCGCGTTGGACAATTTACGGTCCATGTCGTCCGAATAGGCCGGAATGCTTTCCGATGCGGACGCGATGTAGGACAGGTCACTCAGTTCGGCGATGTCCACCGTTTCCCGTCCGGCGAACCGGCCGGCGGGGACGACGGCGCCGAGCCGCTCGATCTGCACCGGGATGATCTCCAGCGCGGGATCGGTGACCGGCATCCGGACCAGCGACAACGCCAGTTTGCCCTCGTGCACCGCGGCGACCAGGTCCGGCGTCGTCCCCGGCCAGCGTTTGAGTTCGAACCGGTCGTGACAGCGCTCTTCGAGCCGTTTGACCCGTTCCCGTAGGGCCGGGTGCACGCCCGCGGGCATCCCGATGAACACGGTGCTCCGACGCGGTTTCACCGCCTCCTGGAGCCGCCACGGAATCGCGTTGACCTGGTCGAGGACGTCCCGGGCGATCGGCAGCAGCGCCGAACCGGCGGCGGTCAGCGTGACGTGGTGCGTGCTGCGGTCGAACAGCCTGTGGCCGAGTTCGTGTTCGAGATCCTTGATGCGCTGGCTCAGCGGGGAGGCGGCCATGTGCAGCTTCTTGGCCGCCTGGGAGAAGTTCAGCTCCTCGGCGACGGCCACGAAATACCGCAGGTGCAACATCTCCACGTGATCACCCTAACCGGAACGCGACGGTGAACGCGGCTCCGCCTTCCGGCGCCGGACCGGCGGTCAGGGTCCCGCCCATGCGGGTGACCAGGCCGTGCGCCAGCGCGAGCCCGATCCCCGAACCGACCGGACGGCTGTCGCGGTACCGCTTGTTCAGCACCCCGCGCTCGAACGCGACCGGGTAGTCCTCCGGCGCGAGGCCGGGTCCGCCGTCGCGCACCGCCAACCGGGCCTGTCCCTCGCCCGCCACCAGGGAGAACACGATCGGCGCGCCCGCAGGGGTCACGCGCAGGGCGTTTTCGGCCAGCCCGTCGACGACCTGGCGGAGCCGTCGCGGATCGGCGACGACCGGGACCTCGCCGGAGGCCCGATCGACCAGCAACGTCACGTTCTGCTGAGCGCAGCGCAGCCGCCAGACGTCGGCGCATTCGTCGACGAGCGCGGCGAGGTCCAGGCGTGTCGGATCGAGGGGAAACTCGTCGGCGCCGAGTCTCGCCAGTTCCAACAGGTCGCTGACCAGGCGTTCCAGGCGTTGCGCCTCGCGGTGGATGGTCTCCCCGGCTCGGCGGGCGTCCTCGCCTTCGGCCACGCCGTCACTGATCGCCTCGGCGAATCCGGTGACGGCGGTCAACGGCGTCCGCAGTTCGTGCGACACCGAAAGCAGGAATTCGCGTTGCCGCGCCTCGCTGTACTGCAGGGCGTCGGCCAGTTCGTTGACCGACTTCGCCACGTCCGCGACCTCGGACGGTCCTTCCACGGGAACCCGCAGGTCACGGCGTCCGGAACGCATCCCGTTCGCCACCGACGCGGCCCGGCGCAGCGGGCGGGACAGCATCCGGCTCAGCACCAGTCCCGCGATGGCGGCGACCGCCAGCCCGGCGCCCAGCGCGAGCACGGTGTTGCGCACCAGCATCCGTCCGCGTGCTTCGCCGGTCTTCGTCGACTGGATGAGCGCGAACGCCGCCCCTTTCGTGCCGACCGTGCGGACCTCGACGAGGTACTGCTGACCTTCGACGAGCACCGTGCCGGAGCGGGTGAGCCCGGCTTTGGCGGCGGCGATCGCCGCCACCGTCCCGTCGCCGTCGAGGGTCCCGTTCGGACGGCGGACGACGACGTCGATCCCTTGCCCCCGAACGACTTCCGCGACCTTGCCTGCTCCGAGCCGGTTGCCGATCCCGGTCTCGTCGAGCTGGCTCGCGACCACGTCGGCCTGCGCCGAGAGCGACTGCCGGAGCACGTCGGTCCCGGTGGTGCGGATCAGGCGGGCCGCGACCAGCCCGGCCACCACCACCGCGACCGCGGCGATCGCGAGGCACACCACGGTGATCCGCAGCGCGAGCGAGGTCCGCCTCATCCGGCGTCCGCCGCGTAGCCGATGCCGCGGACCGTCCTGATCGGACTGTGCTCACCCAGTTTTCCCCGGAGCTGGGCGATGTGGACGTCGACGGTTCGCGTGCCCGCCGAAGCCGCGTAACCCCAGACGGCGCTGAGCAGCTGGTCGCGGCTGAACACCTGGCCGGGGCGTTTCACCAGATGGGTGAGGAGATCGAACTCGGTCGACGTCAGCGCGATCTCGGTGTCGGCGGCCCAGACGCGGCGCTGGGTGACGTCGACGCGAACGCCGCCCGCCGCGTAGGTCTCGGCTGGCGGCGCGGATCCGGCGGCGCGGCGCAGCACGGTCCGCACCCTGGCCGAGAGTTCACGCGGGCTGAACGGTTTCGTCAGGTAGTCGTCCGCGCCGATCTCCAGGCCCAGCAAGCGGTCCAGTTCGTCGTCGCGGGCCGTCACGAACAGCACCGGTGTCCAGTCACCGTCCGCGCGCAGCGTCCGGCAGATCTCGATACCGTCCATTCCGGACAGTCCGATGTCGAGCACGATCGCGACCGGGCGCAGCCGCCGGATCGTGGCCAGCGCCGCGCCGCCGTCCGCTTCGACCTGCACGCCGAACCCGTCCCGCTTCAGGTAGAGCGAGGCGAGTTCGGCGATCGCGGGGTCGTCCTCGACGACCAGCACCAGCCCGCGTCCCGGTTGTGTCGTCACCGGCAGATCCTGTCACGGGGCCGGGTCGCCGGCCATGTCCTGCTCGATCGAGTCGAGGGTGCGCTGCACGTCGCCGAGTTCGCCCGGTGCCGGCACCGGTGCCGGGCTCGATGCCTCGGTGTCGTCGCAGGCGGCGGTGCCGAACAGCGCGAGCGCGGTGAGACTCGCGGCCAGGAGGCGTTTCACTTGCCCGCCTCGCAGTGCGCGCCCGCGAACGCGTCGAGCTTCTGCTTCGCCGCGGTGAGTTCGGGAAGGCGTCCGCTGCGCTTGTCGGCCCGCTTCTGGAGCCTGTCGGCGGTGTCGTTGTGGTTCTTCTTGCGCTGGTCTTCGGCCCTGGCCTTGAGGTTCGCGACGGAACCACGGATCTCGGGACCGCCGTTGATGCGGTCGGTGAGCTTCGTGGTGCGCTCGGTGAGCTTGGGCAGCCATTCGGCACACAACTGCTGGGACTCTTCCGGGCTGAGCGTGATCGGGGTCTGCGCCGAAGCGGCCGGGGCGAGGGCGATGAGGCCTGCCGCGGTCAGGCAGGCGGCGATGGTGTGTTTCAGCATGCGAAGAGCGTCGCGCGGCCGGATGCGAGGATTGTGGGGGTGATGTTCGGGTTTTGTAAGCGATACTCGGACGATGGGGCTGAAGACTTTGACCGCCACCGTGGTGGCGATGCTGCTGGCCACCGCCGCACCGGCGACCGCCGCGCCACCCGCGTTCGTCCTCCGTGACGGCGTCAGCGAGCCGGTGTTCTCCTACGAGAAGGCCATCCGCGAGACGGCTTGGGTGGAGACCGGACAGGACCTCGACCGCGACGGACAGATCGACCGTGTCGCCGCCGACATCGTCCGGCCGTCGGAACCCGCCGGCCGTATTCCGGTGATCATGGACGTCAGTCCGTACTTCGAGAAGATCGGGCGCGGCAACGAGCGGCAGCCGAAGACGTATCTGCCCGACGGCACGCCGTCGCAGTTCCCGCTCTTCTATGACAACTACTTCGTCCCGCGCGGGTACGCGGTCGTGCTGGTCGACGTCGGGGGCACCAACCGTTCGTCCGGGTGCTTCGACGACGTCGCCTCCGGCAACGCGGTCGTGAACTGGCTGAACGGCCGCGCGAGTGCGTTCCGGACACCGTTCGGGCCGGAGCGGGTCCGCGCGGGCTGGGCGAACGGGTCGGTCGGCGCGATCGGGAAGTCGCAGGACGGGGCGACGGCGATCGGGATGGCGGCGTCCGGGATCGACGGGCTGAAGACCATCGTGCCGATCGCCGGGGTCAGTTCGTATTACGAGGTCCACAACTCGCACGGCGCGTACTTCGGCTGGGCGGGCGGGCCGGGCCTGTACAACCAGCGTGCCGAGAAGCTGTGCCAGCCGTTCGAGGACGAGAACGCGCGGCGCGCGGGGACGGACGGGAACTTCAACGAGTACTGGCGTGGGCTCGACTACGTCGCGAAGACCGGCAAGGTGCGCGCAAGCGTTTTCGCGTCGATGGGCTTCCACGATCTCAACGTCAACCCGATCCAGCTCGGGCCCTGGTGGGAGGCACTGAACGCGTACGGCGTGCCGCGCAAGGCGTGGCTGCACCAGGCGGCGCACGTCGACCCGTTCGACCTCGACCGGTCGCTGTTCGTGAAGACCCTGCACCGCTGGTTCGACCGGTGGCTGCTCGGCGTCCGCAACGGCGTCGAAACCGAACCGGCGATCCGGATCGAACACACCCCGGACCGCTGGACCGACGAACGCCGCTGGCCTCCCGCGTCGCGGTCGCACACCCTGTGGCCTTCTTCGGACGGCGGGCTGGGGAAGCGTCCTGCCGCGGGTGCCGCTTCGCTGACCGACGACCCGGCGCGTGGCGCGTCCCAGTGGGTGGAGAACCCGTCGCAGGCCAGCCCTGATCGGCTTGTCTTCGCGGGTGAACCGGTACGCGCGGACACGCGGATCGCCGGGACCGCCACGGTGACGGTGACCGCGCGCTCGGACAAACCGAGCGCGCGGCTCGGCGCGGTGCTGGTCGACTACGGGCCCGCGACCGTGCGGAACACGAAGTTCCCCGAGCTGGGCATCAAGAACCTGACGACCCGTTCCTGCTGGGGTGCGGGCACCGCCGCCGATTCCGGGTGTTTCCTCGACACCGTCGCGGATCCGGTCGCGGTGGACAACCGGATCGTGGCGACCGGCTGGGCGGACCTCGGGCATCATCGGTCGCTGTGGCGGGGCGAGCCTTTGGTGCCGGGGAAGGCGTACACGATGACGTTCCGGCTGAGCAGCCTCGACCACGTCGTCCCGGCCGGGCACCGGCTGGCGCTCGTCCTCGGCGGGACCGATGCGGACATGTTCGATCCGGCGCTGCCCGCGCCCGGTGCCCGGGTGACGTTCGAACTGGGCGGGACTTCGCTTTCGGTACCGATCGCGAGCCGCGTTTAGTCCTCTAGATGCGGTCGGGACGGGGCCGGCGCGTGTCATGAAAGGGGCTTTCAGGACGAAATATGTCCTGAAAGCCCCTTTCATGACACCGTGGCCACCCCGCAAACATGTACACCCCTGAGTGCTCGCGCCCGCCCCCGCGATCGATGTCCCCAAAGGCACATTGGCGTACCAGTGGCCGGTGAGCGCGTGAGGCGTTACCCAACGTAAGGGGGTGTGGAAATAGAGACGTTCAACGTCCCTATTTCCACACACCCTCCCGTCTTCGGCTGTCGTGGCCGGGTCGGTCACGCAGGACTGTGTGGATTTCGGGTCATCTAACGCCCCAAAATCCACACGGTCAGTAGCCTGCCCACGATTACGCGGACGTTCGCCCGCGAACTACCGCAATTAGTCCTCTAGATGCGGTGGTGTGGGCGCCTGCCGCCACGCGCGGACGAGAGCCTCGTGACACGGCCCTCGCCCGGCGCCCCATAAAGTAGGCGCATGGCAGCCCCACGACGCACGCAGGAGGAACGCAGCGCCGCGATGCGCGTCAGGCTGCTCGACGCCACGATCGACTGTCTCGTCGAGTACGGCTACGCGGGCACCACGACCACCCGCGTCGCGGATCGCGCCGGGGTGACGCGCGGCGCGCAGGTGCACCACTTCCCGACCAAGACCGACCTCGTCACCTCCGCCATCCGGCATCTCGCGGCCAGGCGCACCGAGGTCGCGATGGCCGAGATCGACCGGCTCAAGGCGTCGGCCGACCCGGTCGGGGACGCGTTGCAGCTGCTGTGGGAGATGCACCAGGGCCCGGTCTTCTCGGCGACCGTCGAGCTGTGGGTGGCGTCGCGGACCGACCCGGAGCTGCGCGCGCAGATGGCGGTGGTCGAGCCGATCGCGACGAGCAGCCTCGTCGAGTTCGGCAAGGCGCTGCTCCCGGACCATTCGGCGCATCCGGAGTTCCTGCACGCGGTGTACACGGCGATGGACGTGGTCCGCGGCATCCTCATCGCCAGCTGGGCGACCCGCGACCAGGCCGAACTGGAGGCGCGCTGGGAGCGCGGCCGCCGTCACCTGATCCTGCTGTTCGAGGCGCTGATGCAGCCCACTCCCTCTCGCTAGGCGTGTTACTCTCCCCGGGAGAGTGAGGAGGTCACGTGCTCGGAAACCCGTACGACCCCGACTGCCCCACCCGCGCCCTGCTCGACCGCATCGGCGACCAGTGGACCGTGCTGATCGTCGGCGTGCTCGGCGACGGCCCGCTCCGGTTCACCGAGATCGGCAAGCGCGTGCGCGGAATCTCGCAGAAGGTCCTCACCCAGACGCTCCGCAGCCTCGTCCGCGACGGCATCCTGACGCGCACCGCGTACCCGGAGATCCCGCCGCACGTCGAGTACGAGCTGACCGCCCTCGGCCGCAACCTCGCCGAACCGCTCGAGATGCTCGACAAGTGGGCTCGCGTGCACATGGGCGAGGTCCTCGACGCGCGCAAGAGCTACGACGGCCAGCTCAGCGCTTGACCAGACCGGCCTCGTGCGCCAGCAAGCCCGCCTGGGTCCGGTTCGCGCAGTCCAGTTTGACCAGCATCCGCGACACGTAGCTCTTCACCGTCGCCTCGGCGAGGTGCAGCCGAGCCGCGATGTCCGCATTGGACAGTCCTTCGCCGAGACAGGCCAGGACGTCCGTTTCCCGTTCCGTCAGCCCTTCGGTCTTCCGCCGCGCGTCGTCCCCGCGACGCCGTCCGTCGGCCGACATGGCCACCAGCCGTTGCGCGGCCTCGGGGGAGAGCACGGTGTGCCCGTCGGCGGCGACCCGGACCAGGCCGATGAGGTCCTCGGGCGGCGTCGACTTCACCAGGAAACCGGCCGCGCCCGCCCGCAGCGCGCGGATGACGTAGGTGTCCGCGTCGAACGTCGTCAGCGCGACGACCGCGGGCGGGTCCGGGAGTTTCGCGATCCGCTCGATGGCGGTCAGCCCGTCGACACCGGGCATCCGCAGGTCCATCAGTACCACCCGCGGCCGGTGCCGGACCACGGCTTCGACCGCCTCCGCGCCGTCCTGCGCCTGTGCCACGACCTCGATGTCCTCCGCGGAACCGAGGATCGTCCGCAGATGCGCGCAGACCATCGGCTCGTCATCGACGACGACCACCCGGATCACGCATCTCCTTCCGCAGTCGGGACATAGGCCGGAAGTATCGCATCGACGCGGTACCCGCCGCCCGCTCGCGGCCCGGCTTCGAACCGGCCGCCGATCAGCTCGACCCGCTGCCGCAGCCCGGCCAGCCCCGCGCCCGAACCGCTGTCCGCCAGCGCCGGATCCGGGGCGGCGCCCGCCCGCGTGTTCTCCACGGCGACGTCCAGGCCACCCGCGTGATAGCGGAGTTCGACGGTCGCGGTCGAGCCCGGCGCGTGCTTGCGGATGTTCGTCAGTGCCTCCTGCACCACGCGATACGCGGTGCGGGCGACGGTCGGGGAGATCCGCCCGGGATCGCCGCGCACGGTCAGCTCGGTCGGGATGCCCACCGACGCCGATTCCGCGACCAGCGTCGCCGGATCGCCCGCCGTGCCGTCGGTGAGCGTGCGCGGCTCCGCGTTCGCGCCGTTGCGCAGCACCCCGACCAGATCGCGCAGTTCGTCCAGCGCCAGCGCGCCTTCGCGCCGGATGTCCTCGGCGGAGGTCCGCACCGCTTCGTCCGCCGAGACGACGCCGAGCGCGCCGGCGTGCAGCACCATCAGGCTCAGCCGGTGCGTGACGACGTCGTGCATCTCCTCGGCCAGTTTCCGCCGTTCCTCGGCGCGGGCGCGTTCGGCGAGCAGGTGCTGCTCGCGTTCGGCGCGTTCGGCGCGATCGCGCAGCGAGCGCAGCAATTGGCGCCGGGCCTCGAAGTAGAGCGAAATCGACGTGGGCAGCGCCGTGCCCAGCAGGCCGAACGGGGTCGTGTTCCACTGCGCGTCCCACGGTCGCGACGCGCAGACCGCCAGGACCGCGGTCAGCCAGAGCAGTGTCCGCCGGTCCATCAGCCGGGCCAACTGGCTCAGCACGACCGGGGTGATCGTCGGGACGGTCATCAGCGTCAGCTGCCGCTCCGGCACCAGCAGTCCGGGGGAGAACAGGTCGGACGCGAGCATCAGCAGCGCTCCCGCCGTGATCAGGCCCGCGACCAGCCGCGGGAACCGGAACAGCAGGATCAGCGAGAGATCGAGGGACACCTGCAGGGTGACGCCCGCGGCGGGCCCCGCCCATCCGGTCGTCGGTTCGCCGAACACGTACAGGGTGATGTCCAGGCCCACGAACGCGAGCGCCGCCAGCGTGAGCCACACGGTGTCGACCGGACCGGGCCGGAACGTCCTGCTTTTCTCCACCGGCTCAAGGTAGCCAGCCGGGTATCCCCTCGCCCGGGATCCGCAACTTTCGTCTATGCGGTGACCATCCTTACCCGGTTTCCCGCAGCGGTCTTTCGCGGTGAAGTGGAGATCATGAGCATCGCGACCCAGACAGTCCGAACAGGACAGGAGCAGGCCTTCGCCCGCCTGCCGGTGTTCGTCGTCGCCGCGCTGGCCGGAGCCGCGCTGCTGGCCACGAGCGGCCGGTACGCGCACGGCTTCGACGAGCTGTACTTCCTGATGGCGGGACGGGAACATCTGGCATGGGGATACTTCGACCAGCCACCGTTGATCCCGGCGCTGGCCGGGGCGATGGACTCGCTGTTCCCCGGTTCGCTGGTGATGCTGCGCCTGCCGATGACGCTGGCCGCGGCCGCCGGGGTGGTCGTCACCGCGCTGATCGCCAGGGAACTGGGCGGCGGACGCGGCGCGCAGGTGCTCGCGGCCGGGCTCTACGCGACGTCCGGGGTGATCATCGTCAGCCATTGGATCGGCACCTACGTCTTCGATCCGTTCCTGTGGACGGTGATCGTCTGGCTGGTCGTCCGCTGGGTGCGCACCCGCCGCGACGGGCTGCTGGTCTGGGCGGGGGTGGTCACCGCGATCTCGCTGCAGACGAAGTTCCTCATCCCCGCCTTTTGGGCGCTCGCCCTGCTCGCCGCGCTGGTGCTCGGGCCGAGGGAGCTCGTGCGACGGCCGAAACTGTGGCTGGGCGCGGGAATCGCCGTCGTCGCGACGATCCCGACGCTGCTCTGGCAGGCGTCGAACGGCTGGCCGTACCTGATCATGAACGACGTCGTCTCGGCGGAATTCCCCGGCACGTGGCCCTTCCTGCGCGACGGTTTCCTGACGGCCGGTGTCGGGGCGGGTGTGCTCGCGTTCGTCTACGGCCTCGTCCGGCTGATCATCTCATGTGAACTCCGCGGCTATCGCTTCCTGGGGGTAGCGATAGCCGCGCTCATCGTCGCGTTCCTGGTGCTGCACGGGCGTTCCTACTATCTGATGAGCGTCTTCGCGCTGCCGTACGCCGCCGCGGCGACGGGATTCGCGAAGCACGTCCCCCGGTGGCGGCTCGTGGCCTGGCCCGTGATGGTGCTTTCGGCGGCGATCACCCTCGCCGGCCTGCCGATCTACCCGGCGACCATGACCCGGACGAGTTTCGGCCCGGTCACCCTCGGCAGCTCGTTCGCCGGAGGGGAACTGCCACAGCGAGAACTGGTCAAAGCGATCGGCGAGACCTACGCGGCCCTGCCGCCGGAGCAGCGGGCACGCACCGCCGTCTACGCCGAGATCTACCCGTTCGCCGCCGCGACCGAGTTCTACGGTCAGCGGTACGGCATCGACCACGTCTACAGTGGCCACCGCGGCTACTGGTACTTCGACCGGCCCCCGGAATCCGCGGACAGCGTGTTGTTCGCGGGATTCGATCCGGGACTGCTCAAGCCGTACTTCGCCTCGGTGACACCGGTGGTGGAAGGACTGCTGTGGCGGTACGACGGCAGACAGGGTTCCTGGGGCGAGATCTGGCCCAAGCTGGAAAGGCACTGACGATGACCGAACTTTCCTTACCCGCCAAGGCGTATCTGCTCTCGTGCAACGTCGGCAAGGACAAACTGCGGGACAGGCACCGGACGGCGCTGCTGATCCGAGGTGCCGCGCTGACCGACCTCGTGCTGCGCGGCCGTGCCGGCGACGCGGACGGCCGGGTCGCGGTGTCCGGCGCCGGACCGACCGGCGATCTCGTCCTCGACGAGATGCTCACCGAGATCGCGGGCGAAAGCCCTCGCAAGTGGAAATGGTGGGTGCGCAAGGACGCGCGCGGAACCTTGGAGGCGCTGGAGTCCCAGCTGGACACGGCGGGCGTGATCGAACTGAAGACCGGCCGGACACTGGGCCTGTTCCCGTCGCGCCGCCCGATCGTGCGGGACCCCGCCGTCGTCGACAGGCTGCGCGCCCTGGTCGATCAGGCGTTGCGCGGGCCGTCCCCGGCGTCCGATGTGGACGCGAGCGACGCCGCGCTCACCTCGCTGGTGGCCGCCGTTGAACTCCGTGACGTCGTCCCCGGAAAGGTCAGGCGCCAGTACAAGGACCGGATCGAGGAACTTTCGGAACGGGGCGGGGACGCGGTTCCCGCGCTGCGGAAGCTGTTCCGGGAACTGCGGGCGGTGCGGGCCTCGGCCGCGTCCTCATCCGGCGGGAGCTGAGCCGAACAGCCGGTCGAGATAGTAGTCCACAGTGGACATCGCCTCGTCCGGCGTCCGGTGCTCCATTACGATGCTGGTGCCCTGCGAATCCGCGAGCGCCCAGAGGATCGTCGCTTCGTGCATCGCGTCGGCCGACTTGTCGACTTCGCCCGCGTCCTGGCCCTGGCGGATCAGCACGGCGAACAGTTCGAACAGCTGGGGCACACCCTCGGTGAGCGCGGTCCCGAAGGAGGGGTCGGAAATCGACCGGATGAAGAACGCGACGCCCATCAGCCAGTCGCCGCGGCGACGTTCGTCGAGCGGCAGGATCTCGGCGATGATCGCGCGCAGGATGGCCTGGGGGGTCGAAGGCACTTCGCCCGCGTCCAGCCGGGCTTTGAGGCGCTCCTCGTACATCTGCGAGCGGCGCTCGATGGCGAAGAGCAGCATCTCGTCCTTGGTCTTGAAGTAGTGCTGCACCAGGCCCATCGACATGCCCGCTTCGGCGGCGACGTGGCGGAGGCTGACTCCTTCGAGGCCGCGCGTGGCCGTCAGCCGCCTGAGCGCCTCGGCGATCTCCACGCGGCGCGCGGTGTGATCCACCTGCTTCGGCACCTTCACCATCCGTTCCGACGTTTGCAATGCGATCGCATTGCCACTACGGTCCCAGGCTATTACGATGCGATCGCATTGTAAACGAACGTCGGGGGTGAATATCGGTGGAAGCCGATCGGGGGAAGGTGCGGCTGAGGCCGCCACGCAACGTGCTGGATCAGCGGGTCGTGGGCTGGTGGCGGCTGCAGGGGACGCTTTTCTGGGCCTCGCCGGTGCTGGTCCTGGCACTGCTCGGGCTGCTCATCCCGCCCGCGCGGTTCTGGCTGCTGATGCCGGCGGCGGTGTTCGCGGTGCTGGGCCTGGTCTGGGTGATCGCGATGCCGCTGTGGTGGTTCAAGGTGCACCGCTGGGAGGTCACGGAAACCGCGGTGTACACGCGTTCCGGGTTCTTCTGGCAGGAGTGGCGGGTCGCGCCGATGTCGCGGATCCAGACGGTGGACACCCTGCGCGGGCCGCTTCAGCAGGTGTTCAAGCTCGCGACCGTCACGGTCACCACGGCGTCGGCGCGGGGCGCGGTCAAGATCCGCGGGCTCGACCACGAACTGGCCGCGAGCCTGGCGGAGCAGCTCACCGAAACGACGCAGGCGACGCCGGGGGACGCGACATGACCTCGGGCGAGTTCGAGGGCTGGCGCACGCTCGACAAGCGGACGCTCGCCGTCACCGCGCTGACGATGGCCGGCGCGGCCGTCGGCGCCGCGATCCCGGCCACCGTCGCGATCGTGGGCGGCGGCGGGAGCTTCTGGGTCACCCTCGCGTGGGTCGTGGCCGGTGGCGTGGTGCTCGTCGGCGGCGGTGTGCTGCTGGACCTGTTCAACTGGAAGGCCGTGCGGTACCGGGTCACGGCGGACCGGCTGGAGACCGCGTTCACGCTGGTCTTCCGCTCGCGGAAGTCCCTGCAACGCGAACGGATCCGCAATGTCGATCTGACGGCCAACCCGCTGCACCGGCTGTTCGGTGTCGCGGTGGTGACGATCGGCACCGGATCGCACGAGTCGGGCGGGCAGGGCCGGATCAAGCTCAACCCTGTTTCGCGCGCCGAGGCCGAGCGGCTGCGCGCGGAGCTGTTGCGCCGTGCGGAAATCGCGGAGACCGACGAGGACGCGCCGCTCGCCGAGCTGGACCGGAGCTGGATCCGCTACGCGCCGATGTCGTTCCTGAGCCCGGCGCTCGGGCTCGCCGCGGGTGGCGGGCTCATGCAGGTCTCCGAGTGGGTGGGGCTGCAGAAGGGTCTGATCGATTGGGTGATCGACCTGTTCAGCGGGATCCCGCTGGTGGTGGCGATCCTGATCCTGCTGGCGATCGCGATGGTCGTCGGCGTGGTCGGCGCGCTGGGCCTGTGGATCGAGATGTGGTGGAACTACCGGCTCGATCGCGAAGCAGGCGGCACGCTGCGAGTGCGCCGCGGGCTGTTCACCACGCGCTCGATCTCGATCGAGGAAGCCCGCCTGCGCGGCATCGACCTCGTCGAGCCGCTCGGGAACCGGATCTCCGGCGCGGCCCGGGTCGACGCGATCGCCACCGGCATGCGGCAGAGCGACGACCAGGACAAAACCGACTACCACACGCTCCTGCCCGCCGCGCCGATCGCGACGGCCAACCGGATCGCCGCGGAGGTCCTGCGCGAGCCGGTCTCGCCGACCGAAGCCGTCCGGCTCGCCGGGCATCCGCGTGCCGCGCGGGGACGGCTGCTGCGCTGGTGGGTCGGTTCGGTGGTGGTGCTGCTGGCGATCTTCGCGATCCTCGGCTTCCTGCTCACCGACGTCCTCCTGGTGATCGGCGCCGCGCTCGGGGTGGTGCTGCTGCCGGTGTCGGTGCTGCTGGCGCTGGACGCCTATCGCAACCTCGGGCACGGGATCACCGGGCGGTACCTCGTCGGGCGGCACGGGACGGTGCGGCGGAGCACGTTCGCGCTGGAGCGCGACGGCGTGATCGGCTGGACGGTCAAGCAGTCGGTGTTCCAGCGGCGCAAGGGACTGCTGACCGTCGTGGCGACCACGGCGGCCGGTTCCGGGGCGTACTCGGTGTACGACGCGGGGGAGGAGCAGGGGCTGCTGTTCGCCGAGGAGTCGGTTCCGGAGCTGCTGACGCCGTTCCTGGAACGCACCTGAGGCTACGTCGCTTTGCGCGTGAAGGCCCCCTTCCCTCGGCTCAGCCGAGGGAAGGGGGCCTTCACGCGCTTCCAGCCCGGACACTTCGGCCGCCGCCGAAACGTCCGGTGGCTACCGTCGTGACATGACCGCATTCGCCGCACTGCACGTCCCCGGTTCCCCGCTGCTCCTGCCGAACGTCTGGGAGTTCGGCACGGCCGCCTTCCTGGCCGCGCAAGGCTTTCCCGCGCTCGGCACCACCAGCCTCGGCGTCTCGGCCGCCGAAGGAGAGCCGGACGGCGCCCCGTCCTCCAAGGACGCCACCGTCCGGCTGGCCCGGCGGCTCGCCGGACTGGACGCGCTGATCAGCGTCGACCTCGCCGACGGGTTCAGTGACGACCCGGGCGAGGTCGGCGCGCTGGCGGCGGAACTCGCCGAAGCCGGCGTCGCGGGTATCAACCTCGAAGACGCCCTCGGCGATCCCGTGCGGCACGCGGCCAAGATCGCGGCGGCGAAGGAGCGCGCTCCCGGTCTCTTCGTCAACGCGCGCACGGACACGCATTGGCTGGGAGAGCCCGACATCGAGGCCGCGATCGCCCGCTCTTTGTCCTATGTGGACGCCGGCGCCGACGGGGTGTTCGTGCCGGGGCTCTCCGGGGCCGAGGACGTCGAGCGGCTGGTGAAGGCCGTCGGCGTGCCGGTGAACCTGCTGTTCCTTCCCGGCAAGGTCACCGTCGACGGCCTGGCCGGGCTCGGCGTCGCGCGGATCAGCCTCGGCTCGCTGCCGTACCGGATGGCGCTGGCCGCCACGCTGCGCACGGTGGAGGCCATCCGTGACGGCGGCGAACTCCCGCTGGTCCCGCCGTCCTACGACGACGTCGCGGCCTTGCTCCCGGAATCTCATTAGCCTCGGGAGCATGCAGACCTTCGGAGCCGAATTCGCCGTCCCGCCCGGTTATCTGAACACGCCCAGCATCGGCATCCCGCCGTCGCACGTGGCCGACGCGGTGGCGGAGGCCGTCGAGCGGTGGCGGCGCGGCGAGGCCCGGCCGTCCGACTTCGACGAGCCCGTTGCGCGGACCCGGGCGGGATTCGGCGCGCTGATCGGGGTCCCGGCGGAGCGGGTCGCGATCGGGGCGTCCGTCTCGCAACTGATCGCGAACGTGGCGGCCGGGCTGCCCGACGGCGCCAGCGTGCTGGTCGCCGGGAACGATTTCACCAGCGTCACCTTCCCGTTCGCGGCTCAGGCGTACCGCGGGGTGAAGGTGACCGAAGTCCCGCTGGCCGAGCTGACCGAGCGCGTCGGCGGGCACGACCTCGTCGCGGTCAGCGCCGTCCAGTCGGCGGACGGCACCCAGATCGACCTGGGCAGGCTTCGTGCCGCGGCCGAGGCGGCGGACGCGGCGGTCCTGCTGGACGTCACCCAGGCCGCCGGCTGGCAGCCGCTCGCCCTCGGCTGGGCCGATTGGGTGGTTTGCGCCGGTTACAAGTGGCTGCTCGCGCCGCGCGGGGCGGCCTGGATGGCCGTCCATCCGCGAGCGCTGGAGCGGGCGATGCCGGTGGCCGCGAACTGGTACGCCGGGGAGGAGCGCTGGGAGTCGGTCTACGGCCTCCCGCTACGGCTCGCGGAGGGCACCCGGTCGCTCGACCTGTCCCCGGCCTGGCTCTCGTTCGTCGGCGCCGCCGCCTCGCTGGACTACCTCGGCTCCTTGGATCTCAGCGCCGTCCGCGCGCACTGCGTGGGTCTCGCCGACTCACTCCTCGAAGCGCTCGGATCACCCGGTCAGGGGAGTGCGATCGTCTCGCTCGACGCGGACGCCGGGAAGGTGGCGGAAGCGGGCATCGTGGCCGGTACCCGGGCCGGAAGGCAGCGATTCGGGTTCCATCTCTACAACACGGCTGACGACGTCGAACGGGTGATAAGCACGTTCAGGTGAACCTCCGGGGCGGCGTGAACTACCGTATGTTCCCGTGGTTGGTGCGCAATTTACCCCGGGAGCGACGGAAACGGCCCGGCTTCAGCCGGTGCGACCGGCAGGGCCGGGCGGGCCGCCGCCCGCCCCGAAGCCGTCGAGGGACACCAAGGGCCTCGCGCTGAAAGGTGCCGGTCTGGTCGCCATCGCGGTCGTCTCCGCCCTGCTCTGGTGGCTGATCCGGCACGAGCCGGAGACGACCCCGGTCGCGGACACGCCCGCCAAGAGCGGCCAGTTCCAGTACACGCTGATCGAGGGCCCGCAGGTCACCTCCGACTGCGCGAGCAAGGCCTACGGCGACACCAAGGACTTCTTCGCCCAGACGCCGTGCACACGGCTGTCGCGGGCGCTGTACACGACCGAGACCGCGGGGAAGAAGGCGCTGGTCTCGGTCGTCCTGGTCACGATGCCCGGCGAGGTCACCGCGACCCAGCTCAAGGCGCTCACCGACAAGGACGGCACGGGCAACGTGTCCGACCTGGTGCGCGACGGCACGTTCAAGGGCCAGGGCGTCCCGAAGATCTCCGGGCAGGACGCGGCTTACGACTCCCACGTCACCGGGCCCGAGGTGGCCATCGTGCTGGCCGGGTTCTACGACAAGCAGACCGACAAGCCGGTGCTGGAGCGGATCGCGACCGACGCCCTGCGGCTTTCGGGTGACCTGCGCCGCTGAGTTTTCACCCGGCCCGCCCGGACCCTTGCCAAGTGTCATGAAAGGGGCTTTCAGGACAAATTTCGTCCTGAAAGCCCCTTTCATGACACTCGAAATCGGCCGAAAGACTCAGGCCGACTGACCCGGCATGGCGATCGCCACCGGGGAGGCGCCGAACTCCGCCCGCCAGGCCGTCCCCCGCCGCGCCGACCCGACCAGCGCGTTCAACGCCGTCGTTCGCAGGGCCGCGTCGTCGGTCCGGTCGATCACGCCGAGCCAAGCCGCCGTCACGTCCGCCTCGGCCGTCGCGACCAGTTCCATCGCCGATTTCGCCTCGGTCACCGGCTTCGGCGGCACGTACGCGGCCTCCGGTCCCGTGGGCGTCTGGCCCGCCGCGGAAAGCATCCGTTCGCAGACGTTCCGCCGTTTGACGTGCTCGGCCGTGCCTCGCGCCACCGCACCGCTGAAGGCGGCGGGCAGGTAGGCGCTGACCAGCCCGTACACCCAGATCGCCGCGTGTTCGGCGGCCAGCGCCTGCTGGACGGCCTCCGTGGTCTCCCCGCCGAGCTGGACACCGGCCGGCACCTCGACGGCTCCCGCGTCGTCGCCGCGGCCGAGTTTGTCGGAGCTCTGCTGCAGTGCCGCGCAGCCCGCCGCGATCGACGCGACCATCCCGGCGCGGTAGCGGGGCAGCGAGGGCACGAGTCCCTCGGCCTGCTTGCGTGCCTGGGCGAGCCGTTCCTTGAGCCCGTCCACGGACGACGGCGGGGTCTCTCCCGGGCCCGCCTGCTCCGGCTTGGGGCGGTTGAGCCGGTCCACCTCGGGCTTGAGCGCCGCCGCGTGCGCTGCCCGCGCTGTGGCGACGGACTCGGCTTCGGCGCCGGTCAACGCCTTCGCGCCCGCCGCGTCGGTCTCCGCCGCGCGCAGCAGCGGACCCAGCGGATCGGGGCTTTCGTCGAACCCGGGGGAGCAGGCGGCCGCCAACGGCACGGCCAACGCGGCCAGCGCTCCCATTCGCAGGAAAGCGCGACGGCTCGGCAAGGTGGGCTCGGTCGATCTTCCGGTCACGCCGCCCCATCCTGCCAGTACCCCGTGCGGGGCCGCCGCTCGCGCGTCACGCGGGGGTCACCAGATAAGCTGGCCCACTACCGAACCCGGATCCACACCGCCGGGTCGCCCACAGCCGAACAGGAGCGCTCCACCGTGCCCAACGACCTCGCCAGCAGGCTGGAGCCCATCGTGGCCGAAGCCGTCAAGGCCGCGGGTTTCGACCTCGATTCCTTCGAGGTCCAGCAAGCAGGCCGCCGCCAGCTGGTCAAGGTCGTCGTCGACGGGGACGACGGCGTCGGACTGGACGAAGTGGCGAGCGTCAGCCGCGCGGTTTCCGCCGCGCTCGACGAAAACGAGCACGTGATCGCCAGCGCGTACACGCTCGAAGTCACCTCGCCGGGCCTCGACCGGCCGCTGACCGTGCAGAGGCACTGGCGACGCGCGAAGTTCCGCCTCGTCAAGGTCACGCCCGTCGAAGGCGCCGCGTTCATCGGCCGCGTGGGGCACGCCGGCGAGAAGGCCGCGCGCGTGCTCGTCGACGGCGAGATCCGGGACGTCGGTTATGCCTCGGTGGCCAAGGCGGTCATCGAGATCGAGTTCAAGCAACCACCTGCCGAGGACCTGAAACTGTTGGAAACCGATGCGTCGGCCCTGAACGCCGCCACCACAGAGCCGAAGGAGGAGCCGAAGTGAACGTCGACATCGCCGCGCTGCGCGCGATCGAACGGGACAAGGACATCCCCTTCGAGACGGTGATCGAAGCGATCGAGACCGCGCTGCTCACCGCGTACAAGCACACCGAGGGCCACCAGCCGCACGCCCGGATCGACATCGATCACAAGAGCGGGCTCGTGCGCGTCCTCGCGCACACCCTCACCCCGGACGGCCAGACCGACGAGGAGTGGGACGACACCCCCGAAGGCTTCGGGCGGATCGCCGCGACCACCGCGCGGCAGGTCATCCTGCAGCGCCTGCGCGACGCCGAGCACGAGAAGACCTTCGGCGAGTTCTCCGCCAAGGAGGGCGAGATCGTCGCCGGTGTGGTGCAGCGCGACGCGCGCGCCAACGCCCGCGGCATGGTCGTCATCCAGGTCGGCGACATCGAAGGCGTGCTGCCCTCGATCGAGCAGGTCCCCGGCGAGTCCTACGAGCACGGCAACCGGATCAAGGCGTTCGTCGTCACCGTCGCGCGCGGCAACCGCGGCCCGCAGATCACGCTGTCGCGTTCGCACCCGAACCTGGTGCGCAAGCTGTTCGCCCTCGAGGTCCCCGAAATCGCCGACGGCACGGTCGAGATCGCCGCCATCGCGCGCGAGCCGGGGCACCGGACCAAGATCGCCGTCCGCTCGACGGTGCCCGGCGTCAACGCCAAGGGCGCCTGCATCGGCCCGGTCGGCGCGCGGGTGCGCAACGTGATGAGCGAACTCGCGGGTGAGAAGATCGACATCATCGACTTCTCCGAAGACCCGGCGAGGTTCGTCGGGAATGCGCTGTCGCCCGCGAAGGTTGTCTCTGTTCGGGTCGTCGACGAGCGGGCAAAGACCGCTCGCGTCGTCGTCCCGGACTTCCAGCTTTCGCTCGCGATCGGCAAGGAAGGGCAGAACGCCCGCCTCGCCGCTCGTCTCACCGGTTGGCGAATCGACATCCGCAGCGACGCCGCCCCTGAGCAGGGTGATGAAGCACACGCCGGGCAGGCGCGGCCCGCCGCGGCAACCGGTTCGGCTGAGTGAAGGTCGAAGCGCTAGACTTACGAGTGGTTCAGAGCCCGCGGCCGGGAACCGACCTCCAGCGTGACCGGGAAACTCCGGTTCGCACCTGTGTGGGTTGCCGTCGGCGGGCCTTGATCGACGAGTTGCTGCGAGTGGTCGCGGCGGATGGACGGCTGATCGTCGACGAACGTCGGCGGTTGCCGGGCCGGGGTGCTTGGTTGCACCCCGTGCCGGACTGTCTTGCCAAGGCCGAGCGGCGCAGAGCGTTTCCCCGAGCACTTCGTGTTCCGGGGTCGCTCGACGCCCAAGGTGTCCACGAACGCCTGGAGCGGCTCGCCGAAAGCTGAAGGCGCCGGGACATCCCCGGTGCCAGTTGGAATCAGGAAGCAGGTCGACCCGTCATGAGTCAGCCGTGAAGCTGAATCAATGAACGCGCGACAATAGGACGAGGTCTGCGGGTCTGCCGCCGGCCTCCCCAGATGAGGAGAGCTGTGCCAGGCAAGGCCCGAGTACATGAGCTCGCGAAAGAGCTCGGCATCACCAGCAAGGAAGTTCTCGCCAAGTTGAAGGATCAGGGCGAGTTCGTGAAGTCCGCGTCGTCGACCGTCGAAGCCCCTGTGGCCCGGCGTCTTCGTGACGCTTATTCGTCCAAGGACGGCCAGAGCAAGAAGCCCGTCCCGACCCCCGGCCCGCGCCCGCCGGCGAAGCCCGCTGCCCCGGCTCCGGCCGCGAAGCAGGCTCAGCCCGCGCCCGTGGCGAAGACCGAGGCCCCGGCGGCCGCCCCCGCGGCGTCCGCTCCGGCCGCGTCGTCGGCCCCGGCTCCGGCCCAGCAGCCGTCCCGTCCCTCCACCCCGGGTGTCCGCCCGGGTCCGCGCCCCGGCCCCCGGCCGCCGGCGCCGAAGGAAGAGGTCGCTCCGGCGGCGAAGGCCGCTCCGGCCGAACCCCAGCAGGAGACCCCGGCAGCACCGGCCACCCCGCCGGCGTCCTCGACGCCGTCGCAGGGTTCGGTCGTGCCGCCGAAGCCGCAGGGCCCCAAGCCCGTCGGCCCCAAGCCCGGCCCGCGCACCCCGCGTGTCGGCAACAACCCGTTCGGTGTGGGATCCGGTTCCCCGGCCCAGCGTCCGTCGGGACCGCGTCCCGGCGGCGGGAACCAGCAGGGCGGCGACAACCGTCCGCCGCGTCCCGGTGGCGGCCAGCAGGGTGGCGACACCCGCCCGCCGCGTCCCGGCGGCGGCGCTCCCGGTGGTAACCGGCCGAACCCGGGCAACATGCCCCCGCGCCCGAACCCCGGCATGATGCCGGGCCGTCCGGCCCGTCCGGCCGGTGGTCCCGGTGGCGCCCGTGGCGGTCCCGGCGGCGGAGCCCGTGGTGGCCCCGGCGGCGGCGCTCGTGGCGGTCCCGGTGGCGGCGGCGGAGGTTTCCGCGGCGGTCCCGGTGGCGGCGGCGGTGGCGGTGGCGGTTTCCGTCCCGGCGGCGGCGGTGGCGGCGGTTTCCGTCCCGGTGGCGGTGGCCCCGGTGGCGGTGGCGGTGCCCCGGCCGGTGGCGGCGGTTTCCGTGGCGGCGGCGGTCGTGGTGGCCCCGGTGGTCGCGGTGGTACCGCGGGTGCCTTCGGGCGTCCCGGTGGTCCCGCTCGCAAGGGCCGGAAGTCCAAGCGCCAGAAGCGCATGGAGTACATGGACAACATGCAGGCGCCCAGCGTCGGTGGCGTTCGCCTGCCCAAGGGCAGCGGCGAAACGATCCGCCTGCCGCGTGGCGCTTCGCTGACCGACTTCGCCGAGAAGATCGACGCCAACCCGGCTTCGCTGGTGCAGGTGCTCTTCCACCTCGGTGAGATGGTCACGGCGACGCAGTCCGTGTCGGACGACATCCTCGAGCTGCTCGGCGGCGAGATGAACTACGTCGTCCAGGTCGTCAGCCCGGAGGAAGAAGACCGCGAGCTGCTGGAGACCTTCGACATCACCTACGGCGAAGACGCGGGTGAAGAAGAAGACCTGCAGGTCCGTCCGCCGGTCGTGACCATCATGGGTCACGTCGACCACGGTAAGACCCGACTGCTCGACACGATCCGCAAGACGAAGGTGCGCGAGGGCGAAGCCGGTGGCATCACCCAGCACATCGGCGCCTACCAGATCGAGACCGAGCTCGAGGGCGTCCCGCGTCTCGTGACGTTCATCGACACCCCGGGTCACGAGGCGTTCACCGCCATGCGTGCCCGTGGTGCGAACGCCACGGACATCGCGGTCATCGTGGTCGCGGCCGACGACGGCGTCATGCCGCAGACGGTCGAGGCGATCAACCACGCGCAGGCCGCCAAGGCCCCGATCGTGGTCGCGATCAACAAGATCGACAAGGAGGGCGCGAACCCGGACAAGATCCGGCAGCAGCTCACCGAGTACAACCTCGTGGCCGAGGAGTACGGCGGCGACACGATGTTCGTCGAGATCTCGGCGCGGGAGAACATCAACATCGATGGTCTCCTCGAGGCGATCCTGCTGACCGCGGACGCCGCACTCGACCTCCGGGCCAACCCGGACATGGAGGCCCAGGGTGTCGCGATCGAGGCGCACCTGGACCGCGGTCGCGGTCCGGTCGCCACGGTGCTGGTCCAGCGCGGAACGCTGCGCGTCGGCGACTCCGTCGTCGCCGGTGACGCGTACGGCCGCGTGCGGAAGATGGTCGACGAGCACAACGTCAACGTCACCGAAGCGACCCCGTCGCGTCCGGTCCAGGTCATCGGGTTCACCTCGGTGCCCGGCGCCGGTGACACGTTCCTCGTCGTCGACGAGGACAGGGTCGCCCGGCAGATCGCCGAGCGGCGCTCGGCCCGTACCCGCAACGCGCTCAACGCGTCGCGTCGTAAGCGGGTCAGCCTCGAAGACCTCGACGAGGCCTTGAAGGAGACGAGCACCCTTAACCTGATCATCAAGGGTGACAACTCCGGTACGGTCGAAGCGCTCGAAGCCTCGCTGATGCAGCTGGATGTCGGCGAAGAAGAGGTCGAGCTCAACGTGGTCCACCGCGGTGTCGGTGGCGTCACGGAGTCCGACATCGACCTGGCGACCGCGTCCAACGCGATCGTCCTGGGCTTCAACGTGCGGGCACAGGGCAAGGCGACCGAGCGGGCCACCCGCGAAGGCGTCGACGTCCGGTACTACACGGTCATCTACCAGGCGATCGACGAGATCGAAGCCGCGCTCAAGGGCATGCTCAAGCCGATCTTCGAAGAGGTCGAGCTGGGCAAGGCCGAGATCCGCGGGATCTTCAAGTCGTCGAAGGTCGGTACGATCGCGGGTTGCATGGTCATCTCGGGCGAGATCCGGCGTAACGCCAAGGCGCGTCTCCTCCGTGACGGCAACGTCATCGTCGAGAACCTGCCGATCAACTCGCTGAAGCGCGAAAAGGACGATGTCACCGAGGTCCGCGAGGGCTTCGAGTGTGGTCTCACCTTGGGCAGCTACAGCGATTTGAAGCTCGGAGACGTCATCGAGACGTACGAGCAGCGCGAAAAGCCGCGTGCGTAAGTGACACGGCGGCGCTCCCTCGCATCTGGGCGGGGGAGCGCCGCTTCACTTCTATCCAACCCAGAACCCCCATGTTCGTAGGAGCTCTTGAGCTCGACATCCTGCTGGGCGACGTTCACTCGCTCAAGCAGAAGCGATCCGTGATCAAGCCGGTGCTGGCCGAGGTGCGCAGGCGTTTCGACGTCTCCATCGCCGAAGCCGGGCAACAAGACCTGCACCGGCGGGCGCTGATCGGTGTGGCCGTGGTCGCGGCGAGTGGCGAGCACGTCCGGGACGTGCTCGACTCGTGTGAGCGCTTCGTGGCCGGAAGGCCGGAGTTGGAACTGCTCTCCGCCCACCGCCGGCTGCTCGGCCCGGATGACTGACGGAAAGATCTTTCGAGGAGAAGAATCCCATGGCCGACCCCGCTCGGGCCCGCAAGCTCGCCAAGCGGATCTCACAGATCGTCGCGCACGCGATCGAGCACGACATCAAGGATCCGCGGCTCAACCACGTGACGATCACCGACACGAAGATCACGGCAGACCTGCACGACGCCACGGTCTACTACACGGTGCTCGGCGAGAACCTGGAGTCCACGCCCGACCACGCAGGTGCCGCGGCGGCGCTCGAATCCGCCCGTGGCGTGCTCCGCACGAAGGTCGGACAGGGCACGGGAGTCCGCTACACTCCGACGCTGGCCTTCGTGGCCGACAGCATCCCTGAGGACGCCAAGCGCATCGAGGACCTCCTCGCGAAGGCCAGGGAAGCCGATGCCGAGGTCGCCCGCCGGGCGACAGGGGCACAGCACGCCGGTGAAGCCGACCCGTACAAGCCGCCGCGGGAAGAGGCCGAAGACGATGAGTTCGCCGATGAGGAGACCCGGGGCTGAGCGGGTGAGCCACGCCGTGACCCGGCGTGGCGTGCTGCTCGGAGCCGCGGCTCTCGGGGGCACGGCACTGCTTTCCGCTTGTGGTGCCGGAAGAGCACCCCTGATGGGGCCACCACCGGTGGCCCCACCGACCAGGCCGACCCCGTTGACCGAAGCGGTCACGGTGCAGAAGATGCGGTCGGCGGCCCGGAACCGGGACGTCAACCTGGTCATCATCGCCCCTGACGGCGTGTCCCGGGTCGGGCTGTCCGTCTGCGTCGCCCTGCACGGGCGCGGGGCGGACGCCCGGACGTTCCTGAACCTCGGTGTGCAGGACGCGCTGAACAAGGCCGTCTCGGCCGGCATGCCCGCCTTCGCGGTGGCCGCCGTCGACGGCGACGACTACTGGGTGGACGTCGGCAAGGGCGACGACCCGCAACGCATGCTGTCCGCCGAACTCCCCGGCTGGCTCGCCCAGCGCCAGCTGCGGCCGCCGACGGCGATGTTCGGGATCTCGATGGGCGGTTTCGGCGCCCTGCGCTACGCCCGCGACCACAAGGACCTCAAAGCCGTCGCCGTCGCGAGCGCCGCCCTGTTCGTGAGCTGGCCCGATGCCAAGTCCCGCAAGGTTTTCGCCGATCGCGCGCAGTGGGAATCGCATGAGCCGCTGCTGCACACCGACGACCTCTCGGCGGCGTCGACAGGGGTGTGGTGCGGGAATTCGGATCCCTTCGCCCGGGCCGACCGCAAGCTCATCAAAGCGCTCGATCCCGCCGTCGCGAAGATGTCCCCCGGTGAGCACAACGACGACTACTGGCGCGAGATCATGCCCGAGGTGGTGAAGTTCGTGGGGGACCGGATGGCCTGATCGCACGCGCCGCTTCCCCCTCACCGACGCTAGGAAAGGCCCGTTACTTGCAAAATTTGCAAGTAACGGGCCTTTCCTAGCACGCGCCGCATCCAGAGGACTACTTGCGCGGAAGACCCTGCGGGTTGATCTGCGACGCCTCCACGGCCTCGTTCCCCAGGTTCCAGCGCTTGAGCACCTCGGCGTACTGACCGCTGGTGAGCAAGCTCTGGATGGCCTGGCGCAGCGGCTCGGCGAGCCCGTTGCCCTTCTTGGTCATCGCGGCGATGTCGGCCGGGATCTGGCCGCCGCCGGACACCGTCCCGACGATCTTGGTCTGCCCGTCCACGGCGACGTGGTACGAGGCCGTCGGGTTGGGGCCCGCGTAGGCGTCGATCCGGCCGGACTGCAGCGCCAGGTAGTAGTCGGTGGTGTTCTGGAAGTACTGGAACTCCACCGGCTTCAGGCCCGCGGCCTTGTTCTGCTCGTCCCAGCGCACCAGGATCTGCTCCTGGTTGGTCCCGGAGCCCACGCCCACCTTGAGCCCGGCGATGTCCTTGGGCTCCTTCACGGTGACGTCGCGGGTCTTCTTGACCTCGAAGGCGATGGTGTCCTTGCGGTAGGTGGCGAAGTCGTATTTGTCCTTCCGTTCCTCGGTCACCGTGATGTTGGAGAAGCCTGCCGCGTACTGGCCGGTCTCCACCGAGAGGAAGAGGTTCTCCCAGGACGTCGCCTGGAGGTCGAGTTCCAGGCCCAGCACGTCCGCGACCAGTTGCGCGATGTCGATCTCGACGCCGATCACCGTCTTGTCGTCGTCGGCGCGGAACGACAGCGGGGGAGTGCCGTTGCCGGTGGTCCCGACGGTCAGCTTCCCGTTGTCGCGCACCGCTTTCGGCACCAGATTCGCGACGGCGTCGACCTTCTGCGCGCGGATCCGGTTCTGCTGCGCGGTGATGTTGATCCCTTCGGTCCCGGGCAGCGGGGCGGCGGGGGCCGCGGCTTCGGTCGTCCCGCACGCGGCCAGCGCGACCGTGGACAGGAGCAGGATCGGGTACAAGAGCTTCTTCACGGTGGTACTCCCGGGTTTTCTCAAAGGACCTTTTCGAGGAATGCTTTGGTGCGGGGATGCTCCGGCGTGTCGAGGATCTGTGCGGGCGTGCCCTGTTCGACGACGCGGCCGGCGTCCATGAACACCACGGTGTCGGCCACTTCCCTGGCGAAGCCGATCTCGTGGGTGACGACGATCATGGTGGTGCCGTCGCGGGCGAGTTCCTTGATCACGTCGAGTACCTCGCCGACCAGTTCCGGGTCGAGCGCGGACGTCGGTTCGTCGAACAGGAGCACTTCGGGCCGCACCGCGAGCGCGCGGGCGATCGCGACCCGTTGCTGCTGCCCGCCGGACAGTTGCCGCGGATAGGCGTCGGCCTTGTCCACGAGCCCGACCAGCGCGAGCAGTTCACGCGCGTGGGCGGTCGCCTCCGCGCGGGAGCGGCGTTGCGCGGAAACCGGTGCCTCGACGATGTTTTCCAGCGCCGTGAGATGCCCGAACAGGTTGAAGTTCTGGAACACGAACCCGATCCGCGTGCGCTGCTTGAGGATCTCGCGCTCGCGCAGTTCGTGCAGCCGGTCACCCGAGCGCCGGTACCCCATCAGTTCCCCGCCGACGCTGATGAAGCCGCGATCGGCGCGATCGAGATGGGTGATGAGCCGCAGCAGCGTGGACTTCCCGGAGCCGGACGGGCCCAGCACCACGGTGACCTCGCCGGAGCGGACCTGGAGGTCGACCCCGTCGAGCACGGTGAGCGGGCCGAAGGCCTTGTGCACGCCGCGGACGTCCACCTTGAAGTCGTCGCTCATCGGGTCGCCGCCTTCAGTCTGGCGAGGCCCGCGCGGGCCTTCTGCAGGGGAGTGGGCGGGACGGTGCGCAGGGCGCCCTTGGCGTAGTGGCGTTCGACGTAGAACTGCGCCACCGAAAGGAGCGTCGTCAAGAGCAGGTACCAGGCGGTGGCGACCAGCAGGAGCGGGATCACCCGGCCGCTGCGGCTGTAGATCACCTGCACCTGGTAGAAGAGTTCCGGCAGGGCCATCACGTACACCTGCGAGGTGTTCTTGACCATGCCGATGATCTCGTTGGCCGCGTTCGGCACGATCGAGCGCATCGCCTGTGGCAGCACGATTCTGCGGAACTGCCTGCTCGCCGGGATGCCCAGCGCCGCGGCCGCCTCCCGTTGCCCCTGATCGACCGCGAGGAATCCGGCGCGCACGATCTCCCCGGAATAGGCGGCCTGGTGCAGGCCGAGACCGAGCCCGGCCGCGAGGAACGGCGGGATCAGGCTCATCGTGTCGAACGAGACGAACGACGGTCCGAACGGGACGCCGAAGGAGATCTGGTTGTAGAGAATGGCGAGGTTGTACCAGAAAAGCAGCTGGAGAATGAGCGGGACCGACCGGAAGATCCACGTATAGGTCCAGCTGACCGAACGGAGGAGCGGATTCCGGGAAATGCGCATGAGCGCGAGAACCGTGCCCAGAACGAATCCCGCGACTACGCCGAATGCCGTCAATTCCACGGTCAGGACGACCGAAGAGAGAACGGCGTCGGCGAACAGGTAATCGGCGACGACCGACCATTCCCAGGCCTGGTTGGTCACCAAAGCGTGTCCGGCCATGGCCACCAGGACCGCGACCACCGCGGCGGCCAGCCAGGTCAATGGCCGCCTGGCGGGCACGATCCGCAATCCTTCCTCTGGCCGGGCAGGCGCCGCGGGTGGCGCTTCTAGGTCACTCGTCATCAGACACCTGTCTCGCGGGAAAAGGGCAGCATGAATCAACCGAAAGCGGAAAGATCGAAAAGGAAATGCCGTCGACGCGGCATGGATCGCCGTGTTCCTTGTCGTCGAGCCGACTTTAGGAAGGTGTGCCCGTTCCGGTCAACGAAGCCGGTTCCGGTTCCAAATGCTGGAAACGCTCGGGGGTCAGGCCGGTTTGGCCGCGACGATCAGGTCCCGCACGATAGCCTGGTCCACCCGGTGCGAGAACTCCGCGAACGGGCCGTCCTCGCGGACTTCCAGCCCCGCCTTGTCCAGGATCGCGGCGAGTTCCTCGCGCGGCGCGACGTTGGTGTTCCAGGAGATGCCGAGCGCGCCGCCGGGCCGCAGCACCCGCGTCCACACCGGGACGGCGGCCGCGAGCAGGTCCCGCGGGCTGCGCGCGAGCGACGCGTCCTGCGTGCGGTGGCTGCCGTGCTGCACGCCGTACGGCGCGTCGGTGACGATGAGGTCCACGGAGTTCGGCCGCAGCAGTTCGTCCGTGGTGAGCGTGTCGCAGTTGAGGTAGCTCAGCTTGCGGACGTCGCCCGCCTTGTACCGCTCTTTGGTGATCCCGAAACCGATGTCGAGCCGCCTGCCGAGCCGGACCTTGTTGCGCCGCACCTGACCGGACTCCGCGGTGTGCTTGATCCGCTTCTGCTTCAGCCAGGTCTTGACGAACATCTCGTAGGAGTCGAAGTCCTTGCCGTCGACGTCGAGGCCGGTCGCGTCGAAGCCGTACATCATCGCCTGGTTCAGCGTGGTGCCGCGGCCGCACAGCGGATCCAGCAGGTGCAGCGGCTTCTCCAGCATCGCGGCCGGGTCCGCCGTCGCCAGCAGGGTGATGTTGACGAGGAGTTTGGTGAACAGCTCGTTCGTCTTGCCCGGGTACTTCTGGATGGTCAGCAGATCGGAGTCGAAGTTCGCGAGCGGGCTGATCGTGACCGGCTTCAGGACGCCGTCGCCGAGCTCGAACAGCGCGTACAGCGCGGAAAGGTTCGAGAGGAGCGCGAGATCGCGCTCGCTCAGCGGGGCGGGCGTGGTGAAGGTGAGGTAGCTGACACCGCCGAGTTCCGTCTCGCCGATCTCGGAGATGCCGGTCTCCAAAACGGACAGCCCGAACACCGCCAGCTCCGCGCGCAGCAAGGCCGGAGTGGAGTCGGTGTAGACCCGGTTGGCGGACGGGTAGATCAGAATCGCGTACTCGGACATCCGGGAGAGCGTAGCTTGACTGTTCGTGACGACCACTTTGGCGCAGGACCTCAAGGACGCCGCCGCCCTGCTGGCGCGCGCGAACGACGTGACACTGCTCGGCCACGTGCGCCCGGACGCGGACGCGCTGGGCAGCGCGCTGGCGCTCGGACGGGCACTCCAGCTGCGCGGTGGCGTCGAGGTCCGGGTCTCGGTCGGCGAACCCGAGGAGATGCCCGAAACCCTGCGGAGCCTGGACGTCGGCGGGCTCTACGTCCCCGCGAGCGAGCTTCCGGAGAGTGAGCGGCTGCTGGTCGCGCTCGACACGCCCACCCCGGGCAGGCTCGGGAAACTCGCGCCGCGCGTGGACGCCGTCCGCGCGGCCGGCGGCGACGTCCTGGTGATCGACCATCACGCGTCCAACGTCTTCTTCGGCACGAAGCACGTCGTCGACGACAGCGCCGAAGCCACCGCCGTCCTGGTCTTCGCGTTGCTGGCGGAACTCGGCACCGAGATCGACGAGCCGATCGCGCGCTGCCTGTACGCGGGGCTCGTCACCGACACGAGCGGGTTCCGCCGTGCCCGCCCGTCCACGCACCTGATGGCGGCGAAGCTGCTCGAGGCCGGTGTCGACCCGGACAAGGTGGTTCGCGAGATCGTCGACGATCACCCGTTCGCGTGGTTGCCGATGCTTTCGGACGTCCTCGCGGGGGCCCGGCTCGAACCGGACGAGGCACGCGGCTTCGGGCTCGCGTACGCGGTCGTGAGCCTCGACGCCGCGCGGACGGTGCGAGGGGAAGAGGTCGAAGCGGTCATCGACGTCGTCCGGTCCACTCGGGAAGCCGGGGTCGCCGTGGTGCTCAAGGAAGCCGAACCGACCGGGCCGCGGCAGCGGTGGACGGTCTCGCTCCGCTCGGCGGGTGGTGTCGACGTCTCCGCCGCGGCGGGGGAACTGGGCGGCGGCGGCCATCGCCAGGCGGCCGGGTGCACCGCGGAGGGCACCGCGGACGAGGTACTCGACAGGCTGAGGGCGGCGCTCTCGCGGGCACCGCTGCTGTGACCCGCTGACCGGGACCGCCCAAGAGCGACATGATCACCGTCCGTGGCCCTTTACGCTGCGGAGGTGTCTCAAGCTTCCGAAACCGACGAGCGAGTCCCGCCGAAACGCGTACTCGGGCTCGCCGTGCCCGCGCTCGGCGTCCTCGCCGCCGAGCCGCTGTACGTCCTGGTGGACACGGCCGTCGTCGGGCATCTCGGCGCGTTGCCGCTGGCAGGCCTCGCCGTCGGCGGTGTCGTGCTTTCGCAGGTCTCCAGCCAGCTGACGTTCCTCTCGTACGGGACCACGTCGCGGACGGCGCGGCTGCACGGCGCCGGACGTCGTGGCGAGGCGGTCAGCGAAGGGGTCCAGGCGACCTGGCTGGCGGTGATCGTCGGGCTGGTCGTGATCGTCGCCGGGCAGTTGCTGGCCGCGCCCATCGCCAGGGTCCTCTCCGGGGACCCCGCGATCACCGACGCCGCCGTCTCCTGGCTGCGGATCGCGCTGTTCGGGACGCCGTTCATCCTGATCACGATGGCCGGGAACGGCTGGATGCGCGGCGTGCAGGATTCCGCCAAGCCGCTGCGCTATGTCCTGGCGGGCAACGGGATCTCCGCCGTGCTGTGCCCGGTGCTGGTGTACGGCGCGGACTGGGGACTGGAAGGTTCCGCGATCGCGAACGTCGTCGCGCAGGTGATCTCGGCGTCGCTGTTCATCGTGGCCCTGGCGCGGGAGCGGGTCCCGCTGCGCCCGGAACCGAAGGTGATGCGCGCCCAGCTGGGCCTCGGCCGGGACCTGGTGCTGCGCAGCCTCGCTTTCCAGGCGTGCTTCGTCTCCGCCGCCGCGGTCGCGGCGCGGACGTCCACCGGCGCCGTCGGCGCGCACCAGGTCGTGCTGCAGCTGTGGACGTTCCTGGCGCTCGTGCTGGACTCGCTCGCGATCGCCGCGCAGTCGCTCGTCGGGGCCGCCCTCGGCGCCGGCGCGAGCAAACGGGCGCGGGGCGTGGCGAGCCAGATCACCGGCTACGGCCTGGTTTTCGGCTGTTTCCTCGGGGTCGTGTTCGCGTCGCTGGCCGGGGTGCTGCCGCAGGTCTTCACTTCGGACGCGACCGTGCTCGGCGAGATCCCGCACGCGTGGTGGTTCTTCGTCGCGTTGCAGCCGATCGCCGGGGTGGTGTTCGCGCTCGACGGCGTCCTGCTCGGCGCGGGTGACGCGGCGTTCCTGCGCAACGCGACGCTGCTGAGCGCGGCGCTGGGGTTCCTGCCGCTCGTCTGGCTGTCCCTCGCGTTCGGGTGGGGACTGGCCGGGATCTGGACCGGGCTCTCGCTGTTCATGCTGCTGCGGCTGGCGACCCTGCTGGTGCGGTGGCGCTCGGGGCGCTGGGCCGTGGAGGGCGCCGTCCGCGCGGCCTGACCCCGCCCGCGTTTTTTTCTCTCGTTTTTGTTCTTTTCCGCGTCACTCCCCCCACCCGAAGAACAAACACGGGGGTGGGGGGCGCTGGA
>NZ_JBVILA010000020.1:89153-109722 GCF_055580625.1 Amycolatopsis sp. NPDC031561 | reverse complement strand
GGGGCCCCATCGATGGCAACCTCCCCCCCCCTTTTTTCTTCCCCTGTTTTTTTTTCCTTGCACGCGCAACTACCGCAACTAGAGGACGAAACGCGGGGGTGGGGAGCGCGGGCGTGTGGCGAAAACCACCCGGGTAACGGCTATGTTTCGCCATTGCTTAGGAGTTACAACTATATGAGGCGGCAGTGCGGGCGTCTTCACTTGCCCGAAACCGTTCTCGAGGAGGAAACACTGTGACAGGCCGAGCCACCCGCCGGTCCTGGTTCATCTGGTTCGCCGCCGTCACCGTCTACCTCCTCGCCGTCTTCCACCGCACGTCGTTCGGCGTCGCCGGGCTGCAGGCCGCCGACCGCTTCGGCGTCGGCGCGGCCGCGCTCGGCACGTTCACCGTCCTGCAGGTCGGCGTCTACGCCGCGATGCAGATCCCCACCGGCGTCCTGGTCGACCGCTACGGCCCGCGCCGCGTGCTCACCGCCGCCGTGTTCTTCCTCGGCCTCGGCCAGATCCTGCTCGCGATCGCCGATTCCTACCCGCTCGGCCTGGTCGCGCGCGGTGTCGTCGGCTTCGGCGACGCGCTGACGTTCGTGAGCATCATGCGGCTGATCGCCGCGCACTTCCCCGGCCGCCAGTACGCCCTGCTCGCCGCGCTGACCGGGGCCATCGGTTACGTCGGCAACCTCGCCGCGACCGTCCCGCTCGGCCTGCTGCTCGACGGTCCCGGCTGGACCCCGACCTTCCTCGCCGTCGGCCTGGTGACGGCGCTGTACGCCGCCGTCGTCGCCCTCCGCGTCAAGGACTCCCCGCCCGGCGAGCCGGAGCCCGTGCGCGGAAAGGTGCACCCGAAGGTGCTCGGCCGCCAGGTCGCCGAGGCGTGGCGGACCCCCGGGACCAGGCTGGGATTCTGGGTCCACTTCAGCACGATGTTCGCGCCCAACGTGCTGACCATGCTGTGGGGTGTCCCGTTCCTGGTGCAGGGACAGGGTTATCCGAAGTCCACCGCGAGTTCGCTGCTGATCGTGTTCGTGTTCGGCTCGATGATCGGCGGCCCGTTCATCGGCGGCCTGATCGGACGGCGCCCGTCGCTGCGGATGCCGCTCGTCGGCGGGTACATCGGCGTCGCCGCGGTGATCTGGGCGGTCTTGCTCGGCTGGGGCGGGACGACGCCGGTCGCGGTCCTGGTCCCCGCGTTCGCCTTCCTTTCCCTCGGCGGTCCCGCGTCGATGATCGGCTTCGCGCTGGCACGGGACTACAACCCGCTCTCGCGAGTCGGCACCGCGACCGGTGTCGTGAACGTCGGCGGGTTCGTGGCCACGACGATCTCGGCGCTCGCGGTCGGTGTCCTGCTGGAGTGGACCGGCGGCGCGTTCCGCCTGGCGCTGCTGTCCGTGCTCGCGGTGCTCGCGCTGGGCACCTTCCGGATGCTCGTGTGGTGGCGGCGCACCCGCGCCGTGCTGTTCGAGGCCGAGGCGCGCGGCGAAGAGATCCCGGTGCAGATCCGGCGCCGCCGCTGGGACGCCGAAGCGCCACTGCCCGTCTCGTCCTAGGGGCGGGCCCGAAAGATAGGGTTCGGCCCGTGTCGCGCCCCAATCAAGCCCCCGCCAAGAAACGTCCAGCCCCGCCGCCCGGTCTCGTCATCGTCGACAAGCCGTCCGGGATGACCTCCCACGACGTCGTCGCCAGGGCGCGGCGCTTCATGGGCACCCGCAAGGTCGGGCACGCCGGCACCCTCGACCCGATGGCCACCGGCGTCCTGGTGCTCGGCATCGAACGCGCGACGAAACTCCTCGGCCACCTGGCGCTGGACCGCAAGACCTACCTCGCGACCCTCTCCTTGGGACTGTCGACCACGACCGACGACGCCGAGGGCGAGCCGATCGCCGAAGCCGCCCCGGAAGACGTCGAGAAGATCACCGACGACGCGATCGCCGCCGGGATCGCCGCGCTGACCGGCGACATCCAGCAGGTGCCGAGCGCGGTCAGCGCGGTCAAGATCGACGGGAAGCGCGCGTACGCCCGCGTCCGCGCCGGCGAGGAGGTGGTGATCCCGCCGCGTCCGGTCACCGTGCACCGCTTCGATCTGCTCGCCACCCGCCGCGAGGCTGGCCGGATCGAACTCGACGCCGTCGTCGAGTGTTCGTCCGGGACCTACGTCCGGGCGCTGGCCCGCGACCTCGGGGCGGGACTGGGTGCCGGCGGGCATCTGCGCGCGCTGCGGCGCACCACGGTCGGGCCGTTCACGCTCGCCAAGGCCCGCACCCTCGACCAGCTCGAAGAAGAGCCCGGGCTTTCACTGGACCTCGACGCCGCCGTCGCCGCCGCGTTCCCGCGCCGCGACCTGGACGCCCGCATGGCGCAGTCGGTCCGATATGGACAGAGGGTGCCGTCGGCCGGGATCGAGGGGACCTACGGGATGTTCGGACCGGACGGCAAGGTGCTCGCGCTCGCCGCGGACGAAGGCGAACTGGCCCGCTCGGTGGTCGTGTTGCTGCCCGCCTAGGGTGGTGCACGAAGCGGGCCTGGAGGAGACGGGGCTACAAGTGCAGCGTTGGCGTGGTTTGGGTGACCTTCCCGGGAGCTGGGGACGGTGCGTGGTGACGATCGGCGTCTTCGACGGCGTGCACCGCGGGCATCAGGAGCTGATCTCGAGGACGGTCCGCGCCGCCGCCGAACGCGGGGTGCCGAGTGTGGTGCTGACCTTCGATCCGCATCCGTCGGAGGTGATCCGGCCGGGCAGCCATCCCGCGCAGCTGACCACGTTGCGCCGCAAGGCGGAACTGGTCGAGGGCCTCGGCGTCGACGTCTTCTGCGTGCTGCCGTTCACGCTGGAACTGTCCAGGCTGACGGCGCACGAGTTCGTGCACGAGGTCCTGGTGGACAAACTGCACGCGGCCGCGGTGATCGTGGGGGAGAACTTCACCTTCGGCGCCAAGGCCGCCGGTGACGTCACTCTCCTGCGGACACTGGGGAAGCGGTTCGGTTTCGTGGCGCACGGCGCGGAACTGCAGGGGCTGCTCGCGCAGCAGCAGACGGAGAACGAGATCACTTTCTCCTCGACCTACGTCCGCTCGTGCATCGACGCCGGGGACGTCGTCGCGGCGTCCGAGGCGCTCGGCAGGCCGCACCGGCTGGAGGGCATCGTCGTCCGGGGCGACGGCCGGGGACACGATCTCGGCTACCCGACGGCGAACCTGTCGACGCCGCGCTTCGCCGCGGTGCCCGCCGACGGGGTCTACAGCGCCTGGTTCACCCGTTCGTCGGATCTTGGGCACCGGCTGCGCGCGGCGGTGTCGGTCGGGACCAATCCGACCTTCTCGGGGCGGGAACGCACCGTCGAGGCGTTCGTCCTCGACATCGACGAAGACTTCTACGGACAGCACGTTTCGCTCGATTTCGTCGCCAAGCTGCGGGACCAGGTCCGTTTCCCGACGTCGGAAGGTCTGGTGAAGCAGATCGACGAAGACGTCCTCCGGACCAGGGAACTGCTCGGCGGGCAGGACTGACCGGAGCCGGCCTTGGCCGGATGACAATCGACAAACACGCCCGTCACGGCGCGATCCGGTGGCAAGATGTCACGGACCGCGCATGGCGTTCGACGGGGTTAGGGGAGCGGACCAGGTGGAGGACCACAAGATCGTCCAGCGGAACATCGCGCTGCAGAGGGAGTGGTACGGGGAGCCGCTCGGCGATCGCGTGCGGAGACTGGTCGTCGCGTTCGACATCTCCCAGGCATTCCTCGCCGAGGTCCTCGGCATCAGCGCGCCCATGCTCAGCCAGGTGATGAGCGGGCGCCGCGCGAAGATCGGCAACCCGGTCGTCCTCGCCAAGATGATCATGCTGGAGCGCAAGGTGCTGGTCCCGGCGGTCGCCGCGGGGGACCGGAAGGCCATGCAGGAGGCGCTCGAGGACGTCCGCGACTCACGGCCGACAGTGGGCCGTGACAGCATCCCGGTCGGGGCCGTCGCCGACGACCAGGGTGTGCTCGCGGCACTGCGGGACATCGGCGAGGACGAAGACCTCACCGAAGCCGCGAAGCTGCTCGACGACGATTTCCCGGCCCTCGCGGATCTGCTGCGCCGGGCGGCCAAGAACTCCTGATGAACCTCTTCAGCGCCCTGATCCCGCCTGACGACGTCCTCGACGAGATCGCCGAGGCGCTGGGTGCCCCCGAGGGCGGCGATCTGCGCTGGTCGCGGCGGGAACATTGGCACGTCACCCTCGGTTTCTACGGCGAGGACGACGCGGACGGCCGGGGCGACCGGCTCGCCGGACGGCTGGCGGACGCGGGCCCGATCGACGTCCGGCTGGAAAAGGCCGCGACATTCCCCGGGGTGCTGTGGTTGAGTGTGTCCGGAACCGGGCTCCACGAGCTGGCCCTGAAGGCCGGCGCGGAGAGTGAAGGCAGGCCCTATGTGGCCCACCTGACACTGGCCCGCTTCCCCCGCGACCGGCCGGAAGCCGCGAGCGCGTGGGTGGAGCGGCTGGCCGGGTTCACCAGCAGAACTTGGACGGCGACCGAAGCCGTGCTGATCCGCAGTGACCGCGAGCAGGATGTTTCGCACTACCGGGTGATCCGGTCGTACGAGTTCCACCACGCCCGCGCCTGAAGCCGCTGATCACGGGGCTGGTAACCTCGACGATCGGGTCCGGCTGCAGTCCGTGGCGGCCGTGACCGTCTCACCCGGCGTGATCGATCGTCCGGGCCGCACGGCACAGAATATCTAGGAGCACCACTGTGGCTTTGTCCACCGAAGAGAAGAAGTCGATCCTCGCCGAGTACGGCGTGCACGACTCGGACACCGGATCCCCCGAGGCCCAGGTCGCGCTGCTGACCAAGCGCATCGTCGGCCTCACCGAGCACCTCAAGGCTCACAAGCACGACCACCACTCCCGTCGCGGGCTCCTGCTGCTGGTCGGCCGTCGCCGCCGGCTGCTGAACTACGTGATGAAGGTGGACATCGAGCGTTACCGTGCGCTGATCCAGCGTCTCGGCCTCCGCCGATAGCTTGAACCCGAGGGGGAGTGACCACGACGGTCGCTCCCCCTCGGTCTAAGAACAGAAGGCGCGAGCGCGCACGAGGAACCCGTCCGCCGGTCCTCGGTAGTGGTTCCCGGGCAACGGCCCGGGGGCTTCGATCGAAGACCGGCCTCACTCCTCGAGCGTCCGCAGGCGAAACAGGTCCCAGGGTGGGAGACTCGCGCCGTTACAGAGGATCAAAAGAGGAGATACACCCTATGACCGACTCCACCGGAGTCACCGTGCACGAAACCGAAGCCGTGATCGACAACGGCCGTTTCGGCACCCGCACCGTCCGCTTCGAGACCGGCCGCCTGGCCCGTCAGGCCGCCGGCGCCGTCGTCGCGTACCTCGACGAAGAGACCATGCTGCTCTCGGCGACCACCGCGTCGAAGCACCCGAAGGACCACTTCGACTTCTTCCCGCTGACCGTGGACGTCGAGGAGCGGATGTACGCCGCCGGACGCATCCCCGGCGCGTTCTTCCGTCGCGAGGGTCGCCCGTCGACCGACGCGATCCTGACCTGCCGCCTGATCGACCGGCCGCTGCGCCCGTCGTTCACCGACGGTCTCCGCAACGAGATCCAGGTCGTCATCACCGTCCAGAGCCTCAACCCGGACGACCCGTACGACGTGCTCGCGATCAACGCGGCTTCGGCCTCGACCCAGATCGCCGGCCTGCCGTTCTCGGGCCCGGTCGGCGGCGTCCGCGTCGCGCTGATCGAGGGCCAGTGGGTCGCGTTCCCGACCTGGAAGCAGCTGGAAGAGGCCACCTTCAACATGGTGGTCGCCGGCCGCATCGTCGGTGACGACGTCGCGATCATGATGGTCGAGGCCGAGGCCACCGACAAGACGCTCGACCTGATCGCCGGTGGCGGCAAGGCGCCGGACGAGATCGCCGTCGCCGAGGGCCTCGAGGCCTCGAAGCCGTTCATCAAGGTGCTCTGTCTCGCACAGCAAGAGCTGGCCGACGTCGCCGCCAAGCCGACCGGCGAGTTCCCGGTCTTCCTCGCCTTCGAGCAGGACGCCTTCGACGCCGTCGCCGCCATCGCGACCGACGACCTCGCGAACGCCCTGACCATCGCGGGCAAGCAGGACCGCGACAGCGCGACGGACCAGGTCAAGGCCGCCGTGCTGGAGAAGATCGGCCTGGGCGAGGGCGAAGCCTTCCAGGGCCGTGAGAAGGAGATCGGCGCGGCCTTCAAGGCCCTGTCGAAGAAGATCATGCGCAAGCGCGTCCTCACGGACAAGGTCCGCATGGACGGCCGCGGCCTGACCGACATCCGGTCGCTCGCCGCCGAGGTCGCCGTGATCCCGCGGGCGCACGGGTCGGCGCTGTTTGAGCGTGGAGAAACGCAGATCCTGGGCGTCACCACGCTGAACATGCTCCGCATGGAGCAGCAGATCGACTCGCTCTCCCCGGAGACGCACAAGCGCTACCTGCACCACTACAACTTCCCGCCGTTCTCCACCGGCGAGACCGGCCGTGTCGGTTCGCCGAAGCGGCGCGAGATCGGCCACGGCATGCTCGCCGAGCGCGCCCTGGTCCCGGTCCTGCCGAAGCGTGACGAGTTCCCGTACGCGATCCGCCAGGTCTCCGAGGCGCTGGGCTCCAACGGCTCCACCTCGATGGGCTCGGTCTGCGCGTCGACCATGGGGCTGCTGAACGCGGGTGTCCCGCTGAAGGCGCCGGTCGCCGGCATCGCCATGGGCCTCATCTCCGACGAGGTCGACGGCGAGACCCGCTACGTCGCGCTGACCGACATCCTCGGTGCCGAAGACGCCATGGGTGACATGGACTTCAAGGTCGCCGGCACCAAGGAGATCATCACCGCGCTTCAGCTCGACACGAAGCTCGACGGCATCCCGTCGGAGGTCCTCGCGGCCGCGCTGAAGCAGGCGAAGGACGCTCGCCTCACCATCCTGGAGGTCATCGCCGAGGCGATCGACGGCCCGGACGAGATGAGCCCGTTCGCCCCGCGCGTCACCAGCGTGAAGATCCCGGTGGACAAGATCGGCGAGGTCATCGGCCCGAAGGGCAAGATGATCAACTCGATCACCGAGGAGACCGGCGCCGACATCTCCATCGAGGACGACGGCACGATCTACGTGGGTGCGGCCGACGGCCCGTCGGCGGAGGCGGCGATCGACCTGATCAACGCCATCGCCAACCCGCAGCTGCCCAAGGTCGGCGAGCGCTTCCTCGGCACCGTGGTGAAGACGGCCGCGTTCGGCGCGTTCGTCTCGCTGCTGCCGGGCAAGGACGGCCTGGTGCACATCTCCAAGCTGGGCAACGGCAAGCGGATCGCCAAGGTCGAAGACGTGGTCAACGTGGGCGACAAGCTCCGCGTCGAGATCGCCGACATCGACAACCGCGGCAAGATCAGCCTGATCGTGGTCCAGGAGGAAGACGCCGCCGCGGCCGAGAAGCCCGCTGAGAGCGCCGACGCTCCGAAGGCCGACGCTCAGTAGGACCGGCAGCGTACGTTGTGAAACGTCATGAAAGGGTCGTTCAGGACATTTTTCGTCCTGAACGACCCTTTCATGACATGTGAGTAAGGGATCCGTTGGCTCGTCAGGTTTCCGGGCACGAACAGCCCGTCGGCAGCACCCGCACCCTCGAGTCCACTTCGGACGGCGCGGTGGTCAAGCGCAGCGTGCTGGCCGGTGGCCTCAGGGTCATCACCGAGCACGTTCCCGCCTCCCGGTCGGTGACGGTCGGGCTGTGGGTCGGCGTCGGATCGCGGGACGAGCCGTCGTCGGTCGAGGGCGCGGCGCACTACCTCGAACACCTGCTGTTCAAGGGCACCACGAACCGTGACGCCACCCAGATCGCCGAGGAGATCGACGCGGTCGGCGGGGAGTTCAACGCGTTCACCGCGAAGGAACACACCTGCTACTACGCGCAGGTGCTCGACGAGGACTTGCCGCTCGCGATGGACCTCGTCACCGACGTCGTGTTCGAGGCGCTGTGCACGGACAAGGACGTCGAGACCGAGCGCAGTGTCGTGCTCGAAGAGATCTCGATGCGCGACGACGACCCCGAAGACCTGCTGCACGAGACGTTCGTCGGCGCGATCCTGGGCGATCACGCGCTGGGCCGTCCGGTGCTGGGCAGCGAGAAGTCCATCATCGAGATGTCCGCGTCGGCGTTGCGGGGGTTCTACCGGCGCCGCTACACGCTGCCGCGGATGGTGCTCGCGGTCGCCGGGAATATCGAGCACGGTCAGGTACTTCGCTTGGTGCGCAAGGCTTTGCGGAACCGGCTGACCGGGACGGCGACACCGGTGCCGCCGCGCACCGGGCGGGCGCGGATCGTGCTGGCGCCGAAACTCGCGCTGCACACCGACGACACCGAGCAGGCGCACGTGATGCTCGGTCTGCGGTCGCTGCCGCGCCACGACGAACGGCGGTTCGCGCAGTCGGTGCTCAACGCCGCGCTCGGCGGCGGGATGAGTTCGCGCCTGTTCCAGGAGGTCCGCGAGAAGCGCGGGCTGGCGTACCAGGTGTACTCGTCCGTCGCGAGCTACGCCGACGCCGGGCACATGGCCGTGTACGCGGGTTGTCAGCCGGAGAAGCTCGGCGAGGTCGCCGGAGTGATCCGCGAGGTGCTCGAACTCGTCGGCAAGGACGGGCTGAGCGAAGCCGAGGTCGCGCGCGCCAAGGGGCAGTTGCGGGGCGGGCTCGTGCTCGGTCTCGAGGACACCTCGTCGCGGATGTCGCGGATCGGCAAGAACGAACTGAACTACGGCCGGTATCTCGGCGTCGACGACACGGTGGCGCGGATCGACGCCGTCACCACCGAAGAGGTCTGTGCGCTCGCTCGCACTCTGCTGCACCGCCCTGGTGGCGTGTCGGCGGCGGCGGTGGTCGGGCCGTACGCTCACGCCGACGACCTTCCGGACGATCTGCACGAGGTGATCGCATCATGACCGCTGGAATTCGCGTCGGCGTGCTGGGCGCACGCGGCCGGATGGGCCAGGAAGTGGTCAACGCCGTCAAGGGCGCCGACGACATGGAACTCGTCGCCGCGCTCGACGCCGGTGACGACTTCTCGGCGCTCAAGCAGGCACAGGTCGTCGTCGACTTCACCCATCCCGACGCGGTGATGGACAACCTGGAGTTCCTGACCGGAAACGGGATCCACGCGGTCGTCGGGACCACCGGGTTCAGCGGGGAGCGGCTGGAGAAGCTGCGCTCGTGGCTCGACGCCGACCCGTCGCTCGGCGTCCTCATCGCGCCGAACTTCGCCCTCGGCGCGGTGCTGGCGATGCGCTTCGCCCAGCAGGCGGCACGGTTCTACAACTCGGCCGAAGTCATCGAACTGCACCACAACCGCAAGGCCGACGCACCGTCCGGCACCGCCGCGCACACCGCCCGGCTGATCGGCGAGGCCCGCGCGGAAGCCGGGCTCGAACCGGGCGACGACGCCACGACGTCCGAAGTGGACGGTGCCCGCGGCGCGCTCGTCGAGAACGTCCGCGTGCACTCCGTCCGGCTGCCCGGCCTGGTGGCGCACGAGGAGATCCTGTTCGGCGGCGAGGGGGAGACCCTCACCATCCGGCACGACTCGCTGCACCGCACGTCGTTCATGCCGGGGGTGCTGCTCGGCGTGCGCTCGGTGCTCACGCGGCCCGGCCTGACGGTCGGTCTCGAGAACATCCTCGACCTGTGAGGGCCCGCAATTTCGCGCTGGTGATGACGGCGGCGCTCGCGATCTACGTCGTGCTGCTGGCAGGCCGCGGGATCGCGCTGCTGGGCACCGGCGAGACGGTGCCGGTGATCTTCGGCATCGGTGTCCTGCTGCTGCCGCTGCTCGGGATCTGGATCATCGTGACCACCTGGCGTTCCGGCGTCCAGATCCAGCGGCTTTCACGGCGGCTGGACGAAGAAGGCGGCCTGCCCGACGTGTCCGATCTGCCCCGGCGGCCTTCGGGCCGGGTGGATCGCGACGCCGCGGACGCCTGGTTCGACGAGCGCCGGGCCGAGGTCGAGGCGGACCAGGAGAACTGGCGCGTCTGGTACCGGCTGGCTTACGCGTACGAGATCGCCGGAGACCGGAAACGGGCCCGCGCCACGATGCGGCGCGCCGTCGAGCTGGAAGCGACGTCCCGCAACTAGAGGACTACTTGCGGGCGGTTCAGTAGTGGAACCAGCCCGCGAACAGGGCGGGGGAGGCGGCCAGCAGGCTGAACCGCAGCCAGCGGCCCAGGAATCCGGTGGCCAGGAAGCTCGCCAGCGGCATCTTCACCAGCCCCGCGAGCACGCTCGTGGCCATGTACGGCGGCAGCCCGACGACCGAGCTCACCCCGTAGGTGCCCGCCATCCAGTGCGGATGCCGGTGACAGCGCTCGCGAAGGGCGTCGAGCCGGGCGCGCATCTTCTTGGTGCGGGCCCGCCATCTTTCCCGGCGCGGGGTGGGCGGCCGCTCCCGGTGCAGCCGGTCGTGCAGGGGTTTCGGCAGCTTGATCGTGCCCTTCGCGGCGAGATAGTAGAGCGTCTTCCCGCCGACCTGACCGGCCGCGACGACGGCGCCGAGCAGTAGCCACGGCAGCGTCGGTTCGCTCGCGCACAGGCCGATGAGGAACATCTCGATGCTGACGATGGGGAGGATCGCGGAACCGAAGGCGACGCCGAACGACAGGAGCAACCAGCCCACCATCGTTGCCTCCCCGTTATCTTCGTCTTCTCCAAGTTATCAGCTGAAATACGGGTCGCACTGGGGCCAGCCCCCGTTACCGGCTTCGGGTGCGCACCAGAAGATCACCTGACCGTCGGCTCGCGGCCACCTGGCGCTGCCATCCTGGGTGCGTGGCCGACGTGCACGACGCGGTCCGCGGTAAGGGTTTCGCGGATCGCTTCGCCGACTTCTGCGCGGCCGTGGTCCGGCGCCTCCCCTTCGGGCTTTCCCGGCTGGTGGCGCCGAGTTTCCTCGGTTTCGCGCTCATCAACGGGTTCACCTTCGGGGTCGACCTGCTTCTGCTCGTGCTGCTTCGCGGCTGGCTCGGCCTGCCGGTGTGGCTGGCGATCACGCTCGCGTACGCGACGGCGTTCGGGCTGAGCTTCGTGCTGAACCGCAGCATGAACTTCCGCTCGCACGCGCCCGTCGGCAGGCAGGCGGCTTTGTACGTCGTCGCGATCGTCGTCAACTACCTGGCGTTCCTGCTCGGCGTCGGCGCGGGACTTGCCGCGTTAGGCGTCGACTACCGCCTGTCGCGGCTGATCGCCGGGGCCTGCGAAGGCGTCTTCATGTACTCGGTGATGCGCTGGGTCGTGTTCGCGAAGTCAGGGAGTGAGCTCGAGGGCGAGGGTGCCGGTGAGCCGGACTTCGCGCACGTTCGTGCTTCCGGTGTCGAGGATGCGGACGGTTCCGTCGGGCGACCAGCCCGCGCGGCGGAAGAAGCCCAGTGACGCGTGATCGGTCTGGGCGACCCAGCTGATCCCGCGTGTGGCGCCGTCCTCGCGCAGCCAGGTGGACGCGTTCGCGAGCAGCCGTCCCGCGTGCCCGCGCCGTCCCCAGCGCGGTTCGACCAGCAGCGAGGCGACGAGCGCCGTCGTCGAGGCGTCGTCGGGCAGCGATCCGTCGGCGGCGGCCACTTCGCCCTCCGGCGCCCTTCCCGCGACGCAGAAGCCGACGGTGAACTCGCCTTCGGTGGCGAGGAAAACGCGCGTGCCCGGGTACTCGATCGTTTCGGCCCAGGTCTTCTCGAGCTCCACGACGTCGAGCTCGGCGACAGCCGCTTCGCCGAGCAGCTCCGTGTATGCGCTTCGCCAGGTGTCGCGTTGGATGCGGGCGATCTCGGGGGCGTCGGAAACGATTGCTGGGCGGACTTCGGCGGCGGCCATGGGGAGAACTTAGTAGGTCGCCGGAAACTGTCGGTGGCGGATGGCACCATGCGGGAGATGAGCACTACGACCATCAGCGGGCCGGTCGCACGCCGGATCGCCCTGGCCGCGCAAGGGTTCGCCGACGCGCGTCCCAGTGGCGCGGTGAGCAGACGGCATCTGCAGCGCGTGTTGTCGCGAACCCAGTTGCTGCAGCTGGATTCGGTGAACGTCGCGGTCCGCGCGCACTACATGCCGATCTTCTCCCGGCTCGGCGCGTACGAACCTTCGCTGGTGGACGACGCGGCCTGGTCGCATTCCGCCCGTAAGCCCCGGATGCTGGTCGAATCCTGGGCGCACGAGGCGAGTCTGCTGCCGGTGGCGGACTGGCCGCTCCTGCGGTCCGGTGCCAAGCGCATGGGCTGGTGGACGAACTACGCACGCGTGTTGGAGCAGACGCCGCAGCTGGTGGACGACATCCTCGCCGTGGTCAAGGAGCGGGGGCCGATCGGCGCGGGCGGCATCGAGCGCGCGCTGGAGAGCGGGTCGGGCGGTTACAAGCCCGGCTCGTGGTGGGAGCGGTCGGAGGTCAAGAAGGCCTGCGAGTGGCTTTTCGGCATGGGACAGCTGACCACCGGCACCCGGAAGTCGTTCGAGCGGCTGTACGACCTGACCGAACGCGTCGTGCCGCCGGAGATCCTGTCGCTGCGGGTGAGCCCGGAGGAAGGCGCCCGCGCGCTGATCACCCGCGCGGCCGTCGCGCTGGGCATCGGCACCGAGCCGGACCTGCGGGACTACTACCGGCTCGGCCCCGACGTCAGCAAGCGGGCGGTGGCCGAACTGGTCGACGCGGGCGTGCTGGAACCGGTGACCGTGGACGGCTGGCCCGCGCCGGCGTACCGGCACGTCGCGGCGAAGGCACCTCGCACGGTCACCGGCCGCGCGCTGCTGTCGCCGTTCGACCCGCTGATCTGGGAACGCGCCCGGACCGAGCGCATCTTCGACTTCTTCTACCGCATCGAGATCTACGTTCCCGAGCCGAAGCGGATCTACGGGTACTACGTGTTCCCGTTCCTGCTCGACGGCGAACTCGTCGGTCGCGTGGACCTCAAATGCGATCGGGCCGCCGGGGTGCTTCGCGTCCAGGGCGCCTTCGCTGAGCCCGGCGTGGACGTCGCGCGGGTGGCGAGCGAGCTGGCGGGGGAACTGCGGCTGATGGCGGAATGGCAGGGGCTGGACGGGGTCGTGGTGGGGGAGCGGGGCGACCTCGCTCCCGTGCTCTCGCGCCTCGTGCGCTGAGCCTCGCTTCAGACGTTCCGCCTCCAGGTGTCATGAAAGGGGCTTTCAGGACGAAAAATGTCCTGAAAGCCCCTTTCATGACATCCCCGGAGCCCTGACCCTCGGCCACGACCCCGAAACGAGCAAGGGACCTTCGCTCCCACCCCCGTGGAAAAGTGAGAGCAAAGGTCCCTCGATCCCCCTGCAGTCCGCGACCTCACCTGGCCGCGCTGGTCACCACCGCGTCGCCGGTCCCGGTCCGCGCCCGAACCTTCAGCGAGACCTCCGAAGGCGCGCTCTCCGCGACATCCAGCTCGCTCGACACCGACCCCGTCGTCGACGAAAGGTCGATCTCGGCGGCGACACCGCCGCGGATCCCGACCCGGACCTCGCCCGAACCGGTGGTCAGCTCCAGCGATCCGGAGGCGGCGTCCGCCACCGAGAGGTCGCCGCTGCCGGTGCGCGCCAGGACCTCGCCCGCGACCTCGCCGAGCCAGACGTCGCCGGTGCCGGTCGCGACCGTGGCCGAACCGCTCACCGACGACGCTTCGACGGAGCCGCTGCCGGTGCGCAACTGCAGACCGGACAGGGTCGGCCCGAGTTTGATGGCGCCGGTGCCGGTGCGGACGATCGCCGAACCGTCGGCGCGCTCCAGGCCGACGTCGCCGGAGCCGGTCAGGATGTCGGCCCGGCCGGCGGAACCGGTCACCGTGACGTCGGCCGCCCCGGCCCGCACCTCGAGATGCGAACCGGCGGGTGCCCGGACGGTCACGGCGAGCGGGACGTTCTTCAGCTGCCATGCCTTCGGGGCCTGGACGACCAGCCGGTTGCCGACCTTCTCGATCCGCGTCTGCGCCAGTGCGTCACCCACCGACGTCCGCGGGTCGGCGCCGAGCTGGTCGCCGAAGCGTTCCCCGACCCAGCTGAGCAGGCTCGTCATCCCGTCCACCCACGGCTGCTGCTCGCCGCCGTCGCGGCGGACCTCGGCGTGGACACCGCTCTCGTCGGTCAGTTCGATGGTCACCCGGCCGATGGCCACGCTCACGTCGATCTCGATCGGGCCCTCGGCCTCGAACTCTTCGACACGCACGGCCTCTTCACCGGCGGGAATGTTTTCCTCGGTCATTTCCGTCCCCCTCAGCCCTGGACCCAGCCGTGCAGGTGCGAACCGGCACCGCCGCCCGGCTTCTGCTTGTACTGCCAGTGCTCGCTTCCGCTCTTGCCCAGCGCCCCCTGGACGGCCTGCGAGACGAACGTGTTCAGCGAAACGCCCTGAGAGGCGGCTGCGGCTTCCGCCTGGCCTTTGACCTGCTCGAACAGGCGTAGCGTGATCCGGGTGATGTCGCCCGTGTCGACCTTGGGGGCGCGCGGGGTCTCCCGCGGCGTCTCGTGGCGGGGCGGGGACTGCTCGGCGTTCTCGCCGGAGCCGGTGACGACGACGCGCACGTCGCGGCCGTCGAGCCGGACGTCGACGACGTGTCCCGGCAGCGCCGAGGTCACTTCGGCGGCCAGATCGGCTAGGGCGTTCATGATGGTCAGCCGGGCGGCCGGCTCCAGTGCCGACGACAGCAGCGCGGCAGCGCGCCGCGTCTGCTCGTCGCCGGCCGAAGCCGTGTTCGCGAGGTCCTCGCGAAGGCTTGTGATGTACGGCGTCAGATCCATGACACCACTATGACGTCACTTCTGATGTCAGTCAAGGAGTCGATGGTGTCACCGTGATGTCGCCGGGGTGTCAGAGAGGGCTGCGGTTACGCTGCCCGGAGTCGTGGAGCAGGGGTCGAAAGGGAGTGCGAACGTGGCCGAGACCGTGTCACCCAAGGTTCAACTGATCGCGAAGACGGAGTTCTTCCCTCCGTCGGACGTACCGTGGTCGACCGACGCCGACGGTGGTGAGGCGCTGGCCGAATTCGCGGGCCGGGCCTGCTACCAGTCCTGGAAGAAGCCGAACCCGAAGACGGCCACCAACGCCGGGTACCTCGAGCACATCATCGACGTCGGCCACCTGTCGGTGCTGGAGCACGGGTCCGTCAGCTTCTACATCACCGGCATCTCCCGGTCGCTGACGCACGAGCTCATCCGTCACCGGCACTTCTCGTACTCGCAGCTCTCGCAGCGCTACGTCCCGGAGCGCGACGCCGCGTTCGTCGAGCCCGACGTCATCGCGCAGGACCCGGAGCTGCACGCGAAGTTCCTCGCCGCCTCGCAGGCCGCCGTCGACGCCTACACCGAGCTGCTCGCCGGGCTGGAGGAGAAGTTCGCCGACGTGCCGAGCGCGACCCTGCGCCGCAAGCAGGCCCGCCAGGCCGCCCGCGCCGTGCTGCCGAACGCGACCGAGACCCGCATCGTGGTCACCGGCAACTACCGCGCCTGGCGCCACTTCATCGCGATGCGCGCCACCGAGCACGCCGACGTCGAGATCCGCGCCCTGGCCATCGACTGCCTGCGTGAGCTGCAGAAGGCCTCGGGCAACGTGTTCGCGGACTTCACCATCTCCGCGCTGCCCGACGGCACCGAGGTCGCGTCCAGCCCGAAGGTTCTCGAGGGCTGATGCGACGACTCGCGATCGACGTCCGGCCCGGTGAGTACGCGGTCGCCCGCCTCGCCCCGGACGCGGCGATTCCGGCGAATCTGCTCGACCCCGGCGAGCCCGTGCTGATCTCCATCACGCGGACGCCGGAGGAGCTGTCGGTGATCTGCCCGGCGGGCCTCGCGCCCGCCGGGGCCACGGTCGAGGACGCCTGGCGGCTCCTGTCGGTCCGCGGACCGCTGGCCTTCACGCTGACCGGCATCATCGCGGCGCTGTCGAGCGAACTGGCCGCCGCCGGGGTGGCGCTGTTCTCGATCTCCACATTCGACACCGACCACGTGCTGGTCCGGGCCCCCGAGCTGGAACGCGCGGTGAAGGCCCTCCGGGAATCCGGGCACGAGGTCACGGTCTGATCCAGAAGCGGGGAGAAGGAACCTTTCGGGGCGCGAACGGGTCCGAGTTAGCATCCTGCGCGAACCGAAGGAGCACCGAACCTTGACCGACGAACAGACCCGTCCGTACGGGCCGCCCCAGCAGACGTATCAGGCCGCCGGCGCGCGGATCGTCGCCGGCCGATACGCCCTGCTGGGCGAGCTCGGCCGCGGCGGGATGGGGATCGTCTGGCGCGCCCAGGACCAGGTGATCGGCCGCCAGGTGGCGATCAAGGAGCTGAAGTTCCCGAACGCTCCCGAGGACGCCTCGGTGCTCACGGAGCGGATGCTGCGCGAGGTCCGCTCCGCCGGGCGCCTCAACGACCCGGCCGTGGTCACCGTGTTCGACGTCGTCACCGAGAACAGCGCCACGTACATCGTGATGGAGCTGGTCGAGGCGCCGACGCTGGCCGATCTGGTCCGCGAGCGCGGGCCCCTGCCCGCCCAGCAGATCGCGCTGGTGGGGGAGCGGGTGCTGTCCGCGCTGCGGGCCGCGCACGCCGCCGGGATCGTGCACCGCGACGTCAAACCCGCGAACATCATGGTCGCGCCGGACGGCCGGGTGAAGCTCACCGACTTCGGCATCGCCCACGCCGCCGACGACCCGCGCCTGACCACCAGCGGCATGATCGTCGGCTCGCCCGCGTTCATGGCGCCGGAACGGGTCGAAGGCCGCGACGCGATGCCCGAATCCGACCTCTGGTCGCTGGGCACGACGCTGTTCTTCGCCGCCGAGGGCATCGTCGCGTTCGAACGGTCGACCACCGCGGCCACGCTGCACGCGATCATGACCGAGGCGCCGTACCTGACCAGGGTCCAGGGCCCGCTGGCCGCCGCGATCCTCGGCCTGCTGGTCACCAAACCCGAAGCGCGGATGTCGTACGACCAGGTGGGCAGCCTGCTCTCGGCCGCGCAGGGCGTGCAGGCCCAGCCGACCCCGCCCTCGGGCGGCACGGCGATGCTGCACCCCGGCCAGCCGATGACCCGGCTCGCACCCGCCCCGGCGAAGCGCAACCTCCGGCCGCTGTGGCTCAGCCTGGCCGCGGTCGCCGTGATCGGCGCGCTGGTCGGCGGGATCTTCCTCGGCCGCTGGATGGTCGCGCCCGAAGTGAGCAAGCAGGCGCAGCCCACGCTGACCTATGGCATCAACGGCCAGCTCAAGATCGATCTGTCCGGGGACTGCTACAACGTCCCGCTCGCGGACAACGTCACGATGAACAGCGAGACCAGCGGCACCTGCACCAAGAACCACCTGGTCGAGATCTACACCAAGGGTGACCTGCTGGCCGTCGAGTCGGCGAGCGACGATGACGCCCAGGTCGTCGCGTATCCCGGTGCAGAAGTGGTGAATGGCATCGCCGAAGCGGTGTGTTCGGCCACCTTCAACTCGGACGTGGTGCCCGCCCAGCAGCGGTCGGGGCTCTACTGGCGGGCCGTCGTCCCGACCGAGGCGGAGTGGAACCGGCCGCTGAGCGAGGAAGCCACCAAGTACTCACGTGGCTATCTCTGCCTGCTCGCCAAGACCGACGGCGGGCAGCTCACCTCGCAAATCACCACCAAGGTCAAATAGGTCACAGAGAGTTTGCGCCGAGTTCGCCCCAACCACGGAAAATCTCCCGCATTCGTAGGGAACGACCACGTCGGCAAGGGGTTCGGCGGGCGCAGGAGGTACCTTCACACCATGTCCACTCCACCCACCGCAGCGCCGGGAAGACCGTTCGGGCGCGTGCTCACCGCGATGGCCACCCCCTTCGACGCCGACGGCGCGCTGGACCTGAAGCGGGCGCAGGAGCTGGCCGAACACCTCGTGGATCTGGGCAACGACGGTCTTGTCGTGAACGGCACGACCGGCGAAAGCCCGACCACGACGGACGCCGAAAAGGTCGAACTGGTCCGTGCCGTCGTCGAAGCCGTCGGTGATCGCGCGACGATCGTCGCCGGGGCGGGCACGAACAACACCGCGCACAGCGTCGAGCAGGCGAAGCAGGCCGAAGCGGCGGGCGCCCACGGCATCCTCGTCGTCACCCCGTACTACTCGCGGCCCAGCCAGGCCGGGCTCTACGCGCACTTCACCACGGTCGCCGACGCCTCCGGCCTGCCCGTGATGCTCTACGACATCCCGCCGCGCTCGATCGTCCCCATCGAGGTCGACACGCTGCTGCGGCTCGCCGAGCATCCGCGCATCCTCGCGGTCAAGGACGCCAAGGGCGACCTGATCGCCGGCTCCGAGGTCATCGCGAACTCGCAGCTCGCCTACTACTCCGGTGACGACGGCCTCAACCTGCCGTGGGTCGCCGTCGGCGGCGCGGGCGTGGTCAGCGTGATCGGGCACGTCGTGGCGGGCCGGATCCGCGGCATGATGGACGCCTACGAATCCGGCGACACCTCCACCGCGCGCACCAACCACCGCGGCATGCTGCCCGTTCTGCGGGCTATGTCCCGTGTCGGCGGTGTCGCGTTCTCGAAGGCCGCCCTGCGACTTCGCGGTTTCGACATCGGAGACCCGCGGCTGCCCATCGTGGCCGCGAGCGACGAGCAGCTCCAGGCGATTTCAGCCGATCTCGCCCAGGGTGGCGTGCCGCTCGGTGAAAGCGCCGCCAGTGACTGGCATGGTGCTCGGGTGGCACAAGCAGATTCAGCGGCGGCCTATACGGCGCCGACCTCACATACCAGCGTAGGGACCATGCCTCGGTGAGTTCATTGTCAACCGGACCCGGACCGACCACCCCGCCGCCCGCGCTGCCCGAAGGCGCCTTGCGCGTCGTGGCGCTCGGCGGGATCGGCGAAGTCGGCCGCAACATGACCGTCTTCGAATTCGGCGGCCGTCTGCTGATCGTCGACTGCGGAGTCCTCTTCCCCGAAGACGACCAGCCCGGCGTCGACCTGATCCTGCCCGACTTCCGCGCGATCGAAGACCGCCTCGAGGACATCGACGGCCTCGTCCTCACCCACGGGCACGAGGACCACATCGGCGCCGTCCCGTTCCTGCTGCGGCTCTTCCCCGACCTGAAGATCTACGGTTCGCGGTTCACGAACGCGCTGCTCGCGGCCAAGGCCAAGGAGCACCGCCAGCGGCCGAACCTGATCGAGGTCCGCGAGGGGGAGCGCCGCACGGTCGGCGCCTTCGACCTCGAGTTCTTCGCGGTCAACCACTCGATCCCGGACGCGCTCGCGGTGGCCATCCGCACGCCGGCGGGGGTCGTGCTGCACACCGGTGACATCAAGCTCGACCAGCTTCCGCTCGACGGCAGGCTGACCGACCTCGCCGGGTTCTCCCGGCTCGGCGACGAGGGCGTGGACCTGTTCTGCGTCGACTCGACCAACGCCGAGGTGCCCGGGTTCGTCATGCCGGAACGCGACATCGGCCCGGTGCTCGACGACGTCGTCCGCAAGGTCGGCCAGCGCGTCATCGTCGCCTGCTTCGCGAGCCACGTGCACCGCGTCCAGCAGGTGCTCGACGCCGCCGTGCGGCACGGCCGCCGGGTCGCCTTCGTCGGCCGGTCGATGGTCCGGAACATGGGCATCGCCGCCGACCTCGGCCTGCTGAACGTGCCCGACGGCCTGCTGGTCAACCTCGACCAGGCCAGTGACCTGCCCGAGAGCAAGGTGCTGTTCGTGTCGACCGGTTCGCAGGGCGAGCCGCTGTCGGCGCTTTCACGCATGGCGCGCGGCGAGCACCGGCAGATCTCGATCCGCGCGGGGGACACCGTCGTGCTCGCCAGCTCGATGATCCCCGGCAACGAGACGGCCGTCTTCGGTGTCGTCAACGGCCTCACCCGGCTCGGCGCGAACGTCGTGCACCAGGGCAACGCCAAGGTGCACGTGTCCGGCCACGCGTCGGCGGGCGAGCTGCTGTACCTGTACAACGCGGTGCGCCCCAGCAACGTCATGCCGGTGCACGGCGAGTGGAAGCACCTGCGTGCCAACGGTGAACTGGCCGTGCGCACCGGCGTCGCGCCGGAGAACGTGGTCATCGCCGAGGACGGCGTCGTGGTCGACCTCGTCGACGGCAAGGCTTCGCGCACCGGCCGGGTCGAGGTCGGGCACGTGTACGTCGACGGCCTCTCGGTCGGCGACGTCGGCGAGTCGACCCTGTCCGACAGGCTCGTGCTCGGCGAGGGCGGCTTCATTGCCATCACAGTCGCCGTCGACACCAGCACCGGCCGCGCGGTCACCAAGCCGACGGTGTCCGGGCGCGGGTTCTCCGACGATCCCAAGGCACTCGACGCCGTGCTCCCGATGGTGGAGATGGAACTCGCCAGGACCGAGGCCGAGGGCATCACCGACACGCACCGCATCGCGCAGGCCGTGCGCCGCGTCGTCGGCCGCTGGGTCGCCGACACCTACCGGCGCCGTCCGATGATCGTGCCGACGGTCATTCCCGTCTAGCGGGTCGTGGGGGGGGGGGGGGGGGGGGGGGGAAAAACACACCCCCCCACCCCCCCCCCCCCACCCCCCCCCCCCCCCCCCCCCCCCCCCCCCCCCCCCCCCCCCG
>NZ_JBVILA010000020.1:49378-89145 GCF_055580625.1 Amycolatopsis sp. NPDC031561 | reverse complement strand
TCCCCCCTTCTTCCATTGGGCCCAAAGAAGGGGGCCTGCACGTGCTTTCGGAAAAAAGGGTGGCCGCGCCGGGGGGGTTGGGGGGGTTCGGGGGGGGGGGGTTGGGTTACACCCCCCCCCCCCCCCCACGACCAACCGGACCACGCTTTCCGGCGCGCCTTCCCCCTTACTCGGTCGAGTACCGGGACGTTCTCGCGCATAATCGCCGCATGGTGATGGTGGGGGTGCACGTCATAGGGGCGCTGGCGGGCGTCGCGCTCGGGGTGGGCGCGGTCTATCTGGGGCGGATGTTCATCGAGGGCGCTCGCCGCGACCGGCGGCTGCGGCCCGAGCTGATCGCCACCGGGTTGCGACGGGATCAGTGGGAACTCGCCGTCGAGAAGATGGACAGCGAGGACGCCGCGCAGCGTCTCGAAAGCTTCACGGACCTGGAGCGGTACGGGCGAGAAGACCCCGACGCGCGCGAAGACATCATCGAGCTGACCTGCACCTATCTGCGCAGGCCCTTCCGATTCCCGGTCGAAGACGAGCAGGAGTTCGAGATCCGGCTCGTCGCGCAGGGCTTGCTCACCAGGCATCTCCGACGATCGGGGAGCTTCGAATTCTGGGAAGTCGACGAGCTGGACCTGCAGGACGCGGTGCTCGTCGAGCCGGATTTCGCGGACTGTGACCTCAGCGGCGCGGACTTCCGCGACGGCGTGATCGTCGGCGGGAACTTCCAGCGAGCCCGCTTCCAGCGCTTCGCGAACTTCGAGCGAACGTGGTTCACCGGTGAGACCGACTTCCGCGCGGCGGCTTTTCCCCGGAACGCCAGTTTCAACGCCGCGATGTTCGCCGGGGTGACCACGTTCGCCGAGGCGGAGTTCCAAGACCGCGTGGACTTCGGCTACGCGCGAGTGGAGAAGCCGGACGAGGCTCACTCGTGGCCTTCTCCCTGGTATGTCTGGGTGGCTTCGCCGGTCGCGCAGGGACGGCTTGTGCCGCGTAAGAGCTAACGGGACGCCGCTGCCATCAGCAGAGCGAAGGCGATCGTGATCGCCTGACCGAACAGGGCGTTGCGGGCTTTGCGCTGTTCCGCACGAGTGGGCCGGTTCATCACGGATTCCCCCGGTTTCGAGTGTTTTCCTTACGTGGCAAGTGTTCCGTGACCCGGCACCGGGCGCCTCCCGCCTCGGTAGGGTTCGCCTACGCCGCAGGTCGGAGCCTTCCCCTAGGGGTGGGGTCGGCGTACCCTCGGACGCCCTTGGAGCCCCAGACCGGGAGAGTCGATGGGACGCCACACCACCGCCCGGACCCGAAGACGGATGCTGCTCCCGCTGCTGGCGCTCGCGCTGGCGGCCGTACTCGGCGCGGCCACCTGGGTGGCGGTGGCCATGGCGCGATCCGATCCCGGCTGCGAGCCCGCGCGGGTGGTCGTCGCCGCGTCGCCCGACATCGCCCCCGCCGTCACCGAGACCGCCCGTGACCTCGCGCTCGCCTGTGTCGCTTTCGACGTCCAGCCCCGGGATTCCCTCCAGATGGCGGAGGAGCTGTCCGGGACCGCGCCGAAGCCTCAAGCCTGGATCCCGTCCTCGACGCTGTTTCTCCGACGCGCCAACGGTGTCCCGCTCTCGGGGCCGTCGGTGGCCAGTTCGCCGGTGGTGCTCGCGGTCGCGGAACCCGTCGCGAGCGGGCTCGGCTGGCCGCGCAAGACGCTGACCTGGCCGGACGTCCTCGGCAGCGCCGGAATCGTCGCCGGAATGCCGGATCCCGCTCGCGACCCCGTCGGCGTCTCCGCGCTGCAGGCGCTCCGCGACGTCACGAAGGGTGCCTCGGATCCCGCAGGCGCGTACGTGGCCTTGCTCCGGAAGTTCGCCGCCAACACCTTCGACGCGGCGTCCACTTCGCTGACGGTGTTCCCCGCGTCGGAGAACGCGGTGCTGCGGCACAACGCCGAGCTTTCCGACGGCGAGGCCGCCCTGGTGGCCGCGTACTCACCCGCGTCGCCGTCACTCGACTACCCGTTCGTCGAGATCGCGGGCGCGACCCCGCAGCAGGGCAAGGCGGTCGCGGAGCTGAAGCGGGCGCTGCTCAACGGTGCCGCGACGAGTACGCGGTCCGGTCTCCGCGCCCCGGGCGGGCAGGCGTTGCGGCTGACCGAAACCGATCAGCGCGTTGCGGCGCAGGGGCAGCGCAGTGCCGAGATCCCGGCCGCCGCCGAGGTCGACAAAGCGCTCAGCCAGTGGGCGGGCGTGAACGCGAGCGCCCGGGTGCAGGTGCTCATCGACGTCTCGGGTTCGATGAGCGCGCCGGTCCCGGGCACCGGCAAGTCCAGGCTCCAGATCACGCTGGAAGCGGCGGAGAACGCCCTGCACCTGTTCAAATCCACGTCACAGGTCCGTTTCCTGGCCTTCGCGACCAAAGTGGACGGTGAGCGCGACTACCGGGAGATCCTGCCGATGGCGCCGGTCGGACGGCAGCTGACCGTGGTCGACAGGTTGCGCGCGGTCCGCGCCGTCCCCGACGGGCAGACCGGGCTCTACGACAGTGTCCTCGACGTCTATCGGTTGGCGCACAAGGAATGGGAGCCGGGGAAGCTGAACCTGGTCATCGTGATGACCGACGGCCGCAACACCGATCCCGGCGGCATCAGCCGCGAGAACCTGCTGGCCGAGCTGGGAAAGCTGCGCGACCGGAACCGCCCGGTGCCGTTGATCGCCATCGGGATCGGCCCGGACGCCGACGAGACCGAACTCCGGCAGCTCGTCGCGCCCGCCGATGGACAGGCCTTCCTCAGCCGGGATCCCGCGAAGATCGGGGAGGTGTTTTACGGGGCTCTCGGCCGGATCGCCGGCGCTGGATGAAGTAGACGCCGAGGATCACCGCCAGGCTGAGCAGGCTCAGGTACAGCTGGGCGCGGGTGTCCGCGTCCACGAACAGCATCGACGTGACCACCGCCAGCGTCCCGGCGAGGGTCAGCCAGCTCAGCCACGGGTAGCCCCACATGCGCAGTTTCAGCCGTTCCGGTGCCTCGGCCTCCAGACGGCGCCGCATCCGGAGCTGCGAGCCGGCGATGATCGCGTAGACGAACAACGCGACAGCGCCCGCGGAGTTGATGATGAAGTAGAAGATCTTGTCCGGTGACACGAAGTTCATCACCACGGCGACGTAACCGACCGAAGTGGACACCAGGATCGCCTTCCACGGCACGCCACGCCGGTTCGTGTCCGCGATCCATTTCGGCGCCCAGCCGTTGCCGTGCAAGGCGAACAGCATGCGGGAAGCGGTGTACAGCCCGGAATTCAGCACCGACAGCACGGCCGTGAGCACCACCGCGCTGACGATCGTCTCGGCCGCGGGGATGCCGAACCGGCCGAAAGCGGCGGCGAACGGGCTCGTCGTGGTCGGGATGTCGCGCCAGCCGGTGATCATCACCAGCAACGTCACCGAACCGACGTAGAACACGATGACCCGCCAGACGATCGACGAGGTCGCCTTGCGCACGGCCGTTTCGGGCTCCCGCGATTCGGCGGCGGCGATGGTGACGATCTCCGCGCCGAAGTAGGAGAAGATCACGATCACCACGCCGTGCACCACCGAGAACGGGCCGTTGGCCAGGAAACCGTCCTGCGCGATGTTGCCGACCGAGAACGAGCCGCCGGGCCAGGCGCCGAGCACGAACAGGATGCCCACCACGAGGAACACCACGATCGTGGCGATCTTGACCGACGCGAGCCAGAACTCCGTCTCCCCGAACGACCGGGCCGAGGCGAGGTTGGTCGCGGTCAGCAGCAGCATCAGCACGAGCGAGAAGATCCACTGCGGCACAACGGGAATCCAGGTCTGGAGGATCTTCGCCCCGGCGACGGCCTCGAACGCGACCACGCCGACCCAGAAGTACCAGTACAGCCAGCCGACGGTGAAACCCGCCCAGCCACCGAGCGAGGTCCGCGCGTACTCCATGAAGGAGCCCTGCGACGGCGCGGCCGTCGCCATTTCGCCGAGCATCCGCATCACCAGCACGACGATCAGGCCACCGATGGCGTAGGAAAGGACGGCCGCCGGGCCGACGGTGTGGATGACCGCCCCGCTGCCGATGAAGAGGCTGGCGCCGATGATGCCGCCGAGCGCGATCATCCGGACGTGGCGTTGCCGCAGGTCCGGGCGCAGGCCCGCCCGCTCGGTCGTCCGTTCCGGGGTGGTTTCTGCGCCCATTCGCTGTTGCCTCCTGTCGGAGTGGCCGTGAATCGCGGGATTGTCGCACCGCAAGAGCCGGAGGAAAAGTGTTTGCGCAACCCCCGGTGAACAGGCCGATGTGGACTCTGCGAACCTAGGCACCTCCACCGCGCGTTCCGAGGAGCTCTTCGATGCCGCACGCCGTCCTCCGGTTCCTGCCTGCCGTCGCCCTGGCCGCCGTGCTCGCGGGCTGCTCGGGCGAGGCGCCCCAGTCGCAGGCGGCGCCGCCCGGGTCGTCACCGCTGGCGCAGCAGGCCGCCGTTCCGTTCAACGACGCCGATGTCGCCTTCGCGCGGCAGGCCCTCGCGCATCACCAGCAGGGCGTGGATCTGGCTTCCCTGGCGGAAACCCGCGCGGACCATGCCCAGCTGAAGGCGCTCGCGAAGCGGGTCATCGACACGCACGAACCGGAGATCGCGCGGCTTTCCGGGCTCATCGAGTCCTGGGGCCAGCCCGCTCCGGACGACCCGAACCTCGAACACATCCAGCGCGACGGCTACATCAGCCCGGGTGACATGGCGGAACTGGCCGGACTGTCCGGAAAGGACTTCGACCGCCAGTTCGTCGCGCGGCTGATCCGCCAGCGCGAGTCGGGTGTCCGCATCGCCGACGCCGAAACCCAGCACGGCCGCAACCCCGACGCCCGCGATCTCGCCGCGACGACTTCGCGTTCGCAGCAGCAGGAGATCGGCGATCTACGGGGCCTCCAGAACGGTTGAGTCCGTCTGGACCACGTTCGAGTTCAGCTGCACGATGTACGCGCCGGTCAGCAGGACGACCGCGCCCGCGGCTTGGATCCAGCTGAGCGCCTCGCCCAGCAGCAACCAGGCGGCGGCCGCGGCGATCAGCGGCTCCACCAGCCCGACGACACTCGCCACGGACGCCGGGAGATGGCGCAGCGCCGCCATCCCCGTCGCGTAGGCGATGACGGTCGCGATCAGCACCAGCGCGATCAGCAGCGACCACACCGGCGGCTGCCACGGCCCGAACGTCGCCGGGGTGCCGAGGACACCCCACGGGATCGTCCACGGCGGAGCGACCGCGCAGACCAGGACCGCGCCGACCGTCATCCCCCAGGTGACCATGCCGAGCGGATCCCGGTCCGCGACGCCGCGTTCCCCGAGCAGGAAGTACCCCGCCGAACAGACGGCCGCGCCGAGCCCGGCGAGCAACCCGACGACGTCCAGGCTGAGGCCTTCCCAAACCTGCGCGACCAGGACGAGCCCGGTCATCGCCAGCGCGATCCCCGCCCACATCGCCCTCGGCAGCCGCACGCGGCGGACGAACCGCACCCACAGCGCGATCAGCACCGGCGAGGTGAACTCGAGCAGGATCGCGATCCCGACCGGGATCCGGCCCGCCGCGAGGAAGTACATGAGCTGGACGCCCGCCACGCCGAGCGAGCCGTACGCCAGCAGCAGCGGCCACTCGCGCTTCGTCACTTTGAGCAGCTTCGGCCGGAAGACGGCGACCAGCGCGAGCAGCACGATCGCCGACAGTCCGATGCGGATCGCCGCGACCTGCTCCGGTGACATCCCCGCCTGCATCGCCGGTTTGCCCAGCACGCCCGACGTCCCGAAGAAGAGCGCGGCGAGCAGGATGAGCACGATGCCCCGGCCGCGGTGCGCGACGTGTTGAGCGGGGGCGGCGAGTTCGGCGGTCACGGCCGGAGGGTAGAGGCCGGGGGACCGTGGGGCGAGCCGTTTTCCCAGCGGCTGGGTTCCGGGCCTCGTGAGGTGTCCGGTGCAAGTAGTCCTCTGGTTGCGGTAGTTGCGTGTGCAAGGACCGCAACCAGAGGACTACTTGCGGTCGGTGGTCGTGAGTGAGCGAGAGGGTGCCCGGCTGTCCTTCCGCAACGGTCCCGACAGGGACGCTCTCGCCGGAGGTCAGAAGGAGGTGCCGCCGTCGGTCCAGTCGGTCCGGTCGAAGTCGTCGTCCTCGACGGGGGCGCGGCGCGGCTTGCGGACCGGCGCCGGTTCCGGTTCCGGTTCCGGGGCGGCGGCGGGCTCTTCGACGGCTTGGGTCTCGGGGGTGCCGTTCGGCCAGACGCACGGTGAGGTCGCCCCGACGTAGAACTTGCCGAGGTCGTTCGCCTGGACGGACATGTCGAAGGCGTCCGCGTTGTTGCGCACGAACACGTACTGGTCTTTCGGCCGGGAATCGGTCAGTACCTCGAAATCGTGAGCCGTCCACCACGCGACGAGGGCATCGAAGTATTCGGCGAACTTCGCCGTGTCGAGACCGGTCACTTCGTAGGTCGCGGAGATCTCGAAGCGGCCCTGAGGACCTTTGTCGGTCGGGTCGGTGCACTCGGACCGGTTCCGGGTGAACGGTTTCCGCCGCGCGGTGGCGGGCAGCGCCGAGAGCGCGGTCTCGATGTACAGCTCGACCTTGTCCTTCGCCTGTTGTTCGGTGATGGTCGGGTTCATGGCGTCTTCACCTCCGGGGGAGCAGGCCGACAAGAGCAGGAGCAACGCGGCCGGGATCGGGAGTCTCACGAGGCAGGCTTCCCCGCGATGATCAGGCCTAGGTTCCGCAGCGCGGGGTTGTTGTCTTCCCAGTATTGGCTGTGCGCTTCCGAGCTGTACCCGCCCCACCCGTCCTTGCCCGGCGCGGAAGCGAACACCTGCCCGCCGAAGTCCGCGTCGGTCGGATCCTGGCCGAGGATCGGGTCGTATCCGGCGATCTCGATGTTGGCCAGATTGATCATGTCGTGCTCCGCCACCGTCGCGTGCACATGGTCGCCGACGTCGCCCTGATTCACCCCGTCGAGGTGCAGTTCGCTCACGTCGTGCGCGCCGACGCCGGGGCTCGCCACGAAGACGAGTTCGTCCGCGGCGAGACCGCCGTCGCGGGCCGCGTGGCCGACGACGGTGGTCCCGTAACTGTGGCCCAGCACCGTGTTGTGCGACGGTGGTCCTTGGTGTGTTTCCCTGAGCCCGTCCTGGAATCCGGCGAGTGCCGCCTTGCCGCCGTCGGCGTACTTGTCGCTCGCGGCGTCGCGGATCTCGTTCGGCGCGTCGTAGCCGAGCCAGGTGATCACGGCCGTCGAGGGGGAGCCCGCGGTCGTCGCCGTGGCCCACATCTTGTCGGAGCGGTTGAGATCGCCGCCGATCTTCGCCAGTTCCGAACCGGTTCCCGGCACGTACGTCGCCACGTTCACCGCGGTGTCGGGATTCCCCGCCGAAACGATCGCCTTCCCGTCGCCGCCGGTGTCCAGCCCCAGCAGGAACGCCCTCGGTTCCGGCTGGCCCAGCCGCTGCTGGATGGCTTCCAGGCCCTTCACCTTCGGATCGCCTTGGAGCCGCGCGATTTCACGGGCGAGGACCGCGCGGTTGGCGGCGTCGCGGTCGGTCGCCGGGATGCCGTCGAGACTGCCGACGAGGCCGGGATTTCCTTGCAGCAGAGCGACTTTCGCCGTATCCGACAGGCTGTCCCACCACGCCTTGTTGTCGCCGGGGGAGCCGTGCTCCGGCGGGCCGATGATCGACAGGCCGCTTTGTGCGACTCCGGCGTCCGCGGCCTGGGCGAGCGTGCCGGCGCCCTGTTCGGTGATCTCTCCACGGAGGGCCCGTTGCAGGATGGCGGCGAAATCGGCGTCGACGTCGGTGGCGTGGCGCAGGATCCGCTCGATCCGGTCGGCGAGTTCCGCCATCACGCGAGGATCGGAAGGCCCACCGGAGGAAGCGATCTCACCCCCGGCGCCGATGAGGAGGCCGTTCCGGGAAGCGAGTTCGTCGGTCTCCCGGACGAACGCGACGACTCGGTCCAGCGCGATCTGCACCTCGTGCGCGCCTCGCCGTACGGCGGACGCCTCGGCCACCAGTTGGTCCAAAGCGGACGTCAGCGACTTGCCTCGCGTGGCCGCGGCGGTGGCGGCTTCGCCATCCCAGCCCGGGATGCGAGCCATGGCCTCGACGTCGTCGTTCGCGGCGATGATCCGGGCGCAGCCCTCGTTGAGCGCGTCGGCGACCCGGCCGATCGCGGCCGGATCCCACCGGCGCACGTCTCCCCAGGTGAGCATCACTCTACGACGCGGGAGACGGCCTGGCGGTTCCCGTCAGCCGTCCTTGAACAGGCCGTCGGCGACGTAGCGCGAGACGGTGGCGAGCCGCCGCCCCTGCAGACGGAGGGCGTCCAGGGCGAGGTCGTCGGGTTCGGAGGACTTGCGCGAGACGAACGAGCCGCCGTACGGATTGCCCGATTCGAGCAGTCGCGGATCGGTGTAGCCGAGCGGCAGGACGATGGCGCCCCAGTGATAGAAGATGTTGTTCGTCGCCAGCACCGTCGATTCCAGGCCGCCGTGCGCGGTGGACGCGGTGGTGAACGACGTCGCGACCTTGTTCACCAGCTTTCCCTTGGCCCACAGGCCGCCGGTACTGTCCAAATAGGACTTAAGCTGGGCGGCGGGACCACCGAACCGGGTCGGGCTCCCGGCCGCGAAACCGTCGGCCCACTCCAGGTCTTCCAGCGTCGCCGTCTCGTGGTGCGGCCCCGCGTCGACCCACGCCTGCCAGCGCGGATTGCTCGCCACGGCATCGGGCGGGGCGGTCTCGGGAACCGTGCGGACGCGGACGTCGGCTTCGGTCTCGCGGGCGCCGTCGGCCAGTGCCGACGCCAGTTTCGCGGTGTTTCCGGTCGCGCTGTAGTAGACGACGAGGATGCGGGTGCTCACGTCCGCCGACCTTAGGCGAGCGCGAGCACCCGTCCCAGGATCCGGAACTCAGTACTTCTTCCAGGGACTGACGGTGTCGGTCGGCCGGGTCGGGTCGTGGAACCGCGGCTTGTCCAGCTCGTCGCGGCGCAGCGGCACCATGCCGTCCGTGATCGCCTGCATGATCTTGGCGTGCGCGCGGACCCCGGCGCCCGGCCGCTCCGGCTCGACCTCCGACAGGTCCACCGGGTCGCCGAAATGCACCTTGAACCGGGGACGCCGCATGGGCGCGCTCAGCCCGGACTTGGCGAGCGGCACCAGGTCGGCGGGCCCGTTGACGGTCTCCGTCCCCCAGAAGACGGCTTCGTGCGCGCCCCACTGGCTGATCGGGATCACCGGCACCCCGGCCGCCAGCGCGAGCCGCGCGGCGCCGGTCTTGCCGCGCTCCGGCCACAGGCCGGGATCGTGGCTGATCCGGCCCTCGGGGTAGACGATGAGCGGGTCGCGCGTGGTGCGCAGGGCCTCGGCCGCCTCGGCGAACTGGCCGATGGCCGTCGAGGCCTCCTTGCGGTCGACCCGCAGGTGACCGCTGGCCCGCAGCGCCGGGCCGATGACCGGTGCGTCGAGGATGCCGCCCGCCAGCATGAACCGCGGGTTGATGCCGATCCGTTTGCAGGCCGCCATCAGCACGAACGCGTCGAACACGCCGATGTGGTTGGCCGTCATGAGCAAGGGCTTCCGGCGCAGTTCCGCGGGCACACCGCCGGTCACGGTGAGTTTGCCGACGAAGTTGACCAGCCCCCGGTCGATGTTCAGCATCGTGCGCCAGATCGCTGGGGCGCGGCGAGCCGAATTCTCATCCTGATGCAGCGCGAACATGGGGCAGAGCATGTCATGAGCCCCCTTTCACCCGGATGGCCGCTCAAGCTGTGACCTGAGACGAATGTTCCGGGTGTGCTCCGAGTGGCAGCCGGGGCTGGAGGGTCGAGGCGGTTACCGTGGGGACATGGCTAGCGGGTCGACGACCAGGAAGCGGAGTACGGCGCGAAGCGGCGGCAGCAAGGGGCCGGCGCGAAAGCCGCGTACCCCGGCGAAGCCCAGGTCAACGGCGGCGAGGAAGCCCGCGCCACGGCGTCCGGCGGCCAGGAAGAAGTCTTCCGGCACGTTCGCCAAAGGCGTGCGCGGCACCTGGAACCTGCTCGCGAAGGGGCTGGGAACCCTCGCGAGGACGGTCGGCCGCAGCCGTGAACTCGAACCCGAACACCGCCGCGACGGGCTCGCGCTGGGCCTGATCGCGCTGGCGCTGGTGATCGCGTTCGGTGTCTGGTGGCGGTCCGCGGGCCCGATCGGCGGCTGGGTGGAGGTCGGCGCCCGTTCGCTCCTCGGCGCGGGGGCGGTGACGCTGCCGCTGGTGCTCACCGTGGTCGCCGTCGCGCTCATGCGCTCGGAACCGGTGCCGGAGGCCCGGCCGCGGATGGTCATCGGCACGCTGCTGGTCGTCCTGTCCGTGCTCGGCCTGCTGCACATCTTCACCGCGCTGCCCGAGAGCAACGACGGCCGGATGTACGCCGGTGGGGTGATCGGCGCGTTCTCCGGCGGCCTGCTGACCATGGGGGTCACCACCTGGGTCGCCGTGCCGCTGCTGGTGCTGGTGCTGCTGTTCGGCACGCTCGTGTTCACCGGGACCCCGGTCCGGGAGATCCCGCATCGCCTGCGCAACTGGGGTCTCGACCCCGAAGAGATCGAAGAGGCCGAAGCCGAGCGCAAGGCCATCCACGACGAACGTGACGCCGTCACCGAAGCCGACCCGAAGTCGGTCCGCCTGCGGAAGCCGTCGCGGCGGCGCCAGGGCGCCGGTGACAACGCGGGCGAGCAGCTCGACATCGAAGCCGCGCTGGCCGAACCGCCGACGCCGATGCGCCCGCCGAAACCCGCTGCCAAGCCTGTCGAAGAGAAGAAGCCGAAGAAGGCCGAGCCGCCGATGGCGGTCACCAGGACCGTCGAGGGCGACTACAAGCTCCCGCCGCCGGACCTGCTGAAGCTCGGCGACGCGCCGAAGTCCCGCAGCAAGGCCAACGACGCCATGATCGAGGCGATCACCGGCGTGCTGGACCAGTTCAACGTCGACGCGCAGGTCACCGGCTTCACGCGGGGCCCGACGGTCACCCGGTACGAGGTCGAACTCGGCCCCGGCGTGAAGGTCGAGAAGATCACCGCGCTGACCAAGAACATCGCCTACGCGGTGGCGACCGACAACGTCCGGCTGCTGGCGCCGATCCCCGGCAAATCCGCGGTCGGCATCGAGGTGCCGAACTCCGACCGCGAGATGGTGCGCCTCGGCGACGTGCTGCGCGCGCCGTCGACGGTCAAGGACAACCACCCGATGGTCATCGGGCTCGGCAAGGACATCGAAGGCCATTTCGTCACCGCGAACCTGACGAAGATGCCGCACCTGCTGGTGGCGGGATCCACCGGTTCCGGTAAGTCGAGCTTCGTGAACTCGATGCTGGTGTCGCTGCTCGCGCGGGCGACGCCGGACGAGTGCCGGATGATCCTGATCGACCCGAAGATGGTCGAGCTGACCCCGTACGAGGGCATCCCGCACCTGATCACGCCCATCATCACCCAGCCGAAGAAGGCCGCCGCGGCGCTGGCCTGGCTGGTGGAGGAGATGGAGCAGCGGTATCAGGACATGCAGGTCAACAAGGTCCGGCACATCGACGACTACAACAAGAAGGTGCGCTCGGGCGAGATCACCGCGCCGCCCGGCAGCGAGCGCGTCTACGCGCCGTACCCGTACATCATGGCGATCGTCGACGAGCTCGCCGACCTGATGATGACCGCCCCGCGCGACGTCGAGGACGCGATCGTCCGGATCACCCAGAAGGCGCGTGCGGCCGGTATCCACCTGGTCCTGGCGACCCAGCGCCCGTCGGTCGACGTCGTGACCGGCCTGATCAAGACCAACGTGCCCTCGCGGCTGGCGTTCGCGACGTCCTCGCTCACCGACTCGCGGGTCATCCTCGACCAGCCGGGCGCGGAAAAGCTCATCGGTATGGGTGACGCGCTGTACCTGCCGATGGGCGCCGGGAAACCGGTCCGCATCCAGGGCGCCTTCGTCGGCGACGAAGAGATCGCGTCCGTCGTCAACTTCGCGAAGGAACAGGCGCAGCCGGACTACCAGGACGGCGTCACCGCGGCGAAGGCGGGCGAGAAGAAGGAGATCGACTCCGACATCGGCGACGACCTCGACGTCCTCCTGCAGGCCGCCGAGCTGATCGTCACCTCGCAGTTCGGCTCGACGTCGATGCTGCAGCGGAAGCTGCGGGTCGGTTTCGCCAAGGCCGGGCGCCTGATGGACCTGCTGGAAAGCCGGGGTGTGGTCGGTCCCTCGGAGGGCTCGAAGGCGCGGGACGTGCTGATCAAGCCGGAAGAGCTGGAGTCGGTGCTGTTCATGATCCGCGGCGGCGGGGACGCGAACGGCGGGGACGTCTCCGACGACGACTGAGCCGGGTGTCCGCCCCGAAGCGTGCAATGAAAGGCCCGTTACTTGCAAAATTTGCAAGTAACGGGCCTTTCATTGCACGGGGGAGGGTTACTTGAGGGCCCGATGCAACGGACCGGCGGCTCCGCTACGTCCCTAGCCCGTGGACCCCAAGAAGCTGCTCGTCGTGCTCTGCGCCTTGGTCGGCCTCGCGTGCGGGGCAGGCAGCTCCGCCGCGCGCGAACAACCCGCGGCCGTTCAGCCAACGCTGGTCCAGCCCGCGCCGGCGCACCAGCAGCCTCAACCTGCTCCCCAGCCCCAGGAGAAGCCCCAGGGCACCGTGGAGCTGGGAGAAACCGTCGTCCTCAAGGCCGGTGACACGACCGAGGTCGCGTCGAAGGACGTCAGCATCCGCTTCGCGCGGCTGGTGTCCGATTCCCGTTGCGCCGAGGGCATGGTCTGCGTCTGGGAAGGGGAGGCAGTGGTCGAACTGACCCTCGCCGAACCCGGACGCGGTGAGCGGACGACGGCGGAAGTCGCCTCCACCGCACGCGGTGGCAGGCAGTCCGTCGAGTTCGCCGCCTGCCGGGTGGACCTGGTCGCCGTGAGCTCGGGGGGCGACCAGGTCACCCTGCGGGTGTCCAAGGCTTAGAGCGCGTTGCGGCGGACCGACCGTGTCGTGCTGAGCAGGTGGTCGGTGACCGAGGTGTCCCCGTGCCGCCTTTCAGTGGTGCGCCGTCAGGAAGCGGTCGATCAGCTCGCTGATCGGTTCGACGTCCTCCTCCAGCGCGAAATGCCCGGTGTCGAAGAAATGGACCTCCGCCGAGGGAACATCGTTCCGGAAGGCTTCGGCTCCCGCCGGGATGAAGAACGGGTCGTTGCGGCCCCAAACGGCGAGCACGGGTGGCTGGGCTTCCCGCAGCCACGCCTGGAACTTCGGGTATGCGGGAGAAGTGTTCCGGTAGTCCCAGAACAGGTCGAGCATCGCTTCCGCGCGGCCAGGACGTTCGAGGAAGTACTGGTCCAGCAGGTAGTTCGCGGGATCGATGGTCTCCGGATCGCGGGCGCCGGTGTACTGGTACTCGATCTGCTCCGGTTCGAGGATCTTGGCGAATTCGCGCTTCGCCTCGGCTTCGTCGGGCAGGGTCGCGAAGTCCGGCATCGCGGGCCCGAGCCCTTCGACGTAGGCGTTGCCGTTCTGCGTGATCAGCGCCGTGACTGCGGACGGCCGCGAGACGGCCAGCCGCAGGCCCGCCGGGGCCCCGAAATCGAAGACGTAGAGCGCGTAGCGGCGCAGCTCCAGCGCGTCGGTGAACTCGCCCAGCACCTCCGCCAGCCGGTCGAAGGTGAACGTGAACCCTTCGGGGGTCATGGTCCGGCCGAAGCCGGGCAGATCCGGCGCGATGAGCCGCCATTTCCCGGCGAGCAGCCGCATCAGCCGGACGAACTGGTGCGACGACGTCGGGAAGCCGTGCAGCAGGAGCAAGACGGGCGCGTCGGGGTCGCCCGCCTCGCGGTAGAAGACCTCGACGTCGCCGAGCTGGACCGAACGGTGCCGGATGGTCGCCATGAACACTCCCTAATGGTTAGAACTGTCTTGAACCATTAGTACCTGATACTGTCAAGGCATGCTCGATCTGGACTCGCTTCCCGGTGACGATCTCGCGGTGAACCTCGCCGACACCGTCCTGCTGGCCGCCTCGCCGTCGATCGATCTGCTCGACGACGGCCACACCCGGTTCTGGTCGGCGCAGGCGCCGCGGCTGCCCGAGGGCGCGCGGCCGCCGTCGGCCGAGCAGACGAGGCGGCTGCGGTCCGCGGTGCGTGAGCTGCTGGAAGCGGCCGTGGCCGCGCGGGAGCCCGAGGCGTGGGCGGTCGAGCGGGTCAACGCGGCCGCGGCGGCGGTCCCGGCGAGCCCGCGGCTCACCGCTCGGGGCGCCGAGACGATCTGGCATGGCGAGGACGGCGGCGAGATCGCACTCGCCGCCGTCGCGGTGGCCGCGATCGACCTCGTGTCGGGGCCGCGCGCCGCTCAGCTGCGGCGATGCGGCGCGCACGACTGCTCGATGCTGTTCGTGGCGGCCAACAGCAGGCGGGTGTGGTGCACGCCGTCGTTGTGCGGCAACCGGGTCCGGGTCGCCCGCCACGCGAAGAAGGGCTGAAGGGGCCCATCCCCGCATGCGATGCGGGGAGAGCGCCCTTCGCCGCGTCCTATGCGGGGAAAGTCCCCTTCGGCTACAGCTCCAGCAGCATCCGGCTGTTGCCCAAAGTGTTCGGCTTCACGTAAGGCAGGTCCAGGAACTCCGCGACACCCGGATCGGCCGAGCGCCGCATCTCCTCGTAGACCTCCTGGGTCACCGGGGTTCCGTCGATCTCGACGAATCCGTGGCCCGCGAAGAACCGGGTCTCGAAGGTCAGCACGAACAACCGCTTCAGCCCGATCTCGCGGGCGAAGTCGATCAGCTGTCCCACCAGCGCGTGACCGATGCCGCGACCCCGGGCGATCTTGTCGACCGCGATGGTGCGCAGCTCGCCGATGTCCTCCCACAGCACGTGGAGGGCGCCGCAGCCGAGCACGTCGTCGCCGTCTTCGACCACCCAGAACTCCTGGACGCTCTCGTAGAGGGTGACGAGCTCCTTCTCGAGCAGCACCGTCCCCGCGTCGGAGTCGACCAGTGCCTTGATCTTGCGGACGTCCGCGATCCGCGCCCGGCGAACTTTCGGGCGGCGGTCGAGGGGCGGTTCGAGGGGGGCTGACGGCACATCCACCATTAAGCCATCCTCGACGCGATCGACGGCCGAAGGCTCGCCCGAGCGAGCGATCGCCGACCCCGAGAGCAGGCCAGCTACCCTAAGGCACGTGCCTTCTCCCACCACTGATCCTGTCGCCACCCGCCGCGTGTCCTTGCTGACCCTCGGTTGCGCCCGCAACGAGGTCGATTCCGAGGAACTCGCCGGACGGCTGGCGGCGGGCGGCTGGGAGCTCGCCGCCGAGCCCGAGGACTCCGACGTCGTGGTCGTCAACACCTGCGGCTTCGTCGAGTCCGCCAAGAAGGATTCGGTCGACACCCTGCTCGCCGCGGCCGACACCGGCAAGAAGGTCGTCGCCGTCGGCTGCATGGCCGAGCGCTACGGCAACGAGCTGGCCGAGAACCTGCCCGAGGCCCACGCGGTCCTGGGCTTCGACCACTACGCCGACCTCGCCGAGCGTCTCGACGACGTCGTCGCCGGCCGCAAGGTCGAGTCCCACACCCCTTCCGACCGCCGCAAGCTGCTGCCGATCAGCCCGGTCCAGCGCCCGACGGCCGCCGAGACGGTCGAGGTGCCGGGGCACGCGCAGCACGGCTGGGGCCCGCGCGTGCTGCGGACCCGGCTCGACACCTCCCCGGTGGCCGCGCTGAAGATCGCCTCCGGCTGCGACCGCCGCTGCTCGTTCTGCGCGATCCCGTCGTTCCGCGGCTCCTTCGTCTCCCGGCAGCCGGACGAGATCGTCGCCGAGGCCATGTGGCTCGCGGAGAACGGGGTCAAGGAGGTCTTCCTCGTCTCGGAGAACTCCACCTCCTACGGCAAGGACTTCGGCCGTGACGGCGCCCGCGCGCTGGAACTGCTGGTCCCGCGCCTGGCCGCGGTGCCCGGTATCGAGCGCGTCCGCGTCTCCTACCTGCAGCCCGCCGAGACGCGCCCCGGCCTGGTCAAGGCCATCGCGACCACCCCGGGCGTCGCCGACTACTTCGACCTGTCCTTCCAGCACTCCAGCGAGACCGTGCTGCGCCGCATGCGCCGGTTCGGCTCCACGGACTCGTTCCTCGCGCTGTGCGACCAGATCCGCGAGTACTCGCCCAACGCCGGCATCCGCACGAACGTCATCGTCGGGTTCCCCGGCGAGACCGAAGAGGACGTCGCCGAGCTGGAGCGCTTCCTGAACGGCGCGCGGCTCGACGCGGTCGGTGTCTTCGGCTACTCGGACGAGGACGGCACCGAGGCCGAGACCTTCGACGGCAAACTCGACGAGTCCGTGGTGACCGAGCGGGTCGCGCGGATTTCCGCGCTGGTCGAGGAGCTGACGTCGCAGCGGGCCGAGGATCGCATCGGCGACTTCGTCGACGTCCTGATCGAGCAGGCCGAGGACGGCGAAGACCCGATCGGCCGTGCCGCGCACCAGGCTCCCGAGGTCGACGGTGAATGCGTCCTGATCGAAACGGACGACCTTCCCTCGCTGGCGGTGGGTGACTTCGTGCGCTGTGAGGTCGTCGACTCCGAGGGTGTCGACCTGATCGTGCGGCCCGCGCCGCCCGAGGCCGACCGGTGAATGCCGCCCCGAGCGACGCCGGGGCCGGTGAGGGGACGGGCGGTGAGCATGCCCGGGTGCCCGAGGCCACCCCGGTCCCGACGCTGAACCTGGCGAACCTGCTCACGATGTCGCGGCTGGTGCTCGTGCCGCTGTTCGTGATGGCGCTGTTCACCGGCGACGGGACGGATACCTTCTGGCGGGCGATCGCCACCGCGCTGTTCGCCATCGCGTCGTTCACCGACCAGGTCGACGGCTGGGTCGCGCGCAAGTACGGGCTGATCACCGACTTCGGCAAGATCGCCGACCCGATCGCGGACAAGGCGCTGATCGGCGCCGCGCTGATCGGGCTGAGCGTGCTCGGCGAACTGGGCTGGTGGGTCACCATCGTCATCGCGATCCGCGAGATCGGCGTGACGCTGCTGCGGTTCTGGGTGATCCGGCACGGCGTCATCCCGGCCAGCCGGGGCGGCAAGGCCAAGACGCTCGCGCAGGTCGCGGCCATCACCGCGTACCTGCTGCCCCTGCCGGTGGCCGCCGAGCCGGTGCGATGGGTGCTGATGGGTCTCGCGCTCGTGCTCACCGTCGTGACCGGCCTCGATTACGTCGTGCGCGCGGTGCGGCTGCGCGCGGCCGGACGGCGCGCCGCGGGCACATGAACGTTGAGACCTTGATCACTCACCTGATCGAGCGTAAGGAGACGGTGGCGACCGCCGAGTCGCTGACCGCCGGACTGGTGTGCGCGACGCTGACCGAGGTCCCCGGAGCGAGCGCCGTCGTCCGGGGCGGCCTGATCGTCTACGCCACCGATCTCAAGGCCTCGCTCGCCGGGGTCGACGAAGACCTCCTCGCCACCCATGGCGCGGTCCATCCCGAGGTCGCGGCTCAGTTGGCCGCCGGCGCGAGGGACCGCTGCGGCGCCACCTGGGGCCTCGGCCTGACCGGTGTCGCGGGTCCGGCGGGGCAGGACGGCGTCGCGCCCGGCACCGTCCATGTCGGTCTCGCGGGCGTGAGCACGCTCACCGTCCGCACATTGGCGTTGAGCGGCGATCGAGCCTCGGTCAGGGCCGGTGCCGTCAGCGGCGCGTTCGCCCTGCTGGGGGAACATCTCGCATGATCGCCGCGTTCGCCCTTGGCGTATTGCCGTGTCAACACCTGCGCCCGGGGCACCGCACTGGGTAACGTAGGGGGCAGTCAGTCCTGGAAGGGAGGCGCGTGATGACCGTGCTGTTGCGCGAGGCGATCGGCGACCGGCTCCGACACGCCCGCACGAACCAGCGTCGAACGCTGCGGGACATCTCCCGTGCCGCCAGGGTGAGCCTCGGCTACCTGTCCGAGGTCGAGCGTGGGCAGAAGGAGGCGTCCAGCGAGCTGCTGGCGTCCATTTGCGATGCCCTGGACCTTCCGCTGGGCGAGCTCTTGCACAAGGTCGCGGCGGACGTTTCGGCGATCGACAACGTCGAGGTCGCTCCGGTGGACGAGAAGGTCGAGGCGGGCAAGCGGCGTGCTCCGGAGCGCGAGAGCGCCGAAGCGGGCCTCGAAGGTGGCCGCCTGGTATCCGAGTTGATCGGCAACGACCTTGCCGACCTGCGGATCTCGCCGCCGCCGCGGATGAGTCCGGCCCTGCGGACGACCATTTCCGCACCGAAGATGGTCGCCGCCTAGCAGTCGTGACGTGAGAGAGGCCCCAGGCAGTCCGCCTGGGGCCTCTCCCGTTTCCCGGGTCAGCCGGCGGCGCTGTCGAACGTGCCCGCCTGGTAGGAACCGCCCTTGGTGTGCGTGATCACGAGCAGCCGGTTGGCGGCGTTGATCATCGCGACCAGGTAGACCAGCGCGGCCCGCTTGGCCTCGGTGAACACGGTCGATTCGCGCCAGGCGGCGACCAGGTTGACGCGGACCGCGGGTTCGCCCGCCGCCGAGCTCGGTGCTGTTCAGATCGAAACGGCTGTCCATGACTTCGTCCTCATTCCTGCTCGGGTGGTGAAGCGAACGACCATCACATGCCGCTGACCCGCCCTGCCTGACAGCACGGTCACGTGACGTGAAACACGCCCGTCAGGTGTCAGAATCCGGCGAGGACCAGCGTCTTGTGCGCGACAACCGCCGAGCTGGAACAGAGGAGCCACCCATGCCCGCCCCGGACACCGCCACCGAGGCGTTCGTCGCCCACCGGAACCTGCTGTTCACCGTCGCCTACGAGATGCTCGGCTCGGCCGCCGACGCGGAGGACGTCCTCCAGGAGACCTGGCTGCGCTGGTCGGGCGTCGATCACGGCACCGTGGAGAACCCGAGGGCCTACCTGGTCCGCGTCACCACCCGGCAGGCGCTCGGCAGGCTGCGTACCCTCGGCCGCCGCAAGGAGTCCTACGTCGGCCCTTGGCTGCCCGAACCGCTGCTGACCACGCCTGACGTGGCCGAGGACGTCGAACTGGCCGACAGCGTTTCGATGGCGATGCTGCTGGTGCTGGAGACCCTCGCGCCGACCGAACGCGCGGTGTTCGTGCTGCGCGAGGTGTTCGACGTGGCCTACGACGAGATCGCCGAAGCCGTCGGCAAGACCCCGGCCGCGGTCCACCAGATCGCCCACCGGGGCCCGGGCGCACGTCGCCGCCCGGCGGCCGCGGGGTGCCGCGTCCCCGGCCGAGACCCGTGACGTCCTCGACGCGTTCCACCGGGCGGTCCGAACAGGTGACCTGCAGGGACTGCTCGACGTCCTCGCACCGGACGTCGTCTTCCTCGGCGACGGCGGCGGAGTGGTGCAGGACGTACTGGAACCCGTGGTCGGGGCCGCCCGCGTCGCGCCGCTGCTGGCCACGAGCCGCCCGGCGACAGACGACAAGGCCACGATGCGAACGGCGCAGGTCAACGGCCATCCGGCGCTGATCCTCCGGCTCGGCGGCGAGGTCGACACCGTCGTCGCGGTGCGCGTCGACGACGGCCTGATCACCGGCCTCTACGCCGTGCGTAACCCCGAGAAGCTCTCGCGGATCGAGCGGGCGACCACTCTGCGCCGCTGAGTCCGGGCCCCTGCTCCGGCCGTTTTCACCCAGGGTCACCACCCGGTGAACCCGAAAGGTCGCGAACATCACAGTCAGGGAGATCCCTGAATTCCGTCGGGGTCGCCTGGAACGCGGGACGCCGACCTGACACGATGGAACTCAACGCCGGGGTCGGGACGTTGCAACATCACAAGAGGGGACGCCCCACCTCGAGGTAACAGCCCGTGGGATGCGAGAAGGCAGGCGGAGGAGATGGCCAACCCGTTCGTGAAGTTCTGGAAGTACATGATGGCGGCGTTCTCGTCGAAGATCGACGAGCACGCCGACCCGAAGGTACAGATCCAGCAGGCCATCGAGGAGGCGCAGCGCAATCACCAGTCGCTGACCCAGCAGGCCGCCTCGGTGATCGGTAACCAGCGTCAGCTGGAGATGAAGCTGAACCGCCAGCTCGGCGACGTCGAGAAGCTCCAGGCCTCGACCCGCCAGGCATTGGTGCTCGCCGACGAGGCGCGCGCCAAGGGCGACGAGCAGAAGGCGACCGAGTTCGAGAACGCGGCGGAGAGCTTCGCCGCGCAGCTCGTCACCGCCGAGCAGAGCATCGAGGACCTGAAGACCCTGCACGACCAGTCGCTCCAGGCTGCGGCGCAGGCGAAGAAGGCCGTCGAGCGCAACGCGACCATGTTGCAGCAGAAGCTGGCCGAGCGCACCAAGCTGCTCTCGCAGCTGGAGCAGGCGAAGATGCAGGAGCAGGTCTCCGCTTCGCTGAACCAGATGAGCGAGTTGGCGGCGCCGGGCAACACCCCGTCCCTGGAAGACGTTCGCGACAAGATCGAGAAGCGCTACACCACCGCGCTCGGCTCGGCCGAACTCGCACAGAACTCCGTACAGGGCCGGATGATGGAGGTCCAGGCCTCCACGACGCAGCTCGCGGGACACTCGCGACTGGAGCAGATCCGCGCGTCCATGAAGGGCGACTCCGTCGCGCAGGTGACCGACGGCAAGACCGCCGCCGCCGCGCCGAAGGCGTCGAGCGGTGCGGACATCCAGCGTGAGATCCAGGCACGGGTTCAGGCCGAACAGGGCAAGAACCCCGCCTGACACACCACCTAGAGCCGGTCCCGCACCCCGCGCGGGTGCGGGACCGGTCTCACCAGACGACAGGGGCGAGGGCAAATGGGCCAGGGCAGGCGCAAGGACTTCGGGGAGTTCACCGCCAAGCTTGAGAAGCACATCGAGAAGCTGCCCGATTACGCCCAGCGCGCGCAGGAGAAGCTGCAGCGCTACATCCCGCCCTCCGAGCAGGGTTCCCGGCCCTCCTCACCGACGGCGTCGCAGCCGCCGCGGCCGTCGAAGCCGCGGCCGCAGATGCCGCCGATGCCCGCCATGCCGAAGATCTCGCAGCAGCTGACGTCGATGGCGGCGGGCCAGATCCCGGTCGTGGCCGACGCGAAGGCCAAGTGGGCTCGCTGGAACGAGCCCGCCGCCAAACTGGAGAGACGCAAGCGCCGGACCTCGCGCGCGATGACCTTCTGGATCCTCCTCACCATCCTTTGTGGACTGTTCGCCGTGGTCGCCGCCACCGGTCTGCTGAAGGCGGGCCAGGCCGACGTCCTCCAGGCCATCGCGGCCAGCGCGTTCACCATCGTCTTCGGCACTTTCAGTGTCCGGTCGGGACTGCGGCTGCGCGCGCTCAACCGCACGGTGCTTCCCGCCGCGCCCGCCGCTCCGCCGCCGCTGCCCTCGGCACGCTCCATCGCGCGGGCGCCGATGGAGCGCCTCGCCGAGAGCGAGGCTTCGCTGACGGAGCTGCTTCGCCAGCTTTCGCAGCCGACGTCGCTCGGCACCATGCCGGTGTCGGAGATAGCCGTGGCGGACGCCCGGACCACCGCCACGGAGGCCGCGCAGGCTCTTCGCGGGCTGGCCGGCCGGATCCAGGCCATCGAACGCGGACGTGACTCCGCGCCCGAGCGGGAACGGGGCGCCCTCGACGCCGCCATCACGCAGCTGCGTGATCAGCTCGACGACGGCGTCGACGGTTACGGCGGTCTCGTCGCGGCCGCCGGGCACACCGTCGCCGCGAGCTCGGACGGCATGACGTCGTCCAAGGAATCGCTCTCCGACGCGACGGACAAGCTCGCCGGACTGGCCATGGCCCTGCGCGAGCTTTCCTGAGCTTGGTCGTGAGTGGCGTTTCGGGTTAGTGCGGACCGGTATTTGCCTACCTACGTGTGACCAGGGCGAAGGTGAGGTGCGGGAGTCGAGGGGTGGCTCATGCAACCCCCACAACCCCGCGGACGGCAGCCGAGCGGGGAAGATTCCGGACGTTCAACATCCCAAATCTTCCCCACTCGCCCACATCACCATCCAGAACAAGCGCTACAACCTCACCGAGCTGACATCAGGATCCAGCGGGTAGGCGAATATGGGTCCGCTAGAACCCGAAACGCCCCTCACGAGCCGACGCGGTCGGGAGGGTTCCCGAGTGGGGCATTTTCCTGGACAATCGTCTCATTCGTCGTCGCTAATACTCCATTGAGTAACGACTCGCTCACTGTGCGATACCGAAACGCTCGCGTAACCCGAAACCGCTGGTGACGGCACCTCGCGATGCCTAACGTTTCTCTCATGCACGCAGTGCTTTTCCCAGCTCGGGCCTGAACCCAGCCCGCGTGAGCGGGCGTCCCAGGGTGGTGGACCGGACACAGTGGATCTCGCGCAGTGGTCTTTCTCGTCCCCGCCGAGGAAAGGACGCCCAGTGACGACGCTCCCCCCGGAACCAGAGCCGATCCCCGCCCCGCCTCCCAGCTCCTACCAACGCGTCATCGCGGCCTACGACCGGATCACCGAGGTCGACCGGCCCGACGTCTGGATCACCCTCCGTCCCCTCGAAGACGCCCTTGTGGACGCGAAGGCTGTCGACGAACGCCTGCGCGCGGGGACGGATCTCCCGCTCGCCGGAACCCTGGTGGCGGTCGCCGACGTCATCGACGTCGCCGGCCTTCCCACGGCGGGGGAGGAGGTCTGCTGTGCCGACGCCACTTCCGTTTCCCGGCTGACCGCCGCCGGGGCGGTGGTGATCGGCAAGACCAACTGCGACCGGTTCGGCAGCGATCTCGAGCACACGCACAGCCCGTACGGCGCCGTGAGCGCGGCCCTGAACACCGCCCGGGTGTCCGGGAGCGCGAGCAGTGGCGCGGCCGTCGCGGTCGCGCTCGGCCTGGTCGATCTGGCCGTCGGCACGGACACGGCGGGTGCGGGCCGGGTGCCCGCGTCGCTCAACGGGATCGTCGGGATGAAACCGACGCTGGGCCTCGTGCCCAAGACCGGTGTCCTGCCGTGCGGCGGGATCGCCCTGTTCGCGCGCAGTCTCACGCTGGGCCAGCGCGCGCTGGGACTGATGACCGGTCCCGACGGGATCGACCCGCTCGCCCGTGACTGGCCCCCGGACGTCCGGCTCTCCGCGGGAGACCGGCCGAGGGTGGCGATCCCGGGCTCCGAAACGCTCACCGGTCTCTCTTTGCAGTCCCGGTCCGCCTTCCTCGGCGCGGTTTCGGCGTTGCGGGCGTCCGGGGCCATCGTGGAGACGGTGGAGGTCACGGCACTGCTGGCGGTGGGCGACCTGATCCACGACGACGGCTTCCTCGCCGACAGGCAGCGCGTCGCCGAGGCCGGGATGCTCGCGCTCCGGATGCTGTCCGAGTACGACGCCCTGGTCCTCCCGACCGTCGCCGACCATCCCGAGATGTCCGAGGCGCTGTCCGATCCGGACGGTGTCGCGAAACGGCTGGGACGGTTCACGGCGTTCGTCAACCTGCTCGACCTCGCCGCGGTCACGGTGCCGTCGTCGCCGTCGGATCTCGGGCCGTACGGGGTGTCGGTGGTGGTGCGGCCGTTCGACGACCAGATCGCCATCGACCTCGCCGCCGTGCTCACCGACGAACAGGCCGATTTCCCTTATCCCGCACCGGGTGCGGATCTCGTGGTGTTCGGCGCGCATCTGCGCGGGCAGCCGTTGAACGGGCTTTTGGTGACCGCGGGTGCGCGGTTCACCGGGCCGGTCCAGAGCGCCGAGGGCTATCGGATGGTGCTGCTGCCGACCGAGCCACCCCAGCCGGGGGTGGTACCGGTGAGCGCCGCGGGTGAGCACACGATGCTGTCGGGTGAACGCTGGCGGCTCTCGCCCGCGGCCCTCGGTGCCTTCGCGGCCACACTGCCCGCTCCGTTCGTCCTCGGCCGGATCCGGCTGGAGAACGGGCAGACACCGCTGGCCGTCCTTTGTGACCAGGCGGCGGCAGCGACGGCGACGGAGTTGACGCGCTACCAGTGCTGGCGGGCGTACCTGAGGTTCGTCAGTACGGCCGGGCCGCGAGACCTCGGGCGACCCGCTTGACCAGACCGGGACCGTGCAAGGCGAAACCGGTGTAGAGCTGGACGAGACCGGCGCCGGCGTCGAGCATCCGGGCGGCGGCGCCGGCGTCGAAGATGCCGCCGACGCCGATGATCGGCAGCTCGCCGCCGGTTTCGTCGTGCACGAACCGCACCACTTCGACCGAGCGCGCCGTGAGCGGGCGGCCGGAAAGCCCGCCCGCCTGCTCGCCGACGGCGGCTTCGGCGGGCGCGATCCCTTCGCGGGACAGCGTCGTGTTGGTCGCGATCAGCCCGGCGACACCGTGTTCGAGGCAGACCTCCAGCAGTTCCGCGAGGGCTTCGTCGGTGAGGTCGGGGGCGACCTTGACCAGCACCGGCGTCGGCTCGGCGGCACCGGCGAGCTCGGCCGAGGTCGTGCGGAGTTCGGAGAGCAGTTCGGCCAGCGCGGACTTGTCCTGCAGCGCCCGCAGCCCCGGCGTGTTGGGCGAACTGACGTTGATCGCGAAGTAGTCGGCGTACGGGTACAGCGCCCGCAGCGAGAACCGGTAGTCCTCGACGGCCTCGCCGAGCGGTGTCACCTTGGATTTGCCGATGCTGACGCCGAGCGGAACCGGCGGTTTCCCGCTCGCGGCGAGGCGGGCGGCGAGCGCTTCCGCGCCTTCGTTGTTGAAGCCCATCCGGTTGATCACCGCGTCGGTCCCGGCGAGGGTGAACAACCGCGGCCTGTCGTTGCCCGGCTGCGGGTGCCGGGTGACCGTGCCGACCTCGACGAAGCCGAAGCCGAGCGCGGGCCAGGCGTGCAGCGCGCGGCCGTTCTTGTCCATCCCGGCGGCGAGGCCGACCCGGTTCGTGAAGCGGAGACCGAGGAAGGTGACCGGATCGTCCGTCCGGTAGACGCGGCCGAGCGCGCCGAGCGCGGGGGAGACCCGGCTCAGCCCGGCTAGCGTGCCGATGGTGCGTTCGTGCACGGTTTCGGGGTCGCCGCCGGAGACCCGGTACAGCGCGGGGCGGACGATCTTGTCGAAGAACACGCGCCCATCATGCCTGGTGGCTCTAGCTACTCGCCTTCCAGTCACTTTCGAGCATCGCGAAGACGAGTTCGTCGGTCCATTCACCCTTGACGATCTCGTTCTCGCGCAGATGAGCTTCTTTGCGCATGCCCAAACGTTCCATCAGGGTGGCCGACGCGGTATTGCGTCCGTCACAGCGGCCGATGATCCGGTGCAGTCCCAGCTCTTCGAAGCCGAGCCGCAGCAGTTCGATGGCGGCCTCCGCGGCGAACCCCTTGCCGTGGTGGTCGGGGTGGAAGACGAAGCCGATCTCGCCCTGTCGGTGCTCGCTGCTGAGGTACTCGAGGTTCAGGTCGCCGATGAGCTGACCGGTCTCGGTCAGTTCCACGGCCACCGCGAGGAGCTGGCCTTCCTTCGAAAGGCTGCTGCTGTGCACTCGTTTGGCGAGCGCGGCGGCGGATTCGGCCCGGCTGCGCGGACCCCAGTAGAGGTAACGGGCGACGTCGGCACGGGACTGGAAGGAGTTGAGTTCGTCGAGATCCTCCGGCGTGAAGGCGCGGAGGGTAAGGCGCTCGGTGGTGATCGGGAAGTCGGGCCTCAACATGACGTCAGGCTATCCACTCTGCGGGGCCGCCGGGGCGGAACGGCGACGGACGGTTCTCCGGCGCGGCGGGTGGTCGTTCACTGCCGCGCAAAAGGGGGAATAACCCGGAAATGAGGGTACCCCGAGGTGGCTCCCGGACGCCGGAATCGGCGGCCGGGCCCGAGCCGGACCGGTGCTCGGGAACCTCGGGGGCCCGGTGACTGCCTGGTATTCGCTATCAGGCATCACGCGAAGCAGAGACGACGAGCCGAAGGTGGCTCCAACTTGCGTTGTATCGCTGCTCAAAAGTCCTACGCGTGCCGTCCGCTAGCGGACAGTCACCTCACGAGTCCTGTTGGAATACAACTTTGGACCACCTCCTCTCTCGTGTACCGCCACGCTATGCGAGGACTTCGGGGTCCTGCAACAAGATTTCTTCGATCTCTGTCAGCAGGACGGTTTTGGCCGCGGGTGCCAGGAAAGACGCCTTCACGGCGTTCTGCGCGAATCGGGCGATTTCGGCCGCGGTCAGGCCCAACGTTCCGGCGACCGCCAGGTACTCGCCGTCGAGCGTGGCGCCGAACATCGGCGGGTCGTCGGTGTTGAGCGTGACCGTCACGCCGTGGTCGAGCAGCCGTCGCACGGGATGCGCCTCGATCGACGGGAACTGTCCTGTCCGGACATTCGAGGTGGGGCAGACCTCCAACGGGATTCCTTGCACGGCAAGGTATTCCAGGAGTGCCGGATCGGTGTACGCGCCGACGCCGTGGCCGATCCGCTCGGCGCCGAGATCGTGCACCGCCGACCACACGGTGGCCGGTCCGGTGGTCTCGCCCGCGTGCGGGACGCTGTGCAGCCCCGCCTCCCTGGCCGCGGTGAAGAAGGGGGCGAACTGTGCTCGGCCGACGCCGACCTCGGGGCCGCCGAGCCCGAACGACACCAGGCCCTCGGGGCGTTCGCGGAGCGCGAACACGAGCGTCTCACGCCCGGCTACGACCCCCTTCTCGCCGGGAATGTCGAAGCACCAGGCCAGTTCCACGCCGTGGTCGGCCCGCGCCGCCGCCCGGCCGGTGGCGAGACCGGTGAGAAGATCGTCGCCCGGCATCCCGTCGAGAAGGTGGTTGTACGGCGTCACCGTCACTTCGGCGTAGCGGGCGTTCTGCGCGGCCAGGTCGGCCGCCAGCCCGGTGACGAGGGTGTGGATGTCGCGGGCGTCGCGCACCAGCGACGTCACCGCCAGGTAGTTGCGGAGGAAATGCGGGAAATCGCGGAAGGTGAAGAAGTCCGCGAGTGCTTCGGCGTCCGTCGGCACCCCCGCGGTGGGGCGGCGGCGGGCCAGTTCCAGCACCGTGGGCAGGCTCGCCGAACCGACGAGGTGGACGTGGAGTTCGACCTTGGGCAGGGCGTGCACGAACGCGCGCAGCGTCTCACCCGTGAGGAATCCGGACATGACAAAGCTCCCTGGGAAAGAAGTGAAAGGTGACGTGCGGAGGGAACGGGCGGCTCAGGGAGCGAGGTCGCCGCGTTCGGTGTCGGCCCCGTAGAGCGGGAGCTTGAACAGCGTCACGAGGTCAGCTTAGCCGCCCGGAGCGGGGCCGGTCTGGCATTTCGGGCAGAACCAGGTCGGCCTCGCCTGGTGCCCGGGGCCCTGCGGGGCGACTCGGAGCCGTCCGCCGCAGCGGAAACAGCCCGGTTTGGTCCGCTCGTAGACCCAGTGCTCACGACCGCGGCGCAGCTCGCCGGTGGTGGTCTGCGAGGTGCGCCAGGCGTTGGCCTTCAACAGTTTGCGGCCGAGTGCGACGGCCTTCGCCGGGTCGACCGCGGACACCGGCGTCCACGGCGTGACGCCGAGCAGGAAGCACATCTCGACCTTGTACATGTTCCCGATCCCGGCCATGATCCGCTGATCCAGCAGGGCGTCGCCCAGTTCGCGATCCGGGTCCGCGGCCAGCGCGGCCGCCGCCCGTTCGGCGAGCTCGTCCGTCCATTGTGGATCGAGCAGATCCGGGCCGAGATGCCCGACCAGGCGGTGTTCTTCGTCCGTGGGCACGAGTTCGAGGTCGTGGACACGGAAACCGACCGCCTGCACGCCTTCGGCCACCAAAATGACGCGCGCGTGATGGGCCGGATGGCGCCAGCGCGCACCCGCCGGGGAGACGTCCCACTTGCCGTCCATCCGGAGGTGGCTGTGCAGGGTGAGGCCGCCCGAGAAGCGCGTCAGCAGATGCTTGCCGACCGTGCCGACGCCGAGCACGTCGCGTCCGGCGAGATCCGTCGTGGCCAGCTGAGGGACCCTGAACTCGCCTCGTACGAGGGTCTTCCCGGCCAGTGCCTTGTCGAGGACTTTGCCTGCGAGGAAGACGGTGTCGCCTTCGGGCATCGGCGCTAACCCGTGCCGGTGTCGCTCAGCTTGGCGGGCGCCTCGGTGGTCTCGGCCTCCGGAGCGTCCTCGTCGCCGCGGACGCGATGCCGTCCCGCCCGGCTCGACCGGAGGACCTTCGCCAGCACCATGTTGAAGGTGAGCGCGATCTCCTGGGCGCCGGGGGAGTGCCACTCGTGGATCGGGCTGCACGCGCCCTGCGCCTGCTGCACGGCGAGCCGGTCCGGGATGGCCGTCGGCATCACCAGCGGGCCGAAGTTCTCCCGCAGTTCGGCGACGCGGAACTGGTGCTCGTAGGAGCGCACGCGGAGCTTGTTGACCACGACGCCGATCGGCCGGAGTCCCGGGTTCTGCTCCTCGCGGATCTTCTCGATCGCTTCGAGCGCGCGGCGGGCGCCGGAGACGGCGTACATGGTCGGCTCGGTGACGATCAGGGCGCTGTCCGCGGCCACCAGTGCCGAGCGGGTCAGCCTGCCCAGTGACGGCGGGCAGTCGAGGATCACCAGCTCGTAGGGTTCCTCGCGCAGCGGGTTCGTGTGCAGTTCGTCGAGCGCGCGGGAGAGGTTCTCCAGACGGCGGATGTCGGCGTCGGGCTCGTTGAGCATCTCGAGCTCTTCGGCGCCGACGAGCACGTCGATCTGGTCGCTCCACACGCTGGGCGCGATCGCGCGTTCGAGCACCGAGCGCACCGGCGTCTCCAGGACGTCCGCCAGCGTGCGGTCGGTGAGGGGCGGGTCCAGCGAGGTGGTGGCGTTGCCTTGCGGGTCGAGGTCGGCCACGAGGGTCCTGGTGCCCCTGCGCAGGGCGGCGGACGCGACACCGAGGGCGACCGTCGTTTTACCGACGCCACCCTTCAGGCTGAGAACAGCGACCGTGTGCACTCGACACAGCCTACGGGCAGTCGGCGGGGTGGCTCCTTGGCAAGGTGTCGAACACCGCATCGGACTACACCCGCAGGTCGCTCAGCGGCGGGCATTACGCTGTGCGTTTATGAAGACGGACACCGTGGCCACGCGGGGATCGGGGGCGGTTCGCCGGGTTCTCGAAGCAGAACTCCGGGCCGCACGCGCGCGAGGCGCACAACAGCCGCACGTCGTCGACGTCGGAGGCGGCAGCGGCGGCTGGGCGGTGCCGCTCGCCTCGGCGGGCTGCCTGGTGACCGTGGTCGAGCCGAACCCCAACGCGCTGGCGACCCTGCGGCGCCGCGCCGAGGAGGAGGGCGTCTCCGGCAGCATCACGGTGATCGCCGACGACTCCGACGCCCTCGGCGCCCACGTCACGGCCGGATCGGCCGATCTCGTGCTCGCGCACGGCCTGCTGGAAGTCGTCGACGACCCGGCGGCGGTGCTCGCGGCGCTGGCCACCGCGGTCAAGCCCGGTGGCGCGGTCTCGGTGCTGGTGGCGAACCGCCACGCCGCGATCCTGCAGCGCGCGCTGGCCGGACGGCTCGGCGAGGCGCGGGAACTGCTCGCGGCCGAGAGCGGCGTGCTGGGCGGCGGCCGGGAGACCGTGCTGCGGCGCTTCGACGCCGAGGCCCTCAGCGCGCAGCTGGTCGCGGTGGGGCTCGAGGTGACCTCCCTGCAGGGCGACGGCGTCGTGGCGGACTTCGTGCCCGGCGGGGTGCGGGAAGAGGACCTGGCGGAATTCGAGCTGGCGGCGGCGTCGGTTTCGCCGTTGCGGGACATCTCCAGCCGGCTGCACGTCCTGGCCCGCCGTCCCGCCTGAGTCGGCCCTCCCTGCCTTTGCCTTCCTGCTTCGGATGTCAGGAAAGGGGCTTTCAGGACATTTTTAGTCCTGAAAGCCCCTTTCCTGACACGTCGGGACCTGTCCCCGGCACGCGGCGGCGAGAACTGTCGGTGGTCCCGGCTAGCGTCCACGTGTGGGAAGAAACGCTGAACTGCCTGGTGGGATGGGCCGTTACCGGGTCACCACCGGGGCCACCACCTGGCCGGACGACACCGGATGCGGCCTGCTGCACGTCGACATGGACGCCTTCTTCGTCTCCTGCGAGCTGCGTACGCGCCCGGAGCTGGCGGACAAGCCGGTGGTCGTCTCCGGGGGCGGCCCGAGGTCGGTCGTGGCGGCCGCGAGCTACGTGGCGCGTGAGTTCGGCGTCCGGTCGGCCATGCCGTTCTCGACGGCCAAGCGGCTCTGCCCGCAGTTGATCTGCATCACCCCGACGCCCGGGCTCTACGGCGAGGTGTCCAAGGGCGTCATGGGGATCTTCCGCGAGCTGACGCCACTGGTGGAGCCGCTGAGCCTGGACGAGGCATTCCTGGACGTCAGCGGAGCGCTCAAACGGCTGGGCTCGTCGCCGGCGCGGCTCGGCGCGGTGATCCGGGAGCGGGTCGCCGCCGAGTTCGGGATCAGCTGCTCGGTCGGCGTCGCGAAGATCAAGTTCGTCGCGAAGCTGGCGTCCGGGATGGCGAAACCGGATGGCATGGTCGTCGTCCCGGCGGCCGAGACGCTCGCGTTCCTGCATCCGCTGCCGGTGTCGGCGCTGTGGGGCGTCGGCAAGCGCACCGAGGAGCAGCTGCGGCAGCAGGGCCTCGACACGATCGCCGACCTCGCCGCCGCGCCGCTGTCCAGGCTGAGGCGGTCGCTCGGGCGAGCGCTGGGGGATCACCTCTACGCGCTCGCGAACGGGCACGACGAGCGCGAGGTGGTCCCGGAGACGCCGGACAAGTCGATCGGCGCCGAAGTGACCTTCGACGTCGACCTCCACGATCGCTCGGCGCTCGGGCTGGAACTGCTCCGGCTCTCGGAGCGCGTCGCGGCCACCCTGCGCCGCCGGGGGCTGCGCGGGCGGACGGTGTCGATCAAGGTCCGGTTCGCGGATTTCAAGACCATCACGCGCGCCAGGACGACCGCAGTCCCGGTGGATGTGGCCCGCGACATCCACCGCACCGCCGTCGAACTCCTCGCCGAGCACGCGCCGTCGGGCGCAGTCCGCCTGATCGGCGTAAGGGTCGAGGGATTGGACACGGAGAGTAGTGGAGAACAGCTACTTTTCGACTCACCCGAACCCCGTTGGCGGGATGCGGAAGTCGCCGCCGACGTCGCGCGGTCGAAGTTCGGCGCCGCGGCGGTGCGGCCCGCGTCACTGCTGACCCCCCGTGACCAGTGACATTGCCTGTTCGGCCGTCTTCCAGAGAGCCGAGTCGGGTGGTTTCGCCCAATTCGATCCCTTCTGGATACGGGATCGGGTAGTCGGACGAGCGCGGGGCTCGTATCCTGGACAGAGACACCCCGCCTGGGGTTGTCTGTTGGGTCCATGACGTTGCGCGGCCCGGCGCCCGCGACAGCTGTGCCGGAGGAGGAAAGATGCCACTCTCCGAGCATGAGCAGCGGCTGCTCGATCAGATCGAGCGCGAGCTCTATGCCGAGGACCCCAAGTTCGCATCCACGGTGCGAGGCACCCGGTTGCGCCGCCCCGCCCGCCGACGGCGTTTGCAGGGCATCGCCCTGTTCGTAGTGGGCGTCGCACTTCTGGTGCTCGGCGTGGTGGTCAACATCCGGGTGGCCGAGATCCCAGTGATCAGCGTGCTCGGGTTCCTCGTGATGTTCTTCGGAGTCATGTTGGCCGTCACGTCGATTCGGCAAGGAGCCGAAACGGAAGGCGGTAAGGACAGCGCTGGTCAGGGGGCAGGTGGAGGTGGCGGCGGTAAGTCGTCTCCGCGCCGCAGCTCCTTCACCCAGCGCATGGAAGAGCGTTTCCGCCAGCGCTTCGAGGAGCAGTAGCTCTCACACACGCGAACATGCCGACGGGGCCGTGCCCCGTCGGCATGTTCGCGTCTTCACGAGCTGGAGCTGGCGGCCGCGGCACCTCCGCCGGATCTCGCCGTGACGCGCGTGAAGGCCCCCTTTCCTCGGCTCAGCCGAGGAAAGGGGGCCTTCACGCGCAAAGCGCCGTCTCTACTTGCCCCGCCGCAGCGACCGCGGGAACAGGCGGCCCTTCCAGGACATGGGCGCGTTCCGCTTCAGGCTCTTGCGGACTTCGTCGAAGGCCGGGCCCAGCTCCTGGTCGTCCGGGGGCTGGTCCGAGTACCAGGACTTCTCCACGACGCCGATGAGCGTCCGCAGGCCGGAGCGGCCTTCCTCGTCCAGACGGTGCTTCTCGACGACCTTTCGGCCCGCCACACGCACCGTGTCGCCGTCGGAGAGCGGCAGGCCGCGGTCCGCGCACTCGTCCATCAGTTCGCGCCAGGCCGCGTCGGCCGCGGCGGGGGAGTGGGACGCGATCTTCTGCAGTCTCAGCCGCCGCTTGATCTCCCGGATCGTGGTCGGCGTGCCGAGCCCGCCGAGGACGACCACCAGGATCAGCGCGAACCACCACGACACCCATGCCGCCAGGAACGCGAACGCCCCCACCCACAACCCGATCGCGATCAGTGGCAGCCAGTTCGCCACGTTCGGGTTGTCCAGGAACCCGCTGTCTTCACGGACCGCGGTGGGCGAGTCCGGTTCGCGGGACGGCGAAGGCGACGAGCGCAGGAGCGCCCGGTATCTCAACCGCGACCGCACGATCACGACCACGGACAGCGCGGACGCCAAGCCGCCGAGAAGACCGGCGAGGATGGCGGGCCACAGCGGCTCTTCCTCCTGCTGGTCCGCGCCGCCGTCCGCGCCGGGATCCGCGCCCGGGTCGCGGGGAGTGCCGGTCGCGGGGGCGCTCGACGCCGGCGCGCTCGGCACTTCCTGGGTGTCGTTGGTCGCGGAGCTGCTCGTGTCCGTCTGCAGGTACGGCGGGACGACCGCGCGGCCGTCGACCAGCGGGGTCGGGTCGAAGCTGACCCAGCCCTTCGTCTGGAAGTAGACCTCGACCCACGCGTGGGCGTCCTCGGAGCTGATCGAGAGGTGATCGCCCTTCGGTGTCCCGGAGGTGAAGCCGATGGCGACCCGCGACGGGATGCCGACCGCCCGCAGCATCACGGCCATCGCGGACGCGAACTGCTCGCAGAACCCGCGTTTGCCGTTGAGGATGAAGTCGGCGAGCGCGTCGGAGTCGGTGGCGTCGGCGGTCTTGGTGTCGTAGACGAAGCCGTTCTGCGCGGTGAAGAACGACCAGATCGCCTGGGCCTTGTCGAAGTTGTTGGACTCGTTCTCCGTGATCTGCTTGGCCTTCGCGGTCACCCGGGGGTCGACGTTCTCGACCAGGGTGAACTGCGGCGGCACCTCGGCCGGCCGGGCGTCGTCGAGCCGGAGTTCGTCCTTCGACGGTTCCTTGATCGCCGCGGTCTCGGTGTAGGCGGGCGCGTTCTGCTTGGTCGTGGTGAACACGGCACCGCCGACGGGGTCGTACAGCCAGTTGTCGGCCAGCCCGTTGAGCATGCGCGGCACACCGTAGATCGGCAGCCAGTTGTCGACCCAGTTCGTCGGTTCGATCCGGATCTCGCGCCCGGGACCGGCACCGTCGTCGCCCTTGACGGCCGGGAGCGGCTGGTTGGCCTGCACCCCCTGCTGGGCGCGGCCGTTCTGCGCCAGCCCCCAGCCCTTGTTCGGCGTGTACGTGTCGAGGGTGAACGCGCGCAGCAGCCGCTTGTCCGCGCCCATCCCGTAGACCTTGAACAGCTCCACCTTCTCGCCCTGGTCGAGCAGGCCGCGCAGCTGCGTGAACGGCTCGACGCCGAACCCGCCCGCGCCCCCGCGGCCCGAGCCGGTCCCGCCGGGAAGGCTGCCGACCGTGCCGACACCGGTGGCGGCCGCGCCGATGACCAGGCCCAGCGCGATCGCGGCGCTCACCACGCCGACGGGGGCGGACAGCGTGCTCGCCGAGTTGCCCAGTCCGGGCGCGTCGCGGTTGCGCCAGCGGCGATGCCGGTGGTTGCCGTCGACGGCGAGCAGCGCCGCGAAAGCGGCGGCACCGAGCAGGAACGTCCACCACGGCAGCATTTCTTCGGCCAGCGCGGCGGGCACGGCGTACACGCACAGCAGCACCAGGCCGGTCGCGGCGGGCGCGGCGGCGGCCACGGCCAGCGTGTCGACCAGCACCGCGACCAGGCCGATCGCGATGGTGACGAGGCAGAGGATCGGCGGTGTGCCCTCGATCGGCGGCAGTCCGACGCGGATCTGCTCGGCCGCCGCGGCGAGCACGCCGCGCAGTTCTTCGAGCGCGTCCGGGCCGGGGATGATCTTCAGGATCCCGCTGGTGGTGAACGCCCCGGTGATCAGGAACAGCAGCACCAGCAGCTGTGCCAGGCCGACGACGATGGTCGGCGCGCGCAGCGAGCGCAGGGCGAGCCCGGTGGAGGCGATCAGGACCACCGCGACCAGCAGGTAGCCGAACCAGGCCCAGCCGTTGACGACCCCGGTCAGCGAGGTGGAGGCGAAGAGCGTGGCGAGCCCGGCGGCGATCGGCGCGAGCACGCTGCTCGTCCAGACCGGCGGTGGCGCCTCGGGTCGTGGCTTGGGGGTGTGCGGCAGGGGTGGCGCGGTCGCGGTCACAGGCCGCCTCCGATCAGCGTGCCCCGGCGCATGGCGGTCTGGCACAGTTCGGCCCAGACCTGCTGCATGGGCGACCCGGGGCCGGCGACGACGACGCCCCAGCCCGCGGCGCGCAGCAGCGCCGCCGACTCTTCGGTGGCGGCGGCACGGTTTTCGGGCCGGTTGACGCCCGAGGACCAGCCGGGGGTGTCGAGCAGTACGGCGAGGCTCCGGATCCCGCGCGGGCGGTACCGGGACAGCTCGTGCACGGATTCGTTGCTGACGGTGCCGAGCACGGCGATGAGTTCCTGTCCTTCGGCCGGATCGTGGCCGAGGGTGATGTCGCGCTGGTGCGCGGGCTGGAGCGCGGCGAGGACGTCGAGCACGACGTTGTCGTAGTGCTCGCCACCCTCGCCGGGGGTGTCGGCCAGGGTCTGGCCGTGTTCGGTGATCAGCCGGACGCGGTGACCGGAACGGCGCAGGTGTAGTCCGACCGAAGCGGCGAACGAAACGGCCCATTCGAGGCTCGCGGCGGGGCCGGTGCCGTGGTGCGCGGCCGCGCGGTGGTCCAGCAGCACCGTGGTGCCGCCTCGCCACGGCCGCTCCTCGACGCGGACCATGATCTCGTCGCGGCGGGCGGTCGAGCGCCAGTGGACCTTCCGGAGGTCGTCGCCCTGGCGGTACTGCCGGACGATCACGTCCGCCTCGCCCTGCCCGGCGTGCAGGCGGATGCTGCCGTCGTCACCGGCGCCGATCCCGGCACCGCTGGGCAGGCCCCACAGGCCGACCACCTTCGGCACGACGACCAGCCGCGAATGCCCGATCAGCTCGCGTTCGAACTCGCACAGCCCGAACGGGTCGGTGATCGTCGCCCGCAGCGGGCCGACCTGCTGGATCCCGCGCAGCACCGGCTGCAGCGGGTACCGCAGCGCGACCCGCCGGTCGTGCGGCAGCCGCTCGACGACGAACCGCGGCCGCGAACCCAGCGCGTAGGGCACGCCGTCTTCGAGCAGCACCTCACCCGCCGGGAGCCTGCCGTCACGCCAGAGTTCGAGCTGGACCTCGCCGGGCGAGCCGACGGAGACCCGGTCCGGGCGCAGCGTGCGCGCCGCGCCCAGCCGCAGCCGGGTCGCCGAGATGAAGAAGGCGACCAGCAACGGCAGGGCGACGACGAAGATCGCGACGCGCAGCAGGTCCCGTTCGTTGAGCACGAACGAACACACCGCCGCGGCGACGCCGGCGGCGAGGAGGCAGCGGCCGCGTGTGGTCAGGCCGGACAGAGCACGCAGCATGCGCTGTTTTCCCTAACGTCAGCGGTGGTTCGTGCCCGGGGAGCCCTGCGGGACGGGAACGCGGTGCAGGATCGCGCGGACCACGTCGGTGGCCGAACGGCGGGCGGCGTGCGCTTCGGTGGTGAGCACCATGCGGTGCGCCAGCACCGGGACCGCGACCGTGTGCAGGTCGTCCGGGACGACGAACTCGCGGCCCGAAAGCGCGGCCTGCGCCCGAGCGGCGCGGACCAGCTGAAGGGTGGCGCGCGGGGAAGCGCCGAGGCGGATCTCCGGCACCTGACGGGTCGCGGACACCAGCTCGACGGCGTACCGGCGGATCTCCGGCGACATGTGCACCGAGCGCACCGTCTCGATCAGCCGCTGCACCGAGTCGCGGTCGGACACGGGCTCGAGATCGGCGAGCGGGTTGTGCCCGGCGTGCTCGTCGACCATGGCCAGTTCGGCCTGCTGGTCGGGGTAGCCGATGGACACCCGCGCGGTGAACCGGTCCCGCTGGGCCTCGGGCAGCGCATAGGTGCCCTCCATCTCGATCGGGTTCTGGGTGGCGATCACCATGAACGGCTCTTCGAGGTGGTACGTCGAGGTGTCGACGGTGACCTGGTGCTCTTCCATGCATTCGAGCAGGGCCGACTGCGTCTTCGGCGAGGCGCGGTTGATCTCGTCGCCGACCACGATGTTCGCGAACACCGGGCCGGGCCGGAACTCGAACCCGCCGCTCTGCCGGTTGTAGATGGACACCCCGGTGACGTCGCTGGGCAACAGGTCGGGGGTGAACTGGATCCGGCTGACGGTGCAGTCGATCGAGCGGGCCAGCGCCTTCGCCAGCGAGGTCTTGCCGACCCCGGGGACGTCTTCGACCAGGAGGTGGCCTTCGGCGAGCAGGGTCACGAGCGCGATGCGGATGACGTCGGGTTTGCCGACCAGTACCCGCTCCACGTTGGCGGCGATCCGCCGCGCCGTCTCATGCAGTTCGTCGAGGGACGCTCTGCTCGCACGGCCGTTCTGACGGCCGCTCACCGAGCCCGCGGCCGTGGGGTACGGCGCTTGCCCGGTTGCCTGCTCGCCCTGCTGTTCGCCGGGCGTCGCAGACTGGATTCTCGACGTCACTCGACCTCCTGATGCCGCGTGGCTGGATGTCCGCTTGGTCTGCTGAGGGCCAGCTTTTCTCACCCGGGTGGTCCCCCGGGCAGCGGTCAGCCTCCCACGAAGTGTGTCAAACTCGGGCGAACTCGTGGGGGGAACCCCGCCAACCCCGGCCGATGACTCTGTGCAACCGGAGACATTACCCCGATCGGGTGAGGTGAGCGCGTTTTCAGGTGCTCCCGCTGACACGCGGTTTTGTCGTATGCTCCGTTGCGAGGTCGCTCGACTACGGAGAGGCGTAATCGCATATGAGCGAGGTGAGTACCGCCAAACCCCGGTTCGATCTGAGCGGGTTCGCGGTCGCCCCGGAGCTGGCGTCCGACGCCCACGTGAAGATCTCCGCCCTGCAGGACGTGGTCGGCCAGATGGTCCGCGAGGCCAAGGTGCTCGGTCGCACGGTTCCCCTTGGCGGGGGATACGCGGACGAGGTCGGCCGGTTCATGGCGCAGTACGGGATCGGCGCCGACGGCTCCGCGGTCGAGGCGCTCACCGCGTTCGGCAAGGAGCTCGAGGCGCTCAAGAACCGGATCGAGAAGGCGTTGGCCCGGTATACCCGTCAGGATGAACAAGCGGCGGCGGATGTGGACTGTGTCGGCGGCTGAACCCATGGCGTCCCGCCTCCCCCTTCGCGCCCTTTGTGGCGCGCTCACCGTCTTCACAGTGTCCGCCTGCGGGCAAGGGGCCGCAGGCCAGGCGCAGATTCCGGGCACCGAGAAGGTGGCGGTCGGCGGTTCGGCTGCGGCCACCGTCCCGCCCGCCGTGCTGGATCCCTGCGCGCTGCTCGGTCCGGGGGACCGGTCGAGCGCCGGGCTGAACGTGCTCGGCGTCCCGAAGGAGATCAACGGCGCCCGCGCCTGCGACTGGACGGTGCCCGCCACCTTCGGCGTCACCATCACCGTGGACGAGAAGAACGGGCTGGCGGACCTCGAGATCGCGCGCAAGACCGCCACCAGAACCAAGGTCGGTGACCGGGAGGCGCTCAAGGTCGCGGACAAGAAGGCCGCCGACGGGACCTGCGCGGTCCTGCTCGGCATGGGGGACAAGGCGAGCGTCCAGATCGACGTGAGCAACACGAACTTCACCGACACCCCGCTCGCCTGCGAGCGCGCGGTGACGGTGGCGGGACTGGCCGAACCCAAACTGCCTTAGGAGAATCGGTGCCTGAAGGAGAGACGCCGGGCCGCGAGGTCCCGGTCGCGGCCACTCGGTACGAGGCCTACAGCCACGAGGCACTGGCCGCCGAAGTCGAAGCGGGCAACGACCCCGAGGCGGCCGGCGGCATCGGTGCCGCCTGGGACGCGCTCGCGCGGCGAATGCACGACGCGACGTCCGAACTGGCCGGCCTGGTCAGCAGCAGCGAAGAGAACTGGCGCGGTGATGCGGGTGACGCGCTCCGCGGCGTGCTGTCCACGGCGTCCGGCTGGCTGACCTGGTCCGCCGATCTCTCGTCCGCGCTGGGGCAGGCTGTCTCCGGACAGGCCGAGGCGGCCGCGCGCGCCCGCGCGGACATGCCGCCGCCGGTGGACTACGACCCCGGCGCGATGATCCGCGGCGCCGCGGCGGGCGGGAACCTCGCGCTTCTCGCCGCGCTCGCCGACGAGATGGAGGCCAAGCACGCGGAGGCCGAGGCGGCGAGGCGCAAGGCCGTCGACGTCATGAACACCCGCGACGCCTCACTGCATTCGCTGACCCCGCGGATCTCGTTCGGGAAGCCGCCCGAGCTGGGGCGGTCTTGATCCGGGTTTCCGCGTCGGCGTTCGACGTCCTCTGGTCCGATCTCGGCCACGCGGCCCCGCCGTGGCCGCTGTCCGTCCGCAGTGTCGGCGGCACGGAAGCGGAACGCGCGGAGATCCGCGGCGCGGTCTACGAAAACCTCGCCGAACGAGGCCTTTATGACGGAGATCGGCTCGATGCCGCGCTGGAGGCGCGACTGGACCTCCTCGCGCGCGCCGACGTCTACGTCGAATGTGAGGCCCTGGCCGACATGACGGCCGAAGCGCCGTTTCGCGCGGTCGCGGCCGCGCGCGGGCGGCACGGCGTGCTGGCCACCCAGCCCGAACAGACCATCGCGCTGTCCGGGATCGGCGACGGCGGGGTGTTCGCCGCGATCGTCGACGTCCTGCCGGAGCTGCGGCCCGGTCCCGGCTACGGGATCAGCCTGCCCGCGGCGCGTTTTGACGGTGACCTGGAAGATCCGGTGTTCGGCGACGGCGGACGATCGTCGGCTTCGGACGATCAGCTGCGCGAGGTGCTCGCGATCCAGGCGCGGCCGGTCTACAGCGCGGGCCAGTTCACCGTGCGGACCCGGGACCGCGACGGCCGGGCGCACCGGGCGGGCGGGCTGACCTGGTTCGACACCGACGTCGGCGCGTACTGCGCCGCGCGGACCGAGGGGCGCGGCGGGCAGGCATGGGTCACCGTGTCCCCTGTGGACGGTCCTCGGCTGGCCGCGCGGCTGGCTTCGCTGCTGGACCCGGACCGCTAGATCCTTATAAGTACGTGAAGGCCTCCCCGCGATGACGACGGAATTCTTCCTGCTGCAGGGTCGGTTCCCCGACGCGGTCTAGGGGCCGACCATCGCCGTCCGCGCCGCGACGGCCCAAGGCGATGCGGGCTCACTGGCGTCGTGCCTCAACGATCTGGCCGTCGTGCACAGGTCGTACTTTGTCGACACGTCATGGGATGAACCGATGACGTCGCGCGTCGGTCTCGTGAGTGAAGAGGACGGTTCTGCTGGGGTTAAGGCCAACGTGGCGTGGTTGCGAACGCCACGTCCGCAACGTTGAAGGTTGTGAAAGTCGCTTTCGCAACGTCGGCGACAGCGGTGAGGCGCTGGGTCGGGGTGGTCGTGGGGGGGGGGGGGGGGGGGGTTTCCCCCCCCCCCCCCCCCCCCCCCCACCACACCCCCCCCCCCCCCCCCCCGCCCCC
>NZ_JBVILA010000020.1:44123-49369 GCF_055580625.1 Amycolatopsis sp. NPDC031561 | reverse complement strand
AGAGGGGGGGGTGGGAAAAGCTTTGTCCGAAGCGTGGGGGAGGGGGGGGGGGGGTTTTGGGGTGTTGGTTTTTTGTTTTTTTTTTTTCCCCCCCCCCCCCCCCCCCCCCCACGACCGAAAGCCGCTGATCCCAGTCACCGTGAGGGCCACACCGGCCTTCCGGGTGTCGCGAAAGCCACTTTCGCGACGTCTGATGTCCCGAAACTGGCTTTCGCGACACGGACGCTCGACATCGGACGCGGCGAAGGACGCCTTCATCCCGTCGCCGGCTTTGACTTACCCCTCAATAACCAGAATCGCCAACTCACGAGGTCTGAGCTGATGACGGTCCTTTGTCGACATTTCATGGGATGAACCGACGTCACCCTCCACTGTGTCCCCACCGCTCCCCACCGGATTCCCCACTTTCGCCCCCACTTCGCCCCACAGCAGGGTTCCGGCTGCCGATAACCGGACGCATCAGGCATCGGTGAGGTTGCTTCGATACCCGCCCAGGGGGATCTTGGCCACCGTCCCCCACCACGCCCCCACCTGGCCCCACCTGGCTGACCAGCGAAAACGCCTGACACGACGGAGTGGTCGCGGCTTTTGACGCGTTGACTGTGGTGAAAAGTGGGGTACGGTGGTGCGCAGTGGGGCAGTAGGGAGCCCCGTGACCGGCATTGGCTGTTCACAGCCGAAGTCGGTAGGGAGGTGGAGCCGATGTTCCTCGGCACCCACACCCCGAAATTGGACGACAAAGGGCGGCTCACGCTGCCCGCGAAGTTCCGCGACGCGCTCGCCGGTGGGCTGATGGTCACCAAGGGACAGGATCACTGTCTCTTCGTCTTTCCCCGGGCCGAGTTCGAGCAGATGGCGAGGAAGGTCGCCGACGCCCCGTTCACGAACGAGGCGGTCCGGGCCTATCAGCGTTATCTCTTCGCCGGGACGGACGAACAACGCCCGGACGGGCAAGGACGCGTCGCGATCGCGTCCGAGCTCCGACGCTACGCCGGGTTGAACAAGGAGTGCGTGGTGATCGGGGCGATCACCAGGTTGGAGATCTGGGATGCCCAAGCGTGGCAGGGCTACCTGGACGAACACGAGGACAGCTACGCGAAGGCTCGAGAGGAAGTTCTGCCGGGCGTCTTCTAGACGTGACCGAGGAAGCACCCACGCCGTCGGGGGGCGCGGGTTCCTGCTTCGGACACGCCGGAAACCGCCCACACGGATGCCGTGAGGCCTCTGTCCGCTCAGTGGCCCTGGTACACCTTCCCCGGTACCAGGTCAGTAAGCGGGCGGACAGGGACCTGACGGCATCCGGCATCTTCCCCGGCACTACAGGAAAGGGGGGAAGACATGGCAGACGAACACGAGCACGTTCCGGTGCTGCTGAAGCGCATCGTCGAACTGTTCGAGCCGGTCTTCTCCGACCGCGAGGCCGTGCTGGTCGACGCGACCGTCGGACTCGGCGGTCATTCCGACGCGCTGCTCACCGCGTTCCCCGCACTGCGCCTGGTCGCGCTCGACCGGGATCCCAACGCGCTGGAACTCTCCGCGAAACGGCTTGCGCCGCACGGGGATCGCGTCGACTTCGTGCACGCCGTCTACGACGAGATGCCGTCGGCGCTCCAAGGTCTCGGACTGTCCAGAGTGGACGGGATCCTGTTCGACCTCGGTGTCTCTTCGATGCAGCTGGACCGCGCCGAGCGTGGTTTCGCCTACTCCAAGGATTCCCCGCTCGACATGCGGATGGACCCGACCACCGGGATCACCGCGGCCGACGTGCTCAACACCTACACGCCGGGCGAGCTGATCCGGATCCTGCGCGACTACGGCGAGGAACGGTTCGCCCAGCGGATCGTCAAAGCCGTTGTGGCGGCACGGGAGAAGGAACCTTTCACCCGCAGCGGACGGCTTGTGGAACTGCTGTACGACGCGGTTCCAGCGGCGAGCAGGCGCACCGGCGGGCATCCGGCGAAGCGCACCTTCCAGGCGTTGCGGATCGAGGTCAACGGCGAGCTGGAAGTGCTGCGGCGGGCGATGCCGCGGGCACTGTCGGTGCTGGCCGTCGGCGGCCGCATCGTCGTCGAGTCCTATCAGTCCCTCGAGGACCGCCTGGTCAAACAGGCACTCGCGGAACTGGCGAAATCCCGGACCCCGGAAGGGCTTCCGGTGGAACTACCGGGCCACGGCCCGGAACTGAAACTGCTCACCAGAGGGGCCGAGAAGGCCGGCGAGGCGGAGACCGAGCAGAACACACGGGCCGCCTCCGTGCGGCTGCGAGCCGCCGAACGGATCGGAGACCGAGCACGATGACCGCTCCCGCGAAGTCCCGCGGCCGCCGGACACCGGCGCCCGGACGAGGTGCCCGCGCGACCAGCACGGTCGACGAGACGCCGGACACCACCGAGACCACGAAGTCCAGCCGCGCCTCCCGCGGCCGGACGTCGGCGGCCGAACGCGCCTACGCCCGTCGCGCCCAGCGCGCGGATCTGCTGCAGCGCGACCAGCAGCGCAACCGTCCCGACGCCGAAGGCGGCGCGGGCAAGGCCGAGCCGAGGAAGAAACTCAAGCTGCGCTGGCCGCGTTCGCGCGCGTCGTTCGTGCTGATGATGATGGGCATGCTGGCCGTCGGCGTGGCGTGCACGCTGTGGCTGACCACGCAGGCCATCGCCGACTCGTACCGGCTCGAACAACTCCGCACGACCAACGCCGGGCTGGCCGAGGCGAAGGAACGGCTGCAGCGCGAGGTCGCGAAGGCCGAGTCGCCCGCTTCCCTCGCGCCCAAGGCCAGGGAGCAGGGCATGGTGCCCGGCGGCGACCCCGCGCACCTCGTGGTCAGCCCGGACGGACAGTCCACTGTGGTCGGTGAGCCGAAGAAGGCGGAAGCCGACACGCCCGCGGCGCAGGCCGATCCGGTGCCGCCGCCCGCCGAGGGGACACAGCAAGGCGCGCCGATCGAGGGCGACCAGCCCGCGGTCCCGCAGGAGAACGCGGCGACCCCGGCGCAGGGAGGTCAGTGATGTCACCCGGCCGCCCGGCGCAGGCACGGGCCCGGTCGGTGGGGAGCGCGAGGCGGACCTACGCCGCCGGGACCCGCCGCGCAACCGCCCGGCGGGGCAACGGAGGGAATCCGAGCCGGTTCACCGGCGTCCGGATCCTGCTGATCATCATGATGGTGCTCGCCGGCCTCAAACTGGTGCAGGTGCAGTGGTTCGAGGCCGGTGCGCTGTCCGAAGCCGCGGAACGGCAGCGGACGTCCGTGATCGAAAGTCCCGCGCAGCGTGGGTCCATCATGGACCGCAACGGGACGAAGATCGCGTTCAGCATCGAGGTGCGGACACTCGCGGTGAGCCTGAATTGGCTCCACAAGACCAGGGAAGACTTCGCGGCGAAGAACCCGACCAAGGGCAATACCTTCGAGGCCGACGTGGCGGCCGCGGCGAAGGCGATCGCGGCCAGGCTGCCGGGGGTGATCACCGAGAAGGAACTGCTGGACAAGTTCCACAAGCCGGATGGGTTCACCTACCTGGTCCACGACATCGAACCGTCGGTCGCCGACGCGATCGTCAAGCAATTCCCGTGGATCAGCGTCGAGAAGCGCTCGAAGCGGGAGTACCCCGGTGACTCGGTGGGCGCGAACATCATCGGCTACGCGAACTGGCGGACCGACGACAAGGACGTCTCCAAGCACAACCTGCACGGTGGCTACGGCCTCGAAGCCTCGCGGGACTACGACCTCGCCGGAACGCCGGGCCGCAAGATCGTCAACACCCGGAACGGCAACGACAACCTTGTCATCCCCGGTACCGAGCGGGACATCCAGAACGCCGTCCCCGGTTCGGATCTGCAGCTGACGATCGACACCGACCTGCAGTACGAACTGCAGCGGCAGCTGAGCGAGTACGTCGTCAAGTCGAAGGCCAAGGGCGGCCAAGCGGTCATCATGGATGCGAAGACCGGCGAGGTCTACGCGCTGGCCAACGACAAGACGGTCAACCTCAACGACCCGGCTTCGCGCAGTGAAACGGAGAACCTGAACAACCGCGCGGTGACCACGCCGTTCGAACCCGGTTCGGTGAACAAGATCGTCACCGCCGCGGGCGCGATCGACCAGGGCGTCACCACGCCGGAGTCGTCGATGTCGGTGCCGGGTTCGCTGCAGGTCGCGGACAAGATCGTCAAGGACGCCTGGCACCACGGGGCGCAGCAGTTCACCACCACCGGCATCTTCGCGAAGTCCTCGAACGTCGGCACCCTGTTGCTGGCGCAGAAGCTGGGCGAGGACCGTTACGCGGACCTGCTCAAGAAGTTCGGTCTCGGCCAGCGCACCGGTCTCGGCCTCCCCGGCGAGAGCCCGGGCGTCGTCCCGCCGCTCAACCAGTGGTACGCCACGACTTTCGGGAACCTGCCGATCGGGCAGGGGCTCTCGATGACCGTCGTGCAGATGGCCGCGATGTACCAGGCCATCGCCAACGACGGGCTGCGCGTGGAACCCCGTGTGGTCAAGGCGAAGGTCAACCCGGACGGGACCGTCGTCCCCGAACCGGCGCCGAAGACCGTGCAGGTCATCAGCCCGCAGGCGGCGAAGACCGTGCGCGACATGATGCGCGCCGTGACGCAGAGCGGCCGCGGGCAGCAGAGCGGCACCGGGCCGAAGGCGGCGCTGGAGGGCTACCAGATTTCGGGCAAGACGGGCACCGGCCAGCAGGTCGACCCGCAGACGAAGACGTACAGCAACCATCTGTACAACATCACCTTCGCCGGGATCCTGCCCGCCGACAACCCGCGGTTCGTGGTCGGTATCCGGCTCGACGCGCCGGACACCTCGCTGCCGGGCGGAGGCTCGTCCGCGCCGCTGTTCCACTCGGTGGCCGCCTACCTGGCGCAGCGGTTCCAGATCCCGCTTTCGAACGGTCCCACGCCTCAGGTGCCGCTGGTCCTGTCTTAAAGAGCCAGGAGTGTCTTAGGTACTTACTGGATTCTGGGTGCGAGTGATGGCAGGTCGGTGAAGGCCTCCTTGCTTACCCTGAAGGTAGTAAAGGAGGCCTTCACGGACTCCGTGGTGTCCAGAGGCTGTGTCGCGAAAGCCACTTTCGGGACATCAGACGTCGCGAAAGTGGCTTTCGCGACACCCCGGAACGACTGGTGTGGCCTCGAGGCGGCCCGGATCAGCGACTTCTCAGTCGTGAGTGGGGGTTTTGGGTTTTCCCCCCAACAACCCCCCCCCCCAACCCCCCCCCCCCCCCCCCCCCCCCCCCCTA
>NZ_JBVILA010000020.1:0-44114 GCF_055580625.1 Amycolatopsis sp. NPDC031561 | reverse complement strand
GTTTGGTGTGTCTTGGGGGCGCCTGGGAGCGGGTGTCTCTGTTGTGGGGGGGGTTTTTCGGGTTCTAACCCGAAACGCCACTCACGACCAACCCAACCCACCCCGCTCCGGCACCCTTGGTCGCCTGAAGTACGTGAAGGGTGCGTTTCTCCGGCTGAGCCGAGGGAAGGGGACCTTCACGCGACGCACCGGCGCCTTCACGCGGCGCACCGGCCCAACATCGGCCCAGCACCGTGGCTCGTAGCTGTCCGTGAACGGTTCCCCGCACCGAGCACCGCCCGAAACGACGGCGCCACTCACCGCCGAAGTCCTCAAGCGACAGTCGGAAGCCGTTGCGTGCCAAGGAGAGCTCATGAAACCCATTACCACGAGCATGATCACCGCGCTCACACCCCGCACCGCTTCCGTCACCCGAATGCCGCGCCGGTAACCTCCTTTGCTGTGTCGGTGCCTACTTCAGATCCCCGCAGCGGTCCCGCCGTCGAAAGCGGGTCCGGCGCGACGGCTGCCCAGGTCCCGGACAGCCCGGTCAAGGCCGTCGCCGCACCCCCTCGTCCGGCCAGGATCGAGCCGATGCCGCTGGGCACGCTGCTCGCCAGGGCGGGCGCGCGGCTCGTGGTGGGCGGTGACGACTACCCGTCCGCGGCCGAGCTGACGGTCACGGGAAGCACGCTTCGCGCGCAGCACGTCCTCCCCGGCGACCTCTTCGCCGCGCTTCCGGGTGCCCGCGCCCACGGCGCGGACTTCAGCGACCAGGCCATCGCCTCCGGCGCGGCCGCGGTGCTCACCGACGAGGCGGGCGCCGAGCGTCCGGTACTCCGTGACGCAGGTGTGCCGATCCTGGTGCACCCGGACCCGCGGGCCGCGCTCGGCGAGATCGCCGCCTGGATCTACGGCGAGCCGTCGCTGGAGCTGTCGGTCCTCGGTATCACCGGGACGTCCGGCAAGACCACGACCTCGTACCTGGTCGACGCCGGGCTCAAGGCGGCCGGGCTCACCACCGGGCTGATCGGCACGGTCGAGACCCGGATCGCGGGCGAGCGGCTGGCCAGCGGGTTCACCACTCCCGAGGCGCCGGATCTGCAGGCGCTCCTGGCGGTGATGGTGGAGCGCGGGGTCACGCACGTCCCGATGGAGGTCTCCAGCCATGCGCTGTCGCTGGGCCGGGTCAACGGCACGCGCTTCGCGGTCGGTGCCTTCACCAACCTCTCCCAGGACCACCTGGACTTCCACAAGGACATGGAGGAGTACTTCGCCGCCAAGTCGCTGCTGTTCGACGGCCGCTCCACCGCCGAGGTGGTCGTCGTCGACAGCGCTTGGGGCCACGCACTCCTCACCCCGCACACGGTGACCGTCTCCACCGAGCCGGGAACGGACGCGCTGTGGCGCGCCACCGACCTGACGCCGACCCCGGCGGGGGAGCAGACCTTCACCCTCCACGGCCCCGACGGCCTCGCCGCCTCGGCGAAGATCCCGCTGCCGGGTGAGTTCAACGTGGCGAACGCCGTCCTCGCGGCCGCGATCCTCAACACCGCCGGAGTTCCGCTCGAAGCCATCGTCGCCGGGCTCGCCTCGGTCGAGGTGCCGGGCCGGATGGAGCGGGTCTACCTCGGCCAGCCGTTCACCGCGGTGGTCGACTACGCGCACAAGCCCGCCGCGGTCGCGCAGGGGCTCGACGCGCTGCGCGCCCGCACCGAGGGCCGGATCATCACCGTCCTCGGCTGTGGCGGCGACCGTGACACCGCGAAGCGCCCGGTGATGGGCGAGGCGGCGGTCCGGCGCAGCGAGGTGCTGATCGTGACCGACGACAACCCGCGTTCGGAGGATCCGGCCGCGATCCGGGCGGCCATGCTGGCCGGTGCCCGCAACGCCGGACCGGCGCTGGGCGGCGAGATCCTCGAGATCGCCGACCGCCGGGAAGCCATCGTCCACGCGGTCGAGCTCGCCCGCCCCGGGGACATCGTGCTCATCGCGGGCAAGGGCCACGAGACCGGCCAGGAGGTCCAGGGTGTCGTGCACCCGTTCTCCGACCGGGACGAGCTCGCCTCCGCCATCCGCAGACGTCTGGAGACAGTGTGATCGTGCTCAGCCTCGCCGAGATCGCCGGCATCGTCGGCGGCAGGCTGCATCGGACCGACGGCACCGCCGAGGTCACCGGAAGCGTCGAATTCGACACCCGTGAGATCACGCCCGGTGGCCTGTTCGTCGCGCTGCCCGGTGCCAAGGTCGACGGCCATGACTTCGCCGCGAGGGCCGTCGAGTCCGGCGCCGTCGCGGTGCTCGCGGCCCGCGAGGTCGACGCCCCGGCCGTGATCGTGCCCCCGCTGGACGCCGGTGTCGCGCACGACCGGGCGTTCGCGCTGGTCTCCGACAAGGACGGGGCGGGCGCCGCGGTGCTGGCCGCGCTGGCCAAGCTCGCCCGCCACGTGGTCGAGAAGCTCTCCGGCGACCACCTGACCGTCGTCGGTGTCACCGGCTCGTCGGGCAAGACCTCCACCAAGGACATCATCGCCCAGCTGCTGGAGCCGCTCGGCCCGACGGTCGCGCCGCCGGGATCGTTCAACAACGAGCTGGGCCACCCCTGGACGGCGCTGCGGGCCGACGCCTCGACCCGGCAGCTGGTGCTGGAGCTGTCCGCCCGCGGGCCCGGCCACATCGCCGAGCTGGCGGCCATCGCGCCGCCGCGGATCGGGGTCGTGCTCAACGTCGGCACCGCGCACGTCGGCGAGTTCGGCTCGCGCGAGGGCATCGCCAAGGGCAAGGGCGAGCTCGTGGAGGCGCTGCCGAGCGCGAAGGACGGCGGTGTCGCCGTCCTGAATCTCGATGACCCGTACGTCGCGGCGATGGCGAGCCGCACGAGCGCGCGGGTGGTGTTCGTCGGCGAGAGCGAGTCCGCGCAGGTCCGTGCCTTGGACATCACCCTCGACGGCGAAGCGCGCCCGTCGTTCCGCCTGGTCACCCCGGAGGGCGAGGCGCCGGTGAAGCTCCCGCTCTACGGCGAGCACCACGTCGGCAACGCGCTCAGCGCCGCCGCCGTGGCGCTGGAAATGGGCTCGACGACCGAGGAGATCGCGGCGCGGCTGTCGGGCCTCGAGCGGCGCTCAGACCGCCGCATGGAGGTCAGCACCCGGGCCGACGGCGTCACGGTGCTCAACGACTCGTTCAACGCCAGCCCCGAGTCGATGCGGGCCGCCCTCAAGGCACTCGCGTCGATGAGCGAGCAGCGCCGTTCCTGGGCGGTGCTCGGCGTGATGGGCGACCTCGGCGAGGACTCGGTCGCGGCGCACGACGGCATCGGCAGGCTCGTCGTCCGGCTCAACATCGACAAGCTCGTGGTCATCGGACAGGCCGCCGCGGCCACGCACCAGGGCGCGCAGCAAGAGGGTTCCTGGGGCGAGGAGTCGGTACTGGTACCCGACGTCGAGGCCGCCATCGCCCTGCTGCATGATCAGCTCCGCGCGGGCGACGTGGTGCTGGTGAAGGCGTCCAAGGCCGCCGCGCTGTGGAGGGTGGCCGACGCCGTGCTCGCCTCTCCCGCAACGATCGTTGAAACCCCTGAAGTAGCCCCTTCCCCCTCTCAAGAACGCTCGAACGGTGGTGACGCGTGATCAGCATCCTGATCGCGGCCGCGGCGGGCCTGCTGGTCTCCATCCTCCTCACTCCCTATCTGATCCGGGTCTTCTCCCGGCAGGGCTTCGGCCAGGAGATCCGGGAGGAAGGACCGCAGGGACACAAATCCAAGCGCGGTACCCCGACGATGGGTGGTGTCGCGATCATCGTCGCGATGGTCGTCGGGTATTTCGTGGCACATCTGATCAGCGCCCTCAGCGGCGGCAACGGCACCGGCGGCCCGTCCGCTTCGGGCCTGCTGGTCCTGGCACTGGCTGTGGGCCTCGGGATCGTCGGGTTCCTCGACGACTTCATCAAGATCCGCAAGCAGCGCAACCTCGGGCTGAACAAGACCGCGAAACTGGTCGGCCAGCTGGTGGTGACGATCGCCTTCGCCATCCTGGCGCTGCAGTTCGCCAACGAGAAGGGGCTGACCCCGGCGTCGGAGAGCCTGTCCTATGTGCGGGACCTCGCGCTGATCACCTTCCCGTCGGTGTTCTTCGTGATCTTCTGCTACATCGTCATCTCGGGCTGGTCGAACGCGGTGAACTTCACCGACGGCCTCGACGGTCTCGCCGGCGGCACCGCGGCGATGGTCCTGGCGACCTACGTCGTCATCGCCTTCTGGCAGACCCGCCTCTCTTGCGCGGTCTCCCCGCAGACCGCCTGCTACGACGTCCGCGACCCGCTGGACCTGGCCGTGGTGGCCGCCGCGGCGACCGGTGCCTGCGTCGGGTTCCTCTGGTGGAACGCGGCCCCGGCGAAGATCTTCATGGGTGACACCGGCTCGCTGGCCCTCGGTGGCCTCGTCGCCGGTCTGTCGATGACCACCCGCACCGAACTGCTCGCCATCGTCATCGGCGGGCTGTTCATGGTCGAGATGATCTCGGTGGTCGCGCAGATCGCGGTGTTCCGCACGACCAGGCGACGGCTGTTCCGGATGGCCCCGTTCCATCACCACTTCGAACTCGCCGGCTGGGCGGAGACCACGGTCATCATCCGGTTCTGGCTGCTCTCGGCCATCTGCTGCATGTTCGGCCTCGGCCTGTTCTACAGCGAACAGCTCAGCTTCGGGGGTTAAGAAGTGGAGCTAGCCGGGCGTCACGTCCTAGTCGCCGGAGCCGGGGTCACCGGCAAGTCCATCGTCCCCGTCCTGCGGGACCTGGGCGTCCGGATCACCGTCACCGACGGCAACGCCGAACGGCTGGCGGAGCTCGAAGGGCTCGGCGCCGAACTGGTGCCGGGTCTGTCGGAGCCACCCGAAGGTGTCGAGCTGGTCGTGACCAGCCCCGGCTGGAAGCCGACGTCGCCGTTGCTGGTGGCGGCGGCCGCGGCGGGGATCGAGGTGATCGGCGACGTCGAGCTGGCGTGGCGTGTCGGGCAACTGCGCGACAAGCCGCCGGTGTGGCTCGCGATCACCGGCACCAACGGCAAGACCACCACGGTCGGGATGCTGGAGTCGATCCTGCGTTCCGCCGGGGTCGACGCCGTGGCCTGCGGGAACGTCGGCTTCGCGGTCCTCGACGCGGTGCGCGCCGGGCACGAGGTGCTCGCCGTGGAGCTGTCGAGCTTCCAGCTGCACTGGTCGTCCACGTTGGCCCCGCTCGCGTCGGTGGTGCTGAACCTGGCCGAGGACCACCTCGACTGGCACGGCTCGATGGAGGAGTACGCGGCCGCGAAGGGGCGGGTCCACACCCACTCCCGGAACGTGGTGCACAACCTCCACGAAGACTGGTCCATCCGGCTAGCCGACGAGCACGCGCCCGCGGACGCCCGCCGGGTCGCCTTCGGCATGGACACCCCGCGGCCGGGTGAACTCGGGATCGTGGAAGACCTGCTGGTGGACCGTGCTTTCGTCGCCGAACCGGCGACCAGCGCCGACGAACTCGGCACCCTGGCCGACGTTCGTCCCGCCGGTCCGCACAACGTCTCCAACGCGCTCGCCGCGGCCGCGCTGGCCCGCGCGTACGGCGTCAGCGGCGAGGACGTCGCCAAGGGCTTGCGCGAGTACCGGCCCGCCCCGCACCGCGCCGAGGAGATCGGCGAGATCGACGGCGTCCGGTACATCAACGACTCCAAGGCGACCAACCCGCACGCGGCGAGTGGATCACTGCGCGCGCATCTGAACGTCGTCTGGATCGCCGGTGGCCAGCTCAAGGGCGCTTCCGTGGACGCGCTCGTCGGCTCGATCGCCGGCAGGCTCCGCGGGGTCGTGCTGTTCGGCGTGGATTCACCCGTGATCGCCGCCGCTGTTGCGCGACACGCGCCGGATGTCCCGGTCAACAGCCTCCCTTCGGGTGACGATGACACCATGACTGCGGCGGTGAAGGCGGCCCGCGCCCTGGCGCGCCCTGGAGATGTGGTGCTGCTGGCCCCCGCCGCGGCGTCGTTGGACATGTACTCGAGCTACGGCGCGCGCGGCGACGCGTTCGCGAGCGCGGTCCGTGTCCTGCGCGACGGTGCGGGGGAGACCAGTGACGGCGGTTGAGGAAAGAAGAAAGCGCGAGCCCGCGCCACGGCAGCGCAAATCTCGTGAGAGGCGCGAGCGCAAGGAAAGCCCGTTCGTCGCCTTCCGCACCGCGCTGACGGCGTGGCTTTCGCGGCCGCTCGCCTCGTTCCACCTGGTACTGGCGCTCACCGGCGTGCTGACCGTGATCGGCGCCGTGATGGTGCTGTCCGCGTCCTCGGTCGCTTCGTACAACCCGAAGACCGGCACCGGCGTGTACGCCCAGTTCAGCAAGCACATCATGTTCGTCGCGATCGGCGCGGTGGTGTTCTGGGTCGGGCTGCGGGTCCCGCTGGAACGCGTCCGGCGGCTGTCGGCGACGGCGACCGTGGTCTGTCTCGGCCTGCTCGTGCTGGTGCTGACCCCGCTCGGGTCCGAGGTCAACGGCTCGCAGGGCTGGTTCCGGCTCGGTGGATTCGCCTTCCAGCCGGTCGAGGCGGCCAAGGTCGCGCTCGCCTTCTGGGGCGCGCACATCCTGGTGATCAAGTACAACATCATCAACCAGTGGCGGCATCTGCTCGTCCCGGTCGTGCCGATCGCGCTGCTGATGTTCGCGCTGGTCATGATGCAGCCCGACCTCGGCGGCACGATCACCCTCGCGGTGGTGCTGCTGGCCCTGCTGTGGTTCGCGGGCGCGCCGAAACGGCTGTTCGGCGTCATCCTCGCGGGTGGTCTCGCCGGGATCCTGGTGCTGGCCATCATCGCGCCGTACCGGCTCGCGCGGGTCATGTCCTTCGTCTCCGGCGACCCGGACACCAGCGCGGACGGCTTCCAGGCCAACCAGGCGAAACTCGCGCTCGCGGATGGCGGGTTCCTCGGCAAGGGCCTCGGCCAGGGCCAGTCCAACTGGGGCTACCTGCCGAACGTGCAGAACGACTTCATCTTCGCCCTGATCGGTGAGGAACTCGGCTTCGTCGGCTGCGTGGTCGTGCTCGGACTGTTCGCCGGGGTCGCCGTCGTGGGCCTGCGGATCGCCACCCGCAACCTCGACCCGTGGATCCGCATCGTCGCCGGCACGCTGACCGTCTTCCTGGTCGCGCAGGCGGGAATCAACATCGGCTACGTCGTCGGCCTGCTGCCGGTCACCGGGGTCACGCTGCCGTTGATCTCCTACGGCGGGACGTCGCTGGTGATCACCATGCTCATCATGGGGATCCTCGCCAACGCCGCCCGGCACGAACCGGAGGCGGTGGCCGCACTGCGCTCGCAGGGGCCGGGTAAATTCGGACGCCTGCTGAGGCTTCCCGCGCCCGAGCCGTACCGCCCGCCCGCCAAGCGCAAGGGCAGCGCGGCCAGGAGCGTCGCCGCCAAGGCGGCGAGGCCCGCGCCGAGGACGGCTAGGCCTTCGCCCGCCCAGGAGCGGCGCCGTTCGGTGCGGGAACCCGGCAGGCGGACGGCCGCGCGAACGGCAGTGAACCGCGGTACCGCGAAACGGGGTACCGCAAACCGGAGAGGTCATAGGTGAACAACCCCGTTAAGGGCGCCGAGAGATCCGCCGCGGGCAAGGCGCCGGTGGTCGTGGTCGCCGGCGGCGGCACCGCAGGACACATCGAACCAGCTCTCGCCCTGGCCGACGCGGTGATGCGCCTGCGTCCCGACGCGAAGGTGATCGCGCTGGGGACCGAGCGCGGGCTGGAGAACAAGCTGGTCCCGGCACGCGGCTACCCGCTCGAGCTGATCCCCCCGGTGCCGATGCCGCGCAAGCCGACTCCCGAGCTGCTGAAGATGCCGATGAAGGTCCGCGACTCGGTCAAGCGCACCCGGGAGATCCTGGAGCGGGTCGGCGCGGACGTCGTCGTCGGCTTCGGTGGTTACGTCGCGCTCCCGGCGTATCTCGCCGCGCGCGGGCGCACGCCGATCGTGGTGCACGAGGCCAACGAGAAGCCGGGCCTGGCGAACAAGGTCGGCGCGCGGTTCGCCGTCCGCGTCGCCGTCGCCGTCCCGGGGACGCCGCTGGCGAAGGCCGAGGTCATCGGCATCCCGCTGCGCCGCTCCATCACCTCACTCGACCGAGCCGCGCTGCGCGCCGAAGCCCGTGAGTTCTTCGGGCTCGACCCCGACGCCCCCACGCTGCTGGTCTTCGGCGGCTCGCAGGGCGCGGTGTCGATCAACGGTGCCGTCTCCGGCGCGGCCAAGGAGTTCGCGGACGCCGGTGTCGGCGTCCTGCACGCCCACGGGCCGAAGAACACGCTGGTCGTCCAGGAGTTCCCCGGCAGGCCCGCCTACGTCCCGGTGCCGTACCTGGAGCGCATGGACCTGGCCTACGCCGCCGCCGACGCGGTGCTGTGCCGCTCCGGTGCGATGACCGTCGCCGAGGTCTCCGCCGTCGGCCTGCCCGCGGTGTTCGTCCCGCTGCCCTACGGCAACGGCGAACAGGCGGGCAACGCCCGTCCCGCGGTCGACGCGGGTGCCGGGCTGATGCTCGACGACGCCGACCTCAGCCCCGCCAAGGTCGCGGAGCTGGTGATCCCCCTGGTGACCGACGCCGACAGGGTCGCGAAAATGAGTGCGGCCGCGGTCGGCCTCGGCCACCGTGAAGCCGACGAGACCCTTGCCAAGATCGTGCTGGAGGCCGCCGGTGCCTGACACTGGGTTTGATCAAGAGCTGCCCGACACGCTGACGCGTGCCCACCTGATCGGGATCGGCGGCGCCGGGATGAGCGGTATCGCCCGCATCCTGCTGGCCCGCGGTGCCCAGGTCTCCGGTTCCGACGCCAAGGAGTCGCGCGCGTTCCTGTCGCTGCGGGCCCAGGGCGCCGAGATCGCCGTCGGCCAGGCCCCCGAGAACCTCGACGCGTTCCCCGAAGGTCCGTCCTCGGTGATCGTGTCGACCGCGATCAAGGAGACCAACCCCGAACTGGTGGCCGCGCGGGAACGCGGGATCACCGTGCTGCACCGCGCGCAGGCGCTGGCCGGGCTGATGGAGGGCCACCGCGTCGCGTGCATCGCCGGGACGCACGGCAAGACGTCGACGACGTCGATGCTGACCGTCGCGCTGATGCACTGCCACCTCGACCCGTCGTTCGCCATTGGCGGCGACCTCAACGAGTCGGGCGCGAACGCGCACCACGGCGAGGGCGGCGTCTTCGTCGCCGAGGCCGACGAGAGCGACGGGTCGTTCCTGGCCTACTCGCCGTCGGTCGCCGTGGTGACCAACGTCGAGCCGGACCACCTGGACCACCACGGCACCGCCGAGGCGTACGTCTCGGTGTTCACCGACTTCCTCGGCCGGATCGCGCCGGGCGGGCTGCTCATCGTCTGCGGTGACGACGAGGGGGCCGACGCGCTGGGTGCGCGGGCCTCGGCGCAGGGCATCCGCGTCCGCCGCTACGGACGTTCGGTCACCGGCGCGGACGACGCTCGGATCCTGGACTTCGCGCCCGCACCGGACGGTGGCGTCGTCCGGATTTCCTTGCAGGGCCAGGAAATCGCCCTCCGGGTCGCGGTGCCGGGCGAGCACATGGCGCTGAACGCGATCGCGGCCCTGCTGGCCGGGATCGAGCTGGGCGCGCCCGTCGAAGGACTGGCCGAAGGGCTCGCCGCGTTCGGCGGCGTCCGGCGGCGGTTCGAGTTCAAGGGCCGCTCGGGCGACGTCCGGGTGTACGACGACTACGCGCACCACCCGACCGAGGTCGACGCGCAGCTGCGCGCGGTGCGGACGGCCGCGGGCACGGGCCGGGTCATCGTGGTCTTCCAGCCGCATCTGTACTCGCGCACGAAGACGTTCTCGAAGGAGTTCGCGGCCGCGCTGTCGCTGGCCGACGAGGTCGTCGTGCTGGACGTCTTCGGCGCACGCGAGAAGCCGGAACCCGGGGTGAGCGGCGCGCTCATCGCCGACCAGATCTCCGGCACCCCCGTGCACTACCAGCCCGCGTTCGACGTCGCGGCGAAGCTCGCGGCGGACCTGGTCGAACCCGGCGACCTGCTGGTGACCATGGGCGCCGGCGACGTCACGCAGCTCGGCCCCGAGATCCTGGCCGAGCTGGACCGGCGGGCGGGCTAGCCATGACATCGGCCGGCGGGCAGCCATGACACAGACCGGGGAACGCCGCCGCCCGGCCGAACCCGGTCGGCGTCCGAGCAGAGACCGGGCCGGGGCCGACCGGGCTCAACGCGCGAAGGCCCGGCGCGGCAAGCGGTCCGTCCAGGACCGCCGCCGCACCACCTGGCCGGTCAAGCGCAGGGAGATCCGGCGGCGCTGGGTCGCGCTGCTTTCGGTGCTGACCGTCGTCGCGCTCGTCTACCTGCTGTGGTTCAGCTCGATGCTGGGCGTGCAGCAGGTGGACGTCGTCGGCGCGAGTTCCGTGCCCGCGGACCAGATCCGCGGCGCGGCGGCGGTGCCGGACCAGAAGCCGATGCTGCGCCTGGACACCGACGAGATCCGCGACCGGGTGGCGCAGATGCCCGGCATCGCCACCGTCGACGTCTCCCGGTCCTGGCCGAGCACCCTCGAGATCACCGTGACCGAACGTGCCGCGATCGCGTTCTTCGACAGCGGGCCCGGCGGCGACGGGGTGCACCTCGTCGACGGCGGGGGAGTGGTGTTCAAGACCGTCAAGGAACGGCCCGCGGGGCTGCCCGAGCTCAAGCTGCCGTCGGTTTCGGCCGACGACCCGGTGACCCGCGCGGTGACCGGCGTCCTCGGCGTGATCCCGCTGCAGCTGCTCAAGCAGGTCACCACCGCGACGGCGAAGACTCCCGGCAGCGTCGAGTTCGCGCTGGCCGACGGGAAGACCGTGCGGTGGGGGACCCCGGCCGACACCGAACGCAAGGCGAAGGTCCTCGCCGCGCTGCTCACGCGCGAGGGGAAGGTCTTCGACGTCTCGGCGCCGGACCTGCCCACCGTCTCCTGACGCGTTTCGTCCTCTAGTTGCGGTAGTTCGTTGTGCCAACTACCGCAACTAGAGGACGAAACGCGGGGTGGGTCAGGGGGTGACCAGGGCTTCGATGCCGTCCAGCATGCGATCCAGGCCGAACGTGAAGCTCTCGTCGGCGGCTTCGCAGGTCTCCGCGTCGTACCCGCCGCTCTCCCACATCCGCGTCATCGCCGGATGCCGCTCGACGTCGAAGTACTTCTCCCAGAACACCGACCGCTGCCCCCACCAGGCATCGGTCGATTGCCCGGTCTCCTGCTCGACCTGCGCGGTCTCGGCCGACAGCGCCGCGTTCGCCTGGACGTAGATCTCGATGCTGTTCGCCGCGGCCGCGGCCTTGCGCGGCGGCAGCCCGATGTCCGACACCGCCGCGATCAGGTACTCCTGGCCCGCCATCAACCCGGGTCCGAGCACCGGCCGCACCATCGACGTCGAGCGCAGCCACGGATGCGCCCGGAACACGGCCAGGGTGCGCTCCGCGTAGAGCCGCACCTGCTCGCGCCAGCCGTCCGGCCGGGGCTCGCCGGGACCGGGGAGGTCCCGTCCGGCGAACACCGAATCCACCATGAGGTCGAGCAGTTCGGCCTTGCCGGGGACGTAGGTGTAGAGCGTCATCGTGCCGACGTCGAGTTCCTTGGCGATCTGGCTCATCGACACGGTCGCCTCGCCCGCGCCGTCGGCGAGCGCGACGGCGGTGGAGATCACCTGGTCGAGGGTCAGTTTCGGCTTCCGCCCCCTGGTCGGCTGCCGGGCGTCGCCGCGGTCACGCCACAACAGATCGAGGCTGCGCTCGACGTCCATCCACACTCCACTCGGCCGTGAAGCTGGATTCTACATTCTCGTATGCGGTACGGTTAAACTATTACCGTAGGACGTACGAAAAGGAGTGGGGAATCGTGACGATCCTGGTGACCGGTGCGACCGGAAGCGTCGGCAGGCTGCTGGTCGACGAACTGGTGAAGGCCGGGGCGCCGGTACGGGCGCTGACCGTCAACCCGGTGAAGGCGGCGCTGCCGGAACAGGTGGAGGTCGCCAAGGGCTACCTGGGCAAGCCGGAGACGCTGCCCGAGGCCTTGAAGGGCATCGACACCGTGTACCTGGCGCCGCTGGCGGACACGGTGGACGACTTCGTGAAGCTGGCGAAGGAGGCCGGGGTGCGTCGGGTGGTGGCTCTGTCGGGTAGCAACGCCGACGACCCGTCGGAGGGCTCGAGTGGCGTGGCCTACGCGATCGTCGAGAAGGCCGTCCGGGAGGGAGGGTTCGACTGGACGTTCCTGCGGCCGGGCGCGTTCATGATGAACACCCTCGGCTGGGCGGGGACGATCAAGGCCGAGCGGGTGGTCCGCGAGGCCTACGCCGAAGCGCGGATGACGCCGATCGACCTCGGGGACATCGCCGCCGTCGCGGCGCACGTCATCCTGACCGAGGGGCACGACGGCAAGAAGCACACGCTGAGCGGGCCGACGGCGATCAGCCAGCGCGAACAGGTCGCCGCCATTTCGGCCGCTCTCGGCGAAGAGGTGGTCTTCCAAGAGCTCACCCGGGACGAGGCGAACAAGCAGTGGGCGGCCGCCGGGATCCCGGTGGAGATCGCGGAGTGGCTGCTCGACGGCTTCGCGTACTTCACCGAGAACCCCGACACGCCGACCGGCGTCGTCCAAGAGCTCACCGGACGGCCCGGTGTCACCTATGCGGAGTGGGCCGTGGCGAACGTCGAAGCGTTCCGCTGACGTTAGGGCGCGTTTCGTCCTCTAGTTGCGGTAGTTGGCGACACGAACTACCGCAACTAGAGGACGAAACGCGGGCGGTGGGCTCTCAGCGCGCCCGGCGGGGGAGGCGCGTCGGCAACGGCGCGCCTCGTCGCGGCTGCTCCGTTGTCGCCTGAGCGGGCTGCTGCTGCGGCGGCGAGGAAGACCGTTTCGGCTGGGGCAGCGGGGGCGGGCCCTGCGATTCGCGGGGCCAGGCGGGGGTGATCATCGCCTGCGCCCCGACCCGGCGGACCGGCAGCCCGTGCGCCTCGCGGGCGGGCAGGCCGGGCCAGATCTCGCTCGCCTCCTTGGCGGCGTCGTGGATCGCGGTGCCGTCGAGCGACGTGCGCGTCTCCTCGATGTCGCGGTCGAGCCACTGGACGACGAACTCCAGCGGCCCGGCGGGCGGCAGCGGCCACAGGAAGATCTCGTGGTCGACGTGGAACGCCGAACCGCCCAGCCCTTGGGCGCGCAACACCGGCTGGTCCGGCTTGGTGGCGGACGGCACGGAGATGGTCTCCGAACTGGCCCGGCGTCCGTTGGGGAAGAGCACCCCGACCAGCAGCGCGTTGTAGTCCGGGACCCGGCGGTGGTCGATCAGGCCCTCGCCGGGCTCGTCCAGCAGGAGATCCCGCGAGTACACCGACAGCTGGAAGGTCACCGCCTCCGGCCACACCTCGATGCCTCGCAGCGCCACGATGGTCCGTTCGGCACGGCCCAGCGGCATCGACCAGGGCAGGATCGCCGGGACGATGTACTCGTGCGGCGAGTCCACCCAGGGGCGGCCGTTGTAGCCGAAGAGTTCCTGCTCCGGCACCGGGAACAAGGGGCGGCTGCGCGGTCCGTCCGCGAAGAAGCTCATCGCGGACCGGGTGGGGCGAACCTGGCTGACACGCCGTTCACGCAGTCAATGACCACCATGTGGTTCACGGTATCCGATGACCATGCCGGTACTGAACGGTTTCAACGCACCTTTCGCGTCACCCGAAGCCCCTGAGCCGCACCTTTGTACCCTTCGGCACCTTGGTGCCCGGCTGCGGATCCTGCTGCAGGACGAAGTCGAAACCACCGTTTCCGCCGCCGTGACCGTTGCCGTTTCCTCGACCCTCACGGTCGGCGTCCAGCCCCGCCTGGCGCAGGATCTGGATCGCCTCCTCCATCCGCTTGAAGGTCACGTTGGGTACTTCGACGGCGTTCGAAACGAACACGCCGATCCGGCGGTTGCTCGCCTTGCCGCCGCCCTTGGGGTCGGTGCGGGTCACCTGGCCGGCGGCGAGCTGGTCGGAGAACTCCTCGCCGGCCTGGAACGGCTGGAAGCCGGCCTGCTGCAGGATCTGGAAGGCGGCGTCCTTGGCCTGGCCCGTGACGTCCGGGACCGGCGGCAGCGGTTCGGGACCCTTCGACAGGATGAGCGTGACCTGCCCGCCGATGTTCAGCTGGGAACCGGCGCTCGGGTCGACGCGGATCACCTTGCTCTTGGCGACGTCGCTGTACTCCTGCTCGCCCAGCACTGGGGTCAGCTGCGCGGCCTTGATCGCCGTCTCCGCGTCCTGCTGGCTCGTCCCGGCCTGGATGTCCGGCACGATCGGGCGGCCCTTGGACAGCACGACGTTGACCGTGGCGCCCGGCGCGAGCGACGTGCCCGCTCCCGGGTCGGACCGGATCACCGTGTGCTGCGCGGCGGTGTCGCTGTACTCCTCGGTGTAGGCCGGGGTCAGCTTCGCCGACCGGAGCGCGTCACCGGCCGCGGCCTGGTTCATCCCGGCCAGCTTCGGCACCGACGACGAGGTCGGGCCGGAGTCGTTGAGGATGAAGGCGAAGGCGCCGATCAGGCCGCCGAGGATCACCACCGCGGCCGCGATCATCAGGTAGAGGCGTTTTCGCGACTGCGGTTCGTCGTCGTCCGCGGGCGGCTTGGGCCGCGGGGGAGGCGTCCGGGGCGGCTGGACGGCGGGGTACTGCGGCTCCCGGTGCAGCGCCTGCGTTCCGCGCGGCCCGGTGACCGGCATGGTCGCCTCGGCGACCGGGGTCAGCACCGTCGTCGCCATGGCGGGGTTCACCGCGGGGACGGCGGGGATGCCGGGGGTTGTGCGCTCGGCGTCGGTCTCCCGGTCGGAGTCCGCGGGCAGCGGCACGGGGACCGGGACCGGCGGGACACCGAGGGCGGTGCGCAGGTGGTTCAGCTCGGCGAGGAACGCCGCGGCGTCGGCCGGGCGCTGCGCGGGGTCGCGCCGGGTGGCGCGCAGGATCAGCTCGTCCAGCATCGGCGGGATGTCCGGGCGCAGTTCGCTCGGGCGCGGGACGTCGTTGTTGACGTGCCGGTACGCCACTGAGATCGCGGTGTCGCCGGTGTACGGCGCGCGCCCGGTGAGCATCTCGTACAGCAGGATCCCGGCCGAGTAGACGTCGCCGCTCGAGGTGGTCTCGCCGGTGGCGACCTGCTCGGGCGAGACGTAGGCGACGGTGCCGAGGATGACGCTCGAACTCGTGGTGCCCGCGCTCGCGATCGCGCGGACCAGGCCGAAGTCGCCCACCTTGACCACGCCGCCCGAAAGCGCCGTGCCGCCGCGGCCGATGAGCACGTTCTCCGGTTTGACGTCGCGGTGCACCAGCCCGGCGGCGTGCGCCGCGGCCAGCGCGGACAGCACCGGTTCGGTGATGCTCAGCGCGAGCGCGACGTCCAGCGGGCCGCGTTCGGACAGCAGTTCGCGCAGGGTCCCGCCGTCGACGAGTTCCATCACCAGGAACGCCCGGCCGGACTCCTCCCCGCCGGGGGTGTCGAAGCCCTGGTCGTGCACCGCGACCACGTGGGGATGGTGCAGCCGGGCCGCCGAACGGGCTTCCCGTTCGAAGCGCTCGACGAAGGACCGGTCGTCGGCGAACCGCGGGTCCATGATCTTGATGGCGACCTGGCGGTCCAAGCGGGTGTCGACGCCGCGGTACACCGACGACATCCCACCGCGTGCGAGCAGCTTGTCCACCCGGTAGCGGCCCTCGAGCAGAGTGCCCACCAGAGTGGGGTCCGTGCGTGTCACGGCTATGGATCGTACGGAAGTACCCATGTTCTGGTGTACGGGACCTGGCTCGCCGAGGATCACGATTTCCGTCATTTCGTCGAATCGGCGGTATGCGTGATCACTCCGGCACTCTCCGTTATGTCCAGGCCATCACCCATGCGTACTAACGGAGCCGGAGACGGAATGTGGCACAGTGTCACCTGTGAGTGGTATTCCCGTCGCCGAAGACGTTCTCGATGCAGATGTGGCCGTTCTCCCGATTCCGGAGGTCGCGACCGCGCTGAACGTTTCGGCCAACAAGGTCCGTCAGATGCTGCGCGACGGTCATCTGATCGCCGTCCGGCGCAAGGGCGACCTGTACGTGCCGGGCGCTTTCCTGGTGAAGGACGGCGTGGTCAAGGGCCTGGCGGGCACCATCACCGTGCTCGCGGACTCCGGGTTCAGCCGGACGGAGATGCTGCGCTGGCTCTTCGCCGAAGACGAGACCCTGCCGGGCGCCACCCCGGTCAACGCGCTCCGCACCAGCCACGGCACCGAGGTCAAGCGGCGCGCGCAGGCGATGGCGTTCTAGGCGTTCTGACCAGGACATACGTCGCGGCGGCGAGCAGCTGACAGCCCGCCGCGAAGCCCAGCGCGGCGGTTACGGAGAGTGCGCTCAACGGCCCCGCGGCCGCGGCGCCCACTGCGAGTCCGGTGATCTTCACGCTCGCCGCCGTCGTGAAAACCTGAGCTCGCACCTCCGGGGGTGCCTCGCGATGCCGGATGGCGAAAAGAGCCGAAAGTTGCGGTCCTTCGGCGAGTCCGGCGAGGACGGCCGCGGCCAGCAGGGTCACCACGTCGTGGCCCGCCGCCGCGAGCAGGAAGCTCGCGCCCAGCAAACCGGTGGTGACGAGCACGGTGCGGTCCGGTGGCGGCGGCCTGCGGGCCAGCACGGCGTTCGCGACCAGTGACGCGGCGGCCAACACGGTGAGCAGGAGCGCGCCGAACCCCGGGTTTCCCAGCCGCTGGGCGCCGAGCAGTGGATAACAGACGACGGCGATCCCGATTCCGGCGAAGGACACCGTCGACGTCGCGGTGGCCCGGAGCAGCGCGCGGTTGCGGAAGAGGACCGCGAACCCGTCGGCGAGCCGTCGCCGGATCGGTTTCGCGGGCTTCGCCTCGACGGCGGGAAGCGACCAGGCCGCGGGGAAGGCCACCGCGACCAGCGTGATCGCGACGGCCACGGCTGCCGGGGCGCCGGCGTAAGCGGCGACGAGCCCGGCGATCCCCGGCCCGGCGAGGCTCGCGGCGGTGAACGTCATCGCGTCGAGCGTGCTCGCCCTCTGGAGTGGCGTCGCCCCGGCGACGTTCGGCAACTGGGCCGTCCAGCCTCCGGCCAGCGCCGGATTGAGCAGCCCGGCCGCGACGGCCACCGCGATCGCCGCCGGGACTTCGACGAGCGCGAGCACCGCGCCGAGCCCGCCCGCGTAGGCGAGCAGCGCCCACGCCAGCAGCCGGCCCGGGCGGGGACTGCGGTCGAGCAGGGCGCCGAGCAGCGGCCCGCCCGCCGCCGCGGAAATCGTCAGGCCCGCGAGCAGGGCGGAACCGGTCGCCGCCGAGCCGTCGACACTGAGGCCCAGCAGGAGCAACGCCGGCCCGGAGAGTTCGTCGCCGGTCCTGGCGACCGTCGCGCCGATGAGATAGACGGCGAGTCTGTAACGGCCTCTCATAGGAAAGACGTTACAGTGGGGTATGGCTTCGACGCAGCGGGATTTCCTGCCCGGCCGGTCCGCGCGGGCGGCGGCGCAGCGTGCGGTGGATTTGCTGGAGGTCTTGCTCGGGGTGCCTACGGTTTCGGGTGTCCAGGCTGTCCTGGAGGCGCACGGTGAGGCTTCCGTCGCGCTGGGACCTTCGGATGTGGCTTCGCTGCGTGAAGCGGCCCTCGAACTGCGGGAGGTCTTCGCGGCGCGAGATGCCGTGGAGGCGGCCGACGTGCTCAACCGCCTGCTGGCCCGCTACGCGCATCCGCCCCGGCTGACCGATCACTCCGACGGCTTCGGCTGGCACCTGCATGTGGACGCCGACGACGACGGCCCGTGGGGTGCGTGGCTGGTGACGTCGTCCGCGCTGGCGCTGGCGGTCCTGCTGGCGGACCGTCAGGCGCCGCCGGGCGGGCTGTGCGCCGCTTCGGGCTGCGGGAAGCCCTTCGCGCACTTGGGTGGGGGGAGTCCGCGCCGGTACTGCTCGACGCGGTGCGCGACCCGGGAGCGGGTCGCGGCCCACCGTCAGCGGATGTCATGAAAGGGGCTTTCAGGACAAAAAATGTCCTGAAAGCCCCTTTCATGACATGGGGGGAGAAGATCAGCCCTGCTTGTCGCGCCAAGCGATCCAGGACCGGAGCTTGTCGAGGTTGTAGTCCGGTCCGCCGGTCGCCACGGTGAACAGCGAGACGCCCTGCTCCAGCAGCTTCGGGCCCAGTTCCTCGGGCTCGCCCTCGACGGCGACCGAACGCTCGATCTCCTTCGGGTCCCGGCCGACGTCGGCGCAGTGCTGGTCGAGGATCTTCACCTTGCGCTCGACGACCTCCGGGTCGCCGAAGCCGTGCCAGATGTCGGCGTGCTTCGCGACCAGGCGCAGCGTCTTCTTCTCGCCGCCGCCACCGATCAGCACCGGGATCTTGCGGACCGGCTGCGGGTTCAGCTTCCCGAGCCTGCTCTCGATCCGGGGGAGTGCCTCGGCGAGGTTGTCGAGCCGCCCGCCCGCGGTGCCGAACTCGTAGCCGTACTCGTCGTAGTCCTTCTCGAACCAGCCGGAGCCGATGCCGAGGATCAGCCGCCCGTCGGAGATGTTGTCGACGGTGCGGGCCATGTCGGCCAGCAGTTCGGGATTGCGGTAGCTGTTGCACGTCACCAGCGCGCCGATCTCGACCCGTGACGTGGACTCCGCCCAGGCGCCCAGCATGGTCCAGCACTCGTAGTGCAGGCCCTCGGGCTCGCCGTACAGCGGATAGAAGTGGTCCCAGTTGAACACGATGTCCACACCGAGGTCTTCGGCTTCCGAAGCCGCCCGGCGGATCGCCTTGTACTCGGCGTGCTGCGGCTGCAGCTGCACGCCGATCCGGATCTTCCTGTTCGCAGCAGAGGTCATGATCGCACCTTAAGCCTGGAGTTGCTCCACGCGCTCGCCAGTAACCTCGGCAGGGCGACGGCCGCGCGACGACGGCGGGGAACGACGGCGCGGGTGTTCAGCACGTCGTAACCGAGGGCCACGATTTCGTCGAGGATGCCTTCGTAGAGTGCGAGCGCCGTCCGCACGCAGTCCCGGGATTCCTCGCGCAGCAACGGGATTCCCGCTTCGGCGCGGCGGTACACCGCCCGGTTGCGCGCCACCGTCACGGCGAGCGCGCGCCGTACCCGCCGGTCCGGCAGCCCGCGGGCGCGGCACCATGCGAGCAGTTCGCGGTCGACGCCGAACGCGGCCAGTTCCTCGGTGGGCAGGTACAGCCTCCCCCGGTCGAGGTCCTCGCCGACGTCACGCAGGAAATTGGTCAGCTGGAACGCCTCGCCCAGCGCGGCCGCGCCGGCGGCCGCCTCCGCGACCGGGACGACGGTGCCGAAGACCGGCAGCATCTGCAGGCCGATCACCTCGGCCGAACCGTGGACGTACTCCTTGAGGTCGGCGTAGGTCGCGTACTCGGTGATCTTGAGGTCCATCGCCATCGACCGCAGGAAGGCGTCGAACAGTTCGCGGTCCAGATCGTGGCGCCGCACGGTGTCGGCGAGCGCGGCCAGCACCGGATCGCCGGGCGTGGCGCCGTCGAAGACCCGCGCGACCAAGACGGCGACCTCGTCCAGCGCGACCGCGGGATCGGTACCGGGCGCGGGATTGTCGACCAGCTCGTCCGCCATCCGCGCGAAGCCGTACAGCGCGTGCGCGAACGGCCGCGTCCGCGACGGCAGCAGCCGGGTCGCGAGGAAGAACGTGCGGCCGTAGTGCGCGTTGATGCGGCGGCATTCGGTGTACGCCGCCCGCAACGCCGGTCCGGTGATGCCCGCGGCGTCGAGTTCGTTCATCGGCCGGTGACCCTTCCCGCCGCGAGCCTGCCGGAGATCACCACCGGTGGGATGCCGACGCCCGGGGTGGTCCCACAGCCCGCCAGTACGACGTTTTCCGCCGCCCGCACCAGGTTTCCCGGCCGGAACGGGCCGGTCTGGGCGAAAGTGTGCGCGAGGGAGAACGGGGTGCCCGCGGTGAGCCCGCGCTCCGCCCAGCCCGCCGGGGTGATCGTCTCGTCGACGGCGAAGTCGTCCGCGAAGCCGGTGAGGCCGCGGTTTTCCAGTGTCCGCAGGAGTTCCGTGCGATAGGCGGGACCGACCCGGCCCCAGTCGATCTTGCCGCGGCGCAGGTTCGGCGCCGGGGCCAGCACCGAGATCACCTGGTCGCCGCCGGGGGCGAGCCCCGGTTCGGTGGCGGTCGGCCGGGTCACCAGCAGCGACGGGTCGCTCATCAGTTTGCCCTCGCGGATGATCTCCGAGAACGTCTTTTCCCAGGCGTGACCGAAGTAGATGGTGTGGTGGCCCAAATCCGGCCACGATTTCGGCGCGTGGCCGTGCAGGACGACGGCCGACGGCGAGTACCGCAGCGGCAGCGGGCGACGCGGGCGGGCGCCGAGCAGCCGGTACGCGGTGCCGAGTTCGGTCGCGAGAACCACGGTGTCGCAAGGGATCCGCTCGCCCGAGCGGGTCCGCACCGCGCGCACCCGCGAGGAAACCCGTTCCAGCCAAGCGGCTTCGGTGCCGAAGCGCACTTCGGCGCCGGCCCGTTCGGCCGCGTTCGCCATCGTCCGCGCGATCTCGCCCATCCCGCCCGACGGGTAGTAGACCCCGCCGACGGTGTCCATGAAGGAGATGACGCCGTACGCGCCGATCGCGCGGGCCGGATCGAGTCCCGCGTAGAGCGCCTGGAAGGAGAACAGGCGGCGCACCCGGTCGTCGCGCAGGAAGCCGCCGATCTTCGGGCCGAGTCGTCCGAAACCGCCCAGCGCGGCCAGTTTCGCCAGCTCCGGGCGGACGAGATCGAGCGGGGAATCGAAGTTCGCGCCGATGAAGTGGTCCTTCTGGACCGCGTACAACTCGGTCAGCCAGCGCCGCAGACGACGGTAGCCCTCGGCTTCGGCCGGACCGGCGGCCGCGCGGATCTCGGCCTCCATCGCCGCCGCTTCGGTGTGCACGGCGATGGTGCTGCCGTCGGCGAACCGCGCGCGGTAGGCCGGGTCGAGCCGGGTCAGCGTCAGGTTGCCCGCCAGCGATTCGCCGACCGCGGAGAAAGCCTCGTCGAGCAGCTCCGGCATGGTCAGCACGCTGGCGCCGGTGTCGACGGTGTTCCCGCCGAAATCCGCCTGCCCGGCTCGTCCGCCGGGGCTCTTGTCCTGCTCCAGCAGGGTCACCCGGCGTCCGGCGCCGAGCAGGTGCAGCGTCGCCGACAAGCCGGCGAGCCCGCCACCGATCACCACCACGTGGTCACTCGGACCGGTGACGGTGCGCATCAGTACGTCCGCTGGGTCGCCTTGACGACCAGCCCGGTCAGCGCGGCGGGAGCGGGCTCGGCCAGATGGGCGCGGTCCAGCGCCGCCATCGCGGACTCGGTGAGCTCGTCGATACGGCGTTCCACCGCGTCGACGGCGCCGACGTCCTGCAGCGCCTCGCGCACGGTCTCGACGGCGTCTTCGGACAGGTGCGCGTCGCCGATGGCGTCGGAGATGACCCGCGCCGCGGCGTCCTTGCCCTGCTCGGCCGCGCGCTGGAGGCCCAGCGCGACCAGCAGCGTCCGCTTGCCCTCGCGCAGGTCGTCGCCCGCGGGCTTCCCGGTGACCGACGGGTCGCCGAAGACGCCGAGCAGGTCGTCGCGCAACTGGAACGCCACGCCGACCTCGTCGCCGAACTCGCGCAGCGTCGCGATCAGGGCGTCGTCGGCGCCGCCGAGCGCGGCACCGAGGTGAAGCGGGCGCATGACGGTGTACGCGGCCGTCTTGAGCTTGCAGATGTGCAGCGCCGCCTCGGGGGAGGCGTCCCCGGTGGCCTGCGTGCGGACGTCGAGGTACTGCCCGGCGAGCACCTCGGTGCGCATCGCGCGCCACGCGGGTCGCGCGGCGGCCAGTGCGGCGGGCGGAAGCGGGGCCTCGCCGAACATGTCGTCGGCCCAGGCCAGCGCGAGGTCGCCGACCAGGACGGCGGTCGCGAGCCCGAACGTGCTCGGCGAACCCATCCAGCCGCTGTCGGCGTGCAGTTTCGCGCCCGCGATGTGCACCGTCGGCGAACCGCGGCGCGAATCGGAGGAATCGATGAGGTCGTCGTGGATCAGCGCGCACGCCTGGATCAGCTCCAGGCTCGCGACAGCCTGCAGCACGCCTTCGACGTCCGGCCCCGCCGGGTCGCCGCCCGCGCCGCGCCAGCCCCACCAGGCGAACGTCGGGCGCAGGCGTTTGCCGCCGCCCAGCACGAATCCGGCCAGCGCGTCGATCCCGGCTCCGACGGTCGGTTCGGTGCGGCGGATTTCGGCACCGGCGCGCTCGAGGAACCCGGCCAGCGCCCGCTCGACGTGGGCGGGCAGATCGGCGTCGTAGGCGGACGTGTCCATGAGCACATCCTCCGGGAAGGACACCGCCGTGACCCAGTCGGGTGCCGCGGAATGTGGCGAAACAGACGCACCCTTCCCCGCGTTTGGTCGTCTGGTTGCGGTAGTTGCACGCGCATGGACCGCAACCAGAGGACGAAACGCGGGGGATGTCAGCCGCGGCCCTTGTCGTAATGCCGCTTCGCGCGCGCCCGGTTCCCGCAGTCCGACGAACTGCACCATCGCCGCGACCGGTTGCGCGTCTGGTCGGTGAAGATCCAGCCGCACCCCGGCCCCTCGCACTCCCGGATCCGCGCGAGTTCGCCGGACCGCAGCAGCTCCTCGGCCGACAGTGCGAGGAAGTGCGGCAGCGCGACGTCGCCGGTCAACGGCACCGTCCACCGCAGCGGCAAGGACGGCGCGAGTTCGGCGTGCCGGTACGCCGCGACCAGGGGCTTCCGCAACGCCGTGGCGTCCGGAGGGTCCGACACGAGCACCCGGTAGAGCGTCTCGCGGAACGACTTCACCGTGTCGAAGACGGCCTCGGAGATCTCCAGCCGTTCGGTGCCCGCGCCGACCAGGACGACCCACTCGGACAGCCGCGCGGGATCCGAAAGCCGATCGTCCCGCCTGGCCGGATCATGCCGCCAGGAAACGGTGTTGACCAGGTCCAACGGCACGCTCCCGCCGATGCTGTCGTACCCGTCCCAGTGGCCGTCCACGCGTCCTCCTAATGGTCAAACTCAGTTTAGCTTGTTAGAGTCGGTCGTATGACAACGCTCCGGCAGCACTATCTGGCCGGCGCCCGCGTCGGCCTCGGGCTGGGTGTCGCGACCTTCGTCCTCGGTGTCACCTTCGGCGCCTACAGCCAGACTCTGAACTGGGGGATCGCGGCCCCGATCGTCGCGTCGATCGTCGTGTTCTCCGGCTCTGCCCAGTTCGCGATGGCCACCGCGCTCGCGGGTGGCGGCAACCTCGCCGTCGCGGTCGGCGCCGCGGCCCTGATCAACGCGCGTTTCCTGCCGATGGGCGCCGCCGTCGCCAAGGACCTGCGTGGCGGGCGCCTGCGCCGGGCATGGGAGGGCCAGGCCGTCGTCGACGGTTCGTGGGTGGCCGCCCACCTCGGCGGCGGGCGCTTCGACCGCGAGAAACTCATCGGCTGCACGCTCGTCCAGCTGCCCGCGTGGGTGCTGGGCACGGTGCTCGGTGTCGTGGCCGCGCCCTCTCCGGACGTCGTCGCGCGCTTCGGGCTCGACGTCGTCTTCCCCGGCTTCTTCCTGGTCCTGCTCATCGACGAGCTGCGCCGCTCACGCGAGGGCGTCCTGACCGCGGCCCTCGCCGCCTGCCTCGCCGGGGTCCTGGTGCTGTTCGTCCCGGTCGGGCTCGCGCTGATCGGGGCCTCGGCCGCCGCGCTGGTGGGCCTGGGGGTGCGGCGATGACGCTCTGGATCGCCATCGTCGCCGTGGCGCTGGTCAGCATCGGGTTCAAGGCGGTGGGCCCGGTCCTGCTCGGCGACCGGGACCTGCCGCCGCGCCTGGGCGGGGTGATCGCGCTGCTCGCGCCCGCCCTGCTGGCCGGGCTGGTGCTCACCGACGTGACCGGCCCGGCCTGGTCCGGCGTCGACTGGACGCTCTGCGCGGGCCTGGCCGCGATCGCCGTCACCTACGTGCTGCGCGTGCCGGTGCTCGCCGCGATCCTGTGCGGCGTCGTCGTCACCGCCGCGCTGCGGTTCCTGATCTAGCTCCAGAACGGCCCGGAGAGCCCGGCCTTGGCGAAATACGCGGCCGCGTCCTTCGGCTCGCGGCGGGTGTAACCGTGGTCGAGCCTGCCTTCGTACCAGCCCGCCGCGAGCCGCCACAACGTCGCCAGGTCCAGGACGTAACCCTTGTCCTGACCCGTTTCCGTCAGCCATCCGTCCACGCAGGACTCGCTACAGAACAGCCGCTGGTTGCCGCAGGTGTGCACGACGTCGTCCCACATCCGCGCCGCCGGGACCAGGAAGTGCGCGACGAGTTCACCCTTCGGCGGGGTCCGGTCGTTCACCATCAGGGCCTGCGGCTCGCCGCAGCCGCGGCAGCGGGTGGACACCAGCACCTCGGGCTCGCCCTTGACCAGATGCGGGATCGCGAACGCGTCCCACGCGCAGCCGCCCCACCACAGCGTCCGTTCGCCCATCACGGAGAATCCCAGCGGGATCGCCGCGAACGGATGCGCCATCACGACGTGCTCGCGGGCGTCGAGCACCACGTGGCGTTGCTCCGCGAGCCGGTGCAACGCCTGTTTCGCCACCGCCAGCGACCCGTGGGCGGCGTCGGCCAGCTCCGGCGCGGTCGGCCGCCTCCCGTGCTCGGCGAACGCCCGGTAGACCGCGACGCGGACGTCTTCGTCCCAGCTGGTGTCGTCTTCGGCACTCATGGCTCCAGAGTCTCCCCAGGTGGACGCCGCTCGGCAACCGTTGGCGAGTGGCTGAAGTCGCAAGTCCAATGCCTGAGAGGGGGCTCCCAGCCAGCGGACTTTCCCCCCTAACATGACGGTATGACGTCGGTGGTCGAGCGGTTGCAGGGTGATGGACCCGTTTTCTCCATCGAGTTCTTCCCGCCGAGGGACACGGCGGACGAGGCCGTGCTGTGGAAATCGATCCGGGAACTCGAGCCACTGGACCCGGCGTACATGTCGATCACCTACGGCGCCGGCGGCTCCAGCCGCGACGGCACCATCCGCAGCATCGCCCGCGTCGCCACCGAGACCACGCTGGTGCCGATGGCGCACCTCACCGCCGTGAACCACTCGGTCGCGGAACTGCGCAACGTCATCGGCTGGTACGCCGCCGTCGGCGTGCGGAACATCCTCGCGCTGCGGGGCGACCCTCCGGGCGACGTCTACGGCGACTGGGTGCCGCATCCGGACGGGCTCAACTACGCCGAGGAACTCGTCGAACTGGTGCGTTCGCTCGGCGACTTCTGCGTCGGCGTCTCGGCCTTCCCGTACGGCCACCCGAGGTCGGCGAACCTCGAGGCCGACACCGAATACCTGGTGCGCAAGCTGCGCGCGGGCGCGGATTTCGCGATCGCGCAGCTGTTCTTCGAACCCGAGGACTTCCTCCGCCTGCGGGACCGGGTGGCGGCGACCGGCTGCGAGGCGCTGGTCATCCCCGGCATCATGCCGCTGACCACGCTGCGGACGCTGCACACGTCGATCAAGCTGTCCGGCGCGCCCGCGCCGCGGCGGCTGCTCGACCGGCTCGAACCGCTGGCCGACGACCCGAAGTCGTTCCGGGCGGCGGGGATCGACGCGGTGACCGAACTGTGCGAGCGGCTCATCGCCGAAGGCGTCCCCGACCTGCACTTCTACACGTTCAACCGGTCCAAGGCCACGCGTGAGGTGGTCAGCAGGCTCGGGCTGGTCCCGGCCCGCGCGTAACTCCGTACCGAAGTCGCCCTTCGTCCCGGTAGCGTGCCTGGCATGGCTTCGACCGCGCAAAGTGTGCACCAGATCTGTGACCGGTACGTCGACGAGTACGCGGCGGCCGACCCGGTCACCGCGACGACGTACGGCATCTCCGGATACGACGACCAGCTGACCGACTACTCGCCCGCCGGGTACGCGGCGCGGGCCGCGATCGCCTCCCGGGCACTGGCCGACATCGAAGCGGCCGAGCCGCGCGACGACGGCGAACGCGCGGCCAAGGCGGTCTTCACCGAGCGGACCGGGCTGATCCTGGAGATCCACGAGGCGGGTCTCGACATCGCCGAGCTGAACGTGATCGAGAGCCCCGCGCAGAACCTGCGGATGGTCTTCGACCTCATGCCCGCCGAGACCGAGCGGGACTGGGCGAACATCGCCGCCCGCATGGCCAAGGTTCCCGAGGCGCTCGACCAGTACCGCGCGTCACTGCTCGCCGCCGCCGACGCGGGCCGCGTCTCGGCGCTCCGCCAGGTCAGCAAGGTCGCCGAGCAGGCCGAGACCTGGGCGGGGCTCAAGGAAGAGACCGGGTTCTTCACCACGCTGATCTCCGGCGCGAAGGGCGTGAGCGCGGACCTTCGCACCGAACTCGAGCACGCCGCCCGCGCCGCGCAGGAGGCGTACGCGGAGTTCGCCGGATTCCTCCGCGCCGAGCTCGCCCCGCGGGCCCCGGTCAAGGACGCCGTCGGCGCCGAGGTTTACCGGCTGTGGTCCCGGCTGTTCACCGGAGCCACCCTCGACCTGGACGAGGCCTACGCCTGGGGCTGGGCCGAGTTCACCCGCATCGAAACGGAGATGCGCGAGGTCGCGAACCGGATCAAACCGGGTGCCACCCTCGCCGAGGCGGCCGCCGTCCTCGACGCCGATCCGAAGTACGTCGTGCGTGGCCGGTCGGAATTCCAGGCCTGGATGCAGAACCTGTCCGACAACGCGCTGAAGTCGTTGCGCGGCAAGCACTTCGACATCTCCGACCAGGTCATGGAGCTGGAGTGCAAGATCGCCCCGCCCGGCGGCACCGTCGGCGCGTACTACACCGGCCCGAGCGAGGACTTCTCCCGCCCCGGCCGCATGTGGTGGTCGCTGCCGCAGGGCCGGGAGGAGTTCATCACCTGGCGTGAGGTCAGCACCGTCTACCACGAGGGCGCGCCGGGTCACCACCTGCAGATCGCGACCGCCGTCGACCAGTCGGAGTCGTTGAACAAGTACCAGCGGTTGCTGGCGTTCACCTCCGGGCACGCCGAGGGCTGGGCGCTGTACTCCGAGCGGCTGATGGAGGACCTCGGGTTCCTCGCCGACGACGGCGAACTGCTCGGCATGCTGTCCGAGCAGCTGTTCCGCGCCGCGCGCGTGATCGTCGACATCGGCATGCACCTGGAACTGGAGATCCCGGCGGGCACCGGCTTCCACGAGGGCGAGCGCTGGACGCCCGAGCTGGGCCTGGAGTTCATGCTCACCCGGACCGTCACCGACCCGGCCCACGTGCATGACGAGATCGACCGCTACCTGGGCTGGCCGGGACAGGCGCCGTCGTACAAGCTCGGCGAACGCCTCTGGCTCGCCGCGCGCGACGAGGCCCGTGCCCGGCAGGGCGACGCTTTCGACATCAGGCAGTTCCACACGCGGGCGCTGGCGCTCGGCGGGATGGGGCTGGACACGTTGCGGGAGATGCTGGCCGCGCTGGACTGAGCCGCCCTCTCGCGCCTTTTCGTGGTCCAAGAGCGCGCTATGAAAGGCCCGTTACTTGCAAAATTTGCCAGTAACGGGCCTTTCATAGCATCCGGAGGGGCACCGGCCGCGCGCAATTCACGTGCGGCACCGGCCGCAGCCTTGCTACGTTCCCCCCGTGCACCGGATCTTTCTCGTCACCCCACCTCCCGCCTCCTGAGCGGGGTGTGTGCGGCCGCGCGGCGTTCCAGCCGCCCGGCCTCTTCCTGATGCGCTGAAGAAGCACCCCGCGTCGTCGCCGTCCTCAGACACCGACACCAGACGCAGGAGCGTTTCCCCATGTCCGTTGCCGTACCCACGCGCGCCCGATCGTCGGCCGCGCTCGTCCTCGCCGGCGTCCTCTGGGGGACCGGCGGCCTCGCCGGATCCCTGCTCGCCTCCCGCGCGGGACTCCATCCGCTGAGCGTCGCCGCGTACCGGCTGCTCATCGGCGGCGTGATCGCCACCGGCTACCTCTGGCTCACCGGCGGCCTCCGCGGCCTTCCCCGCACACCGGAGGCCCGCCGTCGCCTCCTGGCGGTCGGTGGCCTGTTCGCCCTCTTCCAGACCAGCTATTTCGTCGCGGTCTCGCTGAGTTCGGTGAGCGTCGCGACCATGACCACCATCGGCAGCGCGCCCGTGCTGCTCGCCGTCGCGACGGCCGTCAAGTCCCGAAGGCTTCCCTCGGCATGGACGACGGTGTCCCTCGCCGGGTCCCTGATCGGGCTCGCGCTGCTGCAGTGGACGCCCGGGCAAGAAGCCGACGTCGCCGGAGTGCTGTTCGCCTTGCTCGCCGCGGCCGGGTTCGCCGCGCTGACCCTGGTGACCGCGACCCGCGTCGACGGCCTGGATCCCTTGCCCACCACGGCTTTCGGCTGCCTGATCGGCGGTGCCGCGCTCACTCCCGCCGCGTTGTGGTTCGGGATGGCCGTGCCGCCGCAGGCCGGCGTGCTCGCGCTCGTCGTCTACTTCGGCGTCGTGCCCACGGCGCTGGCCTACGCCGCGTACTTCCGCGGCCTCGAGGGCGCGCACCCCGTCCTGGCCGCGTTGTCCGCCCTGCTCGAACCGCTCACGGCCGCGCTGCTGTCCATGGTCGTCCTCGGGGAACGGCTCGGCGCCGTCGGCTGGTGCGGCGCGGCGGTGCTGATCGCCGCGCTCGCCGTCGCCTACTCGAAGCCTTAGAGCGGCAGCGTCCGGCCGAGGATCGCGAACGCCCGCGGATCCCCGGCGAAGTGGTAGTCCCGCAGCACGTCGACGAAACCGACGCGCCGGTAAAGGTTCCAGGCCCGGCTGGTGCCTTCCGGCGTGGAAAGGAGAACGTGGGCGCTGGGCACGCCGTCGAGCAGTCGTCGCAGGAGGTCCTCGCCGATCCGCTTCCCCTGGCTCGCCGGGCTGACGTGGATCTCGGTGAGCTCGAAGTAGTCGGACATCCACTGCTCGGCGGCGGCCTGGCCCTCACGGCGGGTCAGGCCGTGGCGGACCTGTTCGTGCCACCACTGGCCGCCGCGGCCCTTGTAGCCGTAGGCGAGGCCGAGCAGGACGCCGTTCGCGTCGAGCGCGGCCATACAGCGCCATCCTTCGCGCAGCGCGTGCGTGAGCCACATCGGCGCGCGTTGTTCCGCCGTGCCTTCGGGATAGCGCATGGCGTCGACGTAGATGGTCAGCGCCTCGGGGAGCCGGGCGCGGAACTCGTCCGCGGACAGCTGGACGTAGCGGGTGCATTCCGAGGACATCGCGGTCACGGGCGCCCATCCTGCCCGGCGCCCGCGACGTCCGCGGGAGTACCCCCGGTCAGCGCGACGAGCCCGTCGAACGTCGTGGGGTACACCGACTTCGGATGCCCGGCGGCGGCCCAGACGACGTCGTGAGCGCGTAACGCGGTGTCGACGAGAGTGGTCAACGCCTTCGGGTGACCGACCGGGGCGACGCCGCCGATGGGCTGCCCGGTGTGCGCACGGACGAAATCCGCGTCCGCCTTGCCGATCTCGTCGGCGCCGGTCGACGCGGCGAGGATTCCGGTGTCGGCGCGGTGCGCGCCCGACGTCAGCGCGAGCAGGGCCGTCTCCGCGTCACCGGTGCGGCTGCGGAACACGAGGCTGTTCGCGATCGCGCCGACCTCGACACCGAGCGCTTCGGCCGCTTGCGCGGCCGTGCGGACTTCGGCGGGGAGGATCCGGATCCCGTCCGCGGCGGCCTGCTGACCCGCCTCGGCGAGCGCGGCCGCGACCTTGGCCACCGAGGGGTGGCCGGACTGGTCGATGGTGCTCATGAGCCTATGAGATCACGTGGCCGATCCCGTGTCCCGCGCCACATGCGGCGATCACCCCGCTACGGGGTTGAAGAAAGGGGCACGTCAGGGTTACATTGGTCTTGTTCGAACAGACGTTCGACATTCGGTGAGCGCGCACCGGTAGGTGCCCGGAGCGGGGGCGGGGGAAGCGCCTCGGCACCGGGCACCGGCCGGCGCTCACGTACAGGAGGAGGGTCGTCATGTCCGTTTCGGTCGTGTCCCCCGACGAAGCCGAGAGGCCGGGGGGCACCGCGCAGCCCGCCCTGCCGATGTCGTTGCGCCCGCCGGCACCACCCGCGGCGGTCTCCTTGTACGCGCAGGCAAGGCGTGGCCTTGGCGAAGCAGAGCGGGAGACCGATCCCGCGGAGCGGTTCATCGTGGCGTACCTCGCCGCGCTGCGGGGCGCCGCGGCGGTGCTGGAGGCACGCGGCCGTCCGCACCGGGGCCGGGCCCGCCCCGCGAGCGGCTGGGTGCTGCTCGACTCCGTCGCGCCCGAGCTGAAGGAGTGGGCGGCGTTCTTCGCGGCCAACTCCGCGACGCGGGCGGCGGCGCAGGCGGGCATCACCGGGAAGGTCACCGTCGACATGGCGGACGAGCTGGTGCGTGCCGCCACCGTGTTCCTGGAATTGGTACGACGGGTGGTGCACGGGCTGCCGATGGGTGATTCGGCGCATGTGGCCTAGGCCACCGCGGAGAGGGGGTGCCCGATGGCCGGGCAGGCCATGATCGACCAGGGCAGGTTCCTGGAGGTGATCGGCGCCGAGACCGAGCTGATGGCTCAGGTGGCGCACACCGCGTCCGCGGACGCGCCGGTCCCGACCTGCCCCGGATGGACACTCGGTGAGGTGCTCCGGCACGTGGGCAGCGTGTACCGGGTCACCCGCCGCTGGATCACCGACGGGCGGCGTCCCGAGCACTGGCAGCGGAAACCGGGGCCGGGACAGACCCTGGAGGAGTACTTCCGCGAGGGCCGGGACGAACTCGTCGCCGAACTGTCCGCGCACGACGCGGACGAACTGGCGCCGACCTGGTGGCCGGCGGACCGCAGCTACGGGTTCTGGCGGCGGCGGATGGCGCACGAGGCGACGATCCACCGGATCGACGCGGAGAGCGCGGCCGGACGGGACGTGTCGGAGATCCCCGAAGACGTGGCACTCGACGGGATCGACGAGGCGCTGACGCTCTGGTTCGGCCAGCGGTTGCCGTTGCTGGGACTGTCGGGCACCAAGACCGGATCGGTCGGCGTGCGCACCGCGGGCCACCACTGGATCGCCAGGGCCGGGCCCGCGGAAACGATCGCCTGGCGTTGCTCGGCCGAGGAGGCCCAGCGCGCGGACGATCTGGTCACCGGGCAGCCGGACAAGATCTACCGCTGGCTCTGGGGCCGGGCGGGTCCGACGGCGGTGACGGTCAGCGGAGACCAGGACATGGCGGGACAACTCTGGGCCCTTTTGCGGCTCGCGACCCGATGACCGGTCGGTGGGGAAGCCAAACCGGTCAGCGACAGTCAGCGGAGCACTCGAAAGTGTCGGTGGTGCCGTCTAGATTCACCGGTGTGGCGGTACAGCTGGTGAATCTGGTCTTCGACTCGGCCCTTCCCAGAGATCTGGCGGGTTTCTGGGAAGGGCTGTTCAGCTGGGACGCCCCGTTCCAACCGGCCTTCCGCTCCGAGGCGGGGCCCAAACGGGGCAAGAACCGGCTGCATCTGGATCTGGCGAGCCGTTCTCCGGAGCACCAGGCCGAAGTGGTGGACCGCGCGCTGTCCCTCGGCGCACGGCACATCGACATCGGCCAGGGTCCGCCGGAGGAGAAACGGGTGCCGTGGGTGGTGCTGGCGGATCCCGAGGGCAACGAGTTCTGCGTCCTCGAACCCCGCGAGCAGTACGCGGGCACCGGCGCGCTCGCGTCGGTCGTCACCGACGCCCTCGATCCGGAGCGGCTCGCGCGGTTCTGGTCGGCCGCGCTGGGCTGGCGGATCGGTGTCCGCGAAGAGTCGATCGTGGGTCTGCGGCCGCCGGACGGCCGCGGCCCGTGGATCGAGTTCCTCGCCACGGACGAACGGAAACGGCACCGGAACCGGCTGCGGTTCGAGATCGCGCCACGGCGAGGCAGCAGCCGCGTGTCCGAAGTCCGGCGCCTGCGGGAGCTCGGCGCGACAGGGCAGATCGGTCAGGCGATGGTGGACCCGGAGGGCAACGAATTCAGCGTGCTCACGCGGCGCTGAGGTGTTCAGCCCGGTTGTTTCGTCGGAGTTGCGTGGCGGGGCCGAACGCTGACCTGAGCGAAACACCCGCGCCGTGGGCAGGCAACAACCGGCCGGGAACGTTGAGGTCATGGAGACCTATCGAGTCCTGCCGGCCCAGGTCCACCCCGGCGAAGAGACCACGGCCGCGTCCGCTTGGCGGGTCCGGATCCGCGTGGACGACCGGCCGGGCACCCTGGCCAGGATCGCGATCCGCCTCGCCGACCTCGAGTGCAACATCCTCGGGCTGTCGGTGCTCCCGGTGCCCGGCGGCGTGCTCGACGAGATCGTGCTGCGGCCGGCCACCGGCCTGCCCCGGCAACTTCTCGTCGACGCGATCCGTGACGAAGGGTGCGAATGCTCCGCCGTCATCGACGCGGATCTGGCCGAACTGGTCGATCCGGCCACCGCGACGCTCACCGCGGCCAAGAGGGCCGTCGAGGAGCCCGGTGGCCTCGCGGAGGTGCTTCGCGGCGTTCTCGCGGCCGACGTCGTCACGAAGGTCCCGTCGATCGAGGCGAACCCGGCCCGCACGGAGGGCGGGCACCGGGCGGTGTTCGCGGCGGGGGACGGCACCGCGTTCGTCGCGCGCCGCCGGTGGTCACCGTTCGTCGAACTGGAGCTGAGCCGGGCCGTCGCGCTGACCGGCCTGATGACCGCCGTCCGCGACAACGTGACCGGGCCGATCGTGCTCGACCGGCCCGATGGCGCCGCGATAGTCCTGCGGAAGGGCGTCCCCGGCGACGCGGAGGCGGTGTCCGCGCTGCACCAGAGATGCTCGATGACCACGCTTTTCCACCGCTATCACACCGGGATGCGCGCGGTGCCGCGCCGCTGGCTGCACCGGCTGCTGATGCCGCCGCGCGGAAGCAGCCTGCTCGCGGTCTGCGGTCGTGACGTGATCGGTCTCGGCCAGCTGATTCCGTCGGCCGACGGCGGCGCGGCCGAAGTCTCGCTCCTGGTCGAGGATTCCTGGCAGCGCCAGGGCATCGGCACGGCCCTGCTGAGCAGGCTCGCCGTCCTCGCCAAGGCCACGGGAGAACGCGAACTCGCCGCCGTCTGCCTGCCCGGCGACGACTCCCTCTACCGCACCGCCGCCCGGATCGGCCTGCGCCCCGAACGCACCCCCGGGGACTCCGGCACCCTGCGCTTCCGCCTCCCCGACCCGCGCGTCCCAGATCCCCGCGCCCTAGACCCCCGCGTTTAGTCCTCTAGTTGCGGTAGTTCGGAACGCGAACGACCGCAACTAGAGGACTACTTGCGGTTCCAGAACCAGTCTTTGCCGCGGGCCTCGCCCAGCGCACGCTTCTTGCGCTCGGCGGTGAGCCGGTCCAGGTAGAGCTTGCCGTCGAGGTGATCGGTCTCGTGCTGCAGGCACTGCGCGAGGACGTCGAAGCCTTCGACCTCGATCGGTTCGTTGCGCAGGTTGACACCGCGCACGACGGCCCGTTTCGCGCGGACGACCGGGAACCACAGTTCCGGCACGGAAAGGCAGCCTTCGCCGATTTCGTGGGTCTCCTCGGAGAGTTCGGCGATCTCCGGGTTGATCACGTAGCCGGTCAGCCCGCCGACGTCGTAGCTGAACACCCGCAGGCCGACCCCGATCTGAGGTGCCGCGAGACCCGCGCGCCCCGCCGGTTTCACGCCGTCCATCAGATCGGTCACCAGCGACTCGATCTTCTTGTCGAATGTCGTGACCGGATCGCATACGGTCTTGAGCACGGGATCCCCGAAGTAGCGCAGGTCGCGCATCACCATGTTCGAACGTCCTTCTCCGCAGGTCTGGGCGGCAAGTCTAGGCCCGCAGGCGCAGCCCCTTGGGAGTCGCCCGGAATCCCGCCTCCTGAAGGACGGCCGAAAGCTCGGAGGTGAGCGCCACCTCGCCGTCGGCCTTCTGCACCGCGAGCTGCCCCAGCCAGCCTTCCCGGACCGCCGTGGACAGGGCCCGCGCGGCCGAACGCAAGGACTCCTGATCCTCGGTGAAACTCAGCAGCGACCGGCCGCCGCGCTCGACGTACATAACCGGGACGCCGTCCACGAGCACCGCCAAGGCACCCGCTTTCCTTGCCGGACGGTGCTTCGTGTCGCCCGTCGCGGCGGGCCACGACAACGCGGCGCCGTAGGGCTGCGCCGGGTCGGCGGCGGCGAGCACGACCGCCCCTTCCTGGGTGGTGCGCTGGTTCCCGGACTGCGCGCGCAGCCTGTCGACGGCGCCCTTCGCCGCGAACTGCGCGGCGCCGAGTCCTTCGACCACGTAACCCCGGACGACCTGACCCGAGTCCTCCATCCCGCGCAAAACCTTGTAAATCCCGGAAAAACCGCCCGTCACCCGCTCGGTGTCGAGCGCGCCCCTGGTGAGCACGCCGTGCCGTTCCAGGAAGGCCTCGGTCCGCGCGTGGGCACGCCTGGTCGGATCCGGTTCGCGTTCCGGGGTCAGCGCCCAGCGGCCGGCCACCATCGGCGGCCCGGAACGCGACGGCATCGCCGGTCGCCCGGCGCGAAGCCGCGCGTAGCGGCCTCGTGGTGCCTGGCGCCGGGGTTTGTGGGCCGCGCCGGAACCGGAGACGCGCGCCCGCAGCGGGCCCAGCGTGTCCCCGGTGACCATCCCGGCCCACACCAGATCCCACAGCGCGTCGACGACTTCGCCGTCGTTCGGCGGGGTTTCGACCAACGGCGACGCCCGGTCCACGAGCTGGCGGAAGAACTGCGCCCCACCCTCCAAAGTGGACAGGATCGCCGTGTGGAGCGGACTGGAGGGCAGATCGTCGTCGAGGTCGGGCAGCAACAGATCGGCGACGTCCGTCGGCGCGAGCGCGAGCCAGCCGTCCCCGCCGGACAGGGAACCGCAGCCACACCAGGTGACCTCGCCCGCCGTGGTGAGTTCGTCGAGCAGCGAGGGGGTGTAGCCGGGGAGCCTGCTCGGCAGGATCAGCGACTCGACCGCGCTCGCCGGGAGCGGGGCGCCTGCCAGTTGCTCGACCACGGACAGCACGTCGTCCGCCGTCGGCGCCGAACGCACTCGCGCGCCGATGCCGTGCCACGACGGCAGGAACCGGCCCAGCGCCGCCGGTTCGACCGGCTCCACCTCGGCTCGCAGCCGAGCCAGCGACGCCCGCCGGAGCCTGCGCAGCACCGACGAGTCGCAGAATTCCATGCCGACGCCGTGGGTCTCCGGATGTCCGACCGGGCTCAGCTCACCCCGGACCAGCCTGCCCTGCGCGGTCAGCCTGTCCAGCACGCCGGTGACCACGGCCGTCCCCAGCCCGAACCGCTCGGCGGCTTGCCGGGCGCTGAACGGGCCACGGCTACGGGAGTAACGCGACAGCAGGTCGCCGACGGGATCTTCGACCGGTTCGGTGAACGCCTCCGGCACGCCGACCGGCAACGCGGTGCCCAGCGCGTCCCGCACCCGGCCCGCGTCCTCGATGGCGATGAAGCGTTCGCCGCCGCCGATGCGGACCCGGATCACCCGCCGCGCGGATTCCAGTTCCTCCAGCCATTCCCGCTGGATACCCCGTGCGGCGGCCTCCTCGATCGAGAGATCTCCGAGGAAGCGCAACAGATCCGCGGTTTCTTCGGCGTTGCGGGCGTGCCTGTCGGGATCGAGCCGCTGCAGGGAGCGCTCGACTTCGGCGACGACCTCGGCGTCCAGCAGTTCCCGGATCGCTTCGGTGCCGAGCAGTTCGGCCAGCAGCGTCGAATCCAGTGCCAGCGCCGCCGCGCGCCGTTCCGCGAGCGGGGCGTCGGTCTCGTACAGGAACATCCCGACGTAGCCGAAGAGCAGGCTTCGCGCGAACGGCGACGCCGACGGTGTCTCGACCTCGACCAGCTTGACCTTCCGCGACCGGACGTCGGCCATCAGCTCACGCAGCCCGCCGACGTCGTACACGTCCTGCAGGACTTCCCGCATCGCTTCCAGCACCACGGGGAACCGCTCGTACTTGGCCGCGACCGAAAGCAACTGCGACGCGCGCTGCCGCTGCTGCCACAGCGGCGTGCGACGGCGCGGATCCCGGCGGGGGAGCAGCAGCGACCGCGCCGCGCATTCCCGGAACCGCGCGGCGAACACCGCCGAACCGCCGACCTCGGCGACGATCAGCTGCTCGACCTCCTCCGGATCGAGCAGCACGTCTTCGACGCCGATGGTGATCTCCGAGCCCTCGGAGTCCAAAGCCTCCGGCAGCCGCAGCACGATGCCGTCGTCGGAATGCGCCACCTGCGCGTCGACCCCGCGGTTCTCCCTCAGCCTGGCCGCGATCGCGAGCGCCCACGGCGCGTTGACCTGGGCGCCGAACGGGGAGTGCAGGATGACCCGCCAGTCCCCGAGTTCGTCGCGGAAGCGTTCCAGCAGCACCGTCTTGTCGTTCGGCACATGCCGTGTGGCGGCCTTCTGCTCTTCGAGATACCCCAGCAGGTTGTCGCACGCGTACTCGTCCAGCCCGGCGACGGCGGCGCGTTCCCTGGCCACCGAAGGCTCCGAAGTGGACAGTTCGCGGACGAACGCGCCGAGCGCGCGCCCCAGTTCCAACGGACGGCCGGGAGCGTCGCCCTTCCAGAACGGCATCCGTGCCGGCTCACCCGGCGCGGGCACCACGATCACCCGGTCGTGGGTGATGTCGGTGACCCGCCAGGAGGAGGTGCCCAGCAGGATCGTGTCCCCGACGCGGGACTCGTAGACCATCTCCTCGTCGAGCTCACCCACGCGCGACCCGGCTTTGCCGTCCCCGCCCGGCGTCATCACGGTGAACAGGCCGCGGTCGGGGATCGTGCCGCCCGAGGTCACCGCCAGCCGTTGCGAACCCGGGCGGCCGTGCAGTTCACCGCTGACCCTGTCCCAGGTGATCCGCGCCCGCAGTTCACCGAACTCCTCGCTGGGATACCGCCCGGCGAGCATGTCGAGCACCGCGGACAGCGCGTCGTCCGGCAGGGAGGCGAAGGGCGCCGCGCGGCGGGCGAGGGCGGCCAGCTCGTCGACCGTCCACGATTCGAGCGCCACCATCGCCACGATCTGCTGCGCGAGCACGTCCAGCGGGTTTCGCGGATACCGCACCGCCTCGATCGCGCCGGACGCCATCCGTTCCGCGACCACCGCGCAGGAGACGAGGTCACCCCGGAACTTCGGGAACATCACCCCGCTCGACACCGCGCCGACCTGGTGCCCGGCCCGGCCGACCCGCTGCAGCCCCGAAGCGACCGTCGGCGGCGCCTCGATCTGCACGACGAGATCCACCGCGCCCATGTCGATGCCCAGCTCCAAGGAGGACGTCGCCACGACACAGGCGAGGCGGCCCGTCTTCAGCTCCTCTTCGACGTGGGTGCGCTGCTCCCGCGACATCGAACCGTGGTGCGCCCGCGCGATCACCGGCGCCGCACCGGTGGTGAGCCCGGACTGGCCGATCGCCTCGGCCGGATACCGCTGGTCGGGCTCCAGTTCCGTCTGTTCCGCGACGAGCTCGTTGAGCCGGGCCGTCATCCGCTCGGTGAGCCGCCGCGAGTTGGCGAACACGATCGTCGACCGGTGCGCCTGGATCAGTTCGAGGACCCGTTCCTCCACCGCGGGCCAGATCGACGGCCGCCGCGGGGTGCCGTCGATCTCCTCCAGCGCGCCGGGGAGCTGAGCGAGACCGGCATCGAGGTCTTCGTTCTGCTTCGGCCCCTGTGGACTGTCGAGAGTGGACATGTCCTCGACCGGGACCTCGACGCGGACCTCGATCGTCTTCGCGAGCTTCGGCTGGACGACGGTGACCGGCCTGCCGCCCGCCAGGAACGAAGCGACCTCGTCGATCGGCCGGACCGTCGCCGACAGCCCGATCCGCTGCGCGGGCTTCTCCAAGAGCGCGTCGAGCCGCTCCAGTGACAAGGCCAGATGCGCGCCGCGTTTGCCGCCCGCGACCGCGTGCACCTCGTCGATGATCACCGTCTCCACGCCGCGCAGCGAGTCTCGCGCGGACGAGGTGAGGATGAGGAACAGCGACTCCGGCGTGGTGACCAACACGTCCGGCGGAGTTTTGCCGAAGGAACGCCGCTCGGCCGCGGTGGTGTCGCCGGTGCGCATGCCGACGCCGATGTCCGGCACCGGCAGCCCCAGCCGCCGCGACGCCTGCGAGATACCGGCCAGTGGCGCCCGCAGGTTGCGCTGGACGTCGACCGCCAGCGCCTTCAACGGCGAGACGTAGAGGACACGGCAGCGTTTCCGCGGCTCGGACGGCGGCGGCTCGACCGACAGCCTGTCCAGCGCCCAGAGGAACGCGGACAGTGTCTTACCGGACCCTGTCGGGGCCACGACCAGCGCGTGTTCCCTCGCGTGCGCGGCCCGCCACGCCCCCTCCTGCGCGCGGGTGGGCGCGGCGAAGGCCCCGGTGAACCAGTCCCTGGTCGCGGGGGAGAAGAGGTCGAGTACGTCTGCCACGCCCTCCATAGTGCGCCGGACCACCGACAGTTTCGCTCCGAGGGCTGTGACACGGCACCCGGACGGGGACGAGTTCGGCGGGTTCCGCACGTACGGTGACCTCGCTCATGGGAGCATCACGGCCAGCGCGGCCGGATCGGTACTGGGGCGGCCGCCGTTCGTCTGTTGAAGGGGTATGAGCTGTGCGGATCCTGTCGGTGGACCTCGGGACGTCCAACACCGTGGCCGTGCTTTCGGCGCACGGGAGGCCGCCGCGGGTGGTCGAGGTCGACGGCTCGGCCAACATGCCGTCCGCGGTGTTCGCCACCGAAGACGGCACGATCATGGTCGGCCGCGACGCCGAACGCCGCGCCCGCCTCGACCCGACCCGCTTCGAGCCCAACCCCAAGCGCCGCATCGACGAGCAGACGCTCCTGCTGGGCACCGACGTCATCCCCGTCACCGAGGTGCTGGCCGCGATCCTGCGCCGCGTCCTCGACGAGACCACCCGCCAGCTCGGCGGCGAACTGCCCGACGAGGTCCGGCTCACCCACCCCGCGCAGTGGGGTCAGACCCGCCGCAACGTGCTCCTGTCCGCCGCCCGGCTCGCCGGGATGGGCGGCAACCTGGTGCTCGTCCCCGAGCCCGTCGCCGCGGCCGCGCACTTCGCGTCGTTCCCCGGCAAGACGCTCGCGCCGGGGCAGGCGCTCGCCGTGTACGACCTCGGCGCCGGCACCTTCGACGTCGCCATCGTCGGCGCGACCCCCAACGGCGGCTTCACCGTCGTCGCTGAAGACGGTCTTCCCGACCTCGGCGGCCTCGACGTCGACCAGGCGCTCTTGGTGCACGTCGGCCGCGAGGTCTCGCACAAGGATCCTCAGCGCTGGCAGCGGGTCCTGCGGCCCGAGTCCACTCCGGACCGTCGTACGCGACGCGCGTTGCAGGAGGACGTGAAGGCGGCGAAGGAGGCCCTCTCACGGCACCCGCAGACCGAGGTCCCGATGCCGGAGCCGTTCGAGGACGTCCTCGTGACGCGAGGCGAACTCGAAGCGCTGGTGCGGCCGTCGATGCTGCGCAGTGTCGAACTGATGGCGCGGGTGGTCCGTTCCGCCGGGATGACCCCGGACCGGCTCGCCGGCATCTACCTCGTCGGTGGTTCGAGCAGGCTTCCGCTGGTCGGCAGCCTGATCGCGGAGAAGCTCGGCGTCGTCCCCGGCAGCCTCGACCAGCCCGAGACCGCTGTCGCGCTCGGCGCGCAGCACGTCGCTTCCGACGGGATCAGCACGCGTACGCAGGGCGTCGAAGGGCAGGTCGCGGCGGGAACCGGCGCGCACCAGGTCGGCCCCGGCGTTTCGGGCCCGTACGCGCCGCCGCAGCAGGTCGCGTCGATCCCCGGCTACCAGAACGGACCCGGCCAGTCCGGCGGTTTCCCGCAGTCGGGCTACCCGAACAGCGGCCCGCAGCAGGTGCAGCAGCCCGCGCCGACCAACTTCCCGACGTACTCCCTTGCCGGGCAGACCCCCGCCGACAAGGCGCCCGCGAGCAAGAAGAAACCGCTCGTCATCGGCGCCATCGCGGCGGTCGTCGTGCTGATCGCCGCCGGGCTCGTGTACTTCCTGACGGCCTCGTCGGCGACGACCTACACCGCCGACGAGTGCAAGACGGCCGGCACGGCCGACGACAAGGGCCTCACCGGCTGCCTGCGCCAGCTCGCCGGGAAGATCGCCGACACCGGCGACTGCAAGCCCGGGATGGGCAACGGACCGGCGAAACCGGCGGAGAACCTCGGCATGACCTCGACCTGTTCCGCGCCGGGCCGCGCCGGGACCCAGGTGACCTACCTGCAGAGCGACTCCGCGGAGAAGCTCAAGGCCTACACCGACGGACTGCTCAAGTCGGCGGGCGGCGACCGCACCGAGGCCAAGTGGGCGGGCAACGCCCTCGAAGGCCAGTACTCCTCGGCCGCCGGGCGGAACGCGGCCGTCCTGGTGTTCACCGTGACCGACCGGCCGCTGGTCGGCTTCATCTACCAGGTCCCGGCCGAAGGGCAGACCCCGACGCCGGGCGAACTGGCCGATTACTTCGAGAAGAGCGTCCAGCCGGGCGAGTAGAGGTAGCCGGCGTTTCGGGCGGAAGTCCGTGAAGGGCTCCTTGAGGGACCCAGGGTCCCTCAAGGAGGCCTTCACGCGTTTCGCGCCGGAGCCCGGGCTAGACTTCGCCCGATGCGTATCACGGTCTTCCGGCGGCTGATGGCCGACGAATTCGGTCCCGGACGTGCGGAAACCCTTTCCAGGGATCACGTCTTCGGTGAACTCGGGGGCCGGACCGTCGAACAGGCCCTCGCCGCGGGAACCTCGGCCAAGGACGTCTGGCGGGCGGTCTGCGACGCCTTCGAGGTCCCGCAGGAACGGCGCTGACCTCGGTGAAAGGGCAAGAACTCTAGCGCGACGGCGTGTCGGCCACGGGGTCGAACACACGTTCGTCTAGGGTGTTGTCCACAACGGGGTCAGCGATCCACAGCTTGGGCGCGAGGCCTGGAATTGTCGGTGGTCGCCCGTAGCGTCGGACCCGACAGCTCAGAACTGAAACAAGCCTTACCGGCTCAACCAACGAGGTGGACTCCATGGCACCAGCAGCACCCGACAAGGACAAGGCGCTCGAACTGGCCCTCGCCCAGATCGACAAGCAGTACGGCAAGGGCTCGGTCATGCGCCTCGGCGAAGAGGGCCGTGTGCCGATCGAGGTCATCCCCACCGGTGCCATCGCCCTCGACGTCGCGCTCGGGATCGGCGGCCTGCCCCGTGGCCGGGTCATCGAGATCTATGGTCCTGAGTCCTCCGGTAAGACCACCGTCGCGCTGCACGCGGTCGCCAACGCGCAGCGGAACGGCGGCATCGCCGCGTTCATCGACGCGGAGCACGCGCTGGACCCGGATTACGCCCAGAAGCTCGGCGTCGACACCGACGCGTTGCTGGTCTCCCAGCCGGACACCGGTGAGCAGGCGCTCGAGATCGCGGACATGCTGATCCGCTCCGGCGCGCTCGACATCCTGGTCATCGACTCGGTCGCCGCGCTCGTGCCGCGCGCCGAGATCGAGGGCGAGATGGGTGACAGCCACGTCGGTCTCCAGGCCCGGCTGATGAGCCAGGCGCTGCGGAAGATGACCGGTGCGATGAGCAACTCCGGCACCACCGCGATCTTCATCAACCAGCTGCGCGAGAAGATCGGCGTCATGTTCGGCTCCCCGGAGACCACCACCGGTGGTAAGGCGCTGAAGTTCTACGCGTCGGTCCGGCTGGACGTCCGCCGCATCGAGACGCTGAAGGACGGCGGCGAGCCCGTCGGTAACCGCACCCGCGTCAAGGTCGTGAAGAACAAGGTCGCGCCGCCCTTCAAGCAGGCCGAGTTCGACATCCTGTACGGCAAGGGCATTTCGCGTGAGGGCTCGCTGATCGACATGGGTGTCGACCAGGGCATCCTGCGCAAGTCCGGCGCCTGGTACACCTACGAGGGCGACCAGCTGGGACAGGGCAAGGAAAACGCGCGCAAGTTCCTGCTCGAGAACCCGGACATCGCCAACGAGGTCGAGAAGCGCATCAAGGAGAAGCTCGGTATCGGCGCCGTCGTCGACGCCGAAGCCGCTCCCGCGCCGGTCGACTTCTAGGAGCCCCCGGACCCCCGGCCGTGGTCGTGCCGGGCGGATGACTTGCGACTGGAGTGAGAGCTGAATGCGTGCGCCCAAGGTGGATCCGGCGGAGCTGCCGCCGGACGAGCGGAGGAAGAAGGCCAAGGAGATCTGCTTCGATCTCCTGGCCGCGCGCCCGCGTTCCACGGACGAACTTCGTCAGGCGTTGAAGCGCAAGGGCTTCGACGAGGAGACGACGGAGACCCTGCTCGGTAAGCTGGACCAGGCAGGGCTCATCAACGACGCCGAGTTCGCCGAAATGTGGGTTCGTTCCCGGCATGCCAACATGGGCCTTTCGCGGAACGCCCTCGTGACCGAACTCAAACGCAAAGGAATCGATGGGGATATCGCCGTCCAGGCCGCCGACGAGGTGGACCGAGAGGCAGAGGAGCAGCGCGCCCGAGAGCTGGTACGGAAGCGCATGCGCTCCTTGGGCAACGTCGACGAGCAGACGGCGATCCGCCGCCTGCTGGGCTTCCTCGCCCGCAAGGGCTATCCCCAGGGGCTGGCCTACACCGTGATCCGTGACGAACTCCGCGAGTTCGGCGCCGAAGCGGCATTCCTGGACGACGCCGCCCTCGACTGAATCACCCAGCACCTGAATCACCCAAGACTTGAGCTGCTCACCGGCCGAGTGGGCCCGTTGCCCACCGGCCGGTGTTTTGCTGTTCGCGGAAGCTCTGACCTGCGTCGATACGACCGATCAGGAATCGAGAAGCACCGGACGCCCACTGAGAAATAGCGTTACCGGCATGAACTTCATCGACGCCGTGACCCTCGAAGTGGCCGACACCGAGGCCGCCGAACGCTTCTACACCGCCGCTTTCGGGCTCGAAACCCAGCTGCGCCTGCGGGCCGCGCAAGAGCCGACCACCGGCTTCCGCGGCTACACCCTTTCCCTCGTGGTTTCCCAGCCCGCCAACGCCGACGCTCTCATCGACGCCGCCGTCGCGGCCGGGGCGACCGTCCTCAAGCCCGCCAAGAAGTCGATGTGGGGCTACGGAGGCGTCGTCCAGGCCCCGGACGGCGCGATCTGGAAGATCGCCACCTCCGCGAAGAAGAACACCGGTCCGGCCACCCGTGAGATCGACAGCATCGTGCTGCTGCTGGGCGTCGGCGACGTGGCCGCGAGCAAGAAGTTCTACGCCGAGAACGGCTTCACCGTCGGGAAGAGCTTCGGCCGCGTGTACGTCGAGTTCGAATCCGGGTCGAGCCCGGTCAAGCTGGCGCTGTACCGGCGCAAGGCCCTGGCCAAGGACGCGGGCGTGCCGCCCGAGGGCACCGGCTCGCACCGTATCGCGATCTGCGGCGCCGCCCCGTTCACCGACCTGGACGGGTTCGCCTGGGAGACCTCCACGCTCGCCGCCCAGTCCTGATGTGCCACTACCGGATGCCCCCGCTCGCCGCCTACCAGGGAGAAAACACCATGAGCACCACGTACGAAGGATTCACGGCCGAAGAAAAGGCCGCGATGAAGGAACACGCCCAGGACATGAAGAAGGCCGCGCGTCGCGGTTCGAGCGCCGACAAAGCGGCGGCGGCGGAGCAGGACGTGGTCGCGAAGATCGCCGAGATGCCCGACGAAGACCGCGTGCTGGCCGAGCGGGTCCACGCCATCGTGAAGGCCAACGCCCCGATGCTCGCGCCGAAGCTCTGGTACGGCCAGCCCGCTTACGCGCTGGACGGCAAGATCGTCTGTTTCTTCCAGGGAGCGTCCAAGTTCAAGACGCGTTACGCGACGCTCGGCTTCAACGAAGAGGCCCGGTTGGACGACGGCGAGATGTGGGCGACAGCCTTCGCCCTGACCGAGGTCACCGCCGAAGTGGAGGAGCGCGTCGCGGCCCTGGTGAAGCAGGCGGTGAGCTGAACCGGATCGTGAGTGGCAGCTCGCTTTACCGCGCGATGTCCTGTTTCAGGACTTCGTGAACAGATGTGTTTCAGGACTTCGTGAACGGTTTCTGGTTGGTGAGACGTTGGTAGCGTACTGAGCGGTCGAGT
>NZ_JBVILA010000019.1:136396-205014 GCF_055580625.1 Amycolatopsis sp. NPDC031561 | reverse complement strand
TCGTACCGGGTCGTACTCGGCCGCATCCGCCCGTGCCGTCAGGGGCCGCCTGGGCGCGGAGACCGCGAACAAGACTTGCAGGACACGGCCTAGGCCCCGTCCGGCCGGACGGGGCCCTTCTCTTTAGCGTTTTGTGCGCATTTTTCGTAGAGCCGTAACAACTTTCGGGCTTCTCACGCCATACGGGACAGCTACCGCGTTCTTTCCGGTCCCTGCGCAGGAGGAGTCGTGTGATGGGTTCTCGTCGTCCGCTGTTCTCAACAAGAGCACTGTTCCCGCGAAGATCACGACGCGCGTTGGCGGTGGGCGTGGTCGGCCCGCTCGTCGGCGCCCTCGCGGTCGCGGCCGTCGCCGTGGCGCCCGCCGAAGCCGCGGTGCCCGCCGGTTTCACCGACACGGTGGCGATCGGCGGGCTCAGCTCGCCGACGGCCACCGCGTTCGCGCCGGACGGCCGGGTGTTCATCGCCGAGAAATCCGGTTTGGTCAAGGTCTTCGACTCGCTCACCGACACGACGCCGACGGTCTTCGCCGATCTCCGTCCGCAGACGCAGGACTTCTGGGACCGCGGCCTGCTCGGACTGGCCGTCGACCCTGCTTTCCCCGCCAGGCCGTACGTCTACGTGTCCTACACCCTCGACGCGGTGCCCGGCGGCACCTCGCCGCGCTGGGGTGACGCCTGCCCGACCCCGCCGGGCGCCACCAACAAGGGCTGCGTCGTCACCGGTCGCGTGTCCCAGCTGACCATGGGCCCGGCCGGGACGGCCGTCAGCGAAAAGCCGCTGGTCACGGGCTGGTGCCAGCAGTTCCCCAGCCACTCGGTCGGCGCTCTCGCCTTCGGGCCGGACGGTGCCCTGTACGCGGGCGGCGGCGACGGCGCCAGCTTCAACTTCGCCGACTACGGCCAGGTCGAGAACCCTTGTGCCGACCCGCCCTCGCCCGCCGGGACGAACCTCACGCCTCCGACGGCGGAAGGCGGCGCGCTGCGTTCGCAGTCGCCTCGACGCCCCGCCGGACAGCCGGTGCTGCTCAACGGCGCGTTGCTGCGCCTCGACCCCGACACCGGCGAAGGCGCGCCCGGCAACCCGTTCGCGAGCAGCGCCGACGCCAACGCCCGGCGCGTGATCGCCTACGGCGCGCGGAACCAGTTCCGGTTCGGCTTCCGGCCGGGAACCAGTGAGCTGTGGGCGGGCGACGTCGGCTGGGACACCTGGGAGGAGATCAACCGCGTCGTCAACGTCGGCGACAGCGTGGCGGAGAACTTCGGCTGGCCCTGCTTCGAGGGCACCACGCGGCAAGCGGGTTACGACGGCGCGAACCTCGACCGGTGCGAGTCCCTGTACAGCTCCGGCGGGCAGGCCGAGCCGTACTACGCCTACAACCACAACGCCAAGGTGGTGGCGGGCGACCCTTGTCCCACCGGGGGTTCGTCGATCAGCGGTATCGCCTTCGAATCCGGGAGCAACTACCCCGCCGACTACTCCGGCGCGCTGTTCTTCTCCGACTCCTCCCGCGGGTGCATCTGGGCCATGCAGACCGTCGGCGGCCAGCCGAACGCGAGCCGTCTGGTGCCCTTCGTGACCGGCGTCAACACACCGGTGCAGGTGCTCACCGGTCCGGGCGGCGACCTGTTCTACGTCGCGCTGGGCAGCGGTGAACTCCACCGGGTGAGCCATCCCGGCGGCACCAACCGGCCGCCGGTCGCGGTGGCCACCGCGACCCCGTCGAGCGGCCCGGCACCGCTGCCGGTCCAGTTCGACGGCACCGGTTCCACCGACCCGGACGCCGGGGACACCCTGTCCTACTCCTGGGACCTCGACGCCGACGGCGCGTACGACGACTCGACGGTCGCAAATCCGACGTGGACCTACACGACAGCCGCCGCCGTCGACGCCGGTCTTCGGGTCACGGACTCCCATGGCGCCGCCGCGACGACGACCGTGCGTGTGACCGTCGGGAACCCGGTCGGCCTCGACCCGGTGCCGGTCATCGACAGCCCGACCGGCGCGCTGACCTGGTCGGTCGGCCAGACCGTGCCGTTCTCCGGCCGCGCCGTCGACGCACAGGACGGGCAGCTCCCGCCGTCGGCGCTGTCCTGGCGGCTCGCGATCCGGCACTGCGCGGCCAACGGCACCTGCCACACGCACAACGTCCAGGACTTCCCGGGCGTCGCGTCCGGCTCGTTCGTCGCGCCGGACCACGAGTACCCGTCGTATCTGCAGCTGACCCTCACCGCGACCGACTCGAGCGGCCGCACCGGGAGCAAGACCGTCGACCTCCAGCCGAAGACGGTGTCCCTGAACTTCACCTCCAGCCCGAATCAGGCGATGCTCACCGTCGGCGGGACCCAGCAGCGCACGCCGTTCTCGCGGACGGTGATCGCCGGATCCACCAACTCGATCAGCGCGGACAGCCCGCAGAACGTGCCACCGCTCAACCTGAAGTACGCCTACACCGGTTGGGCGCACGGTGGCGCGCGGACACAGAACATCGTCGCGCCAGGGACGTCGACGACCTACCAGGCGAAGTACCGGCTCTGCTGGCTGTTGCAGCCCTGCTGAACCGTCGCCTTCCGTGCCAGGATGGCGGGACCGACCAGTGTCCCGGCGTCCCTCGGAGTCACCATGCCTGTCGTCTTCGTCCACGGAGTTCCCGAAACGGCCGCGATCTGGGAACCGCTGCGCCACGAACTCGCGAGGACGGACGTCGTCACGCTCTCTCCACCCGGGTTCGGCGCGGCGGTTCCCGACGGGTTCGGCGCGACCGCGGACGACTATCTCCGCTGGCTCGTCGCCGAACTCGAAGCGATCGAAGGACCGATCGATCTGGTCGGGCACGACTGGGGCGGCTGCCACGTGCAGCGGGTGGCCGCCACCAGGCCCGACCTCATCCGGTCCTGGTGCAACGACGTGGCGGGCTGCACCGACCCGGTCTACGTCTGGCACGACCTCGCGCAGATCTGGCAGACACCCGGTGCCGGCGAAGCCGCGATCGAGCAGATGTTCGGCGCTCCGGCCGAAGACCTGGTCGCGGGGCTGGTCGCGTCCGGGATGACGACCGCGGCCGCGGAGGCGACGGCGAACGTGGACGGTGCGGTGATGGGACGGTGCATCCTGGCTCTGTACCGTTCGGCGACGGATCTCCCGGCGTTCGATTGGGGCACCGGGCTCCCCCTGGAGCAACGCCGTCCGGGGCTCGTCATCAACGCGACGGAGGATCAGTACGTCGGCGGGCCGGAATTCGCCCACCGCGCGGCTGAACGGTTCGACGCCGAGGAAGCCGTCCTGGACGGCCTCGGGCACTGGTGGATGATGCAGGACCCGAAACGGGGCGCGGCCGCGCTGAACGACTTCTACACCGATCTGGACGACCGGTAGGACGATCGGATCACGCCCGGAACCGGCGGAGTTCGCTCCGGGCGTGATCCACTCGCTCGGTCTCCTGTCCGCCCGCGCGGGCGATCTCACGGGCGAGATCTCCCGCGCCTTCGATCAAGTGGCGGGCCTTCCGCCGCGAGCGCAAGCGCTTGCGATAAGCCTTGCGCTCTTTTCGCAGGCCGCTGACCGCGTCCAGCAAGGCAGGATCCAGCACGTTCGTTTCCACCTCCGGGCCGAGCAGTTCGCGGATCCAGGCTCGTTCCTGCCGTGCGGCACGCCGCAGCACGGCGAACAACGCGGTGAGCTCGAGGACGGCGATCAAGAAAGGCAGGACGGCGGACAGGGCACCACCGCCGCTGAGGCCGTTCATGTCGTCCCAGGCGAAGTGGAACACCATCGCCGTCAGCATGGTCAGCACCCCGAGGACCACGTTGCGCTCGCTCCGGGTTCGCCCGAGGACCCACATCAGGCCGGTGCAGAAGACGGCGCTGAAGAGGGCGTGCGACACGATTCCGGCCGCGCCCCGGATCAGGAACATCTGCAGCGAGGTGCCGACCTGATCGACACCGAAGCTTTGGGCTGCACCGTTGTACACGTAGAGCACGTCCTCGAAGACCTGGAAGCCCAGACCGATGAACGCACCGATGAGGAAACCGTCGTAGGCGCTGCGGACCAGCCTCGGCGCGAGCCCGATCAGCAGCACGAGGCCGAGTGCCTTGCCCCATTCCTCGTTGACCGGCGCGGTGAGACCGGCGGCCCAGTCGGCCGCGAAAGCCGTGCCGCCGAGCTTCGTCCAGATCTCCAGCAGCGCGGTGTTCGCCGGGAGCGCGATCCAGAACGCCGCGGCGATGCCACCCCACGCGAACCCCGCCGCCAGCAGTCCGGCCGGTTGGGCGGTGTAGCGATTGTGGTGGCGCAGCAACAGCAACCACGGCACCAGGTAGAGCCCGAACAACAGCACGCCACCGGCCAGCGCCGGGGTGTAGAAACCACCGCCGGCGCCGAAGTACCGCACCATCGAGAGCGTGCCGCCGCCGATCCCGAGGAGATACACCCAGAACGCCAGGTTGTGCGGCTGGACGAACCGGAACGGCTGTCCCCAGCCCGACTGCTCGATCGCGGCCAGTTGCGCCGCCTTGCCCTCCGGCGGCGCGGTCATCGGCTCGCTCCGGGAGAGACGCTGCGCAGGAATCCCGCCACCACGTCCCGGTAGCGCTCGAACTGGCCCGGCGCGGTGCGGACCATGATCAGCAGGGCGGGCGCCGCCTCGGCCTGCTGACCGGAGCCTGCCATCTTGAACGCCACATCGAGCCCGTCACCCGCCGGGCCGGTGGTGGTCCGCACGATCCCGACCAGCCCGGCGGTGGTCGTCACCGTGCCCTGTGTCCCGTCGACTCCGGCCGGGTCCGCTCCCCTCGACCGGTCGACCTGGTCGAGGAACGCCTCGGCGGATCCGGTGTACGACGCGCCGCGCAGGTCGATGGTCGCGCCGCCCGTGGCGAGCAGGACCTGCACCGACGCCGGGCTCGCCGCGCCTGCACCGACGAGCGTGCCGTTCTCGAGCTGCCAACCCACCGGCGGGACCGCCGTCGCGCCATCGCCGAGATCCAGTACCTCACCGGCCTGGATCTCGTTGCGCCACGGGATGACCGCGTTGACCGCCGGTAATCCGTAGATGAGCACCAAGGCCACCACAAGGGTGATCAGAGCCGGTCCGAACGTCCGTTTGTCGAGACCGAGGAACCGGTGCTCGACCGGTACCCACCCTGGAGGTGCTGCCTTCACGCTCGAATTCGAGGTCACCGCGAAAACTTTAAACATCGTCACGGCGAATCCGCATCTTTTCGGCGGAGGCGGGTGGTGGAGCCCCGGCGTCGACGCCTGTCACCCGCTTGACAGAAACCGGCGTGGCCGGTCACCACCCGTTGATAGCCCGGCGACTGTTCGGTCGTCGTCCGTTGACAGTGTGCGACCGAGCCGTTTCCATTCTTCTCAAGGCGCAGGACACGATCTCCGCGCTTTCTGCGACAGGCCATCGCAGTCAGGCACTTGGTCAGCCGACCTCACGTTCCGACTCGATGTGGAGTTCCCGTATGCCCATTTCCCTTCGCCGTGGCATGACCGCGACACTGATCGCGACCGCGCTCCTGACGGGGAGCGCCTCGACGGCCGCCGCGGACACGACCTCGGTCTACACCGTTTCGTCACCGCTGCCCGCGGGGCAGAACGGCGACGTGGTCAAGTCGCAGCCCTCGACCTACAACGGCGCCAAAGCCACCCGGATCCAATACCTTTCCCGGGACAACAAGGACAAGCAGGTCGCCGTCAGCGGAACGGTCCTGGTGCCGTCGACCGCGTGGAGCGGCCCTGGCGAGCGGCCGATCGTGGCCTACGCACCGTTCACCTTCGGCATGGGCGCGCAGTGTGCTCCCTCGAAAACCCTGGCGGGCGAGGGCTCACGAGACCTGGTTTCCGGATTCCAGAACGGTTTCGTCGACGCGCTGCTGGGCGCCGGGTTCGCCGTCGCGCAGACCGACTACCTCGGACCGTGGGTCGAAGGCAGCGGAGACCACCCCTACGTGAACCGGCTTTCCGAGGCGCACACCGTGCTCGACGTGGTCCGCGCGGCTCAGCGGTTGCCCGGGACCGGACTTCCCGGGAACGGCCCGGTGGGCATCGCCGGCTACTCCGAGGGCGGCAGTGCCGCCGCGGCGGCCGCGGAACTGGCTTCCTCCTACGCGCCCGAACTGAACGTCAAAGGCGTCTATTCCGGCGCACCGCCCGCCGACAAGGCGGCACTGGCCAAATCGCTGGACGGCGGAATATACCTGGGATTCCTGGGTTACGCGCTGATCGGAATCAACCAGGCCTACCCCGAGGCCAACTTGGTCGGCCTGGCCAACCCGGCCGGTGCCGAACTGTTCCTGCAAGCCCGGCAGACCTGCACGCTCGACGCCGTTTTCAAGTTCATGTTCAAGCAGACGAGCTCGCTGACCAAGAATGGTCAGCCGGTTTCGTCGTACCTGACACAGCCGCCGTTCGACGCGATCATCGCCGAGAACCGGATCGGGAACCTCAAACCCGCCATGCCGACCATGGTCCAGCACAGCCCGACGGACGACGTGATCCCCGCGGCGGTGGGCAAGCAGATGGCCAAGGACTGGTGCGGCAAGGGCGCCAACGTCCAGTGGAAGGAACTGGTCTCCCTCGTACCTTTCTTCTCCCACGCACTGGGCATGCCCACGGCGGCCACTGACGCCACAGCCTGGCTGCGGGCCGTGTTCAGCGGTCAGGCGGGCACCGGCAACTGCGGCCGGTTCTGATCACCCAAGCACGCGGAGGGCTTTCCCGGACGGTACCGGGAAAAGCCCTCTCAGAACCTCGCGTGGATACCGGCGAGGACCGCGCCCAGACTGGGAAGCCACCGTTGCCGGGGGTCGGGGGCGGTGAGCCACTCCAGCGCGACGTCCGGACGCCGGGCGCCGATCGGCAGCGGGAGAAGCGCGCCACCGGCGATCACCTCGACGTCCTTGGGCAGAGCGGCGCGCGGAGGAACGAGGCCGTCCGTCTCGGCGAGCATGGCCACGCGCGGTCCGAGTCGCGACGGGATGACGAACGCGGGCCCCTCGCAACCTGTCGCGGCGAGACCGTCGAGGACCGGTCCGGCGCTGAGCCTGGGGACCGTCACCGCGCAGATGCCGTTCTCCAGTACCAGAAACGGCCGGGCCCCCTGCCGTTTCACCGACCAGCCGAAGAGCCTGCCGTAGTAGGCCTCGAAGTCCTCGGCCGCCGATTCCCGCAGCGCGGAAGACTCGCTTGGCTGGATCTGCTGGTCGAGGGTCATCGGCGACGCCTTCCACTGGGCGGGGTGTGGAGTGCCTCTCACCGTAACGGCACTCAGTGTCATTAGCAAGCAGAACTGCTACCGTCCCCGCCATGACGGATCCGTCACGACGCGCACCAGCCACCCGGGTCGGGGCGACCCCCGCCGGCCGGCGACAACTGCGCCGTTCGCTCGCCACCGCGGCGGTGGATCTGTTCGTGACCCGGGGATACGAAGCCACCACGGTGGACGAGATCGCCGCCGCCGCCGGAGTCGGCCGCCGCACGTTCTTCCGGTACTTCGACGCGAAGGACGACGTCCTCTTCGCCAATCACGACGAGATCGTGGCGGAGATGGAAGAGGTCTTCGCCACCGCGGACCCGGCGTGCGAGCCGGTGGAGGTGGGCTGCGCCGCGGTGCGCCTGGTACTCGACTCCTACGCCGCCGACATCGACGGTTCCCTCAAGCGCTTCACCTTGACCCGTACCGTGCCTTCGTTGCGGGACAAGGAGGTCGCGACCGTCGACCGCTATCAGCGCGTACTCGCCCGCTATCTCCAGAGCCGGTTCGAGGAGCGGGGCGACCCGATGGCCGCCCTGCGCGCGGCGGTGGCCGCCGCGGCGATCGCGGCCGCCAACAACCACGTGCTGCGCCGTTGGCTGCGCAGCGGCGGCAAGGACGACATCGCGGCCGGCGCGGACGAGGCGTTCACACTGGTCATCGACGCGTTCCGCACCGGCGGGCCCGCCTCGTCCGGCCAGGAGACCACCGTGGTCGCCGTGCTGAGTTCGGCGGCGCCCACGTCCGAAGTCATCGCCCAGGTCACCGCGGCATTGAACCGCGGCGGCGAACAGTAGACACCCGGCCCGCACTGACACTCAGTGTCATTCGCCCCTTGTCAAATGTGAGCCAATTAACATCCTATTTGTCCGATTACCGGGGTGCCCGCCACCGGCATGCTGCAGGCGCATCAGTGATCGACACAAGGAGGCTCCATGAATGCGGCGCAGTCGTTTCCGATGGCCCGGGCGGCGGGTTGCCCACTCGACCCGGCACCGGAATTGACCCGGCGGGCCGAACTCGAGCCGGTGTCACGAGTGAGGTTGTGGGACGGCGGTACGCCCTGGCTGATCACGCGGCACGCGGACGTGCGAGCGGTGCTGGCCGACCCACGGGTCAGCGTCGACGCCACGCGGCCCGCCTTCCCGCACACCAACGCGGTGAGCAAGGCGCGTGACACGCGGATGAAAACGTTGATGCAGATGGACGCGCCGGAACACACCGCCCAGCGGCGGCTGCTGACACCGGAATTCACGATCAAGAAGATGACGGCTTTGCGGCCCCGGATCCAGCGGATCGTCGACGACCTCATCGACGCGATGCTCGCCGCCCCCGCGCCGGTGGATCTGGTCGGGGCTTTCGCGTTGCCGGTCCCCTCACAGGTGATCTGCGAACTGCTCGGCGTGCCCTACACCGACCGCGACTTCTTCCAAAGCGTCGCCCGCACACTCGTGATGGACGAACTCGATCCCGGTCAGGCCATGACCGCGAGCGAACAACTGACCACCTACCTGGAAGACCTGGTGGCCGCGAAGAACGCCGAACCTGGCGAAGACTTACTCAGCACCCTGACCGTCGAACAGTTCCGGACCGGTGCGATGACTCCACGCGAGATCGCCACACTGGGCCAGCTCCTCCTGGTGGCCGGACACGACACCACCGCGAGCATGATCACCTTGGGCACGATCGCGCTCCTGACCCACCCGGACCAGCTCCGGGCGCTCCGGGACGGCGACGACCCCGCGGTGGTGGCCGACGCCGTGGAGGAACTCCTGCGCTATTTGTCCATCACCCACACCGAAGCCCGCCGTGTCGCGCGGGAGGATCTGGAGATCGGCGGCACGCTCATCCGCGCGGGCGACGGCATCATCGCCGTGAAGAGCACGGCCAACCGGGACCGCTCGGCCTTCCCGGATCCCGATGGGCTCGACATCGGGCGCGAGTCCCGCCACCATCTCGCTTTCGGCCACGGCAGGCACTTGTGCCTCGGCGCCCCGCTGGCGCGGGCGGAGCTTCAGGTCGTCTACAGCACGCTCTATCGACGCGTTCCGACCCTGAAACTGGCGGCACCGCTGGAGGAACTGGTCTTTGACGAGAACGCGATCTTCTACTCGGTGCGGGAGCTACCCGTCACCTGGTGATCCGGAGGGCCATGGGCGGCGTACGGCGCCGCCCGCTTCGGTGGTCAGCCGTAGTGAGGGGACGGGCAAACGCGGCGCCCTATGCCGAGCGGCCGTGTCGCGAAAGCCACTTTCAGGACATCAGACGTCGCGAAAGTGGCTTTCGCGACACCCGCCCCGCGCCCGACACCGAAACAGCACGAACACGCCAGATTTGTCTTACCCCTCAATAGATGGAGGCGGCCCATTCGGGATGGTCGATGAAGGGATTGCGGTTGTGCTGGAACTGGTCGTAGATGACCTGGTTGCGGCGCTGCTCGCCGGCGTCGGGCGGATCCTGGGTGTTCCACTTCAACAGCACCGAGAGGCGGCCGATGTTGGGCTTGGAGCCGTTGTCGACGGCGTCGTTGGGTTCCAGATCGGCAAAGCCGTCGGTGCCGTCGTAGCGGACGGCCATGTACAGGATCATGCGGGCCACGTCGCCCTTCACCGCGTCCCGCGGCTCGAACGAATCGTCGTCGGTCAGGCTGCCGGGCGCTTCGTCGACCGGGGAACCACCGGCGTCGAAGTCCTTGTTCCCGCGAGTGCTGTTGACCGACACGTCCTCGGCACGAAGATGGTGCAGGTCGGTACCGGGCCCGGTCGCGGTGCCGAAGTCGCCGTGCGACTTCGCCCAGACATGTTCCCGGTTCCACTGGTCGACATCGCCGCCGTTGGCGGTCTTCGCTTGCGAGCGGCCGCTGTAGAGCAGCACGACGTTCGCCGCGTTGGCGGGATCTTCGTCGGTGGCCTTGATCCCGTCCCACACCTGCTCGTAGGTCAGCTTGGTGTTGGTACTGATGATCTTGTGCAACGCCGACTTGAGTTCGGCACCGGTCTTGCCCACCGCGTCCTGGTAGTAGTCGTCGCCTGCCGAGAGTGGTCTCGCCGAGGCTGGCGCCGCCAAGGTGATCCCCACCGCGATGGTGAGCGCGACTACTTGGGCGATACGGCGGGCCGGCTGCATGAACAGTCCTCTCCCCAGAGGCGCCGACCCGTGTCGCCGTTCGCCGGCGACACGGTCAACGCACTAGTCGTCTAGTTGGAAAAATACTGTCATACTTGTCAATAGGCGCATCCGGTCGCCTCGGCTACACGAACGTATTGCCGCAGGCCATGCACTCTTCGACCATCCCGCCGGGACGTCCACACCAGGGGCACGGCTCGTCCTCAGGCCCACATCCTGTCGTCCGACAGCATCACTCTGAACTCTCCGTGCATGAACTCGATCCAGTGCGGGTACGTCGTGTCGTTGAGGAGATCCCAGGGCACGAACGACTGACGCGAGCGTTCGTTCTCGGCGACCCCGCGAAGATAGGTCCTCACCTTTTTTCGCGTCGAATTCAGGTTCCGGGGAGTGTAGTGATCGTTGGGGACCCCGTACGCCAGCATCTCCAGTGTCGCCGAGGAAACTCCCAGCGCAGAGTCCGTGATGACGTGGCGGGACGGACCGGGCGAGCGCCAGTTCCCGGAGCCGCGATATTTGAGATCGGCATGGTTACTTTTCAGCCGCCGCACGAGTTGCGTGAACATTCCGCTCGTGCGCTTGTCCTTTTCCTTGATCTTCGCGATATACTTCTTCGGGTGTCCGACCTGCGGTTCACCGTATCCATCCCAGAAAATGACACCCGCGCCCACGGTTTTCCTGGAAACGGACGGCGTTTCCAGGAACCGCTGGCAGATCAGCAGATCGGCGTTGACGTGGCCGGGAAAGACCGGTGTCACCTTGAGCACCTTCTGAACCTTGCCCCACGCGACCATCGATCCCAGGCCCGGCGACATCGTCTCGAAGTCGTAGCTCAGCGCTTGCGCGATGGTTTCCTTGAACCACAGGAATTCCGGGGTGGGTGCCCGCCCCTGCGCCCGTTTGCCGAAGCTCGTGCCCGGTGCCGCTTCGGAGCCGTCCCGCCAAGTGGGCACGATCGGATGGCACAGTTCGACCACCACGTCGACGTCGCCGCGCGGGTCGATTCGTGTCCCCTTCACGGAAGACCCGTGCGGATAGACGTCGAAGCTGCAGCCAGTGGATGCCAGCATCCCGTGGATTCGTTCCTTCAAGAAGACGAAAGTAGCCATTCCGGCGTCACCAACCGTCACATCGACGATGTTGACACATCGCTCGCCCACTCGGCAATCTCATGACCCGTGATATCGGGCGCTCCCAAGAGAGTTTGTCAATCGATCTTGCTTAATCGCGCCAAGACCACAGTGCGGGAAAGGGACAATCCTCGCTGATCCGTGACTCACCCGGGTTCGTAGGGTTCCCACGTCACGCGGACCGTGGCGCGCTGCCCGTCCGGGGTGGTCAGGCGCAGCGGAACGTCACCACCGGTCCGGATCGGCCGGGTCAGCCGGACGGTCACGAGCGCGCCTTTGCCCGAGGTCAGCGAGCCACCGGCCGGGCTGACACTCAGCGCCGGATGCGGGGACGACGTCGACCAAGCCAGGTTTCCCACGAGAGCGCCGCCTGTCGGCGCCACGGTGATCGAGGGGTCGGAGGCGGTCGCGGTCCAGGACATGTCGCTGCCCGCGGTGACTCCCACGGACGCCGTGGTCCCGTAGAGGGGAAGGTCGATCGATGGCGGGGTGAGCGCCAGCACGCCGGGCGGTGGCGGTGTGATCGGAATCAGCGCGGCCCTTGATGTCCAGCTCGGCTGCCAGCTCCTGACCGTCGATGCCCTTGCCGAAATACAGGTCATGGAATCGGCGCTTGTCAGCGGGAAGGGTGTTCTCGATAAGACCTACGAGCCGGATGAGCTCTTCACGTACTTCATTGTCGCCGATGAACTCTTCGGACGACTCCACTTGATCGGAAAGCGATTCTCGGGCAAGGTTTCACCCACTATCTCGCGCGGGCGTGGCAAGCCTTCGAGAAGACACACGGTGCACAGGAGGCGCGGCGGTGAAGTCCTCGACCTCTTTGCCGTACCTCACATGCTCTTCGTCGGTGCCGTCGGACGACGGCACTGAAGCCGGCTGATCATCAACGTGCGTCACGGATCTTCCTCCATCAAGTGCGCTTGCAGTCTCGCGGAGTACGTGCGCCCCGAAACGGTTGAGCAGTACTCCGAGTGAGTGCTCTATGCCCGCGTCCGGCGATTTCGGGGAGGACGACGGACTCCGCCACACGTATCTGCATGGACCAAGGCAGACGGCAACGAATCATCGTTCTGATCATGCTCTGCGCGGTCGTCGTGGCGGAAAACCTGCTGATCGACCCCGGCTCCGTGCGTGACGTGCCACAACTCGTGGCGGCACCCGCCGCCGAACTGAGCGCGATACTGCTGATGAGCGCGGTCAAGCGACGGAAGCGAACGGACCCGATCCGTCCACGCAGGACTCGTCCGGCCATTCCACACAATAGGAACAGGCGATTGACGTGATCGGCCGGATCGAACCAGGTACGACCGTTCCGGCACACCGCCGTCCGGGTGCCGATTACCGAGGAAGTGTTTCGCGACACGGGGAACACGGGCGAGCACTAATGGTGATTCGACGCAGAATCCGAATCAGTCAAGGCCATCTCCGAGCACGTCCCACCGCTCCACACCTCGGTAACCTCGCGGAAACATCACCATCGAGCCACGTCCGGCGCTGCGGATTCAGCCCCAAGACGACCTCTCCACTGGGGAATTCATCGCGTCCGGCGCACAGACAGTGGTTTCGCCTTCGCCGCTCGACTTCAAACCCCGATGGCCGTTTCCTTTATTGACACAGAGATGTCGTCGGCTATATTATCCGACCGCAGCACGGTATGCGTGGAACGTGAACATCGCTACCCTTTATCGTGCTCTGGGGAGGATCTACGAGTGGATCTGCACTGTAAAATTCTGGGGTCTTTGGCGATCGAAATCAATGGGCGGGATGTCACGCCGAGCGCACCTAAAATGCGAAGAATACTGACGCTTTTAATACTTCGAAGCAACACGCCCGTCAATATAGACGATCTCGTTCTGGAGCTCTGGGGAAACCACCCTCCGCCCAGCGCGCGCACCACGGTGCACACCTACATCCACAAACTTCGTTCCCTGCTTTTCCCGGCAAATCTGCCGAAGCGCGGTTTCGCGTTGCACACCAAACAGCAGAGCTACTTCCTCGAAATGCCACCACCCTGTCTCGACCTGCACCGGTTCGAACAGCTGGTACGGCGCGGCGAGGGCGCGCTGGAGCGTGGTGAACCACGCCTGGCCACGGAATCGCTGCGTGAGGCCCTCGGCCTGTGGCGAGAGCCGGTGATGAGCGCCATGGAGACCGGTGCGCTGCTGGCCGCGCACGTCACCGGCCTCGAGGAGAGCAGGCTCCGCGCCCTCGAACTCCGCATCGGAGCGGATCTTCAACTGGGGCGGCATCGTGAACTCGTGAGCGAGCTGAAAGAACTAGTGATCACGTATCCGCGCAGCGAGGTGTTCCACGCTCACCTGATGCTCGCGCTGCATCGCTGTCACCGGCGTGACGAGGCGTTGGGGGTCTACCAGCGATTCCGGCGCGAAATGGTCGAGGAAATGGGTCTCGAACCTTCGCAACTCCTGCAGCAGGCACATCAGGCCGTCCTGGCGGGCGAACCGGTCCCGAGTACCGCCCCGCCGAAACCCCAGGTCACCGTCGCGTCCGAGCGCCCCGCTCAACTGCCGGGCGACAGCGCGGACTTCGTGGGCCGCGGTGGCCTCATCGAAGACGCGGTCCAGTGGCTGACCTCGGCCGGGCTCGCGGACCTCGCGCCGAGGGTGCTGTCGGTGCACGGTATGCCGGGCGTCGGCAAGACCGCCTTCGCGGTGCGCGTCGCGCAACGGGTGCGATCCCGGTTCGAGGGCGGGCAGTTCTACGCCTGCCTCGGCGCGAGCGGCGAAGCCAGGGATCCGGCGGACGTTCTCGACGGTTTTCTCCGGGCCGCGGGGTTTCCCGCGGAGCGGTTGCCCGCCGGCCTGGAAGACAGGGCCGCGCTCTTTCGCACGTGGACGTCGATGAAGCGGGTGCTCGTCGTGCTCGACGACGTCGGTTCCGCGGAGCAGGTGCGGCCGCTGATGCCCGCCGGACCGCGTTGTGCGGTGGTGGTCACCGCCCGGCGCGGCCTCCATCCGGCGGCCGGATCACGGCTGGTCGGTCTCGACCCGCTCGAACCGGCCGAGAGCGCCGGGCTGCTGTCCGCGATGATCGGCACGGAACGGGTCGCCGTCGAACGTGAGCACGTCGACCGGATAGTCCAGTTGCTCGGCGGTCTGCCCCTCGCCGTGCGCGCGGTCGGCGCCCAGCTCGGTTCCGTTCCCGGCTGGCCGATCCGGACCGTGCTCCGAGAGCTCGAAAACGACGCGCGCAGGCTCGACGCGTTGTCCTTTCACGATCTGGACGTACGCGGGCGGATCGCGGGCAGCTACCACGTCATGCCGAGGCGGGCTCAGTTCGCGTTCCGGAAGTTCGCCGCCACGGGGAAGCCCACGCTGGCCGATGCCGAGGCGGCCGCGCTGCTCGGTTACGACCGGCTGGAGACCGGCAGGATCCTGCTCACCCTCGTCGATCACGGGCTTCTCCGGATATCCGGAGAAGCGATTTCGGCGGTGAGCTACGAATTTCATCCACTGATCCGCTGCTACGCCGAAGAACTCGTCGAGGATGTCGCCCGGCGCCGTCAGCTGACCCGGCCACGCCGGGCGCGGTTCTGCGCGCACCGGCCCCGGACCATGATGAGGCAGCGGCGACGACGGCCCGGCTGAGCGCCGGGCCGTCGTCGTTTCAGCTCAGCAGGCAGAGTTCCTTCCGCTCCCCCAGTCTGCGGCCGATCGCCCGCAGGCTGGGAAAGAACGAATACCGGGTATGCCCGATCCGGTCGTCGAAAGCGGCCACCTCGATCAGCCGCAGCTCGGCCAGATCCTCCAGCAACGACTCGGCGTGCTGCTCGTCCACCTCCAGTGTCCCCGCCGCCTGAGCCGCCGAAACGCTCCCGTCCTCCAGCTTCGTCAGCCTGCGGAAGGCGTCCTGCGCGTCCGGGCGAGCCAGCGAACAGCTCCGTTCGACACTCGCCTGCAGGCCGTGGAGATCGGTGCAGACCAAGGGACCGTCGATCACCGTGCTGAGCCGGTGGACCGATCTGGCGATCGCCCAGTGCGGCCGGACCCGCAGCATCCCGGCGACCGAATGCAGCGACAGCGGAAGCCCGTCGCACAGTCTCACCAGTTCCCTGGCGGCCTGCTCGTCCTGGGAAACCCGGTCACTGCCGAGGACCCCGGTCAGCAGCTGAACCCCTTCGGACTCGGTGAGCGGCCGCAGTTCCACGGTCATGCTCGTCGCCGCGACGAAGAGACGGCGGCGGCTGGTCACCAGCACCCCGCAGTCCGGGCTCGACGGAAGCAGCGGCAGCAACTGTTCGGGACTGACCGCGTCGTCCAGCGCGAGGAGCACGCGGTGTTCCGTGGTCCAGGTGCGGAACATCCTGCTGCGTTCGTCCGTCGACGCCGGGATCCGGTCGTCGGTCACTCCTGCCGCACGCAGGAACCCGGCGAGCACCTCGCCCGGTTCGACCGGCCTGCCGTCGTCGCCGAGCAGCCTGGCGTAGAACTGCCCGTCCGGATACCGGTCCACGACCTGATGCGCGACGTGGTTGCACAGTGCCGTCTTGCCGACGCCGGGAGCACCGACGATGACGACGACCGTCGCGGCCCGGCCCCGCCCGGTGCACAACGCCTCGAGTGCCGCGGCGCTCTCGGCCCGCCTCCCGATCAGGACCGCGCCGTCGGGCGGGAGCTGCCGCGGAGGCCTGGACCGGCGGGTGACGACCGGCCCCGCGGCGGAGGCCGGTGAGGACAGGCTTTGGTCCGCCCTCAGTACGGCCCGCTGCAACCGTTGCAGCGAATCGGTGGGATCGAGGCCGAGTTCGTTCGCCAGTGCCTCCCTGGTGCGGTGGTACACGTGGAGCGCCTCGGCCTGTCTGCCCGCCCGATAGAGCGCCAGCATCAATTTCGCCTGGAAACCTTCATGGGTCGGGTACTGCGCCCCCAGCATGGTGAGCTCGCCGAGCAGCTCGTTGTGCTTGCCCAGCTGGAGATCCACGTCGATCCGCTGTTCGAGGACGCCTTTCCGGAGTTCCTCCAGACGTCGCGTTTCGGCCTCCAGGACCGGTCCCGTGCTGACGTCCGCGAGCGCGAGCCCACGCCAGAGCCGCAGCGCTTCCGCGAGCGATTCGGACGCGGTGCCGACCGCCCCCATTTCCAATTCGGCCCGGCTGCGTTTCGCCAGTTGCTCGAAGCGGTGCGAATCGAGCGCGTTCGACGGCAGCGCGAGCACATAACCGTTCGTGAGGGTGTGCAACGCGGCATCACCGGCACCCGCGGGGCGCGAAGAGCGCACGCCTTGCGCCGGTGACAGCTGCAGCAGCTTCCGCAGTTGGTAGATGTAGGTCTGCAAGGTCGTGGCGGCGCTGGCCGTCGGCCTGTCCTCCCAGAGTTCGTCGATGATCTGATCGGTCCGGACGAGATTGTTCGCCTGTAGTGCCAGAAGACTGAACATCCGCCGAAGTTTCGGCGCGGACGGAGTGATCACCACTCCATCGCGGAAGACTTCGAGCGGCCCCAGTAGATTGACCTCCATCGTCAGCACGCTCCCCCAGTTTGCCGGTGACTCGATGACCCGTACGCGCAGTGCGGATATCGATTTCTTTCGGGCGTCCTTTGTGAGTCCTTACAATCTATCGGCTGGTGCGACCCCCACCCTTGAAGATCGGTTGTGGCTTACTACAGCGATCCTGATGTGGTTACCGGCTGACCAAAGCCGCGTCCGAGCCGGCGACCGGACGTGGCCGGCGGCGCGATGACCAGCACTTATCCGCCGGACGGCGCGGAAATCGAACACTCGTCCGCGGCCGTCCGGATTCGATCCGCTCACCCGAGGGTCATCCGATCGATGTAGCCGGGTTCCCGCGCCGCGAGACTTTCTGTACGGAAACGGGCGACCGAAGGCCGATGTCGGCTCCTGACGGCGCGCCTAACGTGGGCGGCAAGGATCATGCTGGAGGAGGGGGAATCGCCGTGCTGTCAGGTCGCGTGCCACGGATAGCGATCGTCGGTTCGGGGCCGGCGGGGGTGTTCACCGCGGAAGCTCTGCTGAAATCGGAGCGGGGTCCGGCCATCGACGTCTTCGACCGCTTACCCGCCCCGTACGGCCTCGTCCGGTACGGCGTGGCACCCGATCACCCGAGGATCAAGTCGGTGAGCGCCGTCCTGCGGCGGGTGCTGGAGAATCCCGCCGTCCGGTTCTTCGGCAACGTGACGTTCGGCGTGGACCTCGGCCTGGACGATCTGCTCGCCCACTACGAGGCCGTGATCTTCGCGACCGGGGCTCCCGGGCATCGCGGGCTCGGGGTGCCCGGCGAGGAGCTGCGCGGCAGCTGGCCCGCGGGCGAATTCGTCTCCTGGTACAACGGCCATCCGGACGCGCTCGTCGATTTTCCCTTGCACGCGAGCAAGGTCGCCGTGCTCGGTGCGGGCAATGTCGCACTGGACGTGACCCGGTTGCTGGTCAAGGACCCCCGCGAGCTGGCGAACACCGACGTGCCGGATCACGTCCTCGACGGCTTGCGGTGCAGCAGCGTCGCCGACGTGTACCTGGTGGCCAGGCGCGGGCCCGCCCAGGCCAAGTTCACCACCGTCGAACTCCGGGAACTCGGTCTGCTGCGCGGGGTCGACGTCCTGGTGCGGCCCGAGGATCTGCGGTTGGACGAGGCGGACGAACGGCTGCTCGAAACCAACCGGCAGACGCGGGCCAACGTCGATCTCCTGCGAGAGTGGGCGGAGCGCCCCGCGACCGGCGCCACCCGGCGGATCCATCTGGTGTTCTGGCGGGGCGCGACGGCGATCGAGGGCGACGGCGCGGTGAGCGGTCTACGGCTGGCACGCACCCGCCCCGGCGACAGCGAAGGTGAAGAGGTGCTGCCGGTCCAGGGTGTGCTCCGTGCCGTGGGTTATCGCGCGGATCCGTTGCCGGGGTTGCCTTTCGACGCACGCACCGGGACCTTGCCGCATCGCAAGGGGCGGATCGTCGACGGCGGAGAGCGGCCGGTCGCGGGCTGCTACGTGGCGGGCTGGCTCAAACGGGGCCCGTCCGGGGTGATCGGCACCAACAAGGCGGACGCCGTGGAGACCGCACGGTGTGTCATCGAGGATCTCGCGGAGGGCCACCGCTCCCGGTCGTCGGATCCGAACTCCGTGCCGCGGCTGTTACGCCGCCGCGGCACGGAGTTCGTGAGCTGGTCGGACTGGCTGCGCCTGGACTCCTACGAGATCAACCGGGGACAGGCGCAGGGCCGGGATCGCAGCAAGGTGTCGGATCTCGATGCCATGCTGGCCATCAGCAAACGCGGTCTGTGAACGGGCACGAGACCTTCAGTGCACCACTCCGTCGAGCAGTTCCAGCTGTGATCGCTCGGCGGCGCACGGCATGAGGATCAGTTCGGTACAGCCCGCGTCGGCGTAGGCCGCCACGGTTTCGCGCAACCGCGCCGGATCGGTGAGGACGCCCTGGGTGATCCGGTCGGTCGCCTTCTCCCCGAGGAACGCGTAGTACTCGCCGACGTAACGCCGGGCCACTTCCGCGCCTTGGGGGCCGAGCGCGAAATAGGCCAGCGCCAGCAGCCGCGGCTGATCCTGCCTGCCTTCGGCCGCCCAGCCGCGCCGGGCGCGTTCGGCGAGCTCCCGGTACCCGCTGGCCGAACTGCCGCCGGAGATCCAGCCCTGCCCGTACCGGGCCGCCCGTCGGATCGCGATCTCCGTATGCCCGCCGAAGATCAGTGGCGGGCTCCCCCGATACGGCGAAGGACCGATCCGGCCGCCGGATTCCGCACCCGCCCAGATCGACGTCATGCGTTCCACCGCCGTGTCGAGGGTGCGGCCTCGCCGCGCGTAGGGCAGGTCCGCGGCGACGAAGTCGTCCTCCCTGCCGCCCGCGGCGAGACCGGCCACCAACCTTCCCTCGCTGATCCTGTCGAGGGTGGCGAGCTGCTTCGCGAGGAGTGCCGGATTGCCTCGATACGGCGCGAGCAGAACGGTCGCGGCGAGGCGGATCCGCCGCGTGACACCGGCCGAGGCGGCCAAGGCGATCAACGATTCGCAGTTGCCGTACACGAGCCTGTCCAGCGTCGCGAGCGAGCTGAACCCGGCCTCGTCGGCGTACCGGGCCCAGCCCAAGAGCTGCTCGCCCGCCACGCCGCACACCGCCGCGGGGAGGCCGACTCCGATCTCCACCCGGTCAACCCGCCTTGTGGCCGATCACGACGGTGTCGTTCTCGCCGAGCGGAGCGACCTCCGTCGTGCTGAATCCGGCTTCGGTGAACCAGCTCTGGTACTCCGAGGCCGGGTACTCCGCTCCGCCCGGCGTCGTCAGCATCATGTCGAGACTGATGATCAGGTTGGTCAGATCGGTGCCGTCTTCGTCCACCATCCGGTCGTACACGACGAGCTTCCCGCCGGGCCGCACCGCGTCGAACGCCTTGCGCACCAGCATCCTGCACTCGTCGGGTGACCAGTCGTGCAGGACGTGACCGATGACCACCACGTCGGCGGGCGGGATCGGATCGGTGAAGAAGTCGCCCGCGTGGAAGGTGGCACTTCCTTCCACACCGAGTGTGCGCATGTGCTCTTCGAACGGCGACCGCATCTCCGGCAGGTCGAACACGGTGCCCGCGAGATGCGGATGGGCCTTGACCAGACCGCCGGTGAGATTGCCGCGCGCGCCGCCGACGTCGACCACCGAACGGTAGGCGGTCCAGTCGAGGGCCTTGGCCAGCTCCGGCACGATCAGGCTGGTGAGCGCGTCCATCATGCCGAGGAAGCTGCGGAGCCGGTTCGGCTCCTTGATCATCTCCATGTAGTCGGCCTCGGCGGTGGGCTTCCCGTTCCGCAGCATCTCCCCGAACCGGCCCCACGCCGGATAGAGCATGTGGTTCGCCCGTTCGAGGAAGCCGCCGACGTACCCGTCGTTGCTCCGCACCAGGTGACGTCCGGCCAGCGCGCTGTTGCGGTACCTCCCGCCGTTGTTCTCGAGAAGGCCGAGAGCGGCGAGCACGTTGAGGAAGTCGCGCGTTCCGCGCGGGTGCAGGTCCAGCTTCACCCGCAGTTCTTCGGCGGTCAGCTCGTCGTCGCCGAGCACGGTGAACAGGCTCAGTTCGAGCGCCGTCAAAAGGCATTTGGCGGTGCAGAAGGCGGTACCGAGTTCGAAGACGACACTCGGGCCCGCGCCGTCGATGCTCGGTGCTTGTGTGGTCATTGCTGGTGTTCCTCCTTGATTCGGGGAATCGTGCCTGCGGCGTCGGCGTCGTGGGTCGCCAGGACGACGGCCGCGTCCTTGTCGCCGTCGCCCGCCGCGACGACGCCGGCGTAGCGGTGGGCGAGCGTTCCGGCCAGCGGGAGGGCCACTCCCGCGTCCTGTGCCTCGGTCAGCAGGAGCCGGACGTCCTTCTCCATCAACCGGGCCCGGAACGCGGCGGGTTCGTAGTTTCCGGTGCGCATGAATTCGGCCCGGAACGCCAGGACCGGCGACCGGACCCCGCTGCTCAGCACGGTGTCGAGGAAGGTCTCGCGGTCCAGCCCGGCGACGGCGGCGAAAGCGATCGCTTCGGCCAGTGCGACCGTCTGCGCGCCGAGCATCAGGTTGAAGGCCAGTTTGAGCGCGCTGGCCTGACCGGACTGTCCGAGATGGACGAAGCCGTCGCGGCTCAGCGCGTCCAGGACGTCGCGGGCGGACTCGACGTCGTCGCGCTCCCCCGCGGTGAAGACCCGCAGCCCGCCGGAGCGGGCCATCCCGGGATTGCCGACCACACTGGCCTCCACCCGCCGCACCCCCGCGGCCGCCAGCCGCCGGGCCGCGCGACGGGCGTATCCCGGCGACACCGCGGAGGTGTCGATCACGGTCGTTCCGCTCCGCAGCCGGGGCAGCAGGTCGTCGAAGAGCACCGCGTCGACAGCGGTTTCGTCGCTCAGGCTGAGCAGGATTCTCTCGGCCTTGGCGACGGTTTCGGCCGACTCGGCGAGCACCGCGCCCGCGGCGACCAGTGGCGCCGCCTTCCCCGCCGTGCGGTTGTGGACCGTCAACGGGAACCCGGCCTCGAGCAGGCGGTGTGCCATCGCGGCGCCCATGGCGCCCAAGCCGACGACGGCGACCTCCCCGGGCCTGTGCCGCCGGGATCCCGGCCCGCTGGTGGCCTCTGACATCGGATGCCTCCGTCCGTCGATCCGGTGCGGTCTCGGATCGAAGGTTCGCGGCCCGTCCTCCAAACACGCTGGTGCGCCGTTGAACCGCCGGAGCCCACCGGGTGCCCAGCGAGCTTCCATCCGCCCTACAACGCCCGCGCGCATCGTGTGGCCTTCGCCGTCCGTCGCGGAACCCGATGAGGAGAACCCATGTCTGCCGAACCGGCACCGTCCTTTCCCTTCCGTGCGGCCGATCCGGTACTTCCACCGGCCGAGTACCGGAAACTCCGCGCCGAACGGCCGGTCTGCCGGGTGACGCTGCCGACCGGCGACCTCGCCTGGCTGCTGCTCCGGCACGAAGACGTGCGGAACGTCCTCGCGGACGCCAGGTTCAGCCGCGAGGCGATCACCGCGCCCGGCGCGCCGCGGATCCTGCCGATCGCGCGGGGCTCGCGGTCGATCTTCGTGATGGACCCGCCGGAGCACAGCAGGTTGCGCAAACTCGTGTCGAGGGCGTTCAGCCCCCGCCGGATCGAGGCGCTGCGGCCGCGGATCGAAGACCTCACGAACGGTTTCCTCGACACGATGGCCGAAGCGGGGCCACCCGCCGATCTGGTCGCCTCCCTCGCCCAGCCTCTGCCGATCACGGTGATCTGCGAAATGCTGGGGGTGCCGCTGGCCGACGTCGGGCAGTTCCGGGCGTGGACCGACATCATGCTCGGCTTCACCCCCGACCGGCAGGCGGAAGTGCTGGCCGCGAAGGACAAGCTCTCCGAGTACCTGACCGAGCTGATCAAGGAGAAACGGCGGCACCCGACCGAAGACCTGCTGATGGTGCTGATCTCCGCGCAGGACGAGGGAGACAGGCTCAGCGAGGAAGAACTGGTGGCGTTCGGCTACACGCTGCTCGGCGCCGGGTATCACGCGACGACCGCGAGCATCGTGCACTCCTTGCTGACCCTGCTGAGGAATCCGGCACGGCTGGACGAGCTGCGCCGCGATCCCGCTCTGCTGCCCGGCGCGGTGGAGGAGCTGCTCCGGCTTTCCCAGGCGGGCGGCGGCATCGGCGCGTTGCGGATCGCGACGGAGGACGTACGGATCGGTGACGTGGTGATCCAGGCGGGCGAAGCCGTCCTGCCCTCGATCAACGCCGCGAACCGCGACGACTCGGTGTTCCCCGACCCCGACGAGGTTCGGCTGTCGCGCCCCCGGAATCCCCATGTCGCCTTCGGACACGGCATCCACCATTGCCTCGGCGCCCAGCTCGGGCGGATCGAACTGGAGGTCGCCCTCGGTTCGCTGCTGGCGCGGTTCCCGGATGTCCGCCTCGCGGTGACGGAGGACGAACTCGGCTGGAGCAAGGGACTGGCTTTCAGCAGGCCGGACGAGCTCCCGCTCGCCTGGTGAAGTCCATCTCGGACGGTAAAGGGGGACACGAATGGATCTCGGACTCGAAGGCAGGTCGGTCTTCATCACCGGCGGCAGTGGCGGTCTCGGCGGGCCGATGGCGCGGGTCTTCGCCGCCGAAGGGGCCAACGTGGCGCTGACCTACCACCGCAACAGGAGTGCCGCGTCGGAGGTGGCCGAGGCCGTGGAGAAGGACGGCGGCCAGGCCCTGGCCCTGCCGTACGACCTCGGCGACGAACAGTCGATCAGGTCGGCGGTGGACGCCGTGACCGCGGAATGGGGCGGGATCGACGTCCTGGTGGTCAACGCGTCGCCGGCGCGGGGCCCCGACGAACACCGCGGTCCTTTCGAGACGGTGCCCGTCGGGACCTGGCGTGCGCAGTTGCGCGAAGAGGTCGAAGGCGCGTTCCACACCGTCCAGGCGGTGGTGCCGGGGATGAAGGCCCGCGGCTGGGGCCGGATCGTGCTGATGTCGGCCAGCATCGTCAACCGCGGGATGCGCGGCGAAGAAGCGTACGTGGCGAGCAAGGCGGCCCTGCACGGGCTGAACCGGACGCTGGCCACCGAACTGGTGGGACACGGCGTCCTCAGCAACGCCGTGGCACCGGGGCCGACCGTGACGGCCAATCTGCTGCCGAAGGTCCCGCCGGAGATCCGGGCCACCTTGGCAGGCCTGAGCCCGGCGGAGATCCAGCAGGTGCTCAACGACCGGATCCCGCAGCTGCGGTTCGGTCTCCCCGAGGACGTGGCGAGAGTGGTGGCGTTCCTGGGGTCCGACGCGAACCGCCACGTGACCGGCAGCGTGGTCAACGTCGCGGGCGGGCACTGACGTCGGAGGCCGTGTGACGGGGGAAACCCGCCACACGGCCTCCTTCGTCACTCACGTTCGGCGACGAGCTTCTCCAGTACGCCCACCACGTCCGCGGGCGGCGGCCGGAGCCGTGACTCGGCGGCGAGTGCGGCGGCCGAGTCACGGTGGCCCACGTCCGCCAGCAGCCCGGCGGCCGCCTCACGGACCGCCCCGGGATCGGCCTCCTCCTTGGCGATGACCCGTCCGGCACCGGTGGCCGCCAGTTGCCTGCCGTGCAGCGCGTGATCGGGCAACTGCGGGATCACCAGCTGGGGCACGCCGTGGATCATCGCGGTGAGCGTCGTCCCAGCGCCCCCGTGGTGCAGCACCAAATCGCAGGACGGCAGCACCAGATCCAGCGGTACGCCGGTCAGGACCCGTACGTCACCGGGCAGCCCGGCGAGCAGCTCCGTGTGCTCCTCGGCGACCGCGACGACGATCTCCGCGTCCAAGCCCGCCACGGCATCCGCCATCCGCCCCGCGAGCATCCGCCCCGATTCGAGCTTGGCCATCGTGGTCCCCCACGTGACGCAGATCCGCGGCCTGGTCCCCTTGGGCGGCGCGGGATCGGGGACCGTGCCGGGACCGTTGTACGGGACATAGCGGATCGGCTGCGGGCGGTACCCGGTCGGGACCTGCAACCGCGGCGGGCAGGGATCCACGGTCAGCGCGCCACGAACGTCCACTTCGGACAGACCGAGCCGATCGGCGAGCGGACTGACCGCGTCCGGCAGGAAGTCCCCCGCCCGCTCCAAGAGGTCGACGCCGTAGAGCACGCGCACCGCGGGCACTCCGATGGCGGCGGCCGCGAGCGGACCTGCCCACGTCGTCAGCTCGTGGACGATCACGTCCGGCCGCCACCGCTTCGCCTGCCCGGCCAGATCGTCCACCATGGAATCGGCGAGTTCGACCAGCATGTCCAGCGCTCTCGGCCTGCCGTGCCGTCGAGCGGCGGGCCGCCCGCCCGGCCGCAGCACGTACTCCCGGACGAACTTCGGCACGTCGACGTCGTGTCCGACGGAAACCGCGTCCAGGCCCGCCTGCCGGATCACCGGCGTCAGGCCGGGCTGGCTCGCGACCCGCACCTCGTGCCCGGCGGCCCGGCAGGCCCAGGCGAGCGGGACCATGGGAAAGAGATGGGACGGCCATGCCCAGGTACAGAACAGGATCCGCATGCGCTCAGTCCCCCGCGGTCGCTTCGATCAGGCGAAGCGGGGTCCCGGTCTCGGTGACTCCCCGGTACCGCAGCCCGGCACGTTCGAACAGTTCGGCGTATTCCTCCGCCGTCCGTTCCCTGCCGTCCATGACCAGCAACATGTGCAGGTCCATCAGGGCGTCCCAGGGGTTGGCGGGCGGGTCGGAGATCAGCTGTTCCAGCAGGATGACCCGGCTGCCCGGTTCGGCCGCCTTCGCCACGTTGCCCAGCGCCTGCACGCACATTTCGTCCTCCCACATGTGCAGGACCTGCCGGAACAGGTAGACGTCGGCCTTCGGCACCTCCACCAGGCAGTCGCCCGCCTCGAGTGCGCACCGGTCCGCGAGCGCGCCGGTGCTCAGCACCGGATCCGCTCGCTCGACGGTGTGCGCCCGGTCGAAGAGGATTCCGCGCAGATCCGGGTTCGCCTCCAGCAGCGCGCGCAACAGTGAGCCGTGTCCGCCGCCGACGTCGACGACCGTGCGCGCCCCGGAGAGATCGAGCCCGCCGACCAGCGCCGGATGCATCGCGACGGACTGCGCGGCGTAACCGCGCAAGGTGGCCGCGCCCGCCTCGTTGTCGTCCTCGGCGAAGTAACTGAAGAGGTCCTTGCCATAGGTGGCACGGAACGCGCACTCACCGGTGCGGACGCTCTCGTCGAGCTTCGCCCACATCTGCCAGCCCCAGTACGAGCCGGTCTGGATCACGTCCCCGATGCGCACCGGCGCGTCGGAGCGCATGGCCCGGGACGCCTCCGTGTGCTCGTAGCGTCCTGGTCCGAGCTGGCGATAGACGCCGTAGGCGGAAAGCGCGCGCATCAATCTCGACAGCGCGCCCGCATCGGCCCCGATCTCGTCCGCCAGCTCGTCGACGTGCACCGGTTCGTCGCCGACGGAATCCGCGATCCCCAGTTTCGCCGCGGCCTGGATCACGCCGCTCGCCCACATGCCCCAGGCCAGCTCCATCACGTTCTGGACGGGCGGTGTGCCGAGTACGGGAGCGCCTTCGAAAGCGGTCGCCGGTCCGGTCTTCCGTTCTGCGTCGAGCATGATCATCACCTCGGGATCGTTCGTCGGATGACATCGTCCTCAGTGGACGGTGCGGGATCATCGGCCGCGGTGGCGGGCACGCCACCGGGCGGGAGCAGGAAACTCATCACGAAACTGGCGAAGAACAACGCCACGCAGACCCAGAGGCCCGCCTCGATCGCCCGCCGGTGGTCCCCGGTGGCGGCGAGCGAACCGAAGAAGACCGTGCCGAGCACCGCGACACTGATCGCCGAACCGACCTGCAGCGCGGTGGTCATCAGGCCGGACGCCGCGCCGGCGTCCCGCACGGGCACCTTGCTCAGCACGATGTTCACCAGGGTCGCGCTGACCATGGCCATTCCCACCCCGATGACGATCGCGCCCGGCACGAGCGCCCACGGCGACAACGCCGGGCCCAGGACGTGGATCGGGTAGATCACGCCGGCCACCCCGGCGATCTTGACCAGCGCCGCGATCGACACCACCTTCCGGCCCAGGCGCGGGGCCAGCCGGATGGACAGCATCGATCCCGCGACGATGCCGAGTGAGGACGGGAACAGCGTGAGCCCGGTCAGCCACGGCGAATAGCCGAGACCTTGTTGCAGGTAAAGCGAAAACACGAAGGTGTGGCCGGTTCCGGCGAAGAAGACCAGCGCGAGCGGGAGACCCGCGCGGAGGCTGCGATGACGCAGGATCCGCGGCGGGATGAGCGGAGTTCCCCCGCCGCGTTCACGTAATCGCTGATGCCACAGGAAAAGCAGGAGGATCGGCAGCGCCGAGGCCAGACAGAGGAAGGTCCACGGTGGCCATCCGATCTCGTGTCCGCGCACCAGCGGGTACATCACCGCCACCAGGGCCGCCGTCACCAGCAGCACACCGGCCAGGTCCAGCTTCGGCGCCGACTCGGACCGCGATTCCGGCATCAGCCGGATCGCGCCGGCCAGGGCGACCACGCCGACCGGGAGGTTGATCAGGAACACGGCGCGCCAGCCGAGCCCGGCGATGTCGGCCTGGATCAGCAGGCCGCCGAGGACCGGACCGGTCATCCCGCCCAGCGCCAGTGAGATCCCGTACATCGCCAGCGCCCGTGGCCGCTCCACCGAAGGGAACTCGACCTGGATGAAGCTGAGCACCTGCGGGATCATCATCGCGGCCGCGGCCCCTTGCAGGACACGGGAAGCCACCAGCGTTTCCGGGTCTCTCGCGAGCCCGCACAGCGCCGAAGTGAGCAGAAAGGCACTCATTCCGGCGAGAAAGGTCCGCTTCCGGCCGAAGATGTCACCGACCCTGCCGCCGGTGATCAGCAGGACGGCGAACGCCAGGGTGTAGCCGGCGGAGGTCCATTGCAGTGTCGCCGGACCCGCGCCGAGGTCTTTCTCGAACGCGGGCAGCGCGACCGTGACGATGGTCGCGTCGAGCAGGTCCATGTAGCAGGCGAGTAGGGCGGCGACCAAAGCCGCCCAGCGCCGCGGATGATGGATTTCAGGGGTGGTGCGGAGGTCCAAGGGAGTCATCGGCCGACTTTCCTGAGGCGTCAGCGTGCTGACCGATGCTCAGGGGAGGGCCTGGGATCGTGCTGGAACCTCGGTGGACCACGCCCGGTGTCAGCTGATCAGACCGGCGCGGTGCGCGAGGATCGCGGCCTGCACCCGGTTGGTCAGCTTCAGCTTGCTCAGGATGCGGCTCACGTGGGTCTTGACGGTCGCCTCGCTCAGGTACAACCGGCTCGCGACGTCGGCGTTGGCCAGCCCCTCCGCCAAGGCGACCAGGACCTCGCGTTCCTTTTCGGTCAGCACGTCCAGCTGTTCCAGCGCCTTGGCCTGACGGGACGGTTCGCGTTCGGTGAAGGTGTGCAGCAGACGGCGGGTGATGCTCGGCGCGAGCATGGCGTCGCCCGCGGCGACCGCCCTGATCGCGGTGATCATGTCGTCGCCCGCGGAATCCTTGAGCAGGAACCCGACGGCCCCGTTGCGGAGCGCGGTCTGCACGTACTCGTCGAGATCGAACGTGGTCAGGACGATGACCCTCGGCGGCCGCGGCAGGGATTGCAGCCGCGCGGTCGCGGCGAGCCCGTCGGACTCCGGCATCCGGATGTCGACCAGCGCGACGTCCGGCTGGTGCCGTTCGGCCTCTTCGACGGCGGAGATCCCGTCGGGTGCCTCGGCCACCACCGACATGTCACCGGCCGCCTCCAGGATGGTGCGCAGCATGGACCGCACCATCCATTCGTCGTCGACCACCATCACCCGGATCACGAGCCGGATCCCGTCGACGGCAGCGGGATGACCGCTTCGACCTCGAACCCGCCGTTGAAGGTCGCCCCGCAGCTGAGCGTGCCACCGATCAGCCTGATCCGTTCCTGCAGGCCGATGATCCCGAAGCCGCCACTGGGCAGCGTGTCCGGCGCCGGAACCGACGCGGGCCGCTGATTGGTGATGGCCAGCCGGAACTCTTCGGGACCGTAGACCATACGGATCCGGGTGTCGGCGTTCTTCGCATGCTTGTGCACGTTGGTCAGTGCCTCCTGGGCGACACGGTAACTTGCCTGTTCCACGATGGACGGCAGCGGACGGATCTCACCGAGGGTCTCCACTTCGACCCGGGCGCCCACGGCCCGGGACTGGGCGGCGAGTCCGGCGATGTCCTCGATGCGGGGCTGCGGCGACAGTGGCGCGTCACCGACCCGCAGCACCTCCAGCACTTGCCGGAGTTCGCTGAGCGCGTCCCGGCCGATGGACCGGATCTTCTTGGTCAGCTGGAGTCTTTCGCTGTCCCCCGAGACCTCGGCGGTCGCGGCGTGCAGCACGATCAGGCTGACCCGGTGCGCGACCACGTCGTGCATGTCGCGGGCGATGCGGGTGCGTTCCTCGGCACGGGCCTGTTCGGCGAGCAGATCGCGTTCGCGCTCCAGCCGGGAGGCGCGTTCGAGCAGATTGTCCACCAGTTCGCGGTGGGTGAAGCTCCACAGGCCGAGCAACGTCGGTGCCAGGCAGAGCGCCGTACTGATCGGAACGCTCGCGTCGAAACCGCCGAGGCGCCAGAAGGGGAATCCGACGATCACCAGCGCGATCGCGGCGGTGACGGCCATCAACCGTCGCGATTTCTCGAAAGCCGCCAGCGCGTACAAGCCGAAGACCACACCGATGATCGCCGAAAGCATCGTCCAGCTCACGAGGCTCGCGACCACCAGGAAGATCGGCTTGCGCCTGCGCACCATCGCGGCGGCGCCGGTCAGCAGGGCGAGCGGGATCGAGGCGATCAGCCGATTGTCGCTGCCGAGGAGGGGAAAACCGAAGTCGGGGGCGAACTGCTGTGGCCCCGACCAGACGAAAGTGCCGATCACGCACGCCAGCGCCACCGCCGAATCGATGATCACGTGACGGCGTTCCGATGGTTTCCACGCCCACCACCGCGGGGTGGAGCTCGGCGAGGTCATTCCCCGAGTCTAGAGGAATGATCAAGTGAAGCCGCCGCATGTGGTCCGGACGTACCGGATCGGTCGCGTCTGGAGTGAATTCCCAGTGTTCCGTGATTCCGGGGGAAGACCCTGCCCGGACCCGGCGGCACGGAAATCCATCAGGAGGGGAACATGGTTGCGGATCCCGTCGAAAGGGTGAGAATTCCCGCGCGGGCGAAGGCGGGCGCGATCATCGCACTCACCGCTCTGGTGATGACAGCCCTGGTCGTGCCGTTGTTACGGGGAGCGCCGCTCTGGATGGCCGACTTCCAGCTCTATCACGGCGTCGCGAAAGCGGTATTCGACGGCGTTCCGCTGTACGAGCTGAAAGTCGACACCACGGCTTTGGCGGGAATCGCGTTCACCTATCCACCTTTCGCCGCGGTGGTGTTCACGCCTTTGTCCTGGCTGCCCGCCGGCTTCGGGGCGGTGCTCTGGACGTACGCCTCCCTGCTGAGCCTGGGCGTGATCCTGTGGGTTTCGCTCGGCCTCGCGGGAGTCACCGCCCGGACCCGGCGGCTCCGCCTGACGGTACTGGGCATGGTGGTCGCGCCCCTGCTCACGCCGGTACTGATGAACCTGATGCTGGGACAGGTCAACATCTTCGTCGTCCTGCTCGTCCTGCTCGACTTCTCGCCGCTGATGCCGTCCAGATGGCGGGGTCTGCTGATCGGGATCGCCGCCGGGGTGAAGCTCACCCCCTTGATCTTCGTGGCCTATCTGCTGTGCACCGGCCGGCGGAGGGACGCCCTGCGCGCCACGGCCGCTTTCGGCGGCACGATCGCCGTCGGATTCCTGGTCCTGCCCGGGGAATCCAGCGCGTACTGGCTGCGGGGCCTGCTGCTGGACACCGGCAGGGTGACCGACATCAGCGCGGTGGTGAACCAGTCCTTGCCCGGCCTTTTCGCCCGGTTGGCAGGCACCACCACGGCCCCCGGCTGGTGGTTGCCGGTCTGCCTGGTGGTCGTCCTGCTCGGCCTGCTCGCCGCGAGACGGGCGCACGGGCTGGGTCACGATCTGGCCGGCCTGCTGGTGGCGGCGTTCACCGGGCTGGCGGTGGCACCGATCTCGTGGCCCCACCACGCGATCTGGATCGTGCCCGTGCTGGCCTGGCTCTCGGTCGCGATCTGGCGAGCGGGGTCCGCGTTGCCGAAGGCGGTGTTGTCGCTGGTGAGCCTGTGGTGGGTGGTGCCCGCCTACTGGCTGCTGGCACCGGACAAGGCGACCCCGGACTTGACCGCCGGCGACCATCTGGTGATCGCCCTGACGGGCTATCTCGCGGTGACCGCGCTGGCGGTGGCGCTGCTGCCCGTGTGGCTTCCCCGCGTCCGCACCCCATCGCTCGAACCGGATGTCAATCGATCGATGTAGCCGGTGGCGGTATTCCCGAGACTTCCGGCCCACCGGCGAGATCACTTCGTGCGACGCGGACGGCGCCGTCCTGCTCCTAGATTCGGATCCACAGGCGAGATGGACCACGAAACGACGTGCGCCTGAGCCGAGAACAGGAGAGGTGACCAGCATGGATCCCGCGGACAGGACGGGCGCCGAAGTCCCGGTACGGACGGCGATCGCCCCGGACGGGCCATCGGGACCGGCCATCCGGCAGGCGCGGACGCAATGGGCGTTCGCCGCGTTCTCGGCCCTCAACGCCGTGGTGATCTTCCCCGGCGAGAACGCCATCCTCCCGCTCATCCAGACCCTGGGATTCGCGGGCTATCTTCTCGCCGCCGCGATTTCGGTCTATTGCGCGCTGCGATGGGGAACCGCACGGGCCCGCCGGACCGCCATCGTCTTCCATCTGCTGTTCATCCCGGTGCAGTTCCTGTTCAGCTTCCCCGGCCCGCTCCCGCTCGCCGGGATGGCGTTCTCCGCGGTGATTCTCGGGCTCTTGCGGCCGACCTTTCCGAGGCTTTCGCCCGGTAAACGGAAACTGTGGGTGATGCTGCATGTCGGGCTGTCGGTGAGCTGGCTCGGTATCGCGGTGGCCATGGTGGTACTCAGCACCGTGGGATACACCACGGAAAGCGCCGGATTACGGCACGCCTCCTACGAATTGATGCACGTCTTCGATCTGTTCATCGTCATTCCGACGATGATGCTGTCCATTCTCACCGGCCTGGTGGTCTCGCTCGGCAGCAAATGGGGTCTGGTCAAGCACTGGTGGGTACTGCTCAAGCTCCTGATCGCGCTGGCCATCCCGGCGGTCGCGATCGTGGAAAGCCAATGGGTGCAGGACCTCGCCGAACGGACCGCCGACCCGGCCGCCGAACCCGGTGGCACCGGACTGACGCTGATGATCTGCATGATCGCCTTCTCGGCCGCGTTGTGGACGGCGACCTACCTGTCCGTCTTCAAGCCCGGCGGCAAAACCCGGTGGGGCGCCAAGAACACCGAACGCGAACGCGCCGCACGAGCGGGCAAGACAGGGCGCGCGGCCGGGGAACGGGGAGTTCCCGGGCAGCGTGTCGGCGGTCAGGATCACGCCGCCGCCGAGCACTCTCAAGGAGGAAAGAACTGATGGGGGAAACGAAACCACCCGCCGCGCGAGCCCGCGCGCTGGTGAAGATCTACGGCCAGGGCAGCGCCGGCGTGACCGCGCTGAACGAGGTGGACCTGGACATCCCGGCCGGGAGATTCACCGCGATCATGGGGCCTTCGGGCTCCGGCAAGTCCACGTTGATGCACTGCCTCGCCGGCCTGGACGTCCCGACCGGCGGCCAGGTCTTCGTGGGCGACACCGAACTGACCGGCCTCGACGACGACCGGCTCACCGTGCTGCGCCGCACGCAACTCGGGTTCATCTTCCAGGCCTTCAACCTGGTGCCCACCTTGTCGGCGCGCGAGAACATCGTGTTGCCCTTGACGATCGCGGGGCGGAAGGCGGATCCCGTCCACTTCGGCAATCTCGTCGCGGCCTTCGGGCTCTCCGAACGGCTCGATCACCGGCCGGGGCAGCTCTCCGGCGGCCAGCAACAGCGGGTGGCCTGCGCGCGTGCGTTGATCACCCGGCCGAAGGTGATCTTCGCCGACGAGCCCACCGGCAACCTGGATTCCCGCAGCAGCGGGCAGATCCTGCGATTCCTGCGGAGCGCGGTCGACGAATTCGGCCAGACGGTCGTGATGGTCACGCACGACCCGCTCGCCGCCGCCTACGCCGACCAGGTCATCTTCCTCGCCGACGGTGTCCTGCTCGACCGGCTGGAGGCGCCGACGGCCGAGCGGGTCCACGCGCGGATGCTCCAGTTCGACCACGCGACCGGGACGGGCGCCGCGTCGTCCGTCGCCCGGGCGATCAGGGCGTTCTGACCATGTGGCGAACCGTAATGGCGACGGTGCGGGGAAACTGGTCGCGCCTGGTACTCACGTTCATCACGGTGCTCTTGGGCGCGACCTTCGTGTCCGGCGCGCTGGTCGTCAGCACGAGCCTGTCCGAGGGGCAGGAACCGTTGCGGGACGGCCTGGACGTCTTGGTCACGCCGCTCGGGCGTGGCGTCGGCGAAGACGAGGCACAGCTCAGCCAGGGCGGGCAGAACCGGGTACCGCTGGACGAGGCGCAGCGTGCCGGGCTCGCGGGGATTCCCGGCGTCGCCGCCGCGACCGGGGTCGTCGAGGGGTACGCCGCGGTGGCGGGCGCGGACGGCAAGGTGCTGGTGTCCCAGGGCTTCGAGGTCAGGATGACCGGAAGCAACTGGACCGGCACGGACCGGATGTCGCTGGTCACCGGTCGCGCCCCGGCCGGGCCGACCGAGGTCGCCCTCGCCGGGTCCGTCGCCGCCGATGGCGGGATCACCGTCGGCGACACGGCGACCGTGCTCTACGGCGGCGGAAAGCTCCAGGCCGCGGTGGTGGGCGTCTACGACTACCGGCCCCATGGCCGGGAGGCGGGCTCCTCCCCCACCGTCGCGTTCGACACCGCGACCGCCCAACGGCTGTTGCTGCGCCCGGGGAGCTTCACCAGCGTGGAGATCACCGCGTCGCCGGGAACGCCGGAAAGCCGGCTGACCGGAGCCGTCGCGGCGGCCACCCCCGCCGGTTTCACCACCGTGGACCGGGCCGGGCTCAGCGCCACCCTGCGCGCGGCGACCTCGGAGATCTCCTCGGCGTTGTCCGCCACCGTGCTGGCCTTCACCGGGATCGCGCTGGTCGTCGGGATCACGCTGATCGTGAACACCTTCTCGATGCTGGTGGCCCGTCGCGGACGCGAGCTGGCGCTGTTGCGCGCGGTCGGCGCGACCAGGCGGCAGGTCCGGCGATCGGTCCTGCTGGAAGCCGCCCTGGTGGGAGTGCTCGGTTCGGTGACCGGCCTGGCCATCGGCAGCTTGCTGGCCCTTCCCGTGGTGACGTACGCGGCGGAGCTGAACCCCGCCCTCGACGGCGGTGTGGTGATCGGCCTCCCCGCGATAGTGGGGACGCTCCTGGTCGGTACCGGCACCACGGTGGTAGCCGCCTGGCTGCCCGCGCGCCGGGCGGCGTCGGTATCGCCGGTGGCGGCACTCGGCGGCGAACGGCTCGAGGAGGAAAAGGGCTCTCGGTGGCTGTTGAGGACCGGGCTCGCGGTGGTGGTCCTGTCGGTGCTCCTGCTGATCGTCGCGACGGTCAGCGAGGGCACCCCCGGCCGGGCGTCCGGCATGCTCGGGGCACTGGGGCTGCTGCTGGGCGCGGTGATCTGCGCCCGCTGGCTGAGCGGACCGGTGATCGGCCTGCTCGGCAGGCCGCTGCGCCGCGGGATGCTCGGCGGGATGGCGGTCCGCAACACGCTGCGCAATCCCCGGCGTACGGCGGCGACCGCGACCGCGCTGACGATCGGCGTGGCCATCGCCATCGGCATCACCATCTTCTCCACGACCATTTCCACGATCAGCGAACGCGATCTCGGCGGCGCCTTCGCCGGCGGGATCGTGGTCACCAACGTGGCGGGCGGTCAGATCGGCGAGGACACCCGGCGGCTGGCGGAGGCGGTGCCGTCCGTGACCGCGGTCAGCACCTTGCGCACCGACCAGGTCCTCATCGACGGTAAGGAGATCCGTGCGGGCAGCACCGACGTGTCCGCCCTCGGCCGGACCGTCGAAGTGAAGCTCGAACAAGGCAACACCGCGGATCTGGCGCGGGGTGTGTTCGTCGCGAAGGCGGTCGCCGAGGAACGGGGCTGGACGCTGGGACGGCGGGTGGAACTGAGTTCGCCCGGTGGTGGCGCCACGCCGGTCGAGATCACCGGGATCTTCACCGAAGCGACGGTCCTCGGCCAGGTCGTCGTGCCGCCCGCGCTCGCCGACGCGCATTTCCGGCCGGGTGACGGCAACCCGATGGTCGTCGCGACCGCGCCGGGCACCGACGGGGCCACCGCGGAAGCGGCCTTGCGGCAGGCACTCGCCGGCCGCACCGATCTCGCCGTGATGAGTGCGCCGGAGTACGTGCGCAGCCGCATCAGCGAAGTCGACGTGTACCTCGGTGCCGTCACCGGGCTGCTGGGGCTGTCCGTGTTGATCGCCTTCCTGGGCATCATCAACACCTTGTCCCTCTCGGTGCTGGAACGCGGCCGGGAACTGGGCCTGCTCCGCGCGACCGGGATGACCCGGCGGCAGATCCGCGGGCTCATCCGCGTCGAATCCGTGCTGATCGCCGCGCTGGGCGGGGTGACCGGGGTCGTGGTCGGCGTCGTGCTCGGCGCCATGATGCAGAACTTCATCCTGTCGCGAGGGGTCTTCGACCTCGTGGTGCCGCCGACGATCCTGCTGGCGCTGCTCGGGATCTCGCTGGGCGGGTTGCTGGCGGCAGCCTGGCCGGCCCGCCGGGCGGCGCGGGTGAACGTGATACGCGCGATCACCGTCGACTGACGGCGCGAACCGAAACAGCTGAGGAGCGGTCCAGTGACTTATGTGATTACCAGTCTGTGCACCGACGTCAAAGACCGGTCGTGTGTGGACGTGTGCCCGGTCGACTGCATCCGCGACTCGGGTTCGCAGATGGTGATCGACCCGGTGGAATGCATCGACTGCGGTGCCTGCGTGCCGGAATGTCCGGTGGAGGCCATTTTCTTCGAGACCGACGTGCCGGACGGCGAGCGGGAATCGGTGGCTCGCGCCGAGTCGTTCTTCGGCCAGGGAAACGGATAGTGGCACCGCTTTCCGGACGGGCGTTCTCTCGCCCGTCCGGAAAGCGACCGGATCAATAGCGCTCGGCGGTCACCGTCGTCACCGAGACGCGCACTATCTGTCCATCGGCGTCCACCGCCGTACCGGTTCCCTGTGAAGTGAACGTGTCCCCCGTCGTCAGGCTTCCTTCGTGGTCCACGTGCACGTCGAAAGCGAACTTGCCGTCATCGTCGAAGGCCTGTTCGCGGAAGGTGAAGCGGAACCCGTTCCTGGTCCGCCGCCACCTTCCGATACCGGTGGTCTGACTGCCGGTGTTGGTCTGGATCAGCAGACCTTCGCCGGTGAAAGCGAACAAGCCGCGTTCGTTCCGCGTGCCGTCCGCGAAGGTGACCCGCACCGCCCAAGTCCCTTCAGGACTCTGCGGACGGGTTCTCAGATCGGCGGCAGGCGCCAGATCCTCTTCTTGAGTGGCCATATCCCCCTCCGGGATCGCTGGTGGTAATGGTTTCGTGCCCCCTTATGGCCCAATTTAGCAAGACACCGACGAGTCGGTCGTGCTTTTCAGGGTTTTTTCAGGAACTCGGCACCAGCGCTGAGGAGCGGGATATTCGGTTCACGGCGTCAATTCACCACCGGGTCAGTTCACCACCGCACCGGCAAGCTCGCCAGCGCGCGGGCGGTCAGCCCGGTTTTGAGTTCGATCTCCGCGGGCGCCACCGCCAGCCGGAGCGTGTCCGGGATATTCCGTAAAAGTGCGTAAAGCGCCTCTTGCATCTCCAGTCTCGCCAGTTGCGCGCCGAGACAATGGTGGATTCCGTAGCCGAAGGCCATATGAGGATTGCTCGCACGGGTCAATTCGACGCGGTCCGGCCGGGCGAACACCTCGGAATCGTGGTTGGCCGAGCCGAGCGCGCCCAGCACGGCGTCCCCGGCACGGATCGTGACACCGCCCAGCCGGACGTCCTCGAGTGCCACTCTCAGCTGGGTACCGGTCAACGCGAAGGTGTTGTGCCGCAGCAGTTCTTCGATGGCGCTCGGGACGAGGCCCGGCCGGGCGTACAACCGCGCCAGCAGTTCGGGCAGGCGGAGCAGGGTGAACAGCGCGGTACTCAGCGTGCTGGCGGTGCTCATGTGGCCGACGGTGATCAGGATGAGCGCGAAGCTGACCAACTCGGTCTCCGAAAGCTTGTCCTGCTCGTCGCGAGCCGCGATCAGCACGCTGAGCAGGTCGTCGGCCGGACGGGCGCGCTTCTCCGCGACCAGCTCGACGAGGAACCGTTCGATGTTGGTGCGCGCCGTCAGCACCTCGTCGCGGGTGTGCGCGGACAGGCTGAAGATCACGTCCGTCCAGCCGTGCAGGGTCCCGAAGTCCGCATAGGGCACACCGAGCAGCTCGAAGATGACCTTGCTCGGCAGCGCCGCGGTGAACTGCGCGAGCAGGTCCGCGGACCGATCGCCGGTCACCACGTCACGCATCAGCTCGTTCGCGAGATCTTCGACCCGCGGCCGCAGCGCCTCGATGCGGCGGGTGGTGAAGGCGGGCGCGACCAGCCGTCGCAACCGGGTGTGATCGGGCGGATCCATCCCGAGGATGGTTTCCGGGCCGGGACTGGTGTTCCCCATCCGCGGGCTGCCCGGCCGTTCGGCGGCGGCCCGGCTGAACCTGGCGTCCGCCAGGATCGCGCGGACGTCCGCGTACCGGGTGACCAGCCAGGCCCGGTCCCCGGACGGCAGGGTCACCTCGGCGACCGGCTGCCGTGCGCGTAACTCGGCGAACTCCTCGGGCAGGGTGAACTCGGGCGGCTGCGGGAACGGGAAGGTGAGCCCCGTGGTTTCCGTGGACATGGCGCACTCCTTTGCGAAGACGATCAGGCGAGCCCTGCGAGGTCCAGCGCTTCCGAGGCGGCGCGCAAGATGGACTGCTGTTCTTCGGTCGTGCGCGCGAACGGCGACAAGGCCAAAGTGGTCACTCCCGCCTCGGCGTACGCGGCCATCTTTTCCGCGATCCGTTCGAGGGGACCGAGCAGCGCAGTCGCGTCGATGAAGCCGAAAGGCACGGCTGCGGCGGCGCCGGCGTGATCACCGGATCCGTACCGGTCGTGCACCTCGTCGGCCTCGTCCGGATACCCCATGGTCGTCATCAGGGCGTGGTAGAAACTGTGTTCCTTGGGACCGAGGCTGACGAAGCGGGCGATGTAGGGCCGGACGGCGCCCGCCGCCTCTTCCGGCGACCGGCCGACGACGACGGGTACCGAAGGGATGACCTCGAACCCCTTGTGCCGCAAGCCCGCCTTGTCCCGGCCGAGGCGGAGGTGCGGAAGCGCTTCGGCGATCCGCCCCGGCGAACAGAACACCCCGAACCAGCCGTCGGCGACCTCACCCGCGAGTTCGAGACTGCGCGGCCCGATGGCCGCCAGGTAGATCGGGATGGCCGCGCCGAGTGGCGCGCCGAACTGGTGGAAAGGTTCGGCTCGCGCGCCCGGAAGCGGCAGTTCGGTGAGCTCGCCCCGGTAGCGCACGGGTTTGTCGTCCAGTGCGAGCCGCACGATCTCGACGTACTCCCTGGCACGGCGCAGCGGGCGGTCGAACCGGACCCCGTGCCAGCCTTCGGAGATCTGCGCGTTGGAGACCCCGAGTCCCAGCCGGACACGTCCGGGGGCCAAGGTCTCCAGGGTTGCCGCCGTCATCGCGGTCATCACCGCCGAACGCGCGGGGATCTGGAGCACGCCGGTGGCGAGCCCGATCCGTTCGGTCCGCCCGGCCAGCGTCCCGAGCACGCTGATCGCGTCCGTCCGGTAGCCCTCGGGAACGAACGCGACGTCGTAGCCGAGCCGTTCCGCGGCCAGGGCCACGGCGGGTGCGCCGTGCGGCGCGATGTTCACCCCGAGCTTCATCGGGCTTCCTCCAAACGCGACGGTGACGATCAGGTGATGGTGACGGCGACGGCGGTGCAGACCAGCGCGAGCATCGCCAGCGCGGTGCGCAGGAAATGCCATCGCCGCCACAGGGGTCTCGGATCGTGCCAGTCCTCGGGCAGCCGATCCGGATCCAGTTCCCTGGTCTGCCGGTTGATCGGCACGTTGCACCAATGGGAGACCACGGACACGCCGAGCAGCGCGACGGCGGCGCCGCCGAAAAGCAGGGTGGCGGCGATCCTCGGCGTCGACACCGCGAGCACGATTTCGGCCAGGGTCGAGCTCAGCACCACCACCGGCATGGTGGGATCCCAGTTGCGCCCGAGCAGTTTCTGCGCGTAGACGTAGCGGCCGGGTGGCATGGCGATCAACGCGGGCAAGGTGCTCAGGGCGACCGCGAACAGCACCCCGGCCACCGTTCCGCTGCCCGTCAGGGCCAGCACGCCGATCAGGTCGGCCACCGCGGTGCTCATCAGGGGGTGTCGGGCTTGTCGGCCGAGAGCTGGGAGATGCAGCGCATGGTGCTCTTTGCGAAGGTCTTGGTGAACCCTTCGACCGATCCCGTGTCCCTCGGCCGGGCGAGATATGGCTTGAGCCTGCGCTCGACCTCGCGCACCCCGGGCTGGGTCGCCATGAACCGCGCGATGTCGGCCAGGTCGCCCTCGTACTCGACGAACCGGACCATGATGTCGTTCTCGATGAACACCGCGGTGGACAGGATGCGCCCGACCTCGTTGCCGTCGGCGTCGAGCACCGACGGCGAGCCGGTGCGTTTGAAGCCGGCGAAGATCTCGGCGATCTCGTCTTCGCAGCCTGCCTTGATCCCGTATCTGATGGCGGTGATGGGCATTGCGCGCTCCTTCGTTCGGGGGGTCAGCTCGCCGACTTCACGGAAATGCCGGCCATTCGTTCCAGCAGCGAAGTGTCGTGAGTGCCTTCGCGGAACGCCGGGGTCCGGATGATCTCGCGGAGCACGTCCCTGGTGGTGCGGATACCGGGACCCTCGATCCGGAACTCGGCCAGCGCGCGGTCCATCCTGGCGAGTGCCTGTTCCCGGTCCGGCGCCCAGACGATCACCTTGGCCAGCAAGGAGTCGTAGTCCGGCGGAACGCGCCAGCCGGGGTAGGCGTGCGTGTCGACCCGGACGAACGGACCGGCGGGCGGGGAGAATTCGACGAGCTTCCCGGGACAGGGGGCGTAGTTCCGGCTGGGATCCTCCGCGTTGATCCGGCATTCCACCGCGACACCACGCGGTCTCACGTCTTCCTGCCGCAGGGAAAGGGGCAGGCCCGCCGCGACCAGGATCTGTTCACGGACGAGATCGATCCCGGTCACCATCTCCGTCACCGGATGCTCGACCTGGATGCGCGAGTTGACTTCCATGAAGGCCGCCTCCTCGCCGGAGACCAGAAACTCGAAGGTGCCCGCGCCGGTGTAGCCGACAGCTCGCGCGCCTCTCGCCGTCGCCTCGGCGAGTTTTCCGGCCAGCCCCGCGGCCAATCCGGGTGCGGGGCTCTCCTCGATGAGCTTCTGGTGGCGCCGCTGGACCGAGCAGTCACGCTCGCCGAGGCAGACCACGTTGCCGTGTTCGTCGGCGAGCAGCTGGATCTCGACGTGCCGGGCGTCCTCCCAGTAACGCTCCAGGTACACCCGCTCGTCGCCGAACACCGCCCGCGCGGTCGCCTTGGTCGAGCGGTAGGTCGGCAGCAGCTCCGCCCACTCCCGGACGATCGCCATCCCGCGACCGCCCCCGCCCGCCGACGCCTTGATGATCAACGGCAGGCCGATCCGCCGTGCCGTCGCGAGGACCTCGGCCGTGCCGCTCACCGGTTCCGTCGTCCCGGGGAGCAGGGGCAGTCCGGCCTCGCTCATCAGGCGCCTCGCCAAGGACTTGTCCCCCAGCCTGGCCATCACCTCCGGTCGCGGGCCGACGAAGACGAGGCCGTTGTTCACGCAGATCTCCGCGAAATCCGGGTCCTCGGAAAGAAAGCCGTAGCCGGGATGGACCGCTTGCGCGCCGGTCCGCAACGCGACCTCGATCAGCGCGGGTGGATACAGATAGCTCTGCTTGGCCGGGCCCGGGCCGATCTGGACGGCCTCGTCGGCGGCGAGCACCGCCGCCGACTCCCGGTCCACAGTGGAATACGCGACCACCGTGCGGATACCCATCTCCCGGCAGGTCCGGACCACGCGCAGGGCGATCTCGCCCCGGTTGGCCACCAGGAGGGTGTCGAAGACAGGATCGGTCCGCGGGCTCATTCCGGCGCCTCGGGTTCGATGGCGATCAAGGGCTGGTCGTACTCGACCGCTTCGGCGTCGGCGACGAGGATCCGCGTCACCCGCCCCGCCCGGTCCGCGACGATCGGGTTCATCAGCTTCATCGCCTCGACGATCGCCACCTGCCTGCCGGGTTCGACCACGTCGCCGACGGCCACGAACGGCTTGGCACCGGGCTCCGGGGCGAGGTAGCAGGTGCCGACCACCGGCGTGCGGATCACCGGCGTTTCGACGGCGGGCACCTGCGTCGTGGGCGCCACCGGCTCCGGGAGGGCAACCGATCGCCCGGCTTCGGCGACCGGCCACTCCACGTCGATGGCCGCGCTGCCCAACCGCACCGTCGCGCGTTTCGGTACCCGCTCGGTCGTGGTGACGACCTCGGCCAGGCTGCGGCAGAGGATCTCCATCGCGTCCTCGGCGCCGAGCTTGAGTATCTCGGTCTCGATCCCCAGTACATCGGACAGATCCCGGCTCGTGGCGAACTCGGGATGCCTTTCGATCATTTCACCGTCTCCCTGGTCTTCGGGCTGGCTTCGGCCGAGCCGAATCGCCGGAACCGTGCACGTCTGGCCGCCACCAGGTCTTCGCCGTCCCGCCCGTGCAGTTCGCGGAGCGCACTGATCACGGCGTCACGCACGAGCGCGCTGGCGGCCGCGGGATCGCGATGCGCCCCACCCGGCGGCTCGGGTACCACGCCGTCGGCCACGCCCAGTGACAGCAACGATTTCGCCCCCACCCGCAGTGCCTGCGCGGCGGCGGACACGGCGGACGCGGCCGAGCTGCGCCAAAGGATGGCGGCACAACCCTCCGGGCTGATGACCGAGTACGTGGCGTTCTCGCACAGCAGGACGCGGTCCGCGACGGCCAGTGCCAGCGCGCCACCGCTGCCGCCTTCCCCGGTGATCACGGTGACCACCGGCACCGGGAGCCCGCCCAGTACCCGCAGGCAGTCCGCGATCGCGTTCGACTGCCCGGTCCGTTCGGCCTCCGGCCCTGGATGCGCGCCGGGGGTGTCGACCAGGGTCACCACCGGAATGTCCAGTTTGGCGGCCAGCCGCATCAACCGGACGGCCTTGCGGTAGCCGGCCGGGGACGGCATGCCGAAGTCGTGGCGCACCAGCTCTTCGGTGGTGCGGCCCTTCTGGTGGCCGATCACCATCACCGGCAGGCCGTTGAGCTCGGCCAGCCCGCCCACGATCGCCGGGCTGTCGGAACCGGCACGGTCCCCGTGCAGTTCGACGAAGCCGTCGGTCCAGTTCGCGACGTGGTCGAGCGCGGTCGGCCTGCCGAGGACGCGTGCACGCCGGACCACCTCCTCGATTCCCGGGGGAGACAGGCTTTCCGGGTCCCGCAGGACCGGGTCGGCCACCTTGTCGGCCCAGTCGTCCGGCGGCGTCGCGGCCGCGCCCACCAGGGTCGACAGGAGTTGCGGGAGTTCACTCCGGGGTGAGATGCCGTCGATCAGGCCGTGCTCGAACAGGAACTCGGCGGTCTGGAACGACTCGGGCAGGGTCTCCCCGATGGTCTGCTCGATGACCCGGCGCCCGGCGAATCCCATGCGTGCCCCAGGTTCGGCGACGATCACGTCCGACAGGGTCGCGAAGGAGGCCGCCACCCCGCCGAAAGTCGGATCGGTGACGAGGGTGATGGTCAGCAAACCCGCTTCGTCGAGCGCGGCCATGGCGTTGCTGGTCCTCGCCATCTGCATCAGCGAGAGCGCGCCTTCCTGCATCCGCGCCCCGCCGGACGCCGTGATCACGAGCAGCGGCGTCCGCCCGGCCAGCGCGGTCTCCGCGGCGGTCACGATCGCCTCCCCCGCCGCCGAGCCGAGACTGCCGCCCAGGAACCGGAAGTCCATCGCCGCCACGACGACCGGGCGTCCGCCCAGCGTCGCCGACACCACCTGGACCGCGTCCTCGAGCCCGGTTTCGCGCCTGGCCCGGCCCAGCCGTTCGGTGTAGGGCACCAGATCGGCGAACCCCAGCGGATCGCGGACCGACCCGGCGGGCTCCACCGGCCTGGCCGATCCGGGATCCAGCAGCGCGTCGAGCCGCTCGCGCACGGTCAGCCTGCTGTGCCAGCCGCAGCCGGGACAGACCTTGGCCGACCGGGTGAAGCGCTTGCCGTACAACAACATCCGGCACCGTCCGCAGGACACCCAGTCGGGTTCCGGCTCTCGCCGCACACTGTCGGCGGCGTCGATGGTCGCCGTCATCGGGTCCTCCCCTTCATCCTGACCCGGGCCGATGGCGGGAGCTCGCCGTCATCGGACGGTGGTACGAATCCGCCCATGCAGCCGCCCAGGATTCCCAGCGACCACACCAGCTTCCCGCCCGCCGTGCGCCACGGCCGGCGGGGCCGCTGTTCCTGTTCGTGGTGTTCGGGTACGGGCGACCGCATGGCCTCTCCTGCTCAGTAGGTGGCGCGCACCTGGTAGATGTCGAACGGCCTGGACAACCGCGTGTCCCGGAACGGGCGCAGCGGCGCGGTCTGGTCCCGGTGCGCCGGTCCGCGCTCCCATTCCTGGAAGGCGGCGACGTCGCTCCACGAACTGACCACCACGAACCCGCTCGGGTCCGAAGTGGACCGCAGCAGCTCGTTGCCGAGCAGGCCGGGGACACCGGCCAGCCGGGTGCTGGACTCGTGGTAGGCGGCCTCGATCCGGTCCTGCTCCTCGGCCGCGTGGTACAGCAGCACCCGCACCCCGCCGCTCACCTGGCTCGTTCCCAGTCACGATGGGATTCCGTGCTCGCCACGCCCGGCAGGTACGCCACCACGCTCATGGTGGACATCGAGCCGCCGGAGCGGAACGGGTGCAGCTTCTGCCGGTGCTCCAGATGCCGCTCGCTGGTCTCGAATTCGCGGAACAGCGGTTCGCTCACCCAATCGCTGACGATGTAGTAGACGCCCTCCTCATCCGCGCGGGAGAGCCACTGGCCGAGATTGGCGGGGTGCGACGTCACGGAATCGCCTATCTCCAGCCAAACCCGCTCGAAGTCGTCCTCGGCGCCGGGTTTGATCTGCATCCGCAACATCACGCGGAACGCGGACTCGCCCATCAGGAGATCCCCCCGTCCACCGGGATGACGCCACCGGTGACGTACCGGGCCAGATCACTGGCCAGGAACCGGACCACGTCAGCGACCTCTTCGGGGGACCCGAGCTTGCCGAGCGAGGTCTTCTCCGAGTAGCGCGTGATCATCGCGTCGCGCTGCTCCTCCGGCAAGGCTTCCAACGCCTCGGTGTGGATCATGCCCAGCGAGAGCACGTTGAACCGGATCCCCTGTGGACCGAACTCCCGCGCCAGCGTGCGGTTCAGGCCGTGCAGCGCGGCCTTGGTGGCGGTGTAGTGCGCACGCAACGGGATTCCGACCTCGACGGACTTCGAACTGATCCCGATCACCGAGCCGCCGTCGGAGAGCAGGGGCAGTGCCTGCTGGACGACCAGGTGCACCGCGGTCAGGTTGGTGTCGACGATGCGCTGCCATTCGGCGATTTCCAGTTCCCGGTAGGGGACGTGGCTGATCGCGGCGGCGTTGTTGACCACGATGTCCAGCTTGCCCAGCCTGGACTTGCATTCGCCGAGGAGATCCACGACCTGCGCGGGATCGGCGAGGTCGGCGGGCAGCACGTGATGCGTGCCGCCGATCTCCTCGAGCTCGCGTTCGAGCGCCGCGGCCGCTTCCTTGTCCTGCCGGAAACAGGTGACCACCTCGACACCGTCCCTGGCGAGGGCCAGCACGATGCCGCGGCCCACTCCCCGGGTCCCTCCGGTGACGAGTGCCTTCTTGCCTTTCAAACCGAGGTCCATTTTCCCTCCGCGTCCTGTTCGGATCGATGATCTTTCACAACAGCAGTCCCACCGCGGCGCAGTTGGCCAGCAACGCCGACGTCGCCGACGCGGTCCGCGCGCGATTCCAGCCGCCCCAGTGCCGTCGCGGGTCCCGCTCCGCGAAGTCGTCCGGCAGGTTTTCCGGGTCCAGCGTGCGGATCCATTTGTTGACGGGGACGTTCTTCACCAGCGAGATGGTGATCGTGCCCGCCGCCAGCAGGCCCGCCGTACCGAAAAGCACCTGGGCGCCCGTCTTCTCCGCCACCAGCGTGAGCACCCCGTCGCCGAGCACCGTGGCGAGAAAGCAAAGGGGCATGAACGGGTCGTAGCGGGTCGAGAAGAACCCGTGCGCCTGTACGTAGCGCGGAGCCGGCAGGGTGTCCAGCAGTGGCCAGCCACCGAGCTGCGTTCCCATCAGCACTCCGGCCGCCAGCCCGTTCGCGAGCAGGACCAGCGGGATCACGATCTCGGGCACCGCGCACCTCCAGCCGGTGTGGTCGGATCAGCCGACGGCGGCACTGTCGCGTGCGGCCGCTTCGACCTTGTCCTTGATCAGCAGCATCTGGACCGGGGTGTTGCGGTCCAGCCGCTCGCGCATGGCCTCGTCGCCGATCGGCGCCTGCGGTTTCATTTCGAAGTCCTGCACCCAGCGCATGCGCACACCCCGCTCGGTCTGCGAGTACTCCCAGAAGATCCACATGTACTTGAAGGGGCCCGTTTCCACCCGCTGGGAGCGCACGGTCCTGGTCGCCGCGTCCGGTGTCCTCGCCGACACCCAGCTCCACACCTTCCCGTTCTCGTCCGGATGCAACGCGAGCCGGAAGACGACGGTCTCGTCGCGGCGTTCCAGGATCGTCGCCTCCGAGTACTCGCTGAACAGCCGCGTCCAGGATTCGATGTCGTTGGTCATTTCCCAGACCAGGTCCATGGGTGCGTCGATGACGATCTCGTTCTCGGTGTGTCCCGCCATTTCAGATCCTCGCCTCCACGAACTGGGCGTTGACGAACTCGACGGCCTTCGCGGGCGTGGGCATCTCGGCGATCGCGGAATCCGGGATCGCCACGCCGTAGCGGCGCTCCACCTGCCTGGTGAACTCCAGGACGGCCAGCGAGTCGTAGCCGAGGTCGCCGAACTCGACGTCGGCGATGTCACCGTTCAGATCGACGTCGTCGTCGACTCCCGCGCTCGCCCGCAGGATCTCTTTCAATTCCTCGAAGGTGAACCTGTCCGTCATCTCCACGTCCCTTTCCCTGCTCATTGCGTCATGGCCCCGAGTACGAGTGCCGCGTTGAAGCCGCCGTAACCGCGCGCGAGGACCAGCGCGGTCCGCACTTTCCCGTCCCGGGGCTGTTTGGTCACCAGATCGAGATCGCAGCCGGGCGCCTGCCGGACGGGGCCGACCGTATGCGGGATCACGCCGTCCCTGATCGAGAGAAGCGCTGTCGCCACGTCCAACGGAGCGCCCCCGCCGTAAAGCCGTCCGGTCAAGGTCTTCGGCGCTGTCACCGGTACGCCGCGCGAGCCGAAGATCGCGCTGATGGCCTGGGCTTCGGCGAGGTCGTCCGCCGGGACACCCGAGGCGTCCGCGAAGACGACGTCCACGTCGTCCGGGCCGATCCGCGCGTCCGCCAGTGCCCGCTCGATGGTGCGCCGTAGCGCGGGCGGCCGTGTCGACCCCGGCGGTGGGTCGAAACCGGCGGCGTAGCCCGCGATCACACCGTATCCACCGTCGCGTTCCTGGGCGCTCCGCGCGCTTTCCACGATCAGGATCGCGCCACCCTCGCCCGGCAGATAGCCGCTCGCCTCCGCATCGAACGGGAGGTAGGCGCGGTCCTGATCGTCCACAGTGGAAAGATTCCCGTTCGAAAGCTGGGCGACCAGGCCATAGGGGCACAGAGAGGCGTCGGTGCCCCCGCTGACCACCAACCGGGAACCGCTCAGCGTGAGCCTGCGGGCCTGGTTCACCACATCCAGGCCACCGGCCTGTTCACAGCACAGCACGCCGCTGGGACCACGCATGCCGAAGCGGATGGAGATCTGCCCCGTGGTCGCCGCGTAGAACCAGGCGATCGACTGATAAGCCCCGACGCCCGTCGGTCCGTCCAGATACAGGCGTTCCATTTCGTGCTGGCCGAACTCGGTCCCGCCGGACGAACCCGCGGTGACGACGGCCATCTCGTAGTCGGGCAGGTCCGCCGGACGCACGCCGGCGTCCGCCAAGGCCGCTTCGGTCGCGGCGAGGCCCAGATGCGTCCAGCGGTCCGTCTGCGGGATCAGCCTGCCGGGAATGCGTTCCTCGGCAAGGAAATTCGGCAGCTGCCCGGCATAGCGGACCGGATAACCCGAGGGGTCGAACCGGATGATCCGGCTGATCCCGGATTTGCCAGCCAGAACCGACTGCCAATGTTCCGCGACGCCGATACCCGTCGGCGCCACCACACCAATACCCGTCACGACCGGGGCGGTGGCCGCACCAGATGCGTTCATCGAAAGACCTTTCCGAATATCGGTCGCCCGTGTTCTCCATGGTCTTCTCAAAGACTGGCCGCCCCGCCTGGAAAGTCCCTCCAAGCCCGCTGGACGGGCGGCCTCAGCCCGTCGCGGAATGCGTCTCCACGGAGAACTGGGAGATGACCTGCATGGTGGCGTCACGGAAGTAGGCGCCGAAAGCGGCGCCGGTACTCGTGTCCCGCGGCGTCTCGAGATAGGGCGCCAGCTTCTCCTCGATCAAATGGACACCACGCTGCCCGGCCATGTGCTTGGCGATCGCGGAGAAGTCGCCTTCGTAGTGGATCACCCGGACCATGACGTCGTCCTTGATGAACACGGCGGTGCCGAGCAGGCGCCCGGCGGGCTTGTCCTCGTCGTCCCGGAACCGAGAGTCGTCCACGCGCTGGAAAGCGGCGAAGATCTCGGCGATTTCGGCTTCATGGCCCGGCTTGACCCGGTAGGTGATAGCGGCGTACATCAGATTCCTCCATCCACGTTCAACGTCGCCCCGCTGATGTAGCGGGACGTGTCACCACTGAAGAAGAGCACCGCACCGGCGACATCGGCCGGATCGCACAGCCTGCCGAGCGGGGTCATCCCCGTGATGCGGTCCACCACGGGCGCGGGCAGGCCGGCGCCCGGTTCGGTCTCGGTCAGCCCGGGGGCGACCATGTTCACGCGGATACGCCGCGGGCCGAGGTCTTTCGCGAGAGCGCGGGTGAATCCCGTCAACGCGGACTTGGAAGCGGAGTAGTGCACACCGTTGGCCCGGCCCCGAAGGGCCACCGAGGATCCGATGTTCACGACCGAGGCGCCGGTTCCCAGCAGACCGAGTACGGCCTGGGTCACCAGATACGCGGCGGTGACGTTGTGCTCGAAGACGCGGTGCCATTCCTCTTCCGGGAGCTCGCCGAAAGCCGCCGCCCCGTCCACCCCGACGTTGTTCACCAGTACGTCGAGCCCGCCGAGCGCGTCCGCCGCGGCCGAAGCCAGGGAGGTCACCCCCGTTCGCGTGGTGACGTCGGCGCGGACCACCCGGTGCCCGGATCCGCGCTCCTTGAGTTCCCGGTTCAAGCTCTGCGCGTCCTCGTCGTCGGTGCGATGGCCCGCGACGACCGTCGCGCCCGCGTCGGCGAACGCCAGCGCGGTGACCCGGCCGATTCCTTTGCTGCCTCCGGTCAGCAGCACCCGTTTTCCCGACAGTCCTTGATCCACCGTCATTCTCCTTGCGTAGAGGTTCACGAATTCGCGATGAGTCGCATCAGGACAGTCCGCGGGTGAGCGCGCGGCGCCCCGCCCAGAACGCGAGCCCGCACAGGATCGCGACCGAACCGAGGAGCGAGTAGTAGAGCGGTTCCGGCATGACCGTGTTGAGCCGGACCACGCCGCTGCCGATACCGCCGCCAAGACCGGCGAACAGCCACAGCATCCCCAGTGTCCGTCCCAGGAATCCGGCGGGCAGCACGTCCGCCGCCGCGGAGATCGTCACCGCCGCGATGATCACTTCCCCGCACGCGTGGGTCAGATAGACGACCACCATCCACCAGGGCGAGATCTTGTCGCCGCCGTCGGTCACCAGTGAAGTGGCCACCGACATGACCAGGAAGCCGGACCCCACCAGGAACAGACCGGCGCTGAACTTGGTGCCGACGTTGTTCCGTCCGCCCCAGCGCGGCAGCACCGAAGCGATCACCGGCGCCAGCAGGAGGATGAACAGCGGAGTCGCCGCCTGCAACCAGCTCGCGGGCAGGACGAACCCGAGCACGTCGAGGTCGACGTGATCCCTCGCGAAGAGGTTCAGCAGGGAGGCGGCGTGCGCGACGATCATCCAGAACAACGCGGAACCCAGGTACACGAACAGGAAGAAGGCCAGCCGCCTGCGGTCGTCCGGCCCCAGCGCCGGATCGCCCCGCAGCCGGACGTAGCAGACGATCGGCGTCACCACGCTGAGCAGCCCGATCGCTCCGATCGCGACGGTGGCGTTGAGCAGACCGGCGATCGCGAGTCCCGCCAGTACCACCACGATCACCACGCACGACAGGACCAGGCGCCGCACCGTCGCCCGGCGCTCCGCCGTGTCGAGTGGCCGGATCGCCGTGGTACCGACACCGCCGAACTGCCCCGAGGTCAGCCGTAGCTGGATCGTGGTGGCCAGCAGCACCAAGGCGATGGTCAGGAAGGCGAGATGCCAGCTGACCCGCTCCCCGAGGTAACCGGCGATCAACGGCGCGAGCAGAGCGGAAATCTGGGAGGCGACGTACATCAGCGAGATGCCCGCTTCCCGGCTCCGGCTGCCGCCGAACATCCTGTTGATCATCGCCTGGTGGTTCGGCTTGTAGACGGCGCCGCCGATCGCCAGCAGCGGCAACGCCACGGCTGCCGTCCATCCGGCCGGAACGGACAGCAGGAGATAACCGGCGACGTTGACCGCGCTGCCCGCGAGCAACGCGGTGCGGTTGCCGAGCCAGCGGTCCCCCACCCAGCCGCCCACCAGCGACAGCATGAACATCAACCCGATCCACGCCCCGAAAAGGGCCGCCGCGTCCGTCATGGCGAGACCGAGACCGCCGCGTTCCGCCGGAGCCGCCGCGTACAGCACGAGAATCGCTTGCAGGCCATAGAAACCGAAGCGTTCCATCGCGTCGCTGGCGAACAGCGTCACGTACCAGCGCGGCATCTTCGCTCCGCGAACCGGACCGTCGCCCCGCCTCCCGTGCTCGGCCCGAGTGGCGGGCCCCGCCGCGTCGTCCACACCCTGTCCCTCCGCCGGAAGCCATGCGGAGAAAGGGATACCGGCGCGGTCTGGGGAATCCCTGGGTTCCTGATCCGCCCTTCGCCCGGCTCCACCGCGGCCCCATCCGGGTCTCACCCGTCCGGGCCATGGTGTCGGCGCGAGTCCGGAAGAGGTTTCCGGGCCTTCGTTCGGAGAATGAGGAGCACATGGCCGGACAACGCACCGCCCTGGTCACCGGAGCCAACCGGGGGCTCGGGCAGGCGGTCGCCGCCGAGCTGTCCCGGCGGGGACTGCGGGTCGTGCCCACCGCGCGGAAAGCGGTCGGGGCGCGCGTACTCGATGTCACCGACGCCGACAGCGTACGGAAAGCCGCCGAGCAGGTCGGCGCGGTCGATGTGCTGATCTGCAACGCGGGCGTGCTGCTCGACGGCGGCACCGATCCGCTGTCGGTGCCGCTGGACCTCGTCGAACGCACCCTGGCGGTGAACCTGCTGGGCGGCTGGCGGGTGGCGCAGCTGTTCGTCCCGGGGATGATCAGCCGAGGCTGGGGCCGGGTGGTCTTCGTGTCCAGCGGCACCGGGACCTTCGACGGAGGACTCTTCACCGGCGCCCCCGGCTATTCGGTGTCGAAGACGGCACTCAACGGACTGACCACGATGCTGGCCGCGCACACGAAGGGCACCGGGGTACTGGTGAACGCGGTGAACCCGGGGCCGACCCGGACCAGGATGATGCCGGCGGCGCGGCGGCCCGTGCACGAGTCCGCGAACGACATCGTCCACGCCGCAACACTTTCCGACGACGGACCGTCCGGGGTGCTCCTGCGGGACCGACGGCCCGCCCCCTGGTAGCCGTGCAGTTGTCGAGCGCGATTTCAGCTGTTCCCCACCATCGCCGGAAATCATCGGCCTGCCCAGCCGAATCCGTTCAGAAGGGACGACCGTGCACCGCACCTTGATCGTCGCGAAGCTGCGGACCGACAAGCCTCAGCAGATCGCCGACGCCTTCGCCGAATCCGATGCGACCGAACTGCCTCGGATGATCGGCGTGTCACGACGAACGCTGTTCACCTTCCACGACCTGTACTTCCATCTCGTCGAGGCCGACGAGGACATCTCGCCCGGCCTGTACCGGGCCCGCGAGCACCCGCTGTACCAGAAGCTCAACACGACACTCGCCGAACTGGTCTCGCCGTACGACCCCGGCTGGAAGGAACCGAAGGACGCGATGGCCGACCCGCTCTACGTGTGGACCGCAGAGAAGGGACGAACGACGTGACGACGATCCAGCCGCCGAAGGTACGAGCCGAGGACGTCGCGTCCAATCGCAAACGCGGCGGTGACATCCGGGTCACCCTGAGCCCGAAGACCGTGGGATCCACCTCCGGTTTCGGCGGCGTGCTGTGGCTGGCGCCCGGCGAGTTCGTCACCGAGCACTACCACCCCCACTCCGAGGAGTTCCTGCACGTCATCACCGGAGATCTGGAGATGACGCTGGACGGCGAGGCGGTGTGGCTCGCCGCGGGGGAATCGCTCCTCGTCCCGATCGGCGTCCGCCATCGGCTGGTCAACCGGGGCGAAGTGCCCGCGCAGGTGGTGTTCCACCTGTCGCCGTTGGCCCCCAGGCCCGATCTCGGCCACGTGGACACCGAGACCCCGGCACATCCGGACCAGTCCGGCCCCGACGTCGGAGCGGCGCGATGACGAGAACGGCCGTCATCACCGGGATCGGCGTGGTGGCGCCCGGTGCGCTGGGCAGCACGGCGTTCTGGGACCTCCTGTCCGAAGGACGGACGGCCACCCGCCCGATCACCCTGTTCGACGCCGGCCGGTTCCGGTCCAGGATCGCCGCCGAGGCGGACTTCGACCCGGCCGCGGCCGGACTGTCCGCCCGGGAGATCCGGCGGATGGACCGCGCCGCCCAGTTCGCGGTCGTTTCGGCGAGGGAAGCGGTGGCCGACAGCGGGCTGGCCTTCGACGCGATCGAGCCGGAGCGGGTGGCGGTCGCCCTCGGCAGCGCGGTCGGCTGCACGATGGGCTTGGAGGAGGAGTACGCCGTACTGGCCGACGACGGCAAACGGTGGCTCGTCGACCACACCTACGGCGTCCCCCATCTGTACGGCTACATGGTTCCGAGCACGCTGGCCGTCGAGGTCGCGCGGGACGTCGCCGCCGAGGGGCCGGTGGCCCTGATCTCGACCGGGTGCACCTCGGGCCTCGACGCCGTCGGGCACGGGGCGGCGTTGATCCGGGAAGGCTCGGCGGACGTGGTGCTCGCGGGCGCCACGGACGCTCCGCTTTCGCCGATCACGTCCGCCTGCTTCGACGCGATCCGTGCCACCTCGGCGAACAACGAGGATCCGGCGCACGCTTCACGCCCCTTCGACGCGCATCGGGACGGCTTCGTCCTCGGCGAGGGAGCCGCCGTGCTGGTTCTCGAGGACAAGGCCGCGGCTCGCCGCCGCGGAGCGCGGATCTACGCCGAGGTATCGGGTTTCGCCAGCCGCAGCAACGCTTTCCACATGACCGGCCTGAAACCCGACGGTGCCGAGATGGCCGAGGCGATCACCCACGCGCTGCGGCAGGCGGAAATCGACCCCACCGACGTCGGCTATGTCAACGCGCACGGATCCGGCACGAAACAGAACGACCGCCACGAGACCGCCGCGTTCAAGCGCAGTCTCGGCGCGCACGCCTACCGTGTCCCGGTGAGCTCGATCAAGTCGATGATCGGCCACTCCCTCGGCGCCATCGGCTCCCTCGAACTGGCGGCCTGCGCGCTGGCGCTGGACCGCCAGGTCGTTCCGCCGACCGCGAACCTGCACAACGCCGACCCCGAATGCGACCTCGACTACGTGCCGAACACGGCGAGGGATCACCGGATGGACGTGGTGCTGAGCGTGGGCAGCGGATTCGGCGGCTTCCAGAGCGCCGCCGTCCTGACCAAGGGGTGACGGCCAGCCCCGAAGAGCACACCGGCCGCGGCGGCACTCTCTACGATGGGGAGGTGTTCTCTTTGACGGAGCCGCCGTTGTTCACCCGGTTGAAATCAGCGTCGAATGTCCTTCTGGCCGGGGCAGGCGGCGGATTCGACGTCTACGCGGCTCTGCCGCTGGCCTTCGCGTTACGAGCCCAGGGCAAGCGGGTGCACCTGGCGAACCTGTCGTTCAGCGAACTCGCGCGACTCGATCTAGACGACTGGGTGGCACCGGACGTCGCGGCCGTCGGGGCCGGCAGCGTGGGCAGCGACGACTACTTCCCCGAACGCACGCTCGCCCGGTGGCTACGCGATCAGGGCCTGCCATCGACGGTGCACGCGTTCCCTCGCACCGGGGTCCGGCGGCTGCGGACGGCCTATCGCGCGCTCGTGCGGCATCTGGGCGTGGACGCGATCGTGCTGGTGGACGGCGGCACGGACATCCTCATGCGCGGCGACGAGTCCGGGCTCGGGACGCCCGAAGAGGACATGACCAGCCTTGCCGCCGTCTCCGCGATCGAGGACGTCGACAGGCTCGTGGCGTGCCTGGGTTTCGGGATCGACGCCTATCACGGCGTGTGCCACTCCCACGTGCTGGAGAACCTGGCCGCGCTCGACCGGGCCGGTGGCTACCTGGGAGCGCTGTCGATCCCCTCCGCGTCACCGGAAGCACAGGCCTACCTGGATGCCGTCGCGCACGCGCAAGCGGCCACCCCGATCCGGCCGAGCATCGTGAACGGGCAGATCGCGGCGGCCCTGCGAGGAGAGTTCGGGAACGTGGCGTTCACTTCACGCACGGCGGGCAACGAACTGTTCGTGAACCCGCTGATGGGCATGTACTTCACCGTCGACCTGAGCACGCTCGCCGCGTCCGTGGGCTACCTCGACAGGCTGCGGGACACCGAAACCATGCTCGACGTGGCGCGGGCCATCACGGACCACCGCGACACCGTGCTCCTGCGGCCGGGACAAGCCTTTCCGCACTGATCGGCTCGTAAAGGGAAATTCGGCTGAGGAGCCACTGGTCCCGGCCGCGCCACACCGGCCTACCGGCCGGGCACCACACGACGTACCTCCGACAGGATACGAAGAGTGCGGGGAAAGTCCCGTAGTTCCTCGGCCAAGGTGTCCAGCACCGGGCTCAGAAACCCGTCGGTGATCCCCCGCGCCGCCAGAAACCCTTCGAGCCATTCGAGATGTTCGGCGAACGGCCGGGATTCGCCGACGTAGACCGCCGCGCCGAGGAAGTCGACGATCTGCGTCAAGCTGTCGCGAAACCAGGCGCGGTCATCGTGTCCGCGGGGGAAGACGTCGAGCACGGTTCGCATCGCGCGCACCAGCCGCGGACGGAGCCGCATCACGAGCGTGTACTCCTGGTCCGCCAAATGGGGCAAGTCCTCGATCGGCCGATGAAGGTCACGGGGACTCACCGGAAGTGCCCGCGCCAGCTCGATCGCGGCCTCGCGCGGGCCCGGCGCCCACAGGTCCGCGCCGAGCATGGACGCGTAACGCCCGTCCGGGCCGAACGCGCTGCCGCCGATCACGACGGCGGTTCCGGCGCCGTGGCAGGCGCAAACGGTCGTATGCGCTGTCGGCAGACGAGGCGCCAGAGAACCGGACAGCGCCACTATCTGCGGCTTGGTGGCCCTCACGTGCGCGATCAAATGCGGCGGTGGCACTTGCCCGCCGAGAAAGTCGACCTGGAAACCACGCAATATCAGCACTTCGGCCAGCAACCGGGCCGCCAGTACGTGCCATTCCCCATCCACACACGCCACCACGACGCGAGGCAGATGCGGCCGGGGACGGCCGACAGCGGTGCCGAGGCTGACGATGACCCGCTCGTTGATCGCCGTCGCGGCGTGCTCCTGGGCGACCGTGAGCCGGTTCGTGGCCCACTGTTCGCCTATCCGGCGCTGCGCCCCGCCGATGATCTCCAGCAGGACGGTCTCGGCCCCCAGCCCCGCGTCCAGGCCCGCCAGCGCGGCCTTCCTGGCGGCCGTCTCGTCCCCTGACACCGCTGCCCGCAGCAGCGCATCTCTCGGCCTTCGCGTCGCGTCATCAGCCATGTGGTGACCGGGACGGCATTTCGACGACCCCTCCTCGGGATAGTGCCGGTGCGGAAACCCGTCAGACTCGGAGTCGCCGGACCGGCACGCGCCGTTACCGGGTTCAAAGGTCGGTGGCCGGTGTTCCCAATGTCGCATTCGAGACGCTCAGCGACACGAATGCGACATTGGGAACACCGGGACAGATACCCGAAAAGCCGTTATAGCCGCGACGTGACCTGCGCCTTCAACCGGTAGTGGCGTTGCCGGCAAGCGCGTGAGCAGTACCGGCGCCGTCGAGCCACGGACACTTGATCGCTCCTCATCGGACTCCCGGCGAAGGCGACATCGCAGTGTCCAAAATGGACCTACGGTGGCGTGGCCGCGCGAAAGGCGCCGGACGAGTGTCCGGCGCCTTCCCGGTCAGCCGTTGGCGGCGCTGGTGTTGACGTCACCGTTGACGCCCTTGGGGAAGAACCCGCCGGAGGTGGCGGCCTTGGGCGTCAGGTAGACGATGTTGAGGACCTGCCCGGGAGAACGGCTGTAGGCGATGCCGTTTCCGTCGGTGGGCACGATGTTGGCCCGGCCGTTCTTGTCGACGACACCTTGGTCGAGGTCGGTGGTGCCGTCGAGGCTGTCTCGGGCGTTGGAGAGTTTGACGCTGGCTTCGCGGAGGTCCCGGCCGAGCAGGCCGAGGCCGAGGAGGCCGCCTGTGTGCTGGTAGAGCGCGGTGCGGATGTTCGCGGCGTGATAGGCCTCGACGGCGAGGATCCCGGCCGCGGCTTCGAGGTAGGTCTTGTTGCTGATCAGCGGCGCGGCGCCCTTGTAGGCGGTGACGCCGACGTCTTCGAACAGGTACGCCGCCAGGAGGAAGTTCTCCTCGCAGGCGAACGCGTCGAAACTCTGCCCTTTCCGGACCAGCCCCGCCGCCTGCGCGGCCGCGGTGAAGCTGGCCTGCAGGTCGATCGCCGGGCGGCTCACCGCCGCGGCTCCGAGCGCGGTGCGCAGGAATTCGACGTGCGCCTTCTCGTCCCCGGCGATCTCCTGGGCGTACTGCTTCGTGGCCTTCGTCTTGAACTTCACCGCACGGCCACCGCTGACCCCGCCCCGGGTCCCGGTACCGGTGGTCAGCGAGTCGGCGAGCCCCTTTCCGGTGACGGCGTGCAGGTAGAACTCGGCTTCGAGGTACTCGAGGTTGAGCGCGAAATTGAGCACCGCGCCGTCGCTGACCCCCTCGGTCGCGGCCTGTGCGACGGCCGGACGCGGGGCAGCGGACGCGGCGGAGCCACCCAGTCCGCCGAGAGCGCCCGCTCCGACGACACCCAGCCCGGTCACCCCCGCGGCACGCAGGAAACGGCGGCGATCCTGTTCGTTCTCCGCACTGCGATTGATCATCGACGCGGCATAACGCTTGCCGAACACGAGCGATCTCCTTCCCGCCCGTGTCCTGCCTGCGCACAACGACGGGCGTACCCGCCCACCGGGCCGTGGCCGTCGGCGGACGAGGCTCTACTACGCGGACACCCGGTTTTCGTGCTGGGCGGACGATCAGCTTGGTCTTGTTCTGAATTCGGCCGCAATTCGCCAGAAACCGACGCCGCGCCCCAACAATTGAGCGGTCCGAGGTCTCGGTCGTAACCTGTGACGAATGCAGTGGACGACGCTTCTCGCCACGCTCGTCGGAGCGTCCATCGCCATGGGAACCTCACTGGGAGTGCAGGCGCGCAAGGACAGGCACACCTTGGAGTCCGTGCAGTCAGCGATGCGAGAGGACTTGCAGCGAAGGTGACTCGCCTGCCTCGAGGTCCGTAACGGCGCGCTCGGTCCCGGCGACTACCTGACGCAGCCCGGGTGACGGGTGGAGCGCGAGGTGGCCATGGGTACTCCGGACCTGTTCGAGCACGCCTACACGGCGGCCGTGTCCGAGGCACTGCCACCGGAGCCGGTGGCGCAGGAGCGGCCAGGTCGCGAACTGAGGCTACGGCGAGCGCCAACGGCGGCGATCGCGCTCGGCGGATGTGTGCTGACGCCGGACAGGGCGATCGATCCCGGCTACGTGGTGATCGAAGACGGGGTCGTCCGGGCCGTCGAGCCTGTCGCGCCCGAGGCAGTGGAAGTGATCGACACCGGCGGTGTGCTCGTTCCCGGGTTGATCGACCTGCACGGCCATCCCGAGTTCAACGTGTTCGCCGCGTGGGAACCGCCGCAGCTGTACGTCAACCGGTACGCCTGGCGAGGCAGCGACCTCTACGCGAAACTGGTTCGTGGGCCACAAAATCTGCTCATGGAGAAACTGTCGCCGTGGACCCAGCTGCGGTACGCCGAGATCCGCGCGCTCGTCGGCGGGGTGACCGCGATCCAAGGAGCCGGGCAGCAAGCCTCCCGCTATCAGGACGAAGCCCTCGTCCGCAACGTCGACAAATGGATCTTCGGCGGGCAAGTGGGCCGCGCGATGATCGACCTGCCGTCCGGTACGCGAGGCGCGGACGGTCTCACCAGCATCCTCAGAGGCATCTCCGCGGGCACGGTGAAGGCGTTCTATCTGCACCTGGCCGAAGGAAAGCCGTCCAACGCGCGGTCAGCGACCGAGTTCGACACCCTGGTCGAACTCGGCGGCCTCACTCCCGCCACCGTCGTCATCCACGGCACCGCCCTCTCGGAAGCCCAACTCGGCGACGCGCACGACGCGGGTGCGAAGCTGGTGTGGTCCCCGCAATCGAATCTGCGCCTCTACGGCGAAACCACCCGGGCCGCGCACGCCGTGCGGCTGGGAATGCCGGTAGGGCTGGGCGCCGACTGGCTCCCCTCGGGATCGAGCAGCCTGCTCGCCGAAATGAAAGTCGCCCGGCGATCCCTCGCCACCCAAACCGGGCACGATCCAGGAGCCCGCAAACTCGTCGACATGGTCACCCGCGACGCCGCACGGATCGCCGGTCTCGAGGACATGCTCGGCACCATCGCCGCGGGCCGTCCGGCCGATCTGGCCGTGTTCGAACGACACCACGACGACCCGTGGGAGAACGTCGCGACGGCCGACCCGTCCCACGTTCAGCTCGTGATGATCGGCGGCGACATCGCTTACGGACACCACGACCTCGTACACCGGCTTGTCGGCCACGACGCGGCTGACGACTTCGAGAGCCTGTTCGCGTGGGGCAAACCCATGTTGCTCGACACCGGCTACCAAGCACGTCCCGGCGAAGCGGCCCCTTCCAGGCTCAGCGCGCTCCGCACCGAGCTGATCGACGCATACCCGCAAGTGGGACCGATCTTCGCCTGATCGGCGCAGTGCGGCGTTCCTCCGACCAAGGTCGCACCACCGCACTCGACCCCGGTCTAATGCGGTCCAGCCGCCGGCCCGATGTGCTCCCGAAGCTGAATGGACAGACTCGTCGCCGAACCAGAAAGCCGGGAACGTCCTTCGGGAGGCCAGTCATGTTCAAGAAGGTGCGAAGCCGCCAGATCGCCCGGCGGGTCAAGCCCGGCGACGGGCACGCGCTGCCTCGGTTCCGCTGGTGGCAGCAGGTCGGCCGCGCACTGTTCTACCTCCGGCTGGCCGACGACGACGGCGGGGAAACCGTCTACGCCGTCGACGTCCGGCAAGGACGGACCGACTCCTCCGGTTACGCCAACGCCGATCTGTACCTCGACGGGAGGCATCACGCCCGATCCCGGCTCCCGGCCGCCTTCCCCGTCCGGGGCGGCACGATCGAAGTGAAGCAGAGCGCCTTCGGGCTCAAACGATGTCACTACGTCACCGCCGACGGAGCCGAGCGCCAGCTCTACCCGGATCGCGCCTCGGCCGAAGGGCGCCGCGCCCATTTCGACCACGCCCACCCCTCGCTCAGCCGCGGGATCAGGTTCTTCTCCTCGGTCGTGCTCCTCGTCTCCTTGGCCGTCCTGATCATGCAGCTGCTGGAGAAGCTGACCCAGCCGGCGCCGATCGCCGCGCATATCGGGACCTTCACCTCACCTGTGGACCTTCCGGTGTGGCTCAACATCGCGGTCGGGGTCGTCACGGCGCTGGCCAGCACGGAACGAGCGCTGCGGCTGCGGTACCACTGGCTACTCGATGGCGGTGCGGGATGACCGGCTCACCTGCTTGATTCTGGTGCACCTGGTCCGGGCAGCAGCACGTCAGGTCTGTGGCAGAGGACTCCGAAACCGTGAAAGTGACAACTCGATCTTGCTTCTCCGGCCGAGATTCACCTCCGGCCACATAGCGAGTGCCGTCCGGTTCTTGAAACCGTGGTGCTACGGATTCAACTCGCAAAGGAGAAGCTATGCGTACCATGAAAGGGAAGATCGCCGCACTGCTCGTGGCCGGTGCGGCGGCGGCGGTGGCACTGGCACCATCGGCGAGCGCGGCGCCTCTACCGAACTTCTCGGTGGGTCTCCAGCTGAGCGATGGTGGCTGCCGCACCGAGTTCGGCACCCCGGGGTTCACCAGATTCGCCAACTTCGGCGGCATAAGCGCCACCCCGTGGGTCAGTGACACCAACAGGTTCGATCCGGACTGCGCCCGCATCTTCCTCAACCCCGCGTTCGGCGGCGGGTTGCTCAGGGGCGATATCGACTTCCGCATCGGCGGCCGGGCACGAGACAACAACGGCAGGGAACTCGGCGCCATCGTCTACACGCCCTGGGCAAGCGACGGCGGCGGGAACACCGACGCGATGATCACCGACTCCAACGCCTTCGATCCCGACGAGTACCAGTTGTTCCTCGAGACCCGGCCGCTGCCACCGGGCGCGGGGTTCAACGATTTCCGGTTCATGATCTTCGCGCGCGACGTCGGTGAAGGCGACGGAGATGCGAAGTTCACGCCGTGGGCGAGCCAGAACGGTGGCCCGAGCCCGTATGCGCCGGACCGCAACCTGTTCGACCCGGACGGCTACGTGATCGGGCTGGAGGTCGTCTAGTTCCGTGAGGCCAACGAAAAGCCCGCTCCCAGGCGCGGGCTTTTCGTTCGTCGGGCCGATACCCAGCCGACGTGTCACTCGCCTCGTGACCAGGTGGGTTCTCCCTCGTACGTCGTGATCGACCGCACCTGACAGCCCATCGCGTCGACGGCGTCCAGGATCACGGTGCGTGCCTCCTCGTCGTCTTCCGGCGGGTACGCGACCCGTATCCCGTGCCCGTAAGCGTTTTCGTAGGTCAGCAACCAGTCTCGGTCGACGGCCTTGAAATGATCCTGGCGGCCACTTTCTCCTCCGTCGAACGCGCCTCGGTCGGCGGTGGGTCTCACAGCGTCGCGCAAGATCCGGAGCCTCTGCTCATACGACTGCTCGCCGCCGGAAAGACCGACAAGGACGTGGGATCGATCGCGATGGGGGTCGAACCACGGCACCGGCGGCGGTGATCCGAGCAAGGGCACGTCGAGCTCCCCGCCGAAGTAGGCGCAAAGAAACGCCACCGCACTCAACTCGTAGCGATCCGCGCTGTCCCGCGGGTTCCAGACCACGGTCGTCCAGTCGTCAGGCTCGCCGCCGGTGAGCCAGCACAGCGAGTCGGCGTTGCCGGTGCGAGCCCACTCCAGCACACCCCCGGGTTCCGGCCACAGCGGGAACGGCACTGCTTCCGGAAACTCATCTCGAAAGCCTCCGGCCATCGGGAGGAAATCACGCGCGCTCGTGAGGAGATCATCGGGGCTCAGCAGGGAGATGTCATCGAAAACTCCCTCCCCATAGCGAGCAGCCAGTTCCTTGAAGTCAGACGGCAGAACAAGCCCGAGCTCGACCTCGACCGCCTGCCAGTCTCCGCCGAAACCGACCGGGTTCTCCGGCGGCGTGACCAACCGGACCAGATCATCAAGTGTCGCCACGCCGAGAGGATACGGGGACCGGGCCGCTCAGTCCGATCCCGTCCTTTGCCGCGGGATGGCTCCCTCCGGCGGAGGCGGTATCGGCTGGAATCCGGTCATCGCGTAGCCCACCAGGGCCAAGCCCTCCACGACAATCGTGACGAACGACCGGAGCCTCTGGCGCCCGCGCGGTGCCGGCCGGGGCCGGTGCGGGATCGGCACGGCGTTCGGCATCAGGGCTCCCGGCGAGGAGAAGAAGCGCGCCGTCCAGCTGCCGGTCGTGTCGTGGAGGACACCCAGGAGAAGTGGCCCTGCCGCGGCGACAAGGACTCCACCTGCGGTAGAGACTATCGCCTGAACCAGCGCCGTCGCTTCGGCGAGCTTTCCGCGGGTTCGGTCGGCTCCAGTCCCAAACTTCCAGTCAGGAAGAAGGTCCCGGTCACGATGTTGCCGCGCGCGGGTGGCTGATCGAGGCCGCTGGTCGCGATGGCGACATCGAGCTCGATCGAGGCGATGGTGCGGGCCCGGATCCGATGAAAAGCCTTATCGGTAAAGGTGTTCACCGGAGTATCGACCTCGATGACCTCGCCGGCGAACAGCGCGTGCGCGGAGGGCGTCTGGTTGGGCGAGCGCTCCGCGAGCGAGAACGTCCCGGAAGGGATGAAGAAGTCGGCGGCGAACTTCGGCCCGTCATCGTCCTGCGAGGCGAAGTAAGCCTCGGCATCGGCGTGCACGGTGACCTCTTCGGCCAGAGCCGCCAGCACCAGGGATCCGATCTCGAGCCGCCCGCCGGAATGGGCGAGGACCGCTCGGTCTTCGAGCTCCACCGCGATGGGGCAGACCATCTCCCCGTCGACGCCGTCGAGGAGTTCGAGCATCGCGGTCTCGTCATCGACGAGGCGAACTTCTCGCACCGGTACCGCGGGTGTCGTGCCGGCCAGGCACGGCAGAAGGAACTCGATCTCGCGGTTGCGGATCTGCGCGACCAGACGGGCGCCCGAGGGATCGGTCCACACATGTTCGCTGATCTTCGCGGTGATCTGCCGGGCTGTGCCCGCACCGATCAGAGAGACGACCTTCTCCCCGAACTCGTCCTGGCCGGTGACACCGATTCCGATCGCCTCGAAGTGGCTGGACACGATCACTCCCCTGTTCTGCCGTCCACCGGAGATTACTGGCCGGGCCGAACAAGGTCATCCGGTTTTACTCACCGGAGAAAGGTGGCGCCGCGACCGAAATCCTGGCCCTGGCCGAACGTGCGATACCCCTGTCTTCCGGCACTCGCGTCGGGCGACAGGCGCGGGCAGGTCTGATGTAATGTTTCCATGGTCTTCGGATCACCACACCCGGTTCGCGCCGTCGCGCATCCGGGGACGTCCGCGGAGCGGGGATGGCCGAAATGAGATCGTTGCTGCGGGACGCGTGGCCATATCCGTTGTACCGCTGGCCCTTGCTGGTCGCGTTGATCGCGGTGACGTCGGTGGGCGGCTTGCTCGGGCGGCTCGTGGCGAACCTCATGCTGGGATTCGCGTTGCATCTCGGGTTGATCCTGGTGGTCCTGTGCGTGCTCGGCGCGAGGACACGACGCCGCCGCAGCCGCTCGATTCGGGAAACAAACGCCTTGGGCCGTATCCCGTTTAGCGCGTGCCTGCCAGAAATCGGACTCGAGAACCACTTGGCCTCCCGGGCCGAAACCCCGGAAATGCGTGGATGACGGTGTCCCCGGAAATGGCGTCGGGGACACCGTCATTCTCTTGGCGTGTGCGAGCGGGGAAAGTGTTGCGGGCGCTCGTTCCCGCGCAGACGCACTACGAGCACCGAACTACCCGAGTGTCTTTTGTGGACAATCGGGCAGGTCAGTCCCGCGGCGGGCCGAGGGGCTTGCGGGCGGTGAAGATCAGGTACTCGGGTCCACCGTGGTTGATGACGTCGTCGAAGAGCCCGATGAAGTCGTCCAGCTCCTGTTTTCCGTACTGGTTCGTCAGGTTTTCGAGGTCGGCCTCGGTTCGCTCCCACCACATCTTGACGGACTTCTCGACGTGACTGCTGGCATCGAGGAGTTCGACGGGCTCCAGGCCGGCGCGGCGGAGCATCGGCGGGAACTCGTCGAGCCGGTGAAACGAGCTGAGTGAATCGAGATCGCGGTACCGGTCGAGCACCCGCTGGCGCTCGGGGGTGACGACGGCGTTGAGGCAGAAGTCAGCGGCGACGAGGACACCGCCGGGGCGGAGAACGCGGGCGATCTCACGCAACGCCGGGTCGCGATCCATGTGGATCAGCGACTCGATGGCGATGGCCGCGTCGAACGAATCGTCGGGGAACGGCAACTCCAGCGCGTCGGCCTGCTCGAACCTGGCCTGTCCGGCCATGTTCTCGGCGCCCGCCCTGGCGGTGGCCTGCTCGACCTGCGTGGCGACGTTCGAGATACCGACCACGTGCGCGCCCGTCGTGCGGGCCAGCCGGATGGCCGGTCCGCCGATACCACAGCCGACGTCGAGCACCCGGTCGCGAGGGCTCGCCCCGACCCGGTCGATGATCTGCCCGGTCAGGTTTTCCAGCGCTTGTTCGTAGGTCGTGCCGTCGTCGGGACGGGGCCAGTAGCCGTGGTGGAAGTTCGGCCCGTACAGGCTGACGTACATGGCTTCGGCCTGCTCGTAATAAGCCTGAGCTTTCTGCGAGGCGGTTTCGGTGATCATGGTGAAGCTCCTCCGCATCCTGCTGGGAATCGGCTAGAGACGATGCCTCCACCATGCCCGACCCTGTCAAGTCCGTCGACTTCGGAGCGTGTTCGCTCACCCGTTGTCACCTGAGTTTTCCTTGCTGTGGAGCCGAATTCGCCGCCTGATCATGATTTCGGGTACCGGTCTTTTCACCCAGGGCACTCCACTCTACTGGCGGTATCAACAAGAAATTGCCTGTCGTATCCACGTCAGCGAGTGACGTATTTGCCCACTACGGTGTCGGTTGGGGGATGCAACCCCCTGCATGCGGGGAACGTCGATGGAACACCGAGGCGACGAGAGGATGGATTCACCATGACAAGTCTGATGACGACATTGGCCGGTACGCGAGAAACTCCAGCCGCCACAAGGTCATTGAGAGAGGCGATAGCCCGGCTCCCGCAGATGAGCCCGGATGTCGATCTCGGCGACGACATCGCGCTGGCACACGAAACACTGCTGGCACCCGAAGTGTCCGAAATGGACAAACGCGCCGCGCTGTTCAAGTGGCTCGGCCAGAAGCAACCGTGCCTGTTCGGACGCCTGGCGATGCAGGGATCCGACGGCCCCAAAGGACTCGGCGCCAACGTGTGCTGGATCAGCGAGGGCGACCTCGACGCGGGTCGTGATCACGTCGCGGCGAAGATCCAGCGAGAGCGCCGCGAATGGAAGGACCGCGCCGAACGCGGCGAGAGCAGCGGGTTCCTGATCATGGTCAACAGCAGGGACTTGGCCTACGCCCGGCCAGGCAAGGAACTCGTCGACGTCTGCGTGGAGCTGTCCAATCTCTACCTGGTCGAACACGCGCCCATCGAGCAGGACGTGATCTACACCGAAGCGGTCCCGTTCCGCCGTCCCGACGGGGTGCTGACCGTGTTCAAGGCCGGTTGCAACATCTTCTACTCCGGCGCTCACCGCACGGTCAATCACGATCGGCGCATCCCCGGCGGACTGATGTTCTCGATGAACTCGCCGGGTCACTACGCCAACTCCCTGGCCAAACGGGGGCTGCAGGACTCGTTCGAGGACGCGACCGAGTTCGTCCGCGAGACGGCGTTCCGGTCGATCGGCAACGGCGGCATCGGATGCCCGCACGTGCCCAGCGCGAGCTGGCACAACGAGAGCTCCGACGGTCACCGCGACGTGGCCGAACGCAAGCGGCCGCACTACATCCCGGACAACTTCGACCCGACCCGCTACTCCGCCGTCTATCACACCGACGTCCTCGTGCCCACCGACGTCACCAGTGACTCGCGAACGGTGCACGAATCCTTCGACGAGGTCGACGCGGAGGTCTGGCCGTATCTGATCCTCGACTACATCTCCACCGAGGAGTTCCCGCCCGACCACGTCAACTATGGACTGTTCCACGGACATCCCATCGAGGAGTGCGCCCGGTACCACAACCCGTGGCCCCCGCGCGTGGCACACAACGAGGAGCTCTTCGAGTACTGAGCTGACGACGCCGAACCGACAGGAAAGGATGGCAATGACACCGACTTCCAAGGCACCTGAGGAGGCAATAGAAGGTGGTCCCGGATGGGGCCGCGGCGTTCTGATGTGTTCGCCCGAGCACTTCGACGTCACCTATTCCATCAACGTCTGGATGGACCCGGACGTGCGAGTGGATTCCGATCGGGCGTGGCGGCAGTGGGACGACCTAGTGTCCACATTGGAGGCCGCCGGTACCGAGGTCCGGACCGTGCCCGCCGAACCGGGGTTGCCGGACATGGTCTTCACGGCCAATGCCGGCATCGTCGACGGCACGACGGTCACGCCTGCCCGGATGAGCAACCCGGAACGCGCCCCCGAGATCGAGCACGTCTGCGGCCGGTTCGAGGAACTGGGCTGGACGATCGAGCCGCCACCCGCCGCGCCGCAGGAAGGCGCGGGCGACGCGGTGGCGTTCGGCGGCGGGCTCGTGGCGGGCTACGGCCCCCGGTCCGCCGAGTCGGCCTACGACGGCCTGCGGGCACGCCGCGGCTGGGCGGTGACCGCGCTCGAGCTCACCGATCCCCGCTACTACCACGTCGATTTGGGATTCTGCCCGCTCGACGACCGGACGGCGATGGTGCTGCCGGAGGCCTTCACCACCGCCGGTCGGGCAGAACTGGCCGAGCTCGTCGAGGATCCAGTGGTTCTGACGCCGGAAGAAGGAGCGGCGTTCTGCGCGAACGCCGTGGTGGCCGGGCGCACCGTGGTGATGCCGCACTGCACACCGCGGCTGGGCCGCGAACTCGAGCGCCGCGGCTTCGAGCCGGCGGTGTGCGATGTCTCCGAGTTCGGCAAGGCCGGCGGCGGCTGCCGGTGCCTGACCCTGGCCCTCGACGTGGAACTGGACCGAGCGGCGGCTCCCTTCACCGCGGAGGTGGTCGGATGACGGTGGCCGCGTTCAGCCCCCGCATCGCGCGGTGGCTCCACGACCACGATCCGTCCACCCCCTGCCTGGTGCTCGACCTCGACGTGGTGGCCCGGCGCTACCACGAACAACAGGCCGCGTTGCCGTACGCGACCCCGTACTACGCGGTGAAGGCGAACCCGCAACCGGCGGTGATCGCCCTGCTCGTGAAGCTGGGCGCCTGCTTCGACGTCGCGAGCCGGGCCGAGATCGACCTGTGTCTCGCCAACGGAGCCGATGCCGGCTCGCTGTCCTACGGCAACACCATCAAGAAGAGCGCGGATATCGCCTATGCCCACGAGCGGGGTGTGTCGATGTTCGTGTTCGACAACGTGCGCGAGCTCGAAAAGATCGCCGAAGCGGCCCCTGGGGCGGCGGTGTTCTGCCGGTTGCTCAGCGAGAGCGCCGGGGCGCGGTGGCGGCTTGGCGACAACTTCGGCTGTTCACTCGAGTACGCCGTCGAGTTGATGACACAGGCGGCGCAGCTGGGTCTGCGTCCCTACGGTTTGTCCTTCCACGTCGGCTCCCAGCAACTCGAGCCGGCGCGGTGGGAGCCCAATATCGCCGCCGCGGCCGAGGCGTTCGAAAAGCTGCGCGCCAACGACGTGGAACTCGAGATGCTCAACCTCGGCGGCGGCTTTCCGGCCCGCTACGCCGAACCCGTCCCCCCGATCATCCATTTCGGACAAGCGATAGAGCAGGCGATCGACCGGTGGTTCCCCGGTACCCGGCGCCCGCGAATCGTGACCGAGCCCGGCCGTTCGATCAGTGCCGAGGCCGGCGTGCTGCGCACCCAGGTGGTCTCGGTGCGAGAACCGTTCGAGGGAGCCGAACGCTGGGTCTACTTGGACGCGGGCCGCTTCGGCGGGCTCGCCGAGACCGAGGGTGAGGCGATCCAGTACCAGGTCGAGACCGAGCGCGGCGGGCCGACGCAGCCGGTGATCATGGCCGGGCCGACCTGCGACAGCATCGACGTGATCTACCGCGACGCCGCCTACGCGTTGCCCAAAGAACTCCAGATCGGTGACAGGGTCGACTTTCTCAGTGCCGGCGCCTACACCGCGAGCTATTCCTCGATCGGCTTCAACGGTTTCCCGCCGTTGCCGACACATTGCATCGGAGGCGGATCATGACCGAACACAAACGCCTTTCCGTCCAGGGACGGGTGCTGGTCCTCGGCTGCGGGTCGGTGTCCCAGTGCCTGCAGCCGCTGCTGCTCGCCCACCTGGACATGCCCCACGACCGGCTGACCGTGCTGGACATGACCGACCGGCGCCCGGAGATCCCGGAAACGCTCGAGGCCGGATGCCGGTTCGTCCAGCGGCGGCTGACTCCCGAGAACCTCGCCGAGACCCTCGCCGAGTTGGTCGGTCCCGGCGATCTGCTGGTGAACCTGACCTGGAACATCGGGACCGAGGACATCATCGGCTGGTGCCGAGACAACGGCGTGCTCTACGTCGACACTTCGGTCGAGCAGTGGGATCCCTACGCCGACATGAACGCCCGGCACCCGACCGACAAGACCCTCTACGCCCGCCACCACTCGTTGCGGCGCCTGAGCCGCGACTGGGGCGGCCGCGGGCCGACCGCGATCATCGAGCACGGCGCCAATCCGGGCCTGGTGAGCCACTGGGCCAAGGTCGGGCTCGAGGACGTCGCCACGGCCATGCTCGAGGAAGGCGTCGAGGACCCGGACCGCCGGGCCCGGATCGAGCGGGCGCTGGGCGAGGCCGACCACGCGCGGATGGCGATGGAGACCGGCACCCGGGCCATCCACATCTCCGAGCGCGACACCCAGATCGGATCGCTGCCCAAAGAGCCAGAGGAGTTCGTCAACACCTGGTCGGTCGAGGGCTTCTACGAGGAAGGCGTCGCTCCCGCCGAACTCGGGTGGGGCACCCACGAATGTGAGCTGCCGCCGGGCGCGGTGGTCCCGGAATACGGCACCGGCAACCAGATCTGCCTCGCCCGTCCGGGGATGGCCACCTGGGTGCGCTCGTGGGTGCCCTTGTCGGGGCCGATCCAGGGGATGTTGATCCGGCACGGCGAGGCCGTGACGATCAGCGACCATCTCACCGTCACCGATGACGACGGAACGGTCGTCTACCGCCCGACGGTGCACTACGCGTACCTGCCCACCGACGCGGCGCTGGCCTCGGTGCACGAGTGCAAAATGCGGGGGTTCCGGCTCCAGGAGCGCCAGCGGATCATGACCGACGAGATCCTCACCGGCGCCGACGAGCTCGGTGTGCTTCTGCTCGGTCACGACCTCGGGGCCTGGTGGACCGGCTCGCAGCTGACCATCGAGGAGACCCGGAAGCTGGTGACCGGGCAGAACGCCACCACGCTGCAGGTCGCGGCTTCGGTACTGGCGGCGGTGTTCTCCGCCGTACGCCATCCGGACCGGGGTCTGTGCAGGCCCGACGACCTCGACCACCACGAGATCCTCTCGATCGCCGCGCCCTATCTCGGCCCCACCCCCTCGGTGCGCAGCGACTGGACGCCCCAGGCGACCGGACCGGGCCCGTTCGACGACTACCTCGGACTGACCCCGCCCGACGACCCCTGGCAGTTCTCCAACATTCTCGTGCGGTGATCTGAATGCGCTCGACCGCATTCAGAGGACTAATTGATAACCCGAATCGCCACGCACGACCAAGCCGCCGATCCCCACCACCGTGAAGACCACACCGGCCTCCCCGGGGAGTGGGGGGGGGAAACCTCTTGGGGGGTGGGGGGTCTGAAGGGGGGGTTGTTTCAGGGGAAGTTTCGATCTGGAAGAAAGAAAGAGAGGTCTTCCCCACTC
>NZ_JBVILA010000019.1:128203-136386 GCF_055580625.1 Amycolatopsis sp. NPDC031561 | reverse complement strand
ACCCTCTTTTCTTGTTGTGGCTCCCCGCCACTCTTTTTGTTGTGTTTCGTTCCCCCCCCCCTCCCCCCCCCCCCCCACGGCCGCTCGGCATCGGAAGCGATAAAGGACGCCTTCACCCCGTCGCCGATCTCGTCCACGAACACGCGATTCGGGTTCCCATGAGGAGTACGGCGAACGTGTCCTGTCGGGTGACCTTCACACCTGGGATGTATCCAACGCACCGAAATCCACACGGTCGGTGCCCTAGGCCGGCGTCGCGCGGAGTCGCCGACCCCGCCACGTTCGCTTTAACCCTCAACAACCCGAATCGCTACTCCCCGCCCGCCCCGCCGCGCGACCATCGGCGGCGGGGCGGCGCTCCGCTCGAATTGTATGACTGCGTCAGTCATATATACTGGAGCCATGGACGACCGGACCGCGAACCTCTTCGCCGCGCTCGTCGTGGCGCTGTCCGACGAGCTCGAGGCGGGCAATACGCACGTCGCGGGCCAGTCGGCGGTCGGCACGGCCGCCCTCGCGACACTGCTGTCGGCGCCGGGAGCCCGGGTCGACGCCCTCGGCCGGGTCATCGGGCTCACCGGCTCCGGCACGGTGCGCCTCGTCGACCGGCTCGTCGCGGCGGATCTGGTCGAACGCCGCCGTGACACCACCGACCAGCGAGCCGTCTCGCTCTGGTTGACCGAGCAGGGGCGTGCCGCGGCCACGGAGGTCGTGACGCGGCGCCGCGAGGTGGTGGCCCGGGTCCTCGCCCCGCTGAGCGACGCCCAACGCGCCGTCGTGGCCGAGATCGTGGAGCCGGTGCTCGCTCATCTGGTCAAGGACCGGTCCCGCGCGGATCGCGTGTGCCGGTTCTGCGACTACTCCGTATGTCCCCCGGCCGACTGCCCCGTCGAAAGATCGGTGCCCGCCCTCAGTCGCTGATCGAGAGAGGAGCACATGATGAGCGCTCGACGCGTCGACGACGTGACGATCCACCCGGCCGAGAAAGACCGGTGGGACGACCTCGTGGAGGCGTTCGGCGACAACGGGGGCTGCGAGGGTTGCTGGTGCATGTACTGGCGAGTGTCCTCGGGACCCGAGTACGACCGGATGCGCGGCGCGTCCGCGCGAGCCGAGTTCTCCCGCCTGGTGCGCGACGGCGAGGTGCCCGGGCTGCTGGCCTACCGCGACAAGGCTCCGGTGGGTTGGTGCGCGGTGGCGCCGCGCCCCGCGTACGTGCGGCTGCGCGGTTCGCGAACCCTGCGCCCGGACGAGCCTGACGACTCCGGCGTGTGGGCGGTGCCGTGCTTCTACGTCAAGACCGGGCATCGCCGCCACGGCGTGGCCGACCACCTGCTCGCCGCCGCGGTCCGCCACGCCGAGCGGCACGGCGCGCACACCCTCGAGGCCTACCCCACCGATTCCGGGCATCGCCGCTACTCGGCCGGGGAGTTGCACATGGGCACCGTGGACCTGTTCGAGCGTCACGGGTTCACCGAGACCGAACGCCCCTCGCCGGGACGGGTCATCGTGCGGCGCGACCTGGCCTGATCCCCGGGTCCGCGAACCACTACGTCAGGAGGCAGACGGAATGCGAGTGATCGGTGCCCCGTTCAGTTCCGCGGGACGACTGGACCACGAGGCCCTGGCGCCGAAGGCGCTGCGCGACGCCGGGCTCGTCGAACGACTGCGCGCCGCCCTCGGGGCCGACGAGCCGGTCACCGACGGCGGCAACGTCGCCATCGGTACCTCGGCGGCCGTCGCCCACCGCGACGAGCCCTCGGGAGTGCGATCCCTTCCCGGACTCGAAGCCGTGACCACCGCCACGCGCTCCGCGGTGGCCGAGACCCTGCTCGCCGGTGACCGGCCTTTGGTGCTCGGCGGGGACTGCGCGATCCTGCCCGGCTGCCTGCGCGGGGCCCAGGACGCGCTCGACGACGACCGGATCGGGCTGCTGTTCATCGACGGCCACGAAGACGCTTGGCCACCGCACGAGTCCGACACCGGCGAGGCCGCCGACTCAGAGCTCGGGTTCCTGCTGGGACAGCATCGCGAACAACTGCCGGAGTCGCTCGAGTCGCAGTTGCCCGTGCTCGACGAAAGCGCCGTGGTCGCGTTGGGGCCCCGCGACGGCGCCGAGATCGCCGCCGGTGACGCGCCGTCGCTGGCCGAACGGATCCGGCTGGTCACGGCGCAAGAGCTCACCCTCGACGAGGACAGCGCCGCCGAACACGCCCGAAAGGCGCTGGCCCGCATCCGGGCCCACACCACGCGCTGGTGGCTGCACATCGACCTCGACGTGCTGTCGAGCGACGCCCTCGACGCGGTGAGCTACCCCCAGCCAGGCGGGCTGAGCTGGGACCAGCTCGGCGAACTCGCCACCGCCGCGCTCGGTGAGCCGGGGTGCGTCGGCATCACCGTCTGCGTCTACGACCCTGATCGTGATCCGGACGGAACGGGCGCGCGGCGCATCGTCGACTGGTTCGGATCCCTGGCTCGTCCTACTGGCCGATGCTCAAAGCCACCGGATGGGCGAACATGACGTCATGTTTACCGACACGGACCGCACCCTGAACCTGCTAGGCGCAGTCGTGACCGGAGTGCACGACCAACTCGTGTCCGCCGTCGAAACGGTGGCCGGCCGCAGTGGCGCGCTCGCGGCCACGCTGGCCATGACCGCTCAGTACGAAGGTCTCACCATGGGCACCCTGCAGCGATTCCTCGGCGTCAGCCGCCCGGCCACGATCCGCCTGGTCAATCTGCTCGAGAGCGACGGGCTCGCCGAGCGGCGCCATCTCGACGACGACCGCCGGACCACCTCGGTGGTGCTGACCGACGCCGGCCATCGCGAGGCGCGGCACATCCTCGCCGCCCGCCGCGCGGTTCTGGAGCAACTCCTGCCCGAGGCGAGCAAACAGGAACGCGTCGTGCTCGACAGCCTCCTCGAACGCATGCTGACCGCGATGATCACTCATCCGTCCCGAGGCTACGAGGTGTGCCGGCTCTGCGACGTCAGCACCTGCCCGCCGTCGCGCTGCCCGGTGGAAACCGCGGTCGTCGCCATGGAACCCGACGCCCCCGAGGGGCTTCTGAATTCGCCGAAAGACCCGTTGACCTGATCGGAGGGAGTCCGTCGTGCCGGAAAACCCCAGGGAAACAGCGACAGCGCATTCGAGCAGGGCCGGGCCGAGGGAATGGACCGGCCTCGGAGTCCTTGCCCTGCCGACGATGTTGCTCGGGCTCGACGTGACCCTGCTCTACCTCGCCCTCCCGGCTCTCTCTGTCGACCTACAGCCGACCAGCACGCAAGCGCTGTGGATCCTCGACTCCTACGGACTCGTGATCGCCGGGCTGCTGGTCACCATGGGCGCGATCGGGGACCGGCTCGGTCGCCGCCGTCTTCTCATGATCGGCACCGCGGCGTTCGGCCTCGTCTCGATCGTCGCCGCCTTCGCTCCCAGTGCCGAGATCCTCATCGCGGCACGGGCCTTGCTGGGCGTGGCGGGCGCGACGCTCATGCCCTCCTGCCTCGCCCTGATCACCAACATGTTCACCGACGTCCGCCAACGAGCACTGGCGATCGGCGTGTGGGCGACCACCTTCGCCCTCGGCATGGCCGCCGGGCCGCTCGTCGGCGGCGTGCTGCTGGAGTCCTTCTGGTGGGGCTCGGCGTTCCTGCTCGCGATTCCCATCGCGGCGCTCGTGCTCGTGACCGCGCCGGTGCTGCTGCCGGAGTATCGCGCCGCCGAGTCCGGGCGGGTCGACCTGGTCAGCGTCGCGCTCTCGCTGGGCGCGATCCTTCCCTTGGTCTACGCGATCAAGCACGCGGCCACCCACGGCTTCGACGCCCAGACCAACGTCACGCTGGTGGCCAGCGCGGTCTTCACCCTGGCCTTCGTCCACCGCCAGCGCCGTCTGAGCGACCCGCTGCTCGACGTCGCGCTGTTCACCGATCGCTCGTCCGGCACCGCCCTCGGTGTTCTCTTGGTGGGGCTCGTCGGTGTCGGCGGTGCGCTTTATCTGGTCACTCAGCACTTACAGCTCGTCGAAGAACTCTCCCCGCTGGCCGCGGGCGCGTGGATGGGCCCACCCGCACTGGCGATGGTCGTGGCCGCCATCGGCGCGCCCCTGCTCGCGCGGCGCGTGCGGCCCGGCTACGTCGTCTCGGGCACGCTCGTGCTGTCCGCCCTCGGCTACGTGCTGCTCACCCAGGTGCGCGGCCCCGACAGCATCGGCCTGATCGTGGGCGGATTCGCCTTGGTGTACCTCGGATTCGGCTCGGTGGGGGCGCTCGGCTCCGACCTGGTGGTCGGCACCACCCCCGCCGACAGGGCAGGCTCCGCCGCCGCGATGTCCGAGACCGTCCAGGAACTCGGCGTCGCCATGGGGGTGGCCATGCTGGGCAGCCTGACCACACTGGTGTACCGCGATCGGATGACCGGCACCGCCCCTGCCGTCGGCGAGAGCCTGTCCGGCGCCATGTCCACGCCCCACGTCTCCCCCGCGCTGCTGGCGCAGGCCAAAGAAGCGTTCACCAGCGGGCTCAACCTCTCCGCCGCCATCACCGGCGCCGCCATTCTCGCGCTGGCCGTCATGGCCGCGGTCGTGCTGCGGCACGTCCCACCGTCCGGCAGTTCAAGTCCCGCCGAGGTTTCAGAGCCGGTCAACTCCGGTTGAGCCCGGCTCGGGCAGAGCGGCGGTCATCGCGCCGTCCACGGTGACGGTCTCACCGGAGACGAGCCTGGCCTGATCGCTGAGCAGGAAGGCGATCACGCGCGCGACGTCGTCGGGCCTGCCGAGCTCCCCGAGTGGCTGCACCTCGGTCAGCGCTTCACGGGTGGCCTTGTCCTTCCAGCGATGCGCGTTACGCGGCACCATGACGAACCCGGGCCGGACGACGTTGCACCGGAGCCCGCGCGGTCCGAATTCCACGGCGGCCGCGCGGCCGAGAGCCTCCAGCGCGGCCTTGGCCATCGCGTACGGCGCCTGCCCGCCCCAGGCCAGGCCCGCGTGGATCGAACTGACCAGCACCGCGGCGCACGGCCTTCCGCCGGCGCGGGCGACCAGTTGCCGCAACGGTTCCAGCGCGGACACCGCGCCGATGTCCAGCACCCGTCGCAGCGCGTCCGGTGTCTGCTCGGCGAGAGGAGCGCGATGCTCGCTCAGCAGGCAATGCACCAGCCCGGTCACGCCGCCGAGCGCGTCGAACGCGGTGCCGATCACGGCCGGATCCGTTGCGTCACCACGGATCCACGGGATGTCGGCCAGTTCCGGCGGCGGTGGCACGACGTCCACCGCCGCGACCCGTCGTCCCTCCGCCAGCAGAGCATGGACGACGGCCGAGCCGATACCGCCCGCGCCGCCGAGCACCACCACGTCGTTCATGACCGTTCCCCTGCTCATTCGGCGGTTCCCCGGGTGAAGAAGGCGCGCACGACGAGTCCCGCCGCGGCGGTGACCAGCGGGTTGCCCGGTGACCGTGGCCGGGTCAGCGCCTCCGGCGGAGTCGTCTCGACGCGTTCGCGCACCGCGTCGAGCCATCGGTCCGACGGTGCGCCGCTGCCGCCGAGGATGATCATGCGCGGGCGCATCAGGTCGTACACCGTGTCGGCCACCAGAGCCACTTGGGCGCTGCGCGCTTCGAGGAGCCCGATCGCGACCGGATCCGTGTCCGCCAAGCGGATCAGGTCCGTCAGCGAGCTCGCCGTGAGCCCGGCGGACCGGGCCGCGGCGAGCAACGCCACGTCCGTCCCGCATTCGCCGAAGGGTCCGTGACCGCCATCGGTGAGGCCGGGCACGAGGATGCGGCCGAAGCCGCCTTGGACGATGCCGTCCGAGGACGTCCCCACCGGCCGGCTGAGGAACCCCGTCTCCGCGACGTTGCCGACGAACAGGTACGAAACCTTGTCCTGGCCCAGTCCCGCGCCGAAGGTGAGCTCGGCGCCCAGCAGGGCGCACACGTTCCCGTCCACCACGACGTCGAGCCCGGTCCGCTCACGCACCACGTCGGCGACCCCGACGTCGGCCCATCCCAGCACGTCGTTGCGCACGACCCGGCCCGCCACCCGGTCCACCTCGCCGCCGACGGCCACTCCGATGCCCAGCACCGGTCCCGGCGCGGAGTCCGCCAGCCCGGCCGCCAGTTCGGCGGCGCGGCTCAGCGTGGCGGCGCTGTCCGCCGGATCACGGTTCTCGGTCTGTGTCCGGACACTGTGACCGGCAAGGTCGATCAGTCCGACCGTGGTCCGTTCGAGGCCGAGGTGCACGCCGACCGCGTACCGGCCGGACGGGTTCAGCTCCACCGGCACCCGGGGCCTGCCGACCCGGGTGGACTGCTCGACGAGTTCGCGAACTATTCCGGCCGACAGCAGAGGTTCGATGATCCTGCTGACGCTGCCGTGGTTGAGGGACAGCTCCTTCGCGATGTCGCTGCGCGCAAGCGGACCACGCTGGACGAGCAGTTGGAGCACGGCGGCCGTGTTGGCCTGCCGGGCCTGGCGCGGCCGGGTTCCGCTGAGGGCTGGGTGGTTCATCTTCACGCCGGCTTTCCGGACTCGACACTGTTGGTTTCCTCGAGCTCGACACCCGTGGTGGCCAGCCATGGCGACACCAGCACGATCACCGCGCTGATCAAGAACGCACCGGCGTACCACGCGACGATCGTGATGCCGTGCTTCTGCGCCAGCATGGGCGCGAGGAAGACGTTGAGCGCGATCGCGAGCCGGGTCACGCACTGGGCGATACCGGATCCCAGCCCTCGCAGCGAGGTGGGGAACGCTTCGGTGCTCCACACCCACGACAACACGCCCGGGCCGAACCAGGTCAGCATGGCGTACACGACCCAGAAGGCCACCAGTCCGACGCCGGCCCGCTCGCCGGTGAACGCGATGCCCAGCCCGGCGGCGAACACGCCGAGACATGTCCACACGCCCAGCCAGCGGCGGTTGATCCGGTCGATGACCAGGGCGCCGAGCGCCACCGCGATCAACCCCACCACGAAACCCAGCAGCGAGAAGTACAGCGTGTTGGACACCCCGATGCCCGTACTACTGATGATCAACGGTCCCGCGACCGTCGCCACCGCGCCTCCGAAGGCCTGGATCGCGAAGAACGCCGTGACCGTCGCCAGCCGCCGCCACGCACCGCCGGACAACAACATCCGGTAGCTCCGCTTCTCGACGACCTCGCGCTTCGGCGGCTCCAACCCCAGGGCGTCGTAGATCCGCTGCGCCTCCTCCTCGCGGCCGCGCGCACTCAGCCACCGAGGCGACTCCGGCAGGAACTGCCTCGCCACCAGCACCGCGGCCGCCGGGAGCGCGGCGAGGCCGAAGAGCCACCGCCAGGTCTCGTCACCGAACAACGGCTGGAGCGCCAGCGCGCACAGCACCGACGAGATGGCGCCGCTCAGCCACATCATGTTGGGCAGGCTGCCCGCGATCCGGCCCCGACGGGACTTGGGCGCGATCTCGGTGAGAAACGCGTGCGAGGTCGGGATGTCCATGCCCACCGCGACACCGAGCACGAACCTGGCCGCGACCAGCTGCCACACCTCCTGGACGAACGCCGCGGCGATGGACGCCACCACGAAGAACACCAGGTTGATCATGAAGATCACCCGGCGGCCGAACCGGTCGGACAGATCACCGAAGACCACCAGGCCCAGCGCCGTACCCACGAACGCCGCGGCGGTCACGAGCCCGACCTGGAACGCGGTGAGCTGGAAATACGGCTTGAGGAACAGCACGGCGGCGCCGATGACGAGCAGGTCGTAGCCGTCGATGAACTCGCCGAACGCGACCAGCCTGCTGGTCCAGTTCCGCACGAACCGCGCCCGCCTCGGCGACATCGACGGACTGCGCGCCAGATCCGACACCATCGGGATCCCCCTTTTTGTGCGACGAACACCAAACTAGTGATCGCACGGGTCCCCGAGGACGGTTTCGACGCGTTGAGGGACGATTGGCCAGGCGAGAGGGGCCGAAAAGGCAAGTCGAAGGCTGCGGGAGCAGGCTTGCCGTGAGGGCAATACGGGTTCCATTGGGAGTGACGTAGATGTGTCGTGCTCGTGCCGACTCTCGGTGTATCGGCCTCAGGGCGGGTGTCGGGGAGGGGAAGGTTGGGGGGGTAGAAGGTGGGAGGGGGGGTTTTGGGGAACCAGGGTGGGTGGGTGGTTGGGGTGGGGGGGGGGGGGGGATGTTGGTTTT